>NZ_JBIARL010000015.1:0-236510 GCF_042889835.1 Streptomyces sp. NPDC002463
CGGGCGGGGGGCCGAGGGGCCGCCGGGGCGTGTTGTGCACCGGGGGGGGTGGGGGTAGTAGTGGGGCGCCCGCCCGGGGGGGGGGGGGGGCGGCGCGGCGGGGGCCCGGGGGGCGCGGGGGGGGGGCCCCGCCCCCCCCGGGGGGCCCCCCCCCCCCACGACGGACGGCGGAGCCCGGCCCGCTCGTATGCTCGGTTCATGACGGATCACCAGGCAGGACGACCCACCGAGAACGCCATGCGCCGCGCCCTCAAGCGGGCCAGGGACGGGGTCGCGCTCGATGTCGCCGAGGCCGCCGTGCTGTTGCGGGCGCGGGGGAGCGATCTGGACGACCTCGTCGCCTCCGCGGGGCGCGTGCGGGACGCAGGGCTCGAGGCCGCGGGGCGGCCCGGGGTCGTCACGTACTCGAAGAGCGTGTTCATACCGCTCACCCGGCTCTGCCGGGACAAGTGCCACTACTGCACCTTCGTCACCGTCCCCGGCAAGCTCCGCCGCGACGGCCACGGGATGTTCATGTCGCCGGACGAGGTCCTCGACATCGCCCGCCGCGGCGCCGAGGCGGGCTGCAAGGAGGCCCTGATCACCCTCGGCGACAAGCCCGAGGACCGTTGGCCCGAGGCCCGCGAGTGGCTCGACGCGCACGGGTACGACGACACCATCGCGTACGTACGGGCCATGGCGATCCGCATCCTGGAGGAGACCGGGCTCCTTCCCCACCTCAACCCCGGCGTCCTGTCCTGGACCGACTTCCAGCGGCTCAAGCCCGTCGCGCCCTCCATGGGCATGATGCTGGAGACGACCGCGACCCGCCTCTGGTCCGAGCCCGGCGGTCCCCACTACGGGTCCCCCGACAAGGAACCGGCCGTGCGGCTCAGGGTGTTGGAGGACGCCGGCCGTTCCTCGGTGCCGTTCACGAGTGGGCTGCTGCTCGGCATCGGGGAGACCCTGGAGGAGCGGGCCGAGTCCCTCTTCGCGCTGCGCCGGATCGCCCGCGCCTACCACTCCGTCCAAGAACTGATCATCCAGAACTTCCGCGCCAAGCCGGACACGGCGATGCGCGGGATGCCGGACGCCGAGCTCGACGACCTCGTCGCCACCGTCGCCGTCGCCCGGCTCATCATGGGCCCCTCCGCCTGCCTCCAGGCCCCGCCGAACCTCGTCGACTCCGAGTACGAGCGGCTGATCGCCGCCGGCATCGACGACTGGGGCGGCGTCTCCCCCCTCACCATCGACCACGTCAACCCCGAGCGCCCCTGGCCGCAGATCGAGGAGCTCGCCGAGAGGTCCCGCGCCGCCGGCTTCGAGCTGCGCGAACGGCTCTGCGTCTACCCCGAGTTCGTCACCCGGGGCGAACCCTGGCTCGACCCCCGGCTCCTCCCGCACGTCCGCGCCCTCGCCGACCCCGAGACCGGCCTCGCGAACCCCGGCGCGCCCGTCCGCGGACTGCCCTGGCAGGAGCCCGACGAGGCCTTCACCGCCACCGGCCGTACGGACCTGCACGCGACCATCGACACCGAGGGCCGCACGTCCGACCGGCGCGAGGACTTCGACGTCGTGTACGGGGACTGGGAGGCGCTCCGCGAGGCCGCCGCGCCCGGGATGGTGCCGGAGCGCGTCGACGCCGACGTCCGCGAGGCGCTCTCCGTCGCCGCCGACGACCCGACGAGGCTCACCGACGCCCAGGCGCTCGCCCTGCTGCACGCCGACGGCCCGGCGCTCGACGCCCTCACGCGGATCGCGGACGACGTCCGCGAGTCCGTCGTCGGCGACGACGTCACGTACATCGTCACGCGGAACATCAACTTCACCAACGTCTGCTACACCGGCTGCCGTTTCTGCGCCTTCGCCCAGCGGCGCACCGACGCCGACGCGTACACCCTCTCCCTCGACCAGGTCGCGGACCGCGCCGAGCAGGCCTGGGACGTCGGCGCAGTCGAGGTCTGCATGCAGGGCGGCATCCACCCGGACCTGCCGGGCACGGCGTACTTCGACATCGCGAGGGCGGTGAAGGAACGGGTCCCGGGGATGCACGTCCACGCCTTCTCGCCGATGGAGGTGGTCAACGGCGCGACCCGCACGGGCCTCTCGATCCGCGAGTGGCTGACGGCGGCGAAGGAGGCCGGACTCGACTCGATCCCGGGCACGGCGGCGGAGATCCTGGACGACGAGGTCCGCTGGGTGCTGACGAAGGGCAAGCTGCCGACGGCGACGTGGATCGAGGTCATCACCACGGCGCACGAACTCGGCATCCGCTCCTCCTCCACGATGATGTACGGGCACGTGGACCAGCCCCGGCACTGGCTCGGCCACTTCCGCACGCTCTCCCGCATCCAGCAGGAGACGGGTGGGTTCACAGAGTTCGTGACCCTCCCCTTCATCCACACCAACGCGCCCGTCTACCTCGCCGGCATCGCCCGCCCCGGTCCGACCGCCCGCGACAACCGCGCGGTCATCGCCATGGCCCGGCTCCTCCTCCACCCGCACATCCCCAACATCCAGACCAGCTGGGTGAAGCTCGGGACGGAGGGCGCGGCGGAGATGCTCCGCTCGGGCGCCAACGACCTGGGCGGCACCCTCATGGAGGAGACCATCTCCCGCATGGCGGGCTCCAGCTACGGCTCGTACCGCTCCATCCGCGACCTGGAGGCCATCGCGGAGGCGGCGGGCCGCCCGGCGAAGCCGCGCACGACGCTCTACGGCGAGGTCCCGGAGGAACGACAGCGCACGGCCCGAGCCTCGGACGGCCACCTCCCGGAACTCCTCCCGGTGCTGCCCCAGGAGTAGGGCCTCCGGGTGCGCCCGCGCCGCGCCCCGCCCGCCACGGCGGGGCGCGGGCTCACATCGGACGGCGCGGTCAAAAACCGCCTGAAGGGCGTCCGATCACATAACGTTCCGCACCCCGAACGCGCGTATCCGGTCCATTACAGTGCTGCGCAGACCGGTCTACGGGGGGAGGGCACGTCGTGGTCACGACAGCCGCAGCCGTGTGGGGTCGCGCCGAGCAGCAGGACTTCCGGTCCCGCGTACGGGGCTGCCTGCTCGGCGGGGCCCTCGGTGACGCCCTGGGCGCCGGCGCCGACGGACGTCTGGAAGAGCTGCGCGAGGCGTACGGACCTGACGGACTCACCGACCCCGTGCCCGCGTTCGGCCGCCGCGGCGCCGTCACCGCCGCGACCCAGATGGCCCTGTTCACCGTCGACGGCCTCATCCGCGCCCAGGTCCGCCGGGACACCGGCCACTGGCACCCGCCCACCGACGTCCACCGGGCCCATCTCCGCTGGGCGGCCACCCAGCGCGACTGGGGCCCCGACGAGCGCCGCAAGGACAACGGCTGGCTGGCCCGCGAGGAGTGGCTCTACGCCCGCCGCAACCCGCCCCGCGCCTGCCTCACCGGCCTCGGCGACGACACCCTCGGCACCCTCGAAAAACCCAAGAACCCGGACGCCGAGGACTCCGGCGCCCTGGCCCGCTCGGCCCCCTACGGGCTGCTCGTCGGCTGGGAGCCGCAGCTCGTCTGCCAGCTCGCCGTGGAGTGCGCCGCGCAGACGCACGGCGCCCCGGCGGCCGGCCTCGCGGCGGGCGCGTTCGCGGTGACCGTCCACGGCCTGGCGCGCGGCGGCTCCGTGGAGGCGGCGGTGGCCCGCGCCCTGGAGCAGCTCGCGGTGCGCCCCGGGCACGAGCCGGTGACGGAGGCGCTCGCCCGGGCCCTCGGAGCCGTACGGGAGGGGGCGCCGGACGCGGACCGGGTGACGGCCCTGGGGGCCGGCGAGGACCGGGCCGAGGGGCAGCTGGCGGCGGCCGTCTACTGCGCGCTCGTCGGCGAGGACGTGCGGCACGGGCTGCGGCTCGCGGTGAACCACGACGGTCCCTCGGCCGTGACGGGCGCGCTCACGGGCGCGCTGCTCGGCGCCCTGCACGGCGAGACGGCCCTCCCGCCGGCCTGGCTGGCCGAACTGGAGGGCCGCGCGACGGTCCTGGAACTCGCGGACGACTTCTCGATGGAGATGACGCAGGGCGCGGCCCTGCACGGCGCGGCGGAGTCCTCCCCGGGCTGGCTGACGCGCTACCCGAGGGGCTGACGGGCCGCGGACCGAGGGGCTGAGCCGGCTCCCGGGCCTGCTGCCCGACGGGCTGAGACGGCTCCCGGGCCCGCTGCCCGAGGGCTGACGGGCCGCGGGGGAGAGGACCCAGCGCATCAGCGCTCCCCCTCCGCACGGGCTCAGCGCATCAGCTCCCCCGCATTGACCAGCAGCGACTGCCCCGTGATCGCCCGGGCCCGGTCCGAGGCCAGGAAGGCGGCCGCCTCCGCCACGTCCCCGTCCGTCGCCAGTTCCGGCAGGGCCATCCGCTCGGTGAGCCGGGCGAGGACCTCGGCCTCCGGCACCCCCTCGGTGTGCGCGGCGAACCGGACGTACGCCTGGACCGGCGGCCCCCACATCCAGCCCGGCAGCACGGTGTTGACCCGGATCCGGTGCGGCCCGAGCTCGTGCGCGAGCGAGTACATCGCCGAGGTCAGCGCCCCCTTCGAGGCCGCGTACGCCGCCTGCCGCACCTGCGAGGGCGCCGCCACCGCCGACTGCGTCCCGATCAGGACCACGGAGCCTCCGTGCTCCTTCAGCGCCGGCAGGCAGGCCCGGGTCATCCGCAGCGTGCCGAGCAGGTTGACGTCCAGGACCCCCTGCCAGGTCCCGAAGTCGGCGTCCTCCAGGCCCCCGAAGTAGGAGTCCCAGGCGGCGACGTGGACGACCGCGTCGATCCCGCCGAATCGCTCGACGGCGAGCGCCGCGAGGGCCTCGCACTGCGCCTCGTCGGTGATGTCGGTGACCCGGTAGGCGGTCTTCGTGCCGGTCGGGTCGATCTCGGCGGCGGACTTGGCGAGGTTGGCCTCGGTGCGGGCGCCGAGCACCGCGTGGCCCCCGTCCCGTACCACCGTCTCCGCGATCCGGTGGCCGAGCCCGGCACCGACCCCCGACACGACGACCGTCTTCCCCTGGAGCAGCATCCGGACCCTCCTCGACCCTGGCCAAGCATCTGACGGTCAGTCAGGGTAGGGGGGATGTGTATGGTAGGGAAGGCGCCTGGGTGCGCCAGTCAGGGTAGATACTGCGGCTTGATGTGGTCGGGGTTGAACGGGGCGCGACCCTTGCCCGACGGCATCACATGGATGGCGCTGAAGATCTCCCCCACCAAAGCGCGGCGCTGCTCCAGCCCTCCCGTTCGCCATTCGCTTTCGTAGTCTCGGGGTCTGCGGCGCCGGGCATGGGAGTCGTGGATCGCAAGCTCGACCTCCAGTCGGTCGAGTTCGGTGTTCATCGAGGCGAGGGCTTGGTAGTAGTCGTCCGCGCGCATTCCCCTTACTCGCTCCGAACCCTCGGCCCACGACGATGTGAGATCCCGCTTACGGGCGGCGATGTCCGAGATCCGAGTCCGGAGAACTTCCGCGAGGCCGTCCTGCTCTGCTGCCTCCTCTCGCGTGGGCGGCTTCGCCGAGTGGGCTTTGGCCCACTCGGCGATCAGAGCCTCCAGATGTAGATCCACTGGTTGTGCGCGCCGACTCACCTTGCCGCAGGCGTTGCGCCCTTTGCCCGGGCAGTAGTAGATGACATGCCCGCGTACAGCAACGCGTTTGGCGCTCATGGCTGCCTGGCAGATCCCGCATCTCAGGTAGCCGGTGAACACGTACTTGCGGTAGTTGTCCCCCTCCGGATTGCGCAGGATGCCACGCTGTTCGCCGATCAGCCTTCGCTGATCCAGCTGGAGTTGGGTGTCAGCCCACAACTTCTTCGAAACGACCGGCTCCCACCGTCCCAGGGTGGGTAGCCCGTCTTCACCGAGAAGGACGCGACCCCAACCGTCCCGCTGCCGGGGGATCTCGTTCCGATGCCTTCCCCGGTAGGAGACGAAGCCGCAGTAGCGAGGGTTGGTGAGGATTGCCTTCACGGTGGGTTGTGTCCACTTGGTGTCGCGCGGGGAAGGGATCTTGTCCTCGTTGAGATCCCGCGCGATACCGGTGATGGACCTGCCCGCAGCGAACTGGTCGTAGATGCGCCGTGCGATGCGCGCCCGGTCCGGACACAGGGTTCCGTCGGGGTTCCAGGCGTAGGGTGTTCTGCCGGTCAGTTCGCCGGCCGACGCGTCCGCAAGGTGGTTCCTGGCCACGCGGCGGGAGGTGTCCTCCGACGCCTTGAGGGCCATGAGGCACAGCATTCTGGCCATGTGTCGATCGGCGTCGTTGAGGAGGTTGAGTGCCCCGGTGACGCCGACCGCCGGCCGTGTCGTGTGCTCGACGATGTCGATGAGGTCCTCAAGATCCCTCGGCTGGCGCGCCAGCCTGTCCGTGTCGTAGAAGATGACGCCGTCGATTTCGCCCGACAGCAGGTCGCTGAGCATGCGCCGGAAGGCGGGCCGGATCACCACCCAGTCCACTGTGCCGTCGTTCTTCGTGAGCCGCTTCTTCTTGAACGCCCCGGTGTCGTTCTCGCGGTAGACCTGAGCGAAGGGGCCCCAGGCGAGGTCGATGCGCTTCCGGTCGACGTCCTGTAGCTGGAGGTCGAGCCCCTTCTCGTCGCCGCGTCGGTCGCAGGAGGTTCGCAGGTAGCAGCCGGGGCGTTGTGGAACGTACCTGCGCAACGAGTCTCCGACGGCGAGTGCGACCGACGTGCGGTTCCGAACGCGCTCAGGGATCACGACGCCATCCCAAGACGCGTCGAGCTCAGTTGGATCGGTGGCGTCGAAAGCGTTCACGGCTCCTCCAGGCGCTGAGGGAATGCACCCTGAATCTAGCTACCAACGGTGATGCCGAGGGCGCAATGAGTGGTTTCACCCGCAAGGTCGATCGCTCGCGCGCGCGTTCCCCTGTATCAAAATCTGACGTACCGTCAAATGTGTTCGGGTTGAGTTGGCTCTGGCGCGGGAGGGTGCATGGAAGCGAGTGGTCGCGAGGAGCGACACCTGGAGATGTACGCCGAGTTGGCCTCGGTCGGCCCGTACGGCGTGAACGTCGGACATGCCTTGATCACCATGGTCGAACCGCATGCCGGGCACGAGTTGGCATACCACAGATGGTATGAAGATGATCATTACTATGCGGGCGCCATGGCCATGCCCTGGATGTACGCCGGCCGCCGCTGGGTCGCCACCCGCGAGCTCCAGCTCCTGCGCGGCCCGGAGAAGTCGGCCGTCGCCCAGCCGGTCACCGCCGGCTGCTACCTCTCCACGTACTGGATCACCGAGGGCCGCTACGACGAGCACATGAAGTGGACGGTCGGCATCAACAAACGGCTCAACCGCGACGCCCGCGTCCACCACGCCCGTACCCACGTCTTCACCGCGTTCCAGGACCACGAGGCCACCGTCTACCGCGACGGAGCGGCCGGCCCGCGCGACTTCCACGCCCTCGACCACCCCTACGCGGGCCTGATCCTCCAGGTGATCGACACGGACGGCCCGGAGTGCCGGGCGGACCTGCTCGACCGGCTGCGCGACCGGGAACTGCCCCGCCGCCTCGCCGGCTCACCGGCGGCGATGGTGACGGTCTTCCGCCCGACCCCGCTGCCCGGCGACCGCATGACGTACGTGAAGCAGGTCGAGGGCGTCGACACCCGGCTGACCCTGCTCTGGTTCCTGGAGGAGGACCCCCGCGCGTGCTGGGCGGAGCACTTCGCGGACCTGGAGTCCCTGGGCGGGGGCGCGGGGAGGGTGGAACTGGTGGCGCCGTTCATCCCGACGGTCCCGGGCACGGACCGCTACGTGGACGAGCTGCGGTAGCCCGGCCCGGGCAAAGGCCGAGCCCCCTCGGCCAGGACGGCGGACCGGTCGAGAGGGCTCATACGTACTGCTGGTGACGGCGTGCGCGCAACGGGGCTCAGAGGGCCCCGTTGCTCACCTCGCCGACGAAGGCGTTCCACGATCCCGGACCGAAAGAGAGGGACGGGCCCTCGGGAGCCTTGGAGTCCCGCACCGCGATCGCGGACACGACGGGGGACTTCACCTCGACGCAGGCCCCGTTCCCGCCCGAGTACGAGGACTTCGTCCAGGTGTCCGTTCCGCCCTGAATAATCGCCATGCCGCTCACTCCGGTTTCTGTCGAGTAGTGTGTCGCGCCAACGTTCTTGATGGCGTGATCGACGCTACTCACCAATCCCGGGCGGCGGGACCGGCGTTCACACGTCCGAGTGGCATATTCCAACTGGGCTTCCGTGGAAGCGATCACGGGGTGTACGGTGCCTTCCCCACCCCGCGGCGATCAGCCCTGGGCGTGCTTCTTCGCCATCTTCGAGATGAACTCCCGCGTCTGGTCCACGTTCAGCGCCTGCGCCCTGAGGTGCTCGTACATGACGGAGTACTTGCCGACGTCCTGCGCCTTCTCCAGGTACAGATCGCTCGTCACGCCCTCGATGTACACGACGCTGGAGTCCGAGGTGTCCGGGAACTCGAGGATCGAGTACTGCCCGCTGATCCCCGGGTGCGCGCCCATCTCGAACGGGATCACCTGCACGGTCACGTGCGGCAGGTGCGACTGCTCGATGAGGTGCTCCAGCTGGTCGACCATCAGCTGCCGGCTGCCCACGATCCGGTGCAGCGCGCCCTCGTCGATGACCGCCCACAGCCGCAGCGGACGCTCCTCGTCCCGGATCCGCTCCTGGCGGCGGGTCCGCACGGTGACCCGCTTCTCGATGTCCGCCGGCGCGGACTCGGGCATCGCGCCGGAGATCACGGCCTCCGCGTACGCGGGGGTCTGGAGCAGTCCGGGGATGATCTGCGACTCGTACATCCGCAGGCTCTCCGCGTCGGTCTCCAGGCCGATGTAGACGCTGTACGGGATGTCGCCGAAGGCGTGCCACCAGCCCTGCTGGCGCGAGTCCTTGGCCATCTGCATGAGGGAGTCGACCATGCGCTCGTCCTCGACCTCGTACACGCCGCACAGGTCCCGGACGTCACGCTGGCTGATGGAGCGACGGCCGTTCTCCAGCCGGCTGATCTTGGACTGGGAGACGAGAAGGCGCTCGGCGACCTGCTCGGCCGTCATGTTCTTCGCCTCGCGGAGCTTGCGCAGCTCCTGGCCCAATCGGCGTCGCCTGACGGTGGGGTTGACGTTGGACGCCACGGAAACTGCACCTCCGGCTGTCTGCTGCGTAGCTGTGAGTATCTACCGCTTGGCAGATTGCCACCAAAGGCCGGGTGCGCGCTGGAAAACCCGGACAACGCACATGTGCGGAGCGGCCGTCCAGACCGCCCCGCACATCCGTGCGGCTCCCGGGATGGTTCCAGGTGGTACGTGGTACCGGTTGCTCTGTGAGGGCCGCGCGTCGGTCAGTGCGCGGCCGCGCGGGCCATGCTGCCGCGAGGCTGCGCCGGGACGCCCGCGGCGCTCCGGCGCGGCTGTGCGGCCGCACCGTTCTGGACGTCCATCACGGCGTGCGCCACGAGTCCGCCCATGGGGTCGTGCCGGATCAGATCGCGCAGCCGGGACCGCGACGACCGTCCTTCGTTGCCGGGGTAGAGGTGCTTGCCGAGACCGACCGCGTGGGCCAGCGCGGCGAGCGCCGCGGTCCGCGGGTCCGGCGGTACGCCGGTGCGGATCGCACTGTCCAGCCGGGCACGGATCTCCCGACTGATCGCCGTGTCCGTCGCCTGGTAGCGAGTCGTCGGCAACACCCCGCACATCTGGCCCTCCACGGCATGCACCATGCCGCATCGCTCCAGATGCGAGAGATACGTCTGACGGAGCCCCAGCCGGGGCCCGCCGATCCAGTGGACGGCCCGAACCGGGCTGCCACGCCTGCGCAGCAGCTCCAGTGCGGAGTCCAGTGTCGGATCTCCGGTCGGCCGTGGCATCACCACGGCGATACGATCCCCGTCAGGGGCTATCCGGCCTGCCAGAGCCAGCTCCACTAGCTGTGCTCCGGCCAGACCGAGGTCGAGCGACTGCGGCTGCGCTGTGGTACCCGTGGTCGGGTCCAGAGCGAGCAGCAGAAGCTCTTCCGGAATAGTTCTGCGGCTCCTGCCCATCCATGCCTCCCCGCGTGGATGAATGACAGGGTGACCCCTCTCACATTCATCTGTCGAGAGTGCCTGGGTGGTTCATCCGGGAACCAGTAGGTATGTCGTTCTCGTCTAGCACGGGAGCCAAGGGGTTCACACAGGACACTGGTAGACGGTTCGGACGTACGTATGACGCATGGAGGAGGCACGGTGGCGGGCGAGTCCCCCGACAAGGCGGAGCAGCAGGGGTCGTCGCAGGAGACGGCGGCCTCGGGCGGCGGCGGCCGGGATCCCAGGCTTTCCGTGCTCCGTGAGTCAGAGTCCTCGCCGTCCTCGGCGGTTCGGGTCGACCAGCCGACGGCCGTGTTCAAGACCCTGGCGCCGCGCACGCCGGAGGACGACGAGCCGACGGCGGCCCCCGAGCCGGAGCCGGAGCCGGAGGCCGAGGGCGACCGCCTGAAGGCGGCCGTGGCGGCGTGGGTCGCGACGGAGGGGGAGCCGGAGGAGTCGGAGGAGTCGGAGCCCAAGGCTTCGGAGTCCACGGCT
Source organism: Streptomyces sp. NPDC002463 (assembly GCF_042889835.1). Lineage (NCBI taxonomy): Bacteria > Bacillati > Actinomycetota > Actinomycetes > Kitasatosporales > Streptomycetaceae > Streptomyces > Streptomyces sp. NPDC002463. Next base: position 10,531 of record NZ_JBIARL010000015.1, read on the forward strand.
TCGGACGCGGAGACCGAGGCGTCGGTCGAGGAGCCGGAGGGCGAGATCGAGGCCGACGACTCCGAGGCCGAGGACGAGCCGGTCGACGAGGAGTCGGACGACGAGCCCGAGGACGGCCCCGAGGAGACGGACGACGCGCCCGGCGACGAGGCGGACGAGGAGCCGGTCGAGGACGTAGAGGACAAGGCTCCCGTAAAGAACGTAGAGAACGTAAAGGACGGAGAGGGCAAGGCGTCCTCCGAGTCCTGGTTCGCCGCGCGCAAGCAGTCGGCGGAGGAGAAGCCCTCTGACGCACCCTCACCCGCCGCCTCCGAGGACAAGGGCGAGGACAAGGGCGAGGACGCGGACAAGGACGCGGACAAGGACGCGGACAAGGACGCGGACAAGGACGACGAGCCGGTCGACCAGCCGACGACCATGTTCAAGATGGTCCGTCCCCCGGTCGTGGACCAGCCGACGACCGCCCTGAAGCTGCCGCCCTCCCTGACCGGGGACTCCGACAGCGAGCGCACCAGCGTCTTCCGCGCGCTGCGCCCCGACATCCCGGCCGACCAGAAGGCCGAGAAGGCGGCGCAGGAGGCCACCAAGGCCCCCGAGCCGGCCGCGCCCAAGGCCCCCGAGGTCAAGGCGCCCGCGCCCGCCCCCGCACGGTCGCGATCTGGGCTCTCCGAGCCGGAGCGGACCCGGCAGCAGCCGCTGCCCCCGCTGCCCCCGCTCGACCTGCTCGCGGAGCTGACGAACACGCCGCCCCCGCCGCCGAGCGCGCTGCGGACGACCCTGAGACGCCTCCGGATCTGGACCCCGCTGGTCCTGCTGCTCCTGATCGTCTTTGCGATCGTGCAGATGGTCCGCCCGCTGCCCGCGCCCGCGCTGACCCTGTCGGCCGATCCGACGTTCACCTTCGAGGGCGGCGAGCTGAAGATGCCGTGGCCCGGCGAGGGCCAAGGCGCCGTCGAGGTCGAGGGCGTCGGTTCCATGGGCATGTACGGAGCGCAGAAGCCGGCTCCGATCGCGTCCGTGACGAAGACGATGACGGCGTACGTGATCCTCCGCGACCACCCGATCAAGGGCAAGCAGCAGGGTCCCGAGATCACGATCGACAAGAAGGCCGCCGATCAGGGCAAGGAGACGAGCGAGTCGACCGCGCTGGTCCAGGAGGGCCAGAAGTACACGGAGAAGGAGCTCCTCGAGCTCCTGATGATCCCCTCCGCGAACAACGTGGCCCGGCTGCTCGCGCGCTGGGACGCCGGTTCGGAGGCCGCGTTCGTCGAGAAGATGAACGCCGCGGCGAAGGACCTGGGGATGACCCAGTCGACGTACACGGACCCGTCCGGTCTGCTCGACAGCACGATGTCGACCCCGCAGGACCAGCTGAAGCTGGCGAAGGCGGTCATGCAGTACGACGTGTTCCGCGAGATCGTGGACATGCCGAACGTGACGGTCGACGGCCTCCCCGGCCGGATCGAGAACAACAACAACATCCTGCTCCACGACGGTGTCAGCGGCATCAAGACCGGCTCCTCCACCCCGGCCGGCGGCAACCTGCTCTGGGCGGCGAACACCGTCGTCGACGGCAAGAACCGCCGGATCCTCGGCATCGTGATGGGAGCGAAGGACGCCAAGCTCCTCATCGACAAGCTCCAGCTCGCCATCGACAACAGCCTCAAGCTGATCCAGCAGGCGCAGAAGGACGTCACCTCGGCCGCCGTGGTCAAGGAGGGCCAGGTCCTGGGCTACGTCGACGACGGTCTCGGCGGCCGGACGCCGGTCGTGGCCACCAAGGAGCTCAAGGCGGTCGGCTGGCCGGGCCTCCAGGTGAAGCTGGAGCTCACGGACGGCGGAAAGGCCCTCCCGCACTCCGGGAAGGCGGGCGACGTCGTCGGCCAGGTGTCGATCGGTACGGGCGCCGGCAAGGTCAGCTCCCCGGTCGCCCTCCAGAAGGACCTGGTGGAGCCCGGCTTCGACAAGAAGCTGACCCACCTGGGCTGAGAGGCCACCCGCTCGGCCGGGCGCCCCGGGTTCTCCGGGGCGCCCGGCTGTTAGCGTTTCCGGGGGGACGAGAAGCACGGGTGACGTACGCGGGACACGCGTGACCTACGCGAGAAGCGAGACGGGCAACACGGGAAAGGGCCGCAGTGACCACCGCCGAGCCGACACGCGCCGACCGCGCGGACTCCGACCCCGACGTCTACGGTGAAGCCCATGAAGCTCGTGACGCTCGTGACGACAGGGACGCCGACGGCATCGCGCCGCCCACGGATACCGGATCCTCTTCGCCCTCGCGAATAGTGCTCCCGACGCAACGGCCGGTCCCCGCGCCGGCCCCGGCGCCGTCTGCCCCGACCCCCGTCCGGCGCCGCAAGCGCCGCTACACGGTCCTGGCAGCCACCGGGCTCGCCGCCCTCACGCACGTCCTGTGGTTCTTCCTCTTCGCGAACAGCGGCGGGGACCTGGCCGCGCAGGACGCGTGGGCCGAGTTCGTGGGACGGCACCCGGACTCCGCGTACAACCTGGCCTGGTACGGCGGGATGCACCCCGTCTCGTACAGCGTGGTCTCGCCCTATCTGATGTCGGTGCTCGGCGTCCGCAGCACGATGATGGTCGCGGGGACGCTGTCGGCGGGCCTGACGGCGCTGATCCTGGTGCGGGTGCGGGCGGTCCGTAACCCGATGGTCTGTTCGATCGCGGGCGTCTTCGCGTTCCTGTGCAACGCGCTCTCGGGCCGGGTGACGTTCGGCCTCGGCATGATGTTCGCGCTGGGCGCGGTCGCCGCGGTCTTCTGCTGGCCGTACCGCTGGCGGCGCAAACGCTGGGCGAAGGCGGCGGTCGCGGCCCCGCTGGCGGGTCTGGCGACGGCGTGCAGCCCGGTCGCGGGCCTGTTCCTGGGGGTCGCGGCGGCGGCCCTGTTCCTGAACAAGCGCCGCCCGGGCGCGTACGCCCTGGGCCTCGCCCCGGTCGCCGTCGTGGCCCTGTCCTCCTGGCTCTTCCCGTTCTCGGGCACGCAGCCGATGGCCTTCGGATCGACGGTCCTGCCGCTCCTCTTCGGCGTCCTGACCTTCGTCCTGGTCCCCAAGACCTGGCGGACGGTCCGCACGGCGGCAGCGGTCTACTCGATCGGCACGGTGCTGACCTGGCTGATCGACTCCCAGATCGGCTCGAACATCTCCCGGCTGCCGATGCTCTTCGCGGGCGTCGTGCTGCTCGCGGCCCTGCCGTACACGGCGCCGCGCTCACGCCGCTGGTACGCGCTGCTGCTCGCCGTCGCGGGACTGAACTTCTGGATCGGCTTCAAGGGCGTCGACGACGTCATCCGCACCGCCCCGGACGCCTCCTGGGCGCGCGAGCTCGCGCCGCTCGTCAACCAGCTCCAGGTCCGGGACGCGGGCAAGGCGCGGGTCGAGGTCGTGCCGGCGTCCAGCCACCGCGAGTCCTCCGCGCTCAGCCCGTACATCAACCTGGCGCGCGGCTGGAACCGGCAGGCGGACATGGAGCGCAACCCGCTCTTCTACGACGACACGCTGAACGCCGCGAACTACCAGGACTGGCTCGACCGCTGGGCCGTCCACTACGTCGTCCTGCCCACCGGCGCCCCTGACTCGGGCGCCGAGCGGGAGGCGGAACTGGTCCGCGAGGGCCTGCCGTACCTGAACCAGGTCTGGTCGGACGAGAACTGGCGGCTGTACGAGGTCGAGAACCCGACCCCGCTGGCGGACCCGCCGGCCCAGGTGCAGAGCGCGGAGGAGAACGAGGTCGTGATCCGGGTCGACCGGCCCGGCCGGGTCCTCATCCGCGTCCCGTACTCGCCGTGGCTCGCCCTCGTGGACGAGAACGGCGCCAAGATCGAACCGCCGAAGGAGACGGAGGCCTCGAAGCTGGCGCGGGAGAACTCGGACTCGGAGCTCCCGAAGGTCTTCGCCAACGAGAAGGGCTGCCTCTTCAAGACGGAGGCGGACCCGGAGGGCGACGAATGGACGGAGCTGATCGCCCCGAAACCCGGGACCTACCGCCTGGCGGCCCCGTACAAACTCTCCCGCGGCACGGCCTGCCCGGAGGAACTCCGCTGAGCCGCGGCCCTCAGGCCAGATCCGTCAGCTCGTCGGCGAACACCTGCGACAGCGGCTGCGGCCCGACGTACTGCTGACAGTTGCACGTACCGGCCTCGTACCGCACCGGCTTCTTGTTCTCGTCCCAGGCGGTCGGCACCTCCACCCGCTCATGGCACCGCCCCTGCTTGTCGTGCTTCGCCAGATGATGCGTGCACCCGCACACGGGCTCCGGCGTCCGCTGCGAGGCCTCGAGCGCCAACCGTTCCTGCTTGGCCGCCTCCAGAACCTCCATCTTCCGCTCGTGCCGATGCCGCAACGCGGTCCGCACGTTGTCAGCGGCCCAAGCGAACCCGCCACTCCAGAACAGAATGAGCACCCACCAGAACCACTCCATGGTTCCCCCCGCTTTCCCCCGGTAAGGAGCCCAGGATAGAACCGGCGGCGGCCGACGTCACGGATAGTGTCGTCGCTCCGCGAATCCACCCGATTACCGAACGCTAGGATCGCGGGCGCCGCCGCAGTCGCGCGGCGGCTGGAGAGAGGGGCATTCGCATGGCCGTCATCGTCACCTTCGACCTCCCTGGCGCCGGGCAGGAGCTCTACGACGAAGTCATCGCGCGCGTGACCGGCGGGAAGGGCTTCGCGCGCTTCGCCGACGTGGGGGATCCGGGCCTCCTCTCCCACGCCGCGGGTCCGATCGACGGAGGATTCCGCGTGACCGAGGTCTGGGAGAGCGAGGAGGCCCTCGCCGCCCACGCGAAGACCTTCGGCCCGATCCTGGCCGACCTCGGCCACGCCGACGCACAGCCCACGATCATCCCGGCGCACAACGTCGTCGTCCGGTAGGGGCAACACCAAAGGGCACCTACCAAAATTGGTAGGTGCCCTTTCGGCTTGTGCCCCCGGCAGGATTCGAACCTGCGACACCCGCTTTAGGAGAGCGGTGCTCTATCCCCTGAGCTACGAAGGCGACTGACCGCAGACAGCCTAGCGGATGGGGGTTGTGCGGGTCGCCCCTGTTGTCGCCGAACGTCGCGCGCGGTCGTGTTCCTCTGTGCCGGGTTGACCCGGGGCGGGGAGCCGCATAGCGTCGCCGCGCTGGGTGAGCGGGCGCTTAGGAGGGGTTTGTGGTGGTGGCTGGTGGGGTCGAGCGGCTCTGCGCGCCCGGGGCGCCCTTCGCCGTCGAGGGCGGGGTGTACGTCGGCGGGCCGCGGACGTTGCGGGAGTTCGTCGAGGTGACCTGGGGGTACGGGGACCGGACGTTCCTCGTGGCCGAGGGCGTGCGGATGAGCTACCGGGAGTTCTTCGACGCCGCCTGCGGGCTCGCGCGGAGGCTCGTCGGGGAGTACGGGCTGCGGCCGGGGGACCGGGCCGTCGTGGCCATGCGGAACCTGCCCGAGTGGCAGGTGGCCTTCTGGGCCGTCCAGCTCGCCGGGCTCGTCGCCGTACCGCTCAACGCCTGGTGGACCGAGGACGAGTTCGCGTACGCCCTCGACGACTGCTCTCCCGGCGTGCTGCTCGTCGACGGCGAGCGGGTCGGGCGCGTGCGGGAGTGGGCCGTGCGGAACGGGGTGCCCGGGATCGTCTTCCGGGGGGAGGGCGAGTGCGAGGGGTTCGTCGAGTACGTCGCCGACGACGATCCTCTGCTCGGGCCTCCCGACGTCCATGTCCTGCCCGAGTCCGACTCCACCATCATCTACACCTCCGGCACAACCGGACGCCCCAAGGGCGCCGTCGCCACGCATCTCGCGCAGGTCGGGGCCGCCATGAACCCGCGGTACTTCGCCGCCGCCGCCGCCCTCGCGCGCGGTGAGGTGCCGGGGGTGGGGGCGGCGCCCGTCTCGCTGACCACCTTTCCCTTCTTCCACGTCGCCGCCTTCACCTCCTTCTACGCCGTCATGGCGGCCGGCGGGACCCTCGTGATGATGCGGAAGTGGGACGCGGGCAGGGCGCTTGAGCTGATTCGGGACGAAGGGGTCACCCACTTCGCCGGGGTGCCCACCACCGCGCTCCAGCTGCTCGCGCTCGCCCGGAGCCGCCGTGATCCGCTCGCCGGCCTCGCCCTCCTCAGCACCGGAGGCGCCGCCGCCCCGCCCGGGATCGTCGGGGGGATCACCGAGGGGTACGGGGAGCGGATCGAGCCCCGGAACGGGTACGGGCTCACCGAGACCTGCGGAGGGGTTCTGTCGAACGTCGGTGCCGAGTACCGCGCCCATCCCGGGAGTGTCGGGCGGCCCTCGCCCGTCACCGAGGTGCGGATCGAGCGGCCCGATGCGGAGGGGGTGGGCGAGTTGTTGCTGCGCGGGCAGTGCCTTGTACGCGGGTACTGGGGGGATCCGGACGCCACCCGCGCCGCCTTCACCGAGGACGGCTGGTTCAGGACCGGTGACCTCGCCCGCGTCGACGCGGACGGGCGGGTCAGTGTCGTCGACCGGCTCACCGACATGGTGATCCGCGGCGGCGAGAACGTGTACTGCGTCGAGGTCGAGGGCGTGCTGCACGAGCATCCGGATGTCGTCGATGCCGCTGTGTTCGGGGTGCCTCATCCGCTGCTCGGGGAAGAGGTCGTGGGTGTCGTGCGGCTGCGGGCCGGCGCGGATGTGGAACCCGAGGCCTTGCGCGCACACGTCGGGGCGCGGCTCGCCGGGTTCAAGGTGCCTGCCCGGATCCTCGTACGGGACGCGGAGCTGCCTCGGAATCCGACCGGGAAGGTTCTCAAGCGGGAGCTCCGGGAGCAGGTCAGCGGCGGGTGATCCTCACCCGGTACGTTCCCGTCCCGTCCTCCTCCAGGACCTCGATCCGGATCCCGTTCGCGCGGTCCGTGAACGTCTCGCCCGGGGCGTACGGCGCGTCCGACAGTTCCGCGTGGACGTTGGCCCGGCGCGTGCAGCCGCCGCTGGACCGGTCGCTGTCGGCCACGGTCACCGGGCCGTGGCCGGTGTCCACGTCGGACTCCACCCGGTAGACGAGGACGCCCTGCTTGCAGACGGCCTCGTCGTTGCCGTCCTTGCTGCGGACCTCGACGGCGTATCCGGAGGTGCCGGAGAGCGGGACGAAGACGAGCTTGGGGCCGCCGGAGATCGCGAGCGGGGTGAGGCTGTAGTCGCCGGTTCCGGGCGTGGAGGCGCAGCTGACCTGGTCGTTGTCGAGCCAGCCCAGCTTCCACTTGTGCCAGCCGAGGAGGTCGTTGTCGGCGCCCCAGTCCTCGGACATGATGTCCCAGTGCCCGACGGTGCCTCCGCCGTCCGAGGTGTAGAGGTCGGGCAGGCCGAAGACGTGGCCGTTCTCGTGCGGCAGGACGCGGTAGCCGGTCTCGGGGAAACTGCCGGAGCCGTCGTCCTGGCGGCTGTAGACGAAGGACGTGTTGGCGAGCGGCACGCCGTCGGCGTAGGGGGCGTCGTCGTTGCCGGAGAAGGTCACGGACAGCACGGTGTCGAGGGCGGAGGGCCCGGCGTTCGGCGTGACGAGGATGTTGACCAGGTCGTACGCGCTGAAGTCCACCCGCGCGTCGGCGGCCTTCACGATGTCCTCGACGAGGGAGCGGTAGCCCGGTTCGTACGGTGAGCCGCGCTCGATGCCGTACGAGGAGAAGGGCCGGGGCATCCGCAGCCAGTCGGGTATCGGCGTCTCGGCCTGGTAGTGCAGGCGCCCGTACGAGCTGACGCGGAACCAGTCGGCGGTCTGCGGGAAGAACTCGCGGAAGCGGCCCATCGCCGGGCCGTCCCCGGGGGCGTCGGGGAAGTCGATCATCAGGTTGAGGGCCCTGACGCGGCCCGTGGAGCGTACGTATCCGGGGGCCGTGGGCAACCCCTCCGACATCTGCACGCCCATCGTGGTGGCGATGCGGCACGGTCCCAGCTGGGCGCCGCTCGGCGCGGCGGCCACGGGGCCCGCCGAGGCCGGGGCGGGCCCGGGAAGGGTGCTGCTCGCCGAGGCGAGCAGGGCGAGGGAGAGTGCCGTGGTCGCCGCCAGGGCGATGGGTCTGCGTATCCGTCGGCGGGGGTGCTGCATACGTCGCCTCTCCGATGGGGGCAGGTCGGCGCCGCGACCCCTTCCGCGGGTCAGCGCTGTGCGATCAGCCTGTGGCGCGGGCTCCGGGTGCGCGCGCCGGGTGGCCCGATCGTGGGTATTCCGGGAAGGCGAGCAATTGTGACCCAGGTCACATGATGGGCGGGAAATAAGCGGGGACTCGGTCCCCGTTTACACCTCTGTCGCTGCAAGTGGGGAATCATTCCCCGGATTCGTTCGTGGATCCGTTCTTCGTGGGTCCGTCGCTCGTGGATCCGTTGACTGTGAGGAGGTCGTGGCGTGACCAGCACCCCCGCCACCGCGCCCGCCCGCCGCGTACCCCGCCCGCGGGCCGACGCCCTGCGCAACCGCGAGCGGATCGTGACGGCGGCCCGCGAGATGTTCGTCGAGTTCGGCTCCCAGGTGCCGTACGACGAGATCGCGCGCCGCGCCGGCGTCGGGAACGCCACGCTCTACCGGAACTTCCCCGAGCGCGCCGACCTCGTCCACGAGGTCGTCCTCTCGCTCATGGCCCGGGTCACCGAGGTCGCCGAGCGGGCCGCCGAGGAGGAGGACGACACGTTCGCCGCCCTCCGCCGCTTCGCCCACGGTGCCGCCGACGAGCGCGTCGGCGCCCTGTGTCCGATGCTCGACGGCGCCTTCGACCGGGACCACCCCGACCTGCTCGCCGAGCGCGACCGTCTGGAGGGGGTCGTCCAGGGCCTCGTCGAGCGGGCGCAGGCGGCCGGCCGGCTCCGCGTCGACGTCGGCGTCGGCGACCTGATGGTGGCGCTCTCCCAGCTGACCCGCCCGCTGCCCGGAGCCGGCTGCGGGGCCTTCGACCGGTTCGTCCACCGCCATCTGCAGCTCTTCCTCGACGGCCTGGAGACGCCCGCCCGCTCCGAGCTGCCCGGGAAGGCCGCGACTCTCGAGGACCTGAGGCGGGACGCCTGCTCCTCGTGATCCGACCCGCACTTCCTTAAGACTTACGTCCCTTTTTCACCAGTACGCGCCAAGAGGTGGCTACCCCCATGCCGAAAATCCCCGACACGACCGCGGTCCAGGCCGACCCCGGCCGCTGGAAAGCCCTCATCTTCATCGCCCTCGCCCAGCTGATGGTCGTGCTCGACGCGACGATCGTGAACATCGCCCTGCCCTCCGCCCAGCACGACCTCGGGATCTCGGACGGCAACCGGCAGTGGGTCATCACCGCCTACGCCCTCGCCTTCGGCGGTCTGCTCCTCTTCGGCGGCCGCATAGCCGACCTGTGGGGCCGCAAGCGGACCTTCGTCACCGGCCTGATCGGCTTCGCCGCCGCCTCCGCCCTCGGCGGCGCCGCGACCGGCGAGGCGATGATGCTCGGTGCCCGCGCGCTCCAGGGCGCCTTCGGTGCGCTCCTCGCGCCCGCCGCGCTCTCCCTGCTCGCCGTGACCTTCACCGACGCCAAGGAGCGCGCGAAGGCCTTCGGCATCTACGGCGCGATCGCCGGCGGCGGCGGCGCCGTGGGCCTGATCCTCGGCGGCTTCCTCACCGAGTACCTGAACTGGCGCTGGACCTTCTTCGTCAACATCCCGTTCGCGATCGTCGCCGCCACCGGCGCGTACCTCGTCGTCCGTGAGCCCGCCGGCGGCCGCAACCGCTCGCCGCTCGACATCCCCGGCGTGATCCTCTCCACCCTCGGCCTGGTCTCGCTCGTCTACGGCTTCACGCGCGCCGAGTCCGCCGGCTGGAGCGACGCCGGCACGATCGGCCTCTTCATCGCCTCCGGCGTGCTGCTCCTCGCCTTCGCGCTCACCGAGTCGCGGGTCAAGCATCCGCTGCTGCCGCTGCGCGTCGTGGCCGACCGCAACCGCGGCGGCGTCTACCTGTCGCTGGGTCTCGCCGTCATCGCGATGTTCGGCCTGTTCCTCTTCCTGACGTACTACCTCCAGGTCGTGAAGGGGTACTCGCCGGTCAAGACGGGCTTCGCGTTCCTGCCGATGATCGTCGGCATGATCACGGGCTCGACCCAGATCGGCACCCGTCTGATGACCCGCGTCCCGCCGCGGTTCCTGATGGCCCCGGGCTTCCTGACCGCCGGCGTCGGCATGCTGCTGCTGACCCAGCTGGAGATCGGCACCTCGTACGCCGGTCTCATCCTGCCCGCGCAGCTGCTCCTCGGCCTGGGCATGGGTACGGCGTTCATGCCGGCCATGTCGCTGGCGACGCTCGGCGTGGACCCGCGGGACGCCGGTGTGGCCTCCGCGATGGTCAACACCTCGCAGCAGGTCGGCGGCGCCATCGGTACGGCCCTGCTGAACACGATCGCCGCCTCGGCGACCGCCGCCTACGTGGCCGACCACGTCGCCGGCGCGACCACCCCGGCCGCGCAGAAGCTGCTCCGGTTCCAGAGCATGGTCGAGGGGTACACGGCGGCCATCTGGTGGGCGGTCGGCATCCTGGTCGTCTCGGCCACGATCGCCTTCGTGTTCATCAACACCGGGAAGCCGGGCGGCGGCCCGGTCGCCGGGTCCGGCGCGGACGCGGGCGCGGAGGACGAGGTGAAGGTGCCGGTCATCGCGCACTGATCGTCGGACGACACGTCACACCGCCTGCCCTGGTTCCGCTCAGCGGAGCCGGGGCAGGTCCGTTCCCGGTGCAGTGGCTCAGCGGAGCCAGGGCAGGTCCGCGTCCGCGTCCTCGGGTTCGAGGCCCTCGGCCATCACGCGCATGATCGCGCCGAGCTGCGTCACCTGTTCGGGGGAGAGCCGGTCGAACATGGCCTGGCGGACGGCCGTCACATGGCCGGGGGCGTTCCGCCGGAGGACCTCCATGCCCTCGTCCGTCAGCTGGGCGAACTGGCCGCGCTTGTCGGAGGGGCAGTTCTCGCGCCGTACCCAGCCGTTCTTCTCCAGGCGGGCGATCGCGTGGGAGAGGCGGGACCGGGTGATCTTGGCGCTGCGGGCCAGCTCGGTCATCCGGAGCCGGCGGCGCGGGGCCTGGGAGAGCTGGACGAGGAGCCCGTAGTAGACGTGCGGCATTCCGGCGTCGCGCTGCAACTGGCGGTCGAGGTGGTCCTCCAGGAGCGTGGTGGCGTGCAGGTACGCGCGCCAGACGTGCTGCTCCTCGTCGGTCAGCCAGCGGGGTTCGGTCATGTCTCCCATGCGTCCCATCGTACGACCCATTCTTGAAAGTTGAACTATTCAGAGCTATGGTGTGCGTAGTGAGCTTGAAGTTTCAAGGACCAGGAGGAAGGTCGCCATGGACGCCACCCTCGAACGGATGCCGGCCCTCTACCTGTCCCACGGCGCCCCGCCGCTCGCCGACGACCCCGTCTGGCCCGGCCAGCTCGCCGCCTGGTCCGCCGGCCTGCCGCGGCCCAAGGCGATCCTCATGGTCTCCGCCCACTGGGAGGAGGCCCCGCTCGCGCTCGGCGCCACCGAGACCGTCCCCCTCGTCTACGACTTCTGGGGCTTCCCCGAGCACTACTACCGCGTCCAGTACGCCGCCCCCGGCGCCCCGCAGCTCGCCGAGGCCGTCCGCAAGCTGCTCCACGGGCCCGGCACGCCCGTGCAGGACATCCCCGACCGGGGCCTCGACCACGGCGCGTACGTACCGCTCGTCGAGATGTACCCCGACGCCGACATCCCCGTCCTCCAGATCTCCATGCCCACCCTCGACCCGCGCCGGCTCATGGACATCGGGCGCAAGCTCGCCCCGCTGCGCGACGAGGGCGTCCTGATCGTCGGCAGCGGCTTCTTCACCCACAACCTCGCCGCCCTCCGCCACACCGGCCCAGGCGTCCCCGGCTGGTCCGCCGAGTTCGACGCCTGGGGGCACGAGGCGCTCGTCGCGCACGACGTCGACGCCCTCCTGGACTTCGAGCACAAGTCGCCCGCCGGCCGCCTCGCCCACCCCCGTACGGAGCACTTCGCCCCGCTCTTCGTCGCCATGGGCGCGGCGGACGCGGCCGGCGACCTCGACGCGGAGAAGTCGGTGATCGACGGCTTCTGGATGGGGCTCGCGAAGCGCTCCGTCCAGTTCGGCTGAACCCTCACAGGACGGGTGGATTGAGGTCGATCGAGCGGACGGCGGCGGCCAGCGCGAGCGGGTCGCCCACGTCGAGCGCCGTGTCCGTGAACTTGATCGTGTGGTCGTCGCCGTGGGCGGCGGCCCGCTCGAAGACCTCCTCGGCGGTGAGGGCCGTGTTCTCGTACGGGGCGGCCTCGCGCGGCGTGTAGGCCGCCGTCACCGCGGCCGCCGCGGCCCAGGCCGCGGCCACGCTCGGCGCCCACAGCCCGCGCGGGAGCGCGGGCAGGGTCCGCAGGACCGCGTTCGGCGCGGTCGCCGCGTGCACCAGCATGATCGGCTCGCCGTGGCCGTGCGTCGCGTACCGGTGCGTCGCCGCCCTCACCAGCTCGGTGAGCAGTGCCTTCGCCGCATCGGGATCCGGAGCCTCCCCCCAGACCGGGAACGCCGTCAGCTGTGCGAGCCGCGCCCGGATCCCGCCGTCCTGCTCGGGAACCGGCGGTACGGCGTCCAGCGCGGCCGCCGCGGAGGGCGCCGGGGCCAGCGGGGCGAGCGGCGGGAGTGGCTGGTGGCGGGCAGCCCAGTAACCGAGGGCGTGCGCCAGCTCGGCGCGGCGCGGTGCCGTCTCCTCCGAGCCCAGGAGGGTCCGTACGGCGTGACCGGTGCGGATCACCGGATGCGTCGCCCCGCCCGCGATGCCGGGCAGCAGCCGGGGCCACCACTCGGCGAGGACCTCCTGCCAGGGGCGGTCCGCCAGCTCGCGGGAGAAGAAACGGGTCCAGTCGGTGATCCGGGCCGGGTCGCCGAGCGCCTCCCGCCAGTCGCCGGCGGTGACCGGGGCGTGCGGGGCGGGCGCCTCCTCCAGTTTGGGCGCGTAGTGGTCGAGCCAGCGGTGCACGGCGGGGGCCTGGCCGTGGCGGACCAGGGCCTCGACGGCCATGGGGGCGTGGTTGGTGAGCCAGCCGTTGCGCTCGGGGCCCGTGGTGTGGAGCCGTTCGAGGGCCTCGTCGAGGGTGCCGGTGGTGTCGGTCATGGGGCGACGCTAGGCCGGGGGAGCGGGGCGGGGGAACGGGCTGGGGACCTAGGACCTGTCGTAGGTCCTCGGGGCGGAGGCGGTCGTGGGGCAACCGTTGATCGCGCCGAGGCGTCTGAAGGGGTGGCGCCGCATGTGATCGCGGTCTCACCGACAGTGTGGTCGTGGGCTTCGCGAAGGGGCGCCGCTGCACCCTCCGTGCCGGTCTGACCTGCGTCTCCGTGGGTATCCGCGGCGTGCCCGCGGGGGTGGCGGCCGCGCAGGATACTGCATGATCGCCAAAATCCATGTGCCGGGTGGGAATTCTGTCCTGATTCCAGTCGTTGTTTCCGTCGGATGCAGGGCACCCGCAAGGGTGTCGCGACCTACTCAGCAAGGGAGCACGCATGGCAACCCGTGCCGTCGCCCGTCGTCAGACCTCCGCCCAGAGCGGGGCCGCACGGGCAAGCAGCGTTCGCGCCGTGGGCGGGGAGATCGCCGACCGCGACCTGGTCGGCATGTACCTCGACGAGATCGCGCGCACGCCCCTGCTCGACGCCGCCAAGGAGGTCGAGCTCTCCCAGACGATCGAGGCGGGTGTCTACGCCCAGCAGATACTCGACGAAGAGGTGGAGAGCGAGGCCGGCGGGGCGACCCGCGAGGAGCTCGAAGCGCTGGTCGCCGAGGGCGAGCGGGCCAAGGACCTCTTCATCAAGTCCAACCTGCGGCTCGTGGTGGCCGTCGCCCGGCGCTACCCGCGCAGCGGGCTGCCGCTGCTCGACCTCATCCAGGAGGGGAACGCGGGCCTGGTGCGCGCGGTCGAGAAGTTCGACTACGCGAAGGGCTTCAAGTTCTCCACGTACGCGACGTGGTGGATCCGCCAGGCCATCACCCGCTCCATCGCCGACCAGTCCCGGACCATCCGGCTCCCCGTCCACCTCGTCGAGGAGCTCGGCCGGATCCGGCGGGTGCAGCGCGAGTTCAACCGGGAGCACGGGCGGGAGCCCGAGCCCGCCGAGATCGCGGAGGAGCTGGGCTCGACGCCCGAGCGCGTCACCGACGTCCTGGACTGGGCGCGGGACCCGGTCTCCCTCAACATGTCGGTCGACGACGAGGGCGAGACCCAGTTCGGCGACCTGCTCGAGGACACCTCGGCGGTCTCCCCGGAGCAGTCCGTCCTCACGCTGCTGCGCAGCGAGGAGCTCGACGACCTCATCGACAAGCTCGACCACCGCACGGCGTCGATCATCCGCATGCGGTACGGGATCGAGGACGGGCGCGAGCGGACGCTGACGGAGGTCGGCAAGGAACACGGACTGACGCGCGAGCGAATCCGCCAGATCGAGAAGCACGCGCTGCTGGAGCTCAAGAAGATGGCGCACGACACGGGCTTCGACGCGGTGGCCTAGAGCGGCCGGCGGCCTGGCCCACCCCGTGTGCCCCCGCTCGGCTGGGCGGTGCCCCGGCCCAGGCCCGTGTGGGCGCGTTCCGCCGGGGCGGGACGGGTGGGCACACGGGACGGCGCCCATCAGCGGCGCCTCCGCGTTCCGGGCCTGGACCCGCACCACCTGGGTGCCGTCATTCGCGGTGCGGGTTCAGGCGCGGGAGCCTCTGGCGCCGGCAAGGGCGCCGTTCCGTTGTGCCCACCCTCCCCCGAGCTCTCGGCTTCGCTCGAGCAGGGGGGACCCCCTCGCCCCGGCGGGACGATTGCCCACAACGGGCGGGCGCGCGCCCACAGCGGCGTCAGGCGTTCGTCGCCGCTTCCAAGCGCGCCGACAGGTCCCGCATGTACGTGATCAGGGGCTCCGGGCCGTGGACCGTGAAGGTGATGTCCATCAGGGCCAGGCGTAGGGCCAGCCATTCCACCGAGTCCGCCACCCGGGCGCGGAGCCGGCAGCGGTCCGGGCCCTCCGCCACCGGGACCAGGTGGGACGGCAGGCGCGCCACCACGAATTCCGCCGGCGCCGCGAACGACACGTCGAGGTCGACCTCGCCCTGGGCCCGCGACATGGAGCGGGCCATGTACGTCGCCGCATCACCGGACGGCAGCTCCCGCGGAGCGAACCGCGCGCCCGTCGCGAACGGCTCGCTCACCCGGTCCACCCGGAACGTCCGCCAGTCCTCCCGCCCCAGGTCGTACGCGACGAGGTACCAGCGCCGCCCCGTCGACACCAGCCGGTACGGCTCCACGAGCCGCTTCGTCTCCGACCCGTCCCCCGCCCGGTAGCCGAACCGCAGCCGCTCGTGCGCCGTCACCGTGCCCGCGAGCGTGGTCAGGGTCGCGGGGGTGACGGTGGCGCCGTCGCCCCGGGTCAGCGGGATCGTCGCGTTCTGGAGGACCGAGACCCGGTGCCGGAGCCGCGACGGCAGCACCTGCTCCAGCTTCGCCAGGGCCCGTACGGACGCCTCCTCGACGCCCTCGATGGCGTGCCCGGCCCCCGCCCGCAGGCCGACGGCGATCGCGACGGCCTCCTCGTCGTCGAGGAGCAGCGGCGGCATCGCCGTACCCGCGACGAGGCGGTAGCCGCCGACCGCGCCCATCGTCGCCTCGACGGGGTAGCCGAGGTCGCGGAGCCGGTCGATGTCACGGCGGATGGTGCGCGGGGAGACCGAGAGCCGTTCGGCGAGTTCGCTTCCGGGCCACTCGCGCGGGGTCTGGAGGAGCGAGAGCAGATTCAGGAGTCGTGCCGGGGTATCCGTCATGTCTTCAAGGATGCGGCCCATCTAGGACATGAGCTGACCTACATGACTTCTATCTTCTTCGTATGAGTTCACACGACGCCGCCACCGAAGCGGCCACGGCAGGCGACAAGCGGCGCTGGATCGCCCTCGCCATCGTCATGACCGCCGCCTTCATGGACCTGGTCGACGCCACGATCGTCAACATCGCGATCCCCAGCATCGAGAAGGACCTCGGCGCCTCGTTCGGGGCCATCCAGTGGATCACCGCCGGGTACGCGCTCGCGTTCGCCGCCGGCCTGATCACCGGCGGACGGCTCGGGGACATCTACGGCCGCAAGCGCCTCTTCCTCCTCGGCACGGCCGGCTTCACCCTCGCCTCGGCGCTCTGCGGCTTCGCGGCCAACCAGGAGATGCTGGTCGGCTCCCGGCTGCTCCAGGGAGCGGCGGCCGCGATGATGGTGCCGCAGGTCCTGTCGATCATCCACGTCACCTTCCCGGCGCACGAGCGCGGCAAGGTCTTCGGGATGTTCGGCGCGATCATCGGCCTCGGCGCGGTCTCGGGCCCGCTGCTCGGCGCGCTGCTCACCCAGTGGAACATCGCGGACCTGGAGTGGCGCCCGATCTTCCTCATCAACCTGCCGGTCGGCATCGCCGCGCTGATCCTGGGCCGGAAGTTCATCACCGAGTCGAAGGCGCCGAAGGCGCTCAAGCTCGACATGGTCGGCGTGCTCCTGGTGACGACCGCGCTGCTGATGCTGGTCTACCCGCTGACGCGCGGCCGTGAGCTGGACTGGCCGCTGTGGGGTCACCTGATGATGGCCGGCAGCCTGCTCGTCTTCGGCGCGCTCGTGGCGTACGAGAAGTACAAGACGAAGAAGGACGGTTCGCCGCTGATCGAGCTGTCGCTGTTCAAGGTGAAGAGCTTCGCGGCCGGTATCGCGGTGCAGCTGACCTTCGGTGTCGTGCTCGGCATCTTCTTCCTGGTCTGGACGCTGTACATGCAGATCGGGCTCGGCTGGAGCCCGCTGAAGGCGGGCCTGACCGGAGTGCCGTTCTCGATCTCGGTGTCGGTGGCCGCGGGCATGTCCGTGCAGAAGCTGGTGCCGCGCTTCGGCCGGAAGGTGCTCCAGGCGGGCGCGCTGACGATGATCGCGGGCATCCTGCTCTACTTCTTCGTCGCGGGCCGGTACGAGACCGGGATCCACTCCTGGCAGATGATTCCGCCGCTGGTGGTCATGGGTCTCGGCATGGGCCTGATCGTGGCGCCGCTGACGGACGCGGTGCTCTCGGAGGTGCCGAAGGAGCACGCCGGTTCGGCCTCGGGCCTGATCAACACGACCGGCCAGATGGGCAACGCGCTCGGCCTCGGCCTGGTGTCGGTGGTCTTCTTCGGGACGATCGACGACGAGCGGCTCGCGAAGGCCCCGGCCGAGGTGGGGACGGCGTTCACGAACGCCTTCCAGAACTCGCTGGGCTGGGCGGCGGGCGTGCTCGCCCTGATCTTCCTGGTGATGTTCGCGCTGCCGGCGAAGCCGAAGCAGCACCTGGAGGGCGGCGGCGACGGTGACGCCGACGGCGAGGCCGGGACGGTCGACGTCGACAAGGAGCCGGTGCTCACGCACTGAGTCGCCGGAAGAGCCGGAAGCGCTAAGGGCCCTGGCCCCGGGATTAACCCCGGGGCCAGGGCCCTTAGCCGTACCCGGCCCGGCGGGTCGCGAGCCCACCCGGCCCGGCGGGTCGCCGGCGCGCGTGGACCGGCGCCGTCAGCGCACCCGCGAGCGGGACTCCATCGCTCCCCGCGCCGTGTGCTCGTCCTCGTACACCTCGCACATGTGCCGGCCGTCCGGCGTCGCCGTGTGCTCGACCTCCCAGAGGCTGACCTCGCTGCCGTCGAGCAGCAGGAACTGGTGCTCGTAGAGGGTGAAGCCGGCGTCCCGGCCGCCTTCCACCGGGCAGTGGCGTCCGAAGGCCTGCGTGATGTGGTGCGCGAAGGCCAGCCGGAGCCGGCGGGCCGTCCGCTCGCCCGGCCGGTCCGCGTTCTCCGCGCGGCGCAGGACGCGGCGCGCGTGGTCGGCCGAGTTGTCCGGCACGTACATCCGGGGCTGGGCGGGTATCGGGCGGGCGAGGAGCGCGCTCAGCAGCTCCAGGTCGTCGTCCTCGTCGAGGACGCGGCCGTCGGAGTGCTCCGCCGTCCAGCGGGGCAGCGGCCCGGTCGGGAGGCGGGAGGCGGCGAGCCGCGCCTCCGACTCCTCCGCGTACAGCTCGAACTGCTCGGTGCCGTCCCGGCCGGCGTTGTGCGCGAGCTCCCAGAGGCTGAGCGCGCTGCCGTCGGCGAGCAGATACGTGTGGCGGTGGGTCGTGCGGTGCAGCGACGCGCTGTGGTGCGAGGAGTGCAGCGCGCTGGAGTGGGCGAGCGCCGTGCCGAGGCGCTCGACGATCGAGTCGGGCAGGTCGAAGGAGTTGAGCGCCCGGCCGAGGAGCCGCTCAAGGTGCGTCTCGGTCGTCTCGTACGGATCGTGAGGATCCTGCGGATCGTTCAAGAGGGTCTCCAGGCCGTCGCCGCATGTCACTTGGTGCTTGCTTAACGTAGTCCCTGGGTCTGACATCTGGTCCGGGGTTCGGGAAAACGAAGGGCGCGCTTGGGAAGTTCCCGCCCCTTTCCTTCAACTCCCTTGGGCTTACCGGGAGTACGCCTCCGCGTCCGTCCCGTACAGCTCGCGGTACGAGGGGAGGTCGCCGCCCGGACCGCGCAGGCCGCCGGGGGCGGCGAGGACGGCGCGGACGATCGCCCGGGTCACGAGGTCCGCGCCCGCCGCCAGGATCTCGTTCAGGGCGAGCGGGCCCGGCCCCTCCGGCAGCTCCCGCGCCCCCGTGGCGAGCGCGAAGACCGTGTCCCCGTCGTTCATCAGGTGCACCGGCCGCACCGCGCGCGCGATGCCGTCGTGCGCCGTGCCCGCGACCTTCTGCGCCTGGGCCCGGGTCAGCGCGGCGTCCGTGGCGACGACGGCGAGCGTCGTGTTCATCGGGGGAGGGGCTGCGGCCCTCCGCGCCTCCGCGAGGCGCCGCTGTGCCGCCTCGTGGACCGCGGTGTCCGGGAAGGCGGGCCGGCCGGGCTCGAAGTAGCTGCCGTACGGGACGCCGGTCGTCGGGTCGACGGCCGAGCCCACCGCGTTCACGACGACGAGTGCGGCGACCGTGATCCCCGACTCCAGGACGGTGCTCGCCGTCCCCACCCCGCCGCGCAGCCCGCCGGCCACGGCCCCGGTGCCCGCGCCGACCGCGCCCGTCTCCACGTGCGCGCGGTCCCCGCTCGCGGCGGCCTCCTCCGCCGCGGCCCGGCCCGTCGACGCGTCCGGGCGGGCGGTGAAGTCGCCGCCCCGGCCCAGGTCGAAGACGCACGCGGCGGGCACCACCGGTACGACGTGGGACGGGTCGGGGCCCACGCGCACGCCGCGGTTCCGCTCCGCCAGCCAGGCCATCACCCCGGCGGCGGAATCCAGGCCGTACGCGCTGCCGCCGGTCAGGACGACCGCGTCGATCCGCTGGACCACGTTCCGCGGGTCCAGGGCGTCCGTCTCCCGCGTGCCGGGGCCGCCGCCCCGTACGTCCACGGCGGCGACGGCCCCGCCCTCCGGGGCGAGGACCACGGTGGTGCCGCTCAGCGCCCCGGGCCCGGCCACACGCGCGTGGCCCACGCGCAGCCCGCTCACGTCGGTGATCGCGTCCCGCCGGTTCGTCGTCTCCTCGGGCAGTGTCATGTCCCCTGCCTACCACGGGTCTTGGCTCAGCGCTTCGGACCGAGGTACGTGCCGCCGGAGGCGTCGATCACCGTGCCGGTGATCCAGCGGCCGTCCTCCGAGGCCAGGAAGGCGACCGGGTCGGCGATGTCCTCCGGCTGCCCGACCCACGGCAGCGCCTGACCGTCGATCAGCATGCCCTCCAGCTGCGGCATCGCGACGAGGGCGGCGGTGAGCCCGGCGGTCTGCGTCGGCCCGGGGGCGACGGTGTTGACGGTGATCCGGCGCGGCCCGACGACGTTGGCGAGCGTGCGGGTGAAGGTCTCCATCGCGCCCTTCGTCATCGCGTACGCCAGCTCGTCGGCGAGCGCGATGCGGGTGACGGCCGAACCGATGTTGATGATCCGGCCGCCGTCCCGCAGCATCGGCAGCAGGCCCTGCACGAGGAAGTACGGCGCCCGGACGTTGACCGCGAAGACGCGGTCGAACTGCTCGGGGGTCTCGTCCGCGAGGTGCCCGCCGGAGGTGGTCGCGGCGGCGTTGTTGACCAGGACGTCGAGTGCCGCCTCGCCGGTGTGGGCGGCGAGGCCGGCCCGGACGCCCTCGACGAGAGCGGTCACGCCGTCGGGCGCGGCCAGGTCGGCCCCGACGGAGAACGCCCGCCCGCCGTCCCGGACGATCAGGTCCACGGTCTCCTGCGCGGCGGCGGCGTCCTGCCCGTAGTGCACGGCGACGACCATCCCGTCGCCGGCGAGCCGACGGGCGATGGCGCGCCCGATGCCACGGGAGGAACCGGTGACGAGGGCGGTGCGGGGCTGCGACATGGCGTTCTCCTCGGTCTGCGGCCCGGGGCGGCTCCCCGGGGCACGGGAAGAACACTCGCGCGGCGCGCTGACGAACCACTGACGACGGACTGACACCCACTGACGGCCCCGTCGCGGGCGGCGCTTCCGCGCCCCGTCGTGGGCCTGCGCACCGCCCCGGCCGCGCGCGTGGGTGCGCAGAGGGCCGCCGCGGACGTCAGCCCGGCAGCCCCGCCCGGCGTGCCGTCTCCCGTGCGCGGGCGCGGTCCGCCGAGGCCGAACCCGAGTCCCCCGCCGCCTCGTGGACCGCGGCGCGGCGGTGGAGGAGGTCCACGACGTCCTCGGCCACGCCCAGGGACTCGAAGAGGGTCAGGGCCTCCGCGAGGAGGGGGAGGGGGTCCGTGGAGTGCGCCGCGAGGCCCTCCAGGGCCGTTGCCGTGCCCCAGCGTTCGCCCAGCGCCCGGAATTCGGCGAGGGCCTCCAGGAACAGGGGCTCCGAGGACGACAGGTGGGCGTTGCCCACCAGGCCCAGGGCGTGCGACCAGGCGTCGTCGCCCAGGCGGAGGCCCTCCAGGGGGCCGATGGACGTCGACCAGAGGAAGGCCGTGTACGGCTGCCGCAGCGGAGCCGTACGCCCGGCGAGGAACCCCCGCGCCCGGTCCACGTGTTCGCCCTCCCTCAGGCCCGCCGCCAGGACGCACAGCGCGTACTCCTCGCCGAGTTCCGCCGTCGGCTCCACCCGGTCCAGAAGCTCCGCGACCGGCGCCGCCACCCGGCCCCGGAGCCCGCGCAGCCACCAGTACGGACTGAGCGCCGCCACCAGCCGCAGCCCGTCCTCCGGTGTGCCGCGCCGCAGCGCCGCCCGCAGGTTCGCGTCCTCCGCGTCCAGCCGGGCCAGCCACTCCAGCTGGGCCGGCCCCCGCAGTTCAGGATCGGCCGCCTCGGCGAGCTCCCGGTAGTACGCGTGGTGCGCGGCGACCGCAGGGTCCCCCTCCGGGAGCCGCTCGGCGGCGTACGCCCGGATCGTCTCGAGCATCCGGTACCGGCCGTCGTCCCGTACCTCCACCAGCGACTTCTCCACCAGTGACGCCGGCGCGTCCGCGTCCGCCCCGCACACCCGGGCCACCGCCTCCGCCGTCGCCCCGCCCCGGAACACCGAGAGCCGCGCGGCCAGTTCCCGCTCGCCGGGTTCGAGCAGCGACCAGCTCCACTCCACCACCGCCCGCAGCGTGCGGTGCCGCTCCGGCGCCGTGCGGTCCCCGCGCGAGAGCAGCTCGAACCGCGCCCCGAGACCGTCCGCCAGCTCCTCCACGGACAGGGTCCGCAACCGGGCCGCCGCCAGCTCGACCGCGAGCGGCAGCCCGTCGAGTCCCGCGCAGAGCTCCGCCACGCGCGCGTGGCCCGTGAAACCGGGCCGGACCGCCGCAGCCCGCCGCACGAACAACTCCTCCGCCGCCTCCGGCGCCAGCGCGCCGAGCGGCAGCAGGGACTCCCCGGTGATGCCGAGCGCCTCCCGGCTCGTCGTCAGCACCCGCAGCCCCGGGCAGGCGGCGAGCAGCCGCCGTACGAGGAGCGCCGTCTCCGCGACGACGTGCTCGCAGTTGTCCACGATCAGCAGCACCGGCCGCCCGGCCAGGGCCGCCTCGAGCCGCGCCGCCCCCCGCACACCGAGCGCCGCCGCGAACGCCTCCCCGACCTCGCCGGAAGCGGAACCCGACCCCGTGCCCCCCACCGCCCCCAGGTCCACGAACCCCACCTCCCCCGGCAGCCCCGCCCCCACCTCCACGGCCAGGCGGGTCTTGCCCGCGCCTCCCGCGCCCACCAGGGTCACCAGCCGCGCGGCGCCCAGCAGCGCCGTCAGCCGTTCCCGTTCCCGTTCGCGGCCCACGAAGTCCGTCAGGGGTGCCGGTAGAGGGGGGAAGGAACGGTCCCGCGTCGCCGGTCCGCCCCGCAGCACCTCCAGGTGCACGGCCGACAGCTCCGGTGACGGATCCGCCCCCAGCTCCTCGGCGAGGGCCGCCCGTACCTCCTCGTACACCGCGAGCGCCTCCGCCTGCCGCCCCGTCGCGCCGAGCGCCCGCATCTGCAGCCCCCGCAGCCGCTCCCGCAGCGGCTGCTCCCGTACCGGCTCCTCCAACGCCCGTACGAGGTGGGTCAGGTCGCCGCCGACGGCCAGCTCGGCGGTCGCCCACTCCTCCACCACGTCGAGCCGCAGCGCTTCGAGGCGGGCCGCCTGGGCCGCTGCGAACGGCGCGTCCCGTACGTCGGCCAGCGCCGGGCCCCGCCAGAGTCCGAGCGCCTCCCGCAGCAGGCCGGCCGCGCGGACGGGGTCGCCGCCCGCCTTCGCGCCCTCCCCGGCGAGCGCCTCGAAGCGCAGGACGTCCACGTCCGTGGCCGGGTCACCGACCGCCAGCCGGTAACCGGCCGGTGAGAACTCCACCGTCACGCCCGGCGGGAGAGCCCGACGCAGTCGGGACACCTGGGCCTGGAGCGCCCCCTGCGCGTCGGCCGGGGGCTCGTCCCCGTACAGCCCGTCGACGAGCCGTTCCACCGGGACGGTCCGGCCCGCGTCGAGGAGGAGCCGGGCGAGCAGTGCGCGGACCTTGGGGCCGCCGACGGCGGGGACCGGTGTTCCGGTGGTGTCCGACATCGCGAGCGGCCCGAGGAGGTGGAAGATCATGTGCGGATTGTGGCCCGGCGGACGGCGGCGCGTCAGGCCGTCTCCGCCGTCGCCCGCGTACGCGGGTTGCGCGCCGTCAGCGTCACCCCGACCGCGACCGTGACCGCTGCGACGATCCCGGCCGCGAGCACCGCCCAGCGGCCCGCGAACGAGCACATCAGGATCGCGAACGACGCGACCGGCAGGACCAGTTGCTGCGCGATGCCGACCTTGAAGTAGCGGGCGTGCAGCAGCCACACCGACAGCAGGAACACGGCCGACGGGATCGTCACGGCGGCCGAGGCCGCGAGCGTGGAGAGGTGGGCCTTGCCCACGGCCTGCTCGACGGCGATCTCCAGGCCCGCCCCGACGGCCGCGGCCGACGCGAAGATCACATAGTGGCCGTAGCCCCACAGGAAGCCCTGGCGGCTGGAGGTCAACCGGTCGTGGGCGGGCACGACGAAGTAGATCCACCAGGCGGAGAAGACGAGCAGCAGACCGCCCGCGGCGATCGGCAGCACCTCGCCGAGGGCGTCGTTCTCCTCGATGCCCGTCTTCACGGCGACCGTCGCCGCGGCGACCGTCTCGCCCAGCACGATGATGGTGAACAGGCCGTACCGCTCGGCGATGTGGTGCGGGTGCCAGTTGCTGGGGGCGTCCTTCTCCGCGTACACCGGAACGGCCATCTCGGCGAGCGCCATGACCAGGAAGACCCACGGACGGGCCGGCTCGGGCGCGAGGACCAGCGCGAGCCAGCCGACCTGGACGACGAGGACCCCGCCCGCGTACCGGCGGCACATCGTCCGCTCGGCCGGGGCGGTGGCGTGGCGGGCGGCGCGCAGCCACTGCGAGGCCATGGCGAGCCGCATCACCACGTAACCGAGGTAGACCACGAGGAAGTCGTGCTCCTCGAAGGCGCGCGAGACGCCGGCGGCGAGGACGAGCACGCCGGCGATCTGCAGGAGGGTGATGACCCGGTAGAGCACGTCGTCGTTGTCATAGGCCGAGGCGAACCAGGAGAAGTTCATCCAGGCCCACCAGATCGCGAAGAAGACCATCGCGTAGTCGGCGATGCCCTGGCCGGCGTGGCCCTCGGCGACCGCGTGCACGAGCTCGGCGCCCGCCTGGGCGACGGCCACCACGAAACACAGATCGAAGAAGAGCTCAAGGGGAGTGGCGACCCGGTGGGACTCCTCGCGGGAGCGGGCGGTGAGGGGCAGGAACGGTTGTGTCATGCGCCCCAGCACAGCAGAGCGGGCGGCGAGCCCGCTCACCTGCCACGCCTGCGTACGTCACTCCCAACGTGGTCAAAACAGGACTGAACGGGGCATACGGCTTACCGTGGCCGCGTGACCGAGCCACCGCAGACAGCCGAGCCGAGCCCCCCGTCCGGCGCCGCCCCCGCCCCGGGCCCCGCGCCCGGAGTCACCGCGGACGGTGGCCCCTCGCCGCAGACCCCCGCCGCCGTGCGCCGTCGCGCCGTCCTCGCCGGCACCGCCGTCTCCGTCCTGCTGATCCTCGCGATCGTCTTCGGCAGCCGTCTGCTCCGCGACTTCGACTCGGCCCTCCTGCCCTACGCCGTCGCCACCGTCTTCCTCGCCTTCGGTGTCGCCTACCGCTACACGGTCTGGATCTCCGCCCCCGGCGCCCGCCGCCTCTTCCGGCAGGGCTGGCGCTCCTTCTTCTCGGCCGCGAACTTCCGCCGGGCGCCCACCGCCCTGCCGGGGATGATCGCCACCTACCTCGGCTTCCAGAAGTTCCTCGGCGCCCGCTCGCACGCCCGCTGGGCCGCCCACCAGCTCCTCTTCTGGGGCTGTCTGCTCGCCGCGGCGATCACCTTCCCCCTCACCTGGGGCTGGTTCACCTTCACCTCCGCCACCGGCTCCGGACCCGGTTACGAGATGCGGATCTGGGGTTTCAAGATCATCGGCTTCGACGCCCTCGGCTTCCTCGGCTGGCTCATGTTCCACGGCCTCGACATCGCCGCCGTCCTCGTCATCGCCGGCGCCGCCTACTTCCTCTGGCGCCGCATGAAGGACCGGGGCGCCATCACCGGCCAGCGCTTCGCCTACGACCTGGTGCCGCTGATCGCCCTCGTCGTCATCTCGGTCACCGGGCTGCTGCTGACCTTCTCCTCGATCTTCCTGCACGGCGGCGGCTACGAGTTCCTCGCCGTCCTCCACATGGTGTCCGTCGTCTTCACCCTCATCTACATCCCCTTCGGGAAGTTCTTCCACATCGTCCAGCGGCCCGCCGCCGTCGGCATGCAGCTCTTCAAATACACCTCCCGCCGCACGAGCGAGGGCGAGGACGAGGTCCTCGTCTGCCGCCGCTGCCACGAGCCCATCGACACCGCCCCGTACGTGGCGAACCTGCGCGGCACCATGCGCGACCTCGACCTCGGCTTCGACGCATGGGCCGAGTACTGCCCCCGCTGCAAACGCGTCCTCCGCGGCACCGCCTACCTCGACCACGTGAAGAAGGGCTTCAAGTGACCGCGACCGACCCCGCGACCACCCCCGGCCGGCCGCTGCCGCTCGACCCCTCCCTCGCCCCGCCCGGCACCCGGAACTTCCGCGACGCCGGAGGCATCCCCGCCGACCGCTGGCACGCCGACCAGCACGGCGAGACCCTCGTCCCCACCCACTGCTGCTTCTGCGGCGTCCAGTGCGGCATGTACCTCCGCGTCGACCACCACGGCAAGGTCTTCGGCGTCGAACCCCGCAACCACGACATCAACCGCATGCGGCTCTGCCCCAAGGGCATCAACGCCTACCAGCAGGTCAACCACCCCGACCGGCTCACCGCACCCCTCATGCGCCGCAGCCGCGACGAGGAGTTCCACGAGGTCAGCTGGGAAGAGGCCCTCGACCACACCATCGCCGAGATCCGCCGCATCCAGGGGCAGCACGGCAACGACGCCTTCGGGCTCCTCGGCGGCGCCAGCCTCTTCTCCGAGAAGACCTACCTCGTCGGCAAGTTCGCCCGCGTCGCCCTCAAGTCCCGGCACGTCGACTACAACGGCCGCCTCTGCATGGTCTCCGCCGCCGGCGCCAACAAACTCGCCTTCGGCATCGACCGCGCCGGCAACCCCTTCTCCGACATCCTCCTCACCGACTGCCTCCTCATCGCCGGCTCCAACGTCGGCGAATGCTTCCCCGTCATGACCCAGTACCTGTGGGGAGCCCGCGACCGGGGCGCCACCCTCGTCGTCGTCGACCCCCGCGAGACCGCGATCGCGCGCACCGCCGACGTCCACGTCGCCCTCAAGCCCGGCACCGACTCGGCCTTCTTCAACGCCGTCCTGCACGTCGTCGTCGCCGAAGGCCTCACCGACGAGGACTACCTCGCCGCACACACCACCGGCTGGGACGAGGTCAGGAAGACCGTCGCCGACTACCCGCCCGCCCGCTCCGCCGAGATCTGCGGCGTCCCCGAGGAACAGATCGTCCGGGTCGCCCGCATGTTCGCCGGCGCCGACAAGGCCATGGCCTGGCACGCCCGCGGCGTCGAGCACCACTCCCAGGGCGTCGAGAACTGCCTGTCGATCATCAACCTCTGCGTCGCCACCGGGAACATCGGCAGGCCCGGCGCCGGCTACGGCACCATCACCGGCCAGGGCAACGGCCAGGGCGGCCGCGAACACGGCCAGAAGTCCGACCTCCTCCCCGGCGGCCGCTCCATCACCAACCCCGAGCACCGCCGTCAGATCTGCGAGATCTGGGGCATCGAGGAACCAGAACTCCCACCCGCCGGCACCTCCATGATGGAGATGGTCTGGCAGATGCAGCGCCAGGAGATCCGCGGCCTCATCGGCATCTGCAACAACCCCTTCGTCTCCCTCCCGAACTACGCCACCGTCAAGGACGGCTACGACACCCTCGAATTCCACGCCCAGTTCGACTTCTTCCTCTCCGAGACCGCAGCCAACGCCCACGTCGTCTTCCCCGTCACCGTCTGGGCCGAGGACGAAGGCGTCATGGCCAACGCCGAGGCCCGCGTCGTCAAGCACAACAAGGCCCAGGAACCACCCGCCGGCGTCCGCACCGACACCTGGGTCATCTGCGAACTCGCCAAACGGCTCGGCGCCGGCGACAAGTTCGCCTTCCCCGACTCCCGCTCCGTCTTCGAGGAGCTCCGCACCGCCTCCGCCGGAACCGTCAACGACTACTACGGCATCACGTACGAACGCCTGGAGGAGACCGGCGGCATCGCCTGGCCCTGCCCGACCACCGACCACCCCGGCACCCCCCGCCTCTTCGAGGACGGCCGCACCTACCACCCCGACGGCAGGATCCACCTGCAGACCGTCGCCTGGCACCCGCCCATGGACCCGTACAGCGACGAGTACCCCCTCTCGCTCACCACCGGCCGCACCGTCGCCCACTTCCTCTCCGGCAACCAGACCCGCCGCCTCGGCGCCCTCGTCGAACAGACCCCCCGCCCCTGGGTCGAGGTCCACCCCTCGCACGGCTTCCGCAACGGCGACCCCGTCCGCGTCGTCACCCGCCGCGGCAGCGAGGTCTTCCCCGCACTCGTCACCGAGGCCATCCGCCCCGACACCGTCTTCGTGCCCTACCACTGGCCCGTCCCCACGGCCGCGAACGCCCTCACCATCGACGCCCTCGACCCGCGCTCCAAGATCCCGGAGTACAAGGTGTGCGCCGCCCGCATCGAGGCCGCCGACCGCGTCGACGAGGTCCCCGCCCCGCCCACCGCCCCCGGACAGCAGGCCTACCCGGAGACCCAGGTCTCCCGCACCGACCCGCTGCCCCCCACCTCCCCCCAGGGCCGCGGCACCGCGGAGAGGAGCTGACCCGCACATGATGGGCCGCACGATCTTCATCGACCCCGGCCGCTGCATCGGCTGCCAGGCCTGCGTCTCCGCCTGCCGCGAATGCGACTCGCACCGCGGCAAGTCGATGATCCACCTCGACTACCCCGACGAGGGCCGCTCCGTCGCCTCCCTCCCCACCGTCTGCATGCACTGCGAGGACCCCGTCGCCCCCTGCGCCGAGGTCTGCCCCGCCGACGCGATCCTCGTCACCGCCGACGGCGTCGTGCAGCAGGCCGACACCACCCGCTGCATCGGCTGCGCCAACTGCGTCAACGCCTGCCCCTTCGGCGTACCGAAGATCGACCTCCAGGCGAAGCTCCAGATGAAGTGCAACCTCTGCTACGACCGCACCGCCTACGGCCTCGCCCCGATGTGCGCCACCGTCTGCCCCACCGGCGCCCTCTTCTACGGAACCCTCGACGAGCTCCGCGCCGAGCGGCCCGGCGTCCAGGTCGCCGACTCCTTCACCTTCGGCACCACCACCGTCTCCACCGGGGTGGCGATGGTCGTCCCCGCCGACAAGGTCCAGTGGCCGGTGCCCGGCGGGCTCCCCGTCGTCGAGATCAACGGAAGGGACGTGAGCGAAGTGAACTCGGACAAGGGTGGCGGCGGGCGACGGGAGGGCGTCCGTTGAGCGTCACCGACCCGCAGCCACCGGCCCCGGACCCCCGCACCGACGCGGCCCGGGAAGCGCTCCACGACCGGATCGCCGCCGACTCCCTCACCACCCGCCGCGACTATCTGAGGATCGTCGCCACCGTCTCCGGCGGCCTCGCCGTCGGCGGCGTCGCCGTCGCCTCCGGCATCCTGCACCGGCACGGCGACCCCGACGGCCTCCCCGCGATCAAGAAGATCGCCGACCGGATCGAACCCGGCGAGTCGCTCGCCTTCCGCTACCCGGGGGACGAGGACCGGGCGATCGCCGTCCGTATGGACGACGGCACCCTCGCCGGCTACTCCGCCGTCTGCACCCACCTCGCCTGCGCCGTCCTGTGGCGCAGGGAACGGGGGAGCGAGGGCGAGCTGTACTGCCCCTGCCACGAGGGCGTCTTCGACGCCCGCACGGGCGAGGTCACCGCCGGACCGCCCCCGCGCGGCCTGCCCAAGGTGATCCTGATCGAACAGGTCGACGGCAGCGTCTGGGCCATCGGCACCGCCCGCTCCGGCGAAAGCCTCCAGGAGGGCTACTGCCGCCAGCGCGGCGAGGGCAGCCCCCTCTGCACCCGCCTGGAGGGCGAGGCCACGGAGAGGAGTGAGGGCGCGTGACCGAGACGCCGTTCCCGAAGGACCCGGAGAGCCCAGGACCAGGACCAGGCTCCCACGCAGACCCCGGCCCCGGCGCAGACCCAGGGGGGCCCTCCCCCTCCCCCTCCCCCATCCCGCCCCGCCCCGCCTACGCCCCCGGCAGTGCTCAGCCGCGGTTGAACCGGCCCGTGCATGAGCGGTACCCGCAGATCCGGGCCACCAGTGGGTACGGCGATCCGCGGATCCGGCACACCGGGCCTGGGCCCGGGGCGGGGGCCGAGCAGGAGCCGGAGCGGTCGTCGAAGCTGTCGGCGCGGCTGGCGCTGGCGCTCACGGTGGTGATCGGCCAGCTCTGGGGGCTGACCGTCGTGGTGGACGAGTGGATGTCCGGGAACACCGGCACCGCCTGGTGGGGCGCGGGCTTCCTCGTCCTGTCGTTCCTGGTGGTCCTGGGACTCTGGGCGATCGACCCGAAAGACCGCTGATCAGAGGGGTACGGGGCGGGCGAGCAGGCGTAGTCTGAAGAGATGAGCACCGCCCCCGCCCACGGACCGCGAGACGCGAAGCAGCCCGGCATGAAGTCCAGCCCCGAGAACACTCCGAAGAAGCCGGTACTCGTCTTCGACGATCCGCTGGACCAGCAATCCGCGGACGACACGGACCGCGGGTGGGGCGAGCGGCCTCCGGCCGGCGGCGACAGCGCCGCCGACCTCGCGCGCTTCCTCGACGAGAAGCCGCCGCACCACCTCTGACACCGGCGTGTCCCGCCGGTCAGGAGGTGGAGTGCGCCCCCGCGCTCCCCCCGCCGGCGACCGCGGAGCCCGGCGTCGTGTTGTTCACGGACGGGCCGCGCTGCGAGACCAGGTGGTCGCGGATCTCCTTGAGGACCTCCAGCTCGCTGACCTCCAGGACCTCCTCGACGCCCTCCTTCGCCTTCTCGTGCGCGGCGCGCTTGGCGAGGATCTTCGCCATCGGCAGCACCATGAGGAAGTAGACGACGGCCGCGGTGATCAGGAAGCTCAGCACCGCGCTGAGGACGAGGCCCCACTGGAGCTGGATGCCCTGCATCTCGCCGTTGACCACCCGGCAGGGGTCCTTGAGGCAGGACGCGTAGCTCTCCAGGTCCTTGGTGCCGAAGGCGCCGACGATCGGGTTGATGATGCCCTTGACCACCGAGTTCACGATGTTCGTGAAGGCGGCACCGATGACGACCGCCACCGCCAGGTCGATCACGTTGCCCCGCATCAGGAAGGCCTTGAAGCCTCCCAGCAAACTTTCCTTCTTCTCGGCCACCGAAGTGCCTTTCGTCGCCTGTGGAATCGCGTGTACCGCTGCGTGCGGAGCCATTAGGCCGTGAACGGCGCAAGGGCGTCCAATCCGTACACACGGGACGGTGACTTGACAGCGAGTCAGTGCGAATCAGCACACCGTCACCGCCAGTCGGGACGTGACGCCGGCACCTGCCAGCACCGCCGCCGTCGACCGCGGCACGGACAGGACGACGAGCGCCCCTCCGTCCGAGCGGGTCTCGCCCTGTCGTGGCACTTCGGCCACTCGGGCGCCCGCGGCGACCACCCGCGCCTCACTCTCGCCGCCCAGTGGCGAGTCGGGCGCGGCGATGACGTCGACCCGGTCGCCGGGCCGCAGGAGTCGTACGGTCGCGGCGTCGGCGATCCGTACCGGCGCGGACACCAGGGGTACGGGGGCGGGCGGCCGCGCGCGGGCGGGCGTCGGCCCTGGCGGTGCGGCCGGAGCGACGCCCGTGTTCGCGACGGCGAGCGCACCCGCCGTCAGGGCCAGGAGCAGCGTCGGCACGAGCCGCCCGCGCCGGAGCGTCCGCCGCAGCCGGTGCCGGGCGCCCCCGACCCGTAGCGGCTCGAACGCCGGGACCGTGCAGGGGGGAGGGACGGAGGAGGAGGTCGTCATGGTCATGGGAGTGCCGCCTGTCCTGTCGGGAACGGGATGTGCTCCCACTCTCCCGACTCCGCCACCGTCCCGCTCCGGCCTGGGGATCACCCCGCGCCTGTGGAGAACTTCCCCGCCCGCAAGGGTGGTTCACGGCAGCACCGCCCAAGGGCGTCACGGCAGCACCGCCCAGGGCGTCACGGCAGCCCTCCAGAGCTTCTACGGCAGCTCGATCCCCAGATCCCAGCCCTCGTGCGCCCGTGTGCACAGGCAGTCCCGGTCCACCGTCGCCGGCAGCGCCCCCACCGCGTCGAAGAGCACCTCCCGCAGCCGTCCCACGTTCTCGCCGAAGACCCGCAGCACCTCGGTGTGCGAGACGCCGTCGCCGGTCTCGGCGCCCGCGTCCAGATCGGTGACGAGGGCGAGCGAGGTGTAGCAGAGGCCGAGCTCGCGGGCGAGGACGGCCTCGGGGTGCCCGGTCATGCCGACGACGGACCAGCCGGCGGCGGCGTGCCAGCGCGATTCGGCGCGGGTGGAGAAGCGGGGGCCCTCGACGACGACCATCGTGCCGCCGTCCACCGGCTCCCAGTCCCGTCCGCGGGCGGCCTTGACCGCGACCCGCCGCCCGTCCGGGCAGTAGGGGTCGGCGAAGGTCACGTGGACGACGTTGGGCACGGCCCCGTCGGCCCGCCGTTCCCCGTCGAAGTAGGTCTGCGCCCGGCTCTTCGTGCGGTCGACGAGCTGGTCGGGCACGACGAGGGTGCCGGGTCCGTACTCCTCGCGCAGTCCGCCGACGGAGCAGGGCCCGAGGACCTGCCGTACGCCCACGGAGCGCAGCGCCCAGAGGTTGGCGCGGTAGTTGATCCGGTGCGGCGGGACGGTGTGGCCGCGGCCGTGCCGGGGGAGGAAGGCGACCCGCCGGCCGGCGATCTCGCCGAGGAACAGGGAGTCGCTGGGGCTGCCGTACGGGGTGTCGACGGACACCTCGGTGACGTCCTCCAGGAACGAGTAGAACCCGGAGCCGCCGATCACGCCGATGCCCGCGTACACGTCATGGTTGGCCATGCCGGTCACCCTACGCAGGACTCGCGGAGGCGCGGGCCGTACGGGAAACACCGAAGGCCCCGTCGCACACGGCGACGGGGCCCTCGGAGAAGTACGGTCAGGCGGCCGAGCTTCCGGTGCTCGACGAGGACGTCGAGGAGGAGGAAGCGGTCGACGCGGCCGGCTTCGCGTCCGAAGAGGACGACGAAGAGGACGACGACGTGGTCGAGGACTTCGACGAGGCCGGCGAGCTGCTGGACGACGAGCCGCGGCTGTCGTTCCGGTAGAAGCCGGAGCCCTTGAAGACGATGCCGACGGCCGAGAACACCTTCTTGAGGCGTCCGTGGCAGCTGGGGCACTCGGTCAGGGCGTCATCGGTGAACTTCTGCACCGCCTCGAGGCCTTCGCCGCACTCGGTGCACTGGTACTGGTAGGTCGGCACTTGACTTCCTCCTGGCACTCACACTCATCGAGTGCTAACGACGATCCATAGTGACGTATTCCGTGGGCTCAGTCCACCGCCACGGGCACGCGGTGACCGATACCACGTGCCGCGACCCGGCTCGCCTCGCGGGGTCGCAGCCGCGACCGCAGGGCGAGGAGCGTGACCAGGGCGAGGGCCGTGCCCGCCATCGGGACCAGGAATCCGGTGCTCGCGCCGTGTGCGTCGGCGAGGCGGCCGGCGACCGTGACGGCGGCGGCCTGGCCGAGCGCGACGGCGCCGGTGAGCCAGGTGAAGGCCTCGGTGCGGGCCGAGGCCGGGATGAGGGTCTCGACGATGGTGTAGCCGGTGATCAGGGCGGGGGCGATGCACAGACCGACGACGAGGCCCAGGGCGCCGAGGAGCAGCACGGAGTGCGCGGTCCACAGCAGGGAGGCGGCGACGGTGAGGCCGGCGTAGCCCAGGATCAGGCGGCGGCGGGGGCCGGTCTTCCAGGCGATGGCGCCCATGGCGATGCCGGCGAGCATGTTGCCGGCGGCGAAGATCCCGTAGAGGAGGCCGTTGGCGCCGGGGTTGCCGATCTCCTCGGTGAAGGCGGTGAGGGAGACCTGCATGCCGCCGAAGACGGAGCCGATGCCGAGGAAGGCGACGATCAGGACGCGGACGCCGGGGATGGACAGGGCCGAGCGGTGCGGCTCGCCGCTGCCGTGGCCGGTCGTGGCGGTCAGGCCGTACGCGGGCTGGGTGGCGCGCTGTGCGGCGAAGAACAGGCCGCCGACGAGGGTGAGGGCGGCCTCGGCGATCAGGCCGGCGGCGGGGTGGACGCCGGTGCACAGGGCGGTCGCGAGGACGGGGCCGACGACGAAGGTGAACTCGTCGGTGACGGATTCGAAGGCGGCGGCCGTCGGCATCAGCGGGGTGCCGTCCAGCTTGGCGGCCCAGCGGGCCCGGACCATCGGGCCGACCTGCGGCACCGAGGCGCCGGAGGGCACGGCGGCCAGGAACAGCGCCCAGAGCGGGGCGCCGCCGAGGGCGAGGGCCACGAGCAGGGAGACGGACGCGGTGTGGACGAGGACGCCGGGGATCAGGACGGCGCGCTGGCCGAAGCGGTCGGCGAGCTTGCCGCTCTGGGGGGCGAAGAGCGCCATGGAGACGCCGGTGACGGCGGCGACCGCGCCGGCGCTGCCGAAGGATCCGGTGGTGTGCTGCACGAGCAGGACGATGCCGATGGTCAGCATCGCGAAGGGCTGCCGGGCGGCGAAGCCGGGGAGCAGGAAGGACAGGGCACCGGGGGTGCGCAGCAGCTGCCCGTAGCCGGGCCGCTTGTCCGTGATGACCGTGGACGCCACGGTCCTTGCCTTTCTGCCGCCTGGTAGCGCGCTCCCTGCACGGTGGTGCGGGTGTCGCCGAGAGCTGTCCTCATGCGCGTTACTGCGGTAGATACCGGGCCGGCCCCACTGTGGAGGGGCGCCACGGCCGCCATACGGTCGCGCCAGCTCTGCGTCAGGCAGAGTTGGTTCGATCTGGTGTGCCTTCATGCTACAGGGAAGAGCGTCTTCCCGCCTGGGAAAACGCTCCCGCACCTGAATTAATGCCTGCGATTAACCGGAAGTTTTCTTCTGTTCGGAAGTTTTCTTCCGTGGACCCTCGTCCGGTACGTGCTTCCGAGAGTCGCCGCCCGGCAGGTGGAACCGTCCCGTGGCCGACGGTGCCGAGGCCGCCGTCGCGCCCCCGGTGCCGAGCCAGCCGGCGAGCTTGCCGCCCTGGCCGACGGCCCGGAGCCGTCGTTCGGTGGCGTCCCGTACGGGGTCGGTGGCGACGACGAGGAGTTCGTCGCCGTGCCGCAGGACGGTCGCGGGCCCGGGGACGAAGCTGCTGTCCTCCCGTACGACGAGGGTGACCGCGGCTCCTGCGGGCAGGCGCAGCTCGGCGACCTCGACGCCGTGCATCCGGGAGCGCTCGGGGATGGCGACGGAGAGCAGGTGTCCGCGCAGTCGTTCCAGCGGGGCGGACTCGACGCCGAGGTCGGCGGCCTCGGCGGAGTCGCCCAGCTTGAGGGCCTTCGCGAGCCAGGGCAGCGTCGGGCCCTGGACGAGGGTGTAGACGACGACGAGGACGAAGACGATGTTGAAGATCCGCTCGCTGCCCTCGATCCCCGACACCATGGGGATGGTGGCGAGGATGATGGGGACGGCTCCGCGCAGGCCGGCCCAGGACATCAGGGCCTGCTCCTGCCAGGGGATCCGGAAGGGCACGAGGCTGATCAGGACCTCCATGGGCCGCGCGACCACCGTCAGGACGAGGCCGATGACGACGGCGGGCCAGAAGTCGTGGACGAGCTCGTGCGGGGTGACGAGCAGGCCGAGCAGGACGAACATGCCGATCTGCGCGATCCAGCCGAGTCCCTCGGCGAAGCCGCGGTTCGCGGGCGCGTGGGGCAGCTTGGCGTTGCCGAGGACCATCGAGGCCAGGTAGACGGCGAGGAAGCCGGAGCCGTGGGCCATGGCTCCGGCGGCGTACGCGACGACGGCGATGGCCATGACGGCGATCGGGTACAGGCCGGAGGCGGGCAGGGCGATGTGCCGCAGCCCGTAGGCGCCGACGAGGCCGACGACGAGGCCGACGGCGACGCCGATGGCGAGTTCGAGGGCTATCTCGGCGACGAGGACCCACCAGTGCTCGACGGGTCCCGCGGTGGAGAAGGCGACGACGAGGATGACGACGGGGGCGTCGTTGAAGCCGGACTCGGCCTCCAGGACGCCGGTGACGCGCGAGGGCAGGGGCACCTTGCGCAGGACGGAGAAGACGGCGGCGGCGTCGGTGGAGGAGACGACGGCGCCGATGATCAGGGCCTGGCGCCAGTCGAGGCCGACGAGGTAGTGGGCGCCGGCGGCGGTGATGCCGACGCTGACGGCGACGCCGACGGTGGAGAGGACGATCGCGGCGGGGAGCGCCGGCTTGATCTCCTTCCACTTCGTGCCGAGGCCGCCCTCGGCGAGGATCACGACGAGGGCCGCGTAGCCGATGACCTGTGTGAGTTCCGCGTTGTCGAAGGCGACGTTGCCGATGCCGTCCTGGCCGATGGCGATGCCGATGCCCAGGTAGAGCAGCAGGCTGGGGAGCCCGCTCCGGGAGGAGATCCGCACGGCCGCGACGGCCACGAGCAGGACGAGTGCGCTGACGAGCAGGAGTTCGTTGAGCTGGTGGACAGTCAGTGGCCGTTCCTTCCCCTCACGTGCGGCTGGATCGTTCCTCCAGCGGCCGGTACTTCGTTACCTTACCTAATCTTTAACGTTTTCTTGACGCTCTCTTTGCGTCTCGTCGCTCACCAGTACGGTTCTCTTCCTGACACCGCGTCCGGGCCGTCCGGACGCTGCGCCTAAGGTTGCTCCCGTACTCCAGGATCACCCTGCCCCTCGAAGGACAGCGATGCCCTCCAACACGACCGCGCCCCCCGGCAAGAAGACCGCCAAGAAGAAAGGGCGGCGTGCCCGCCTTCTCCTCCTCGTTCTGGTCCTCGCACTGGTCGCGGGCATCGGCTTCGGCGGCTACTGGGGTGTCAGCACCGTCCGGGCCTCGTTCCCGCAGACGACCGGCGAGATCCGCCTCGACCGGCTCTCCGCGGACGTCGAGGTGAAGCGGGACGCCAACGGCATCCCGCAGATCTACGCCGACAACGAGGCGGACCTCTTCCGCGCCCAGGGCTACGTCCAGGCGCAGGACCGCTTCTACGAGATGGACGTCCGCCGCCACGTGACCGCCGGCCGGCTCTCCGAGATGTTCGGCGAGAGCCAGGTCGACACCGACGCCTTCCTGCGCACCCTCGGCTGGCGCCGGGTCGCGCAGGAGGAGTACGACAAGGTCCTGTCGCCGGAGACGAAGAAGTACCTCCAGGCGTACGCGGAGGGCGTCAACGCCTACCTGAAGGACCGCGCCCCGAAGGACGTCTCCGTCGAGTACGCGGCGCTCGCCCTCACCAACGACTACACGATCGAGCCGTGGACCCCGGTCGACTCGGTGGCCTGGCTCAAGGCGATGGCCTGGGACCTGCGCGGCAACATGCAGGACGAGATCGACCGCTCGCTGATGACGAGCCGGCTGAGCGCGAAGCAGATCAAGCAGCTGTACCCGGAGTACCCGTACGCGCTCCACCAGCCGATCGTCGACAAGGGCGCGGTCGACGAGTCCACCGGCGCGTTCGACCCGAAGGCCGACGCGACCGAGGGCGACGGGACGACCACCGGCGACACCCCGGGCACCGGCCCGGGTGGTTCCAGCGGCGGAGTCTCCTCCCAGCTCGGCGCGCTCTCCGAGGTCCTCGACACCGTCCCCGCGCTGCTCGGCCCGAACGGCAACGGCATCGGCTCGAACTCCTGGGTCGTCTCCGGTCGGCTCACCACCTCCGGCAAGCCGCTGCTCGCCAACGACCCGCACCTCGCGCCGCAGCTGCCGTCCCTCTGGTACCAGATGGGCCTGCACTGCCGCTCCGTCTCGGCGACCTGCCGCTACGACGTCGCCGGCTACACCTTCTCCGGCATGCCCGGCGTGATCATCGGCCACAACGACAAGATCGCCTGGGGTCTCACCAACCTCGGCGCCGACGTGACCGACCTCTACCTGGAGAAGATCGGCCCCGACGGCTACCTCGTCGACGGCAAGGTCAAGCCGTTCACGAGCCGCGAGGAGACCATCAAGGTCGCCGGCGGCGAGGACCGCAAGATCACCGTCCGCTCCACCGGGCACGGCCCGCTCGTCTCCGACCGCTCCTCCGAGCTGGAGACCGTCGGCCAGAAGGCGCCCGTCGGCAACGCCGCCCCCGACCGCGGCACCGGCTACGGCGTCTCCCTCCAGTGGACCGCCCTCCAGCCGGGCAAGTCGATGGACGCGATCTTCGCGCTCGACCGCGCCAAGGACTTCACCGCCTTCCGGGCCGCCGCGAAGAACTTCGAGGTCCCCTCCCAGAACCTGATCTACGCCGACACCGAGGGCAACATCGGCTACCAGTCGCCCGGCAAGATCCCGCAGCGCTCCAAGGGCGACGGCACCCTGCCCGCGCCCGGCTGGGACTCCTCCTGGAAGTGGAAGGGCTACATCCCCTTCGAGAAGCTGCCGTACGAGGAGAACCCGAAGCGCGGCTACATCGTCACCGCCAACCAGGCCGTCATCGACGAGAAGACCTACCCCGACCTGCTCACCAAGGACTGGGGCTACGGCTCGCGCAGCCAGCGGATCAACGACCTCATCGAGTCGAAGACCAAGGACGGCGGAAAGATCTCGCCGGACGACATGCGGACCATGCAGACGGACAACCGCAGCGAGATCGCGACGCTGCTCAACCCGCTCCTGCTGAAGATCGACATCTCCGACCCGTCCGTCCGCGAGGCGCAGAAGCTCCTGGAGGGCTGGGACTACACCCAGGAGCCCGACTCGGCCGCCGCCGCCTACTTCAACGCGGTCTGGCGCAACGTCCTCAAGCTCGCCTTCGGCAACAAGCTGCCCAAGGAGCTGCGCGCCGAGGGCGACTGCATCAACGTCCGCCCGGCCGAGGCCACCGGACCGGTCGACGAGCAGAACAAGCTCGTCCGCGAGTGCGGCGAGCGCGACCCCGACTCGGCGCAGCCGGACGGCGGCGACCGCTGGTACGAGGTGGTCCGCCCGCTCCTCAAGCAGGAGAAGAGCGAGTGGTGGGTCACCCCGGGCAACCGGCTCGACGCGCCCACCGAGACCCGTGACCAGCTGCTCGCCCAGGCCATGAAGGACGCCCGCTGGGAGCTGACCGCCAAGCTCGGCAAGGACGTCTCCACCTGGAGCTGGGGCCGGCTGCACCAGCTGACCCTGAAGAACCAGACCCTCGGCACCGCCGGACCCGGCGTCGTGCAGAAGCTCCTCAACCGCGGCCCGTGGAACCTGGGCGGCGGCGAGGCGGCCGTCGACGCCACCGGCTGGAACGCGGCCGGCGGCTACGACGTCATCTGGGTGCCGTCGATGCGGATGGTCGTCAACGTCGGCGACTGGGACAAGTCCCGGTGGGTCAACCTGACCGGCGCCTCCGGCCACGCCTTCCACTCGAACTACACCGACCAGACGGACGCCTGGGCGAAGGGCGAGCTGTACGACTGGGTCTACAGCAAGGCGGCGGTCGAGGCGGCCGTGAAGGACACGCTGGTCCTCAAGCCGTAAGGCCTGGGAAGCCGCTTCTCACGCCTCGGCGTCCGAGAAGCGGGTGACTCCCCGCGGGGTCACCACCGCGTGCACGGGGTGGTCGTGCGGTTCCTCCGGGACCCGGGCGACCACCTCGTCCGCGTAGAGGAGCACCACCAGGGCCGGATCCGCGCCCGCGCGTGCGAGCCGGGCGAGGACCCGGTCGTACGAGCCGCCGCCCCGCCCGAGCCGCATCCCGCGCCCGTCGACGGCGAGGCCGGGCAGCAGCACGGCGTCGGCGGCGCACACGGCCTCGGGGCCGAGCCGGGGCCCGGTGGGCTCCAGGAGGCCGCGGCCGGCCTTCGCCAGCGCCTCCGGTCCTTCGTACGCCGCCCAGTCCAGGTCGTTGTCGGGGAGCAGGACGGGGAGCAGGACCCGCACTCCGCGCGCGTGGAGGGCGTCGAGCAGCGCGCGCGTGCCGGGTTCGCGGCCCACCGACACATAGGCGGCGACGGTGGCCGCCTCGGCGAGTTCGGAGAGCTCCATGCCCTGCCGGGCGAGGGATTCGGCGGATTCCACGAGGGATTCGGGGGGCAGTGCGGCGCGGGCGGCCAGAAGTCGGCTGCGCAGCATGGTCTTTTCGGACATCTCGGGTGTCATGGCGGCCTCGTGTGCAGAAAGGAAATTCTCGTAACCGTCTTTATGTGGAGGAAGTTAACCGAAGCCACATCTTCTTCTCATTCCGAACGACTAAGGTGCACGGCATGAATCAGTCGCTCCCCAGGCTCGGTCGGATCAGCAAGGCTGTCATCCCCGCCGCCGGTCTCGGTACCCGCTTCCTCCCGGCGACCAAGGCGACGCCGAAGGAGATGCTGCCGGTCGTCGACAAGCCGGCGATCCAGTACGTCGTCGAGGAGGCCGTTGCGGCCGGGCTCTCGGACGTTCTGATGATCACCGGCCGGAACAAGCGTCCCCTGGAGGACCACTTCGACCGGAACTACGAGCTGGAGGAAGCTCTGAGCCGGAAGGGCGACGCGGCACGCCTCTCCAAGGTCCAGGAGTCCAGCGACCTGGCCACCATGCACTACGTCCGCCAGGGCGCCCCGCGCGGCCTCGGGCACGCCGTGCTCTGCGCGGCCCCGCACGTCGGCGACCAGCCCTTCGCGGTCCTCCTCGGCGACGACCTGATCGACCCGCGCGACCCGCTGCTCTCGCGGATGGTGGAGGTCCAGGAGCGCGAGGGCGGCAGCGTCATCGCCCTCATGGAGGTCGAGCCCTCGCAGATCCACCTCTACGGCTGTGCGGCGGTCGAGCCGACCGCCGACTCGGACGTGGTGAAGGTGACGGATCTGGTCGAGAAGCCGGACCCGGGCGAGGCGCCGAGCAATTACGCGATCATCGGCCGTTATGTACTGGATCCGGCCGTTTTCGACACGCTGCGGGAGACCGAGCCGGGCCGCGGCGGCGAGATCCAGCTGACCGACGCCCTGCAGAAACTCGCCTCGGACGAGAAGATCGGCGGCCCGGTGCACGGCGTCGTGTTCAAGGGTCGCCGCTATGACACCGGTGACCGCGGGGACTATCTGCGTGCCATTGTCAGACTCGCGTGCGAACGTGAAGATCTGGGACCGGACTTCCGGGCCTGGCTCCGGAGATACGTCAGCGAGGAGATGTAGCACCTTGAGCAGCAGCGCGGCACACGATCACGAGCATGACCACGCGGAAGGCGCGCCGGACCCCTGCGCGGGCCCGGCCCGCGGCCTGTGGTCGGTGGACGAGCACCTCGCCGACATCCTCGCGACGGTCTCCCCGCTCGAACCGATCGAGCTGCAACTCCTCGACGCCCAGGGCTGCGTCCTCGTCGAGGACGTGACGGTGCCGGTCGCGCTGCCCCCCTTCGACAACAGCTCCATGGACGGGTACGCGGTCCGGGTCGCCGATGTCACCGGCGCCACCGAGGAGTTCCCGGCCGTCCTCACCGTCATCGGCGACGTCGCCGCGGGCGCCGGCGGCCTGCCCGAGGTCGGCCCCGGCCAGGCCGCCCGGATCATGACCGGCGCCCCGCTGCCGCCCGGCGCCGAGGCCGTCGTCCCCGTCGAGTGGACCGACGGCGGTACGGGCGGGGGCGCGGCCACCGGCATGACCGCCGCAAGCACCGCCCCCGAGGGCGCGGCCGGCGAGGTCCGGGTCCACCGGTCCGCCGAGGCCGGCGCCCATGTCCGCAGGGCGGGCAGCGACGTACGGGCCGGGGAGCTCGCCCTCGCGGCGGGCACGGTCCTCGGGCCGCCGCAGATCGGCCTGCTCGCCGCGATCGGCCGGGGCACCGTGAAGGTCCGCCCCCGCCCCCGGGTGGTCGTCCTGTCCACCGGCAGCGAGCTGGTCCAGCCCGGCGAGCCGCTCGGCGAGGGCCAGATCCACGACTCCAACAGCTTCGCGCTCGCCGCCGCCGCGCGGGACGCCGGCGCCCTGGCGTACCGGGTGGGGGCCGTCGCCGACGACGCCGAGTCGCTGCGCGCCACCATCGAGGACCAGCTCATCCGGGCCGACCTGATCGTGACCACCGGCGGGGTGAGCGTCGGCGCGTACGACGTGGTGAAGGAGGCGCTGACCGCCGACGGCCAGGTCGACTTCCGCAAGCTGGCCATGCAGCCGGGCAAGCCGCAGGGCTTCGGCGCGGTCGGCGCCGAGCAGATCCCGCTGCTCGCCCTGCCGGGCAACCCGGTCTCGTCGTACGTCTCCTTCGA
This sequence comes from Streptomyces sp. NPDC002463, assembly GCF_042889835.1. Classification (NCBI taxonomy): domain Bacteria; kingdom Bacillati; phylum Actinomycetota; class Actinomycetes; order Kitasatosporales; family Streptomycetaceae; genus Streptomyces; species Streptomyces sp. NPDC002463. Next base: position 51,844 of record NZ_JBIARL010000015.1, read on the forward strand.
GCTGTTCGTGCGGCCCGCGATCCGCGCGCTGATGGGCGTCGAGGACCTGCAGCGGCCCCGGGTGCGGGCGGTGCTCGACGCGGAGAAGGCCCTGTCGTCGCCGGCCGGCCGCCGCCAGTTCCTGCGCGGCACGTACGACCCTGAGGCGGGCACCGTCACACCCGTGGGCGGTGCCGGCTCCCACCTGATCGCGGCCCTCGCGCACGCGGACTGCCTGCTCGTGGTCCCGGAGGAGACGGAGAGCGTGGAGCCGGGCGCCGAGCTGGAAGTGGTCCTCCTCGGCTGAGGGGGCGACGCTGGGGGTACGGTGTCGTCCTTCACACAGCGACCGGGAGTGTCACGGCCATGAGCACGCAGCAAGGTCTCACCCACATCGACGAGGCGGGCGCGGCCCGCATGGTCGACGTATCGGCGAAGGACGTCACGTCCCGCACCGCGCGCGCCAGCGGGCGGGTCCTCGTCTCGCCGCGCGTGATCGAGCTGCTGCGCGGCGAGGGCGTCCCGAAGGGCGACGCGCTGGCCACCGCCCGCATCGCCGGGATCATGGGCGCCAAGAAGACCCCGGACCTCATCCCGCTCTGCCACCCGCTGGCCGTCTCGGGCGTCACCCTGGACCTGGCGGTCACGGACGACGCGGTCGAGATCCTGGCGACGGTGAAGACCACGGACCGCACGGGCGTCGAGATGGAGGCCCTCACGGCGGTCTCGGTGGCGGCCCTGACCGTCGTCGACATGATCAAGGCGGTCGACAAGGGCGCGGTCATCTCCGACGTGCGGGTGGAGGAGAAGACGGGCGGCAAGTCGGGCCACTGGACGAGGGCCGAGGCGTGACGCGCGCGGGCCGGGTGGCCGGGACGCACGAGGAGCAGGTGGAGCCCGCCCCCGGGGAGATCCCGGCCGAGGCCTGCCGCGCCCTCGTCGTCACCGCCTCCAACCGGGCCTCGGCCGGGGTGTACGAGGACAAGGGCGGTCCGCTGGTCGCCGAGGGCCTGACCCGGATGCGGTTCGCCGTGGACGGCCCGCAGGTCGTCCCGGACGGGGCGCCGGTCGAGGCGGCCCTGCGCGCCGGGGTCGACGCCGGGTACGACGTGATCGTCACCACCGGCGGCACGGGCATCTCGCCCACCGACGAGACCCCCGAGGCGACCCGCCGGGTCCTGGAGCGGGAGATCCCCGGCATCCCGGAGGCCATCCGCGCGTACGGCCGCGAGAAGGTCCCGACGGCGGCGCTCTCGCGCGGTCTGGCCGGGGTCGCGGGCGGCACGCTGATCGTGAACCTGCCGGGGTCCCCGGGCGGCGTGAAGGACGGGCTCGCCGTCCTGGAGCCGCTGCTCCGCCACGCCGTCGACCAGATCCGCGGCGGCGACCACCCGAGAGCGTCGTGATCCCCTCCTGGCCGGTGGTGCTCGTCGACGGCGAGGTGCTGCTCCGACCGATAAAGATGCGCGACCAGGCGGTCTGGCGCGAGGTGAACCGGCGCAACCGCGAATGGCTGCGGCCCTGGGAGGCCACGGTTCCGCCGGCGCCTCCGGGCGCGCCGGTAGCCCAGCGGCCCACGTACCGTCAGATGGTGCGCCATCTGCGGTCGGAGGCGAACGCCGGGCGGATGCTGCCGTTCGTGATCGAGTACCGGGGGCGTCTCGTCGGCCAGTTGACGGTGGCCGGGATCACCTGGGGTTCGATGTGCTCGGGGCACGTGGGGTACTGGGTGGACAGCGAGGTGGCCGGGCGCGGGGTGATGCCGACGGCGGTCGCGCTCGCCGTCGACCACTGCTTCCGGGTGGTCGGGCTGCACCGCATGGAGGTGTGCATCCGCCCGGAGAACGGGCCGTCGCGCCGGGTGGTGGAGAAGCTCGGTTTCCGCGAGGAGGGGCTGCGGCCCCGGTATCTCCACATCGACGGCGCGTGGCGGGACCATCTGGTGTTCGCGCTGACGGCGGAGGAGGTGCCGGAAGGGCTGCTGAGGCGCTGGCACCAATCAAGAATGCAATAAGTGTTCGAATTAAATCGCCAGTTGGCGGTCAATCGATCTGAACAATCACAAAAAAGTTCAGTGATATCAGCCAGATCGTGCGACACACCGGGCCAATTGGCCGATGCGTGTTACGGAACCCCTCTACCGTGTGAGGCGTGAGCAGCAGCGGCCTCATCTACGCAGTCATCGTCGGGGCCTGGGCCGCCTACTTGGTGCCGATGTGGCTCCGCAGGCAGGACGAGCTGAACGAAGCCCGTCCGACGGAACGCTTCAGCACCGCCATCCGGCTGCTTTCCGGACGGGCGGGCATGGAGCGCCGGTACGCCAAGGAGCTCAAGGAGCGGGACCTTGCGGCGGAGGGACCGACGCCCGACGTGGACCCGGACGCGGAGACCGAGCATCTGAGCTCGGTCGACGTCCGGGCCTTCTCCGCGCCCGCGGCCAGGACGGAGGCGCGCCTGGAACTCCCGGCGCCCGAGCCGGAACCGGCACCGGGCCCCGCGCCGGCCCGCCAGGCCGCGGGCGGCGCCGCCGAGCGCGCCCGGCGCGGCAAGGTCCTCGCACGGCGCCGCCGGACCACGACGCTCCTCTTCGCCGCCTTCACCCTCGGCGCGGTCGTCGCGGCCGTCGGCGGTGTCGCCTTCCTGTGGGCCCCGGCGGTCCCCGCGCTGCTCCTCAGCACGTACATCGTGCACCTGCGCGTCCAGGAGCGCCGGCGCTTCGTGTACGTCATGGACCGGCGCCGCGCCGAAGCGGCCGCCGCCCGGCTGCGCGAGAGCCGCCGCCCGGTCCCGACCCCGGAGCCGGAGGCCGACCAGGCTCCCGTGGTCCCGGCGGTCTCCCCGCAGGAGGCGGACCGGCGCGCCCTCGTCGAGCAGACCGACCACGCCGAGTGGGTGGACCAGCAGCGTGAGCGTGGCCCGGCCCGCGGCGACAGCTGGGACCCGGTCCCGGTGCCGCTCCCCACGTACGTCACCGCCCCGGTCGCCCCGCGCGCCACGAGCGGCATCGACATCACGGACCCGGAGACCTGGAGCGCGGCCCGCTCCTCCACGGCGGCGGACCCGACCCCCGCGCCGGCCCCGGCGCCCCGCCAGCGCACCACCCCGCCGCGCCGCGGCCGCGAACACGGCCGCACCCCGCTCTTCGATCAGTACGCGGACGACGACCGCCCTCGCGCGGCCAACGAATGACCCCCGGCCGGGGGTCCGCGACGGTCCCCGGCTGACCTGCGGAGGAAGCGATTTTTGTTCTTCCCCGGAGGGATGCTAATGTTTCACACGTCGCAAGGGCCTGTGGCGCAGTCTGGTAGCGCACCTCGTTCGCATCGAGGGGGTCTGGGGTTCAAATCCCCACAGGTCCACAGACGACTGTTCTTGAGTAGCTCTCAGGGACGTTGACGAGATCCCGTCCGATCGCAAGATCGGGCGGGATCTTCGTCGTTCCGGGGTGCCGTCACAGCGGGCGCTGGAAGAGTCCGGTGTTCAGGAGCGACACACCGAAGAGCGGGGAGTCGGGCGACTGCCTCGTCATGGCGCGCAGCTCGACCGCGGTGAAGGCGGGGAAGAGGCCGCGCAGGTCGTCGAGGGTGTAGGCCAGTCCGCCGTCCAGGCTGCGGGTGCGGTAGAACTCCTCGTCGGGCAGTTTCGAACCCGTCGCTCCCGAGGCGAAGCACGCGAGACCGAAGTGGCCGCCCGGGGCGAGCGCCCGTTCCAGCAGGGCCAGGTAGCTGACACGGCGGTGCGGCGGCAGGTGGTGCAGGCAGCCGGAGTCGTAGATCAGGTCGTAGCGGCCGGGCGGCAGGTCGACGGTGAAGATGTCACCGCAGTGGAAGCGGACGTCCACGCCGGCTTCTCCGGCCCTCTCCCGGCCCCAGGTCACCGCGGTGCGGGAAAGGTCGACCGCGTCCACCTCGTAGCCCTGGGCGGCGAGGAAGACGGCGTTGCGCCCCGGCCCGCAGCCCAGGTCCAGGGCCCGGCCGGGTGTGATGAGGCCGCGTTCCAGGTACGAGGCCAGGTTCTCGTCCGGCTTGTCGACGAAGAACGGGATGTCCCGGGAACGGTTGGCGTAGAACTCGTCCCACCAGTCGCAGGATCCGTCCGTCCAGCGGTCCGTCTCCGCGGTGAACAGCCGATCCAACATGTGCAGGACGTCGTCCACCGTGCGGATATCACGGGTCACTGCAATTTCCTCCTCTTCGGTCACGCCCGTTGATCGGCGTGACTCCTTGGTGTCCCGTCGTCGCGGGCCCACGGGGCGCCTCCCGACGAACCGGTCGGGAGGCACCCGGAGGCCCCGTGCGACTGTCAGCTCATCCGGATGACGAGCATGCCGTCGTGCCCTCGGTGGCCCACCGTCTGGAAGACGACTCCGTCGACCCGGTCGGAGCTGCTGACCAGCTCGAGCACCCGCTGGGTGGCGCGGACGGCGCCGTTCGACGTCTCCAGGTCCCGGACCTCGCCGGCCCTCACGACGTTGTCGAAGACGATGACGCTGCCGGAGCGGCCGAGGCGCAGGCAGCTCTCGAAGTAGGTCACGTTGTTGTGCTGGTCGGCGTCGATGAAGAAGAAGTCGAAGGGCTCGGCCTTCTCCTCCGCGAGCTGTGCCAGCTGTTCGGCGGCATTGCCCACGCGGACCTCGACGCGGTCGTCGAGCCCGGCCGCCTTGAGGTTGTCCGCGGCGACCACGGCGTGCACCGGATTGTTCTCGATGGTCACCATGCGGCCGCCCGGAGGCAGCGTCTTGGCCAGCCACAGGGCGCTGTAGCCGCCGAGGCTTCCCACCTCGAGGATCCGCCGGGCGCCGGCTATCCGCGCCAGCAGGCTGATCTGCTTGCCCTGGAGCGCGGAGACGTTGATGATCGGCAGGTCCGCCTGCTCGCTGACGTCCAGCGCGCGGGCGAGGTCGGGGTCGGGCGCACACAGCACGCCACTGAGGAAGTCCTCGGTCTCGGACCAGGTGTCGACAGCCATGACAGAAACAGTTCTCCTAAGCGGCGAGGGAAGTCGGGCCGGGGGACGAGGCGTCCATCTGGTGCGTCCAGAAGTGCCGTGCGTACATGCGCCGCCAGACGCCCATCATGTGCGTGAGGGCCTCGATCTCCGGCGGGGTGAGATCCGGGTGCCAGAAGTCGAAGAGCAGCACCGTCCGGCGCTCCTCGCCCTCGTTCCACACCTCGTGGTCGTAGGAGTCGTCGAAGACGAACGCCTTGCCCTGCCGCCAGGCGCGCGCCTCCGAGGCGACCCGGATGCGGGAGCCCTCGGTCGCCACCAGGGAGAGGTGGCAGCGCAGGTGGGCATTGCTGAAGCCGGAGTGCGGGCGGATGTGCGTACCTCCCAAGATGGTCGAGAAGTACGTCATGCCGCTGTCGGTGGCGCCGTGGATGGCCGAGAGCGTCTTCAGCGTGTTCGGGAACGCGGAGACGTTCTTGGCGTACGGCCGGCCGATGCACGACAGGTACAGCGCGCGCCACTTGCCGTCCTCGGCCAGCCCCGTGGGATGCGACACGGCGCCGTCGAGGTTGACGCCCAGGGCCTGCAGCTCCGCGAGGATCGCGGGAGCGGCGGCCTCCAGCTCGTCGAGCCAGGGGAAGTCCTCACGGCTCCACCACGGTCGGGCCGTGAGACCGGGGAAGTAGATCTCCGGTGTCTGCAGACCGCCCACCTCGGCGACCCGCCCCTCGGCGGTGATCTCCAGTCCCTCTCTGATGCGCTCGACCTGCGCGGGGTCGACCTTCCCCTGTGCGAGCCACCGGTCGAACTCCCGGGGGCCTTCGGTGATCCACAGTTCTTCCATGTTCCTCTTTCCAATCCGGCGAGAGAAGCCAGCACGCTTGAGTGCTCGGGGGTCCTAGTCGGAACCGAGCAAGGACGTCAGCCGGTCCACGGACCGCTTTCCGGGCTCGGGAGCGGCGCCGGCGACGAAGCCGGTCATCGTCTGCCGCAGGGTCGTCCCCGCCGTCGGGTCCACCCGGTTGATGCAGTGGATGGTGCCCTCCTGGACGAGGACCAGTCGGTTCGGCTTGGGCACGATGGCCGTCAGGGCGTGGGAGGCCTGGCTCGCCTTCGCTTCGACGGCCTCCATCGCGGACATGCCGGTCGTGTCGACGTCGACGGTGTCGGGATCGGCGTCCAGGATGACCAGTTCGCCGGCCCAGGACGCCTTCCACTCCTCGTGGAGGAAGAAGACGAACTCCCCCAGCCGGCCGGTCGCCACATCGTTGTGCCAGCCCAGTCGGCTTCCCGCGGGGTACCGCCAGAAGCTGAAGCCGACCGCGGACCAGTCCTCCCCGGGCGCGCCGAACATGTCCGGATGCGCGCCGAGTTCCCCGAGGATCGTCCGGAAGGCGGCGGGCTGCGCGTCCTGCTCCCGCGACTCGGCCGTCGGCGTCCCGGTGTCCTGCCGGAGCACGGCCCCACGGGAGCGGAAGGCGCGCCCGTCCGTCTCCGGATAGATGACGCTGGCGACTTCTTCGAACTGTCTGCGCTGCATCACCGAACGGATCTCGGCGAGTTCGTCCGGCGGCAGGAAGTCATCGATGACCCGGTACCGTGCGCCACTGGCGACGATGTTCATGAATACTCGTCCTTTCTCTCTGTCCGACTCAGCGCCCTGCGCGCCGACAGTCCGCGAGTGCACGTGCCAGACCGAGGACCGTGCGCGATTCGGGAGACACGGCCACCGCGTCGGGCAGGAGGACGTCGAAGCGCTCTTCGAGCACCGTGAGCACCTCCAGCCAGGTCAGGGAGTCGAGACCGAGCTCCGCGGGCGATCTCAGCAGCGTGTCCTCGTCCGCCGTGTGCAGGCACCGCAGCCGGGCCAGTACGGCATCGTCGACCCCGGCGTTCCCGGCCGCGGAGACGATCGCGTCCATCACCGCCGTCAACCCGTCACGGGAATCCGACAGCAGCTGTTCAGTCATTTCGCCCTGATCCATTCCGTGAGCGCAGTACGGTCCAGCTTTCCGATGGCGGTCCGCGGGAATTCTGCGAAGATCCTCAACCGTGGTGCGAAACCGGGCGGAACGCTCGCGTACAGCGCGTTCTCCACGGTCTCTCGCGAGGGCGGCCGTCCGGACACCACCGCGTAGACGTCCTCGAACTCCGCGTCGCCGGCCCGGGGGAGGACCAGGAACTCGACCTCCTCCACGCCCTCCACCTCGCCGACGGCGGTCCGGACCGAGGAGACGTCCACGAACTTCCCGTTGGCGCGTACGGCTCCGGGCTCGCGCCCGACGAACCACACCTGACCCGAGGCGTCGCGCTCGACGACGTCCCCGGTCCGCCACAGGAGCGAGTCGCGTACGGGCTCGTGCGCGTAACCCCAGACGGGAGTCGCCGTGCGCACGAGCAGCTCGCCGCGGGATCCCGGATCCGGGCCGACGATCCCGACGGCGGGGATCGGCTGCCCGAGCCCGCGGGACCCGATGAACATCCCTCCGGTCTCGCTCGACCCGTACCCGCGGGTGATCGGGACTCCGAAGCGGGCCACGCAGGCGGCGTCCAGCTCGTCCGAGACGGTGCCGGCACCGACCAGGACCGCCCGCGGCCGGGAGTCACCCGTGCGCCGGGTCTTCGTCAGCAGCCGCAGCAGGGCGGGAGTGATGGCCAGCTTGCCGCTCGCGCCCCCGTCCAGGTCGCGGGCCACGGCCGAGGCCGTCGTGAACGGACGGGCGTCGACCCGGCATCCGGACAGGAGCGCGGAGAGCGCCACCCCGGAACCGAAGGAGTGCGCCACCGGTACCGGGATCCTCACCGTGTCCTCGGCGCCCAGTCCCATGCCTCCGCGGTAGCCGACGTGCTCGGCGCGGAGGCTCTCGACACTGCGCCTCGCGAGTCTGGGCTCGCCGGTGGACCCGGACGTCTCGTGCAGCAGACCGAGACCGGCGGGGACCGGCAGGGTCGCGCCGGCGAGCCGTTCCACCGTGATCTCCTCGGCGGACCCGGGAGTGACGGTGAAGGACGCGCCGTGCGCCGTGAACGTCTCCGGCGCGCGGGGTGTCACCCACGCGGCGGCGCCGGTGCTCCAGCACGCGACCACGGCTGCCAGGAGCGTCTCCGGCGCGAGACCGGAGAACACGAGCAGGTCGCCGTCCGTGACACCTGCCTTCCGGTACTGCTCGGCGCACCGCGTGACGCGGCTCGCGGTGGCCTCGGGGAGCGCCTCGCCGATCCGTCCTCCGGACGAGAGGACGGCTTCGGCCAGTCCGCGCCGGGCCTCAGACACCGGAATCGGGGGCCGGCGTCGAGGAACGGATCAGCCGGTCCATCCCGATGATGGGAAGAGCCGTCAGGAAGGCACCCACCACACCGATCCACAGGCAGGGCACGACGCCGATGCGCGAGCCGAGCCAGCCGGCGAGGATCGACGCCACGGGCATGCTTCCCCACACCACGAAGCGGATCGACGCGGTCATCCGGGCCAGCATGTCCTTGGGGCAGACCCGCTGCCGCACACTCACCTGCGCGATGTTGAAGGTCACCGCACCCCAGGTCATTCCGAACTGGCCGAGGACGAGCAGGACGACCGGGACCACGAAGGCGGACCCGTCCAGGGATCCGGCCACGGGGAACGCCGCCATGGAGACACCCGCGAGGAGGAGGCCGACCGCCATGACCCTGCCCGCCTCGAAGCGGGCACGGACCTTCGGGAGGGTGAACGCGGCCAGCAGACCACCGAGCGTGCCGACGCCGAGGACGACCCCCATGACCGTGGAGCCGAGGCCCAGCGTCCTCAGGACGAGCAGGGGCGTCAGCGTCATGGCGATGGTGGCGAAGAAGTTCGACACCCCCACCGAGACCAGCAGCCGCCGCAGTACCGCGTTGCCCACGACGAACCGGACGCCGGCCAGGATGTCCTGCGTCAGCCGGGACTCCTCTCCCGCCTTCTCGCGGCGGGACGGTTCGGAGTCCTTGACCGTCGCCAGGAGACCGGCGCACACCACGTAGGCCACCGCGTCGACGGCGATCACCACGGGCGCGCTCACGGCCTTGAGGAGGAGTCCCGCCGCGGCCGGCCCGCCGGCCGCGGAGATCTGGGCCGACGACTCCAGCCTGGCGTTCGCCCGTTCGATGTCCTTGTCGGAGACGATGAACGGCACGTACGACTGGTACGCGACGTCGAAGAAGACCGAGGCGACACCGACGATCACCGCGACCGCGTACAGCCACCCGAGCGAGAGCCGGTCGAAGGCCCACAGCGCGGGGATGGCGGCCAGCACGACGGCTCGCACCACGGCCGCCCTGATCATGGTGGTCCGCTTCGGTCGGCGGTCGACCCACGCACCGGCCGGCAGACCGATCAGCAGATAGCACACGGTGAGCGCGGCGGTCAGGTATCCGACCTCCTCCGCCCCGGCGTGGAGGGTCTCGATCGCGACCACGGGCAGGGCCAGCAACCCGAAGCGCTGACCGGCCTGCGACGCGGTCTGCGCGGTCCAGAACCGCAGGAACCGGCCGGTGCTCACGTCCGACACGGCGGCGTCGGACACGGAGACGCTCATCAGGCCGCCACCCCGCTCGTCAGGGGCTGCTCGATGAACCTCGATCCGCCCAGCTCGAGCCCGGAGGACCGGACGAGCCCCCGCACGTGATCGAGAGTGACGACGAAGCGGTCCTTCCCGTAGATCAGGTAGCGCTTCTGGTCGGCGGCGCTGGAGAAGTTGACGGTCATCACGTTGGCGCCGGCGTCCAGGCCGCGTGACTGACCGCCGCTTCCGACCCGCTCCAGGGCGCTGACCGACGGGATCAGCAACTGCGGGTAGCACAGCCGGAGAAGGGCGATGACGTTGAGCGCCAGCTCGTTGTCCCCGATCGGCGCGATGCTCATCGGCGTGTTCGGAGCCGGGATGAAGGGGCTCACGCTGCACATGTCCACACCGAGCTCACCCGCCAGCTCGATGTCGTCGATGATGCTGTCCAGCGACTGGCCCGGCAGGCTGGAGATCAGCCCCGTGCCGACCTTGAAGCCCACCTCCTGGAGGTCCCGCATGCACCGCAGGCGTGACTCCAGGGTCTCGTGCCGAAGGCTGAGGTGGAGTTCGGGGTCGCTCGTCTCGTGCTTGAGGATGTAGCTCGTCGCGCCCACGGCCTTCAGCCGCTCGTACTGGGCCCGCTTGAGGTTGCCGACGTTCAGCAGGATCTCGACCCGGTCGTCGTACAGCGCCCGGATCCGCGGTATCACCTCCTCCAGGAGCGGCATCAGCGCCGGCGTCTCGCCGCCCTGGAGCAGGATGACGTCGATCCCGTTGTCCCGGATCAGTCCGGCCAGCTCGACGATCTTGTCCGCGGCCAGGAAGTAGGTGTCGTTCTCGCGTACGTTGTCACGACGCATCGGGCAGTAGTCGCAGTTCACCCGGCAGACGTTGGTCAGCTCGATGACACCGCGCAGCACGACGGCCGCACCGAAGTGCTCGTTCCGTGCCCGCCGGCTCTCCGCGAACAGCTGCTCCTGCTCAGGGCCGCGTGCCAGCAGCAGACGGCGCATTTCATCACGGCTCAGCAAGACGAACCTTCTTCCTCACGAATCTCGGGCACTGCCATGTCGACGACCATCTGCGCCATGCGGCCGGGGTCGGCATCCGCCTCTCCGTACGTGGAGATCGCATCGACCAGGGACGGGCGGAAATCTATTTCTCGGGACCTGTCGTTGACCGTCACCAGCACCCGGCCGTGATCCACCAGCCGGTCACTGAGGAGGAGACGCAGCCGCGAGCAGCCGGACGCACGGACGACCAGGTGCGTACGGTCCACCGCACGGGCGTCCACGGTCGCCGTGCTCCCGGGGTGGAGATCGTCCATCTCCACCCAGTGGGCCCGGCCGTGCGCCCTCTCACGGGCACGGTGCCGGACCTGTCCGGGCCACGGCGTTCTCCTCGCGGCGCCGAAGCACCGGACGATCTCGTCGAACTGCGGATTCCCCGGCTCGATCCCCATCGTGCTCAGCTTGTGTTCTCCGTCCGGCACTTCGACGAACGAGATGCCCTGATGGCCTCGGCCCCGCAGATGCGTCACGGCATCACGGGCGAGGACGAGGGGGATCTGCTGATCCCGCACTCCGTGCACCACCGCCAGCGGCACGCCCAGGACATTGGGCAGCAGCTCACGCATCGTGTTGTCGGGCCCGAACATCTCCCAGATCGAGGGTGCGCCGTTGACGGACGCGGCCATGGCGAGGCAGTCCCAGCGGCGTGACGCCATGCCCCAGGTCGCGATGCCCCCCATGGAGGCCCCCACCAGAGCGCAGCGGTTCACGTCCACGGCCAGGTGTTCACGGGCCCAGCGCAGTGCCCGCACCGGGAAGTCGCCCGGCTCCGTCGTCCACCGGGCCTCCTTGAACCGGCTTCCGAAGATCCCGGCCACGTCGAAGTTGCTGCTCGCCCCGAACGGTTGAAGCGCGGTCGGGCACAGCAGGACCGCGCCGCAGGCGTCGGCGAGCGGCCGGAGGTGGTCCCGGAGCGCCGCCCCGGAACTCCCGACGCCGTGCAGGCCCACGATCAGGCCCGGGGGGCGCCCGTCCCGACGCGACGGCACGTACAGCTCGGCCTCGGTCGGCCGCCCCCAGGCGTCCAGCAGCTCCACGGTCTCCGACCGGGCGGCCTCACCCGCGTCGGCGGTCGAGAACAGCAGCCGCTCGAGACCTCGCGGGTCGAGTCCTTGCCGCCGGAACAGCTCCGCCGCCGCCTCGGGGCTCTCGTCCAGGCAGGCGCGCCGGGCTTCCTGTGCTCCGATCACGGCGTCCTCGGCTCGGTCGCCGCCGGGCGGACCGGCGTACCCGAGGGTTCCGCGCCCGCGAAGGACACCAGGCCCAGAGCGACCGGGGAACGGCTCAGCCGCCGCGCCCCCAGGCCGGCCATCGCCAGCGCGGCCGGGATGTCCGCCGCCTCGACCACCACCTCGGCGGCGGTCGCGCCGACCGACACCGCGGTGCCCTCGACGGCTGCCAGGAATCCGCCCAGGTCGGCCATGGAGCGGCACGGGTTGCCGCTCAGGACGAGTCGTGAGCGGTCGAGGACCCAGGCGAGCCGGGTGCCGGCGGAGGGACCCCGCGGGACACCGAGCAGTTCCCGGACCATGGGAGCCGCTTCGTCCCCGCCCGGAACGACGAGCGTGCCGGACGCGCGCGGGGGCGTCCCGGTCGGACGCTCCGCGCCGGAGGCGTACGGCAGCCGGACGAGATAGCGGTGCAGGAGCGGGCCGACGGGACGCAGCCGCAGCCTGCCGGCCAGACGCGCCTCGGGCTTGTTCGGCTCCACCCAGGCGGCGACACCCTCGTATCCGGCCTCCCGGGCCCAGTCCCGGATGGCGAACGCCGCGCCGAGCGCGGCCCCCGACCCTCGGAACCCGTCGTCGACGAAGACGCCCTTCAGCAGCAGGTGCCGGTGCCAGCGCATGGCCCGGTGCACCGCCGCCAGGGTTCCGTCCGGGGTGAACAGGCCCATCCAGCAGTAGTCCGCCCCGGCCGCCAGCTCCCGGCGGATGACGTCGGCGTCGACGTCGTCGAACGGGCAGAGCCGCAGAGCCGCGTCGACCTCTCCGTCGTGCAGGCGGCGGGCCGTCAGTCCTCCCGTACGCGGGATCGGGAGGGGCGCGACATCAGTCTCCGCAGCCACTGCCACCGCCTCCTCCCACCGAGGCCAGGGCGAGGTAGGTCCTTCCCGGGGGCGCGACCGCGGGCATCGCCTCTGTTCTCGCCATCTTGCGCGCGGCCGCACGGCCGGCCATCAGGTTCATCATGAGTTGGGGGGTGATGAATCGGGAGTCCAGGTCCTGGATGATCCAGTTGAACACGTCGAGATCGAAGGGATAGAAGACGGGGTAGAGCAATTGGTCGTCGTCCGCTTCGAGTTGCTTCGCGAGGTTGGTCTCGGGCAGGACCCGATAGCCGACGTGCATCACGAGTTCGTCGTCGCGGAGGTTCTCGTTGATGAATCGGGCGCTGTTCCGGACCGACTCCCTGTTCTCGCCGGGGCCGCCGAACACGACGTTCACCTTCACCGGAAGGTCGTTCTTGCGGCTGCGTTCCAGGAATCGGGAAACATGCCGGGTCGAGAAGGACTTGCCCAGGTTGCGCATCATGGTGTCGTCGAGGCTGTCGGGTGACACCACGACGGCTTCCACTCCGCTGTCCTGGAGCATTTCGCCGAATTCGTCGTCGAAGGGCTTCGGCGTGAAGTACGCCGACCAGGTCAGGCCGTCCAGGGCGAGATCCTTGACGAGCTGGACGACTTCCTTGGCGAACCGCAGTTCGCTGTTGAAGATGCCGTCCGTGAAGAAGATGCGCCGGAATCCCGCACGGTGGATTCCGCGGATCTCGTCCGCCAGGACGTCCAGCGGCTTGAGGTCTCCGGCGTTGTCTCCTTCGATGTACGCGTACGGGCAGTACCCGCAGGTCTGGTAACAGGTCTTCCGTCGGGTCTCCACGCCGATCATCGCCTGGTGCGCGTTCGTGTACGCCGCCATGAGCGAGGCCGGGTGGCTCAGGGTGTCGGTGAGGAATCCGCAGTGCCGCCGTCCCTGGAGGACGCCGCCTCTCCCCTTGAAGGACCGCGGGTCCGTCGCGATGTCGAGCATGACCTGCTCACCCGGGCCGATGACGCCCACGTCGAGCCCGAGCCTGTCGACGAGCGTGTCGCCGAACAGGCTGAAGCCCGGCCCGCCCCCGACCAGCACCGGGTCGAGCCCACGCCGGCCGAGCTCGGCCCGCACGCGCTTCGCGAAGGAGACGTACTCGTCGACATGGGTGCTGCAGGTGATGTCGATGGGGTCGATGTTCCGGATGGTGAACCCGATGACGTCCCATGCGTCACCGAGCCACTCGAGGTCGGTCAGACCGGCCGGCTCGGCGACGAAGTCCATGAGTCGCGTCACGTGGCCCGCGCGGTCCAGGGCGTCCTGGACGCACCGGACACCGATGGGGAATATGGGTTGATTCCCGTCCATGGGAAGGCTGGCCAGGTTGACCAGCAGCACGCGTGACATACAAAACCTCTTCACCCAGAGAGAAGACCGGGGGCGCAAGGAGCGGAGACACCGGCTCTTGCGCCCCGGCCGAGGGGGCGAGTAGCGGCTCGGTTCCTACGGAGAATCACGGAGCCGCAGCGCGCCGGGATTTCTGATTCAGCCGCAGGACGGCGTGGACATCGTGATGAGGAAGTCCGAGTCGACCAGGTCGAAGAGAAGCTCACACGCCCGGTCGAAGCGCTCGGCGTCGACGAGCATGAGCGACTCCATGGACTCCTTCTCGATGACGATGCCGGCGTCGGCGAGCGTCTTGCGGGGCTTGTCCTTCAGGGCCGCGGCGAACGACTCGTCGGAACCGAGGCGCGCGACGAGGGCCTCCAGGGTCTGCGCAGCCTTCTCGGCTTCGGCGACCTGCTGGGCGGTGAACGAGGTTACGGCGGTCTGCGTCATTCCATTGCTCCTTATCGACGATTTCTCACAGTCGGATATCAGCCAAGGCGTCCTCGTGTTCGACAACCGTGGCCGTCTCTTCCGATGCCTCGATCCTTGCCGACGGAGAAGCACCGGACCAGAAGTCCGGCCTGGCACATTCCGCCTCTGACCGGTTCATGCAGGGGCCGGAAGCCGGAGGCCGAGAAACGGAAATCCCGCCCGATCCGAAGATCGGGCGGGATTTCCGTCCGGGTGCGGCGCGCGGACCCGCGGGGGTCGGCGGCGGCGTCAGACCAGGAGCTTCGCGAAGCAGCGGCTGGTGGGGTAGTCGCGGTAGTGGCCGAACTTGGCGCAGGGCTCGTAGCCGCTGGAGGCGTAGAGGGCGATGGCCTCCGGCTGGCGGACGCCCGTCTCCAGGACCATGCGGGTGCGGCCGGCGTCGCGGGCGTCGGCTTCGAGGGCCGCGAGGATGCGCCGGGCCAGGCCCAGGCCGCGGGCCTCGGGTATCACGTACATGCGCTTGAGCTCGGCGTCGCCGTCCGAGTAGCCCTCGTCGTTCTCGTCCTGGGTGCGCCAGCCGCCCGTGGCGACCGGCCGGCCCTCGGGGTCGTACGCGAGGAGGTAGAGGCCGCGGGGCGGGATGAACATGCCGGCGTCCAGCGGTGTGGCGTCGCCCTCGTCGCCGTAGCGGACGGCGTACTCCGCCTGGACCGCGTCGTTGAGTTTGACGGCGTCGGGGTGGTCGTAAGGCGTGGGCTGGATGTTCATACGGTGGATCGTACATCTATGCGGAGCTGGGTGTCTGTATTCTCCCGGGATGCTCACTGTCACGACCGCGAATGTCAATGGTCTCCGTGCCGCCGCCAAGAAGGGCTTCGTCGAGTGGCTGGCCGGCACCTCCGCCGACGCCGTCTGCCTCCAGGAGGTCCGCGCCGAGGAGGCGCAGCTGCCCGAGGACGTACGGGCCCCCGAGGGCTGGTTCACCGTCCACGCGCCCGCCGCCGCCAAGGGCCGCGCCGGAGTCTCCCTCTACACGCGCCGCGAGCCCGACGCCGTACGGATCGGCTTCGGGTCCGCCGAGTTCGACTCCAGCGGCCGCTACGTCGAGGCCGAGCTGCCCGGCGTGACCGTCGCCAGCCTCTACCTGCCCTCCGGCGAGGTCGGCACCGAGCGCCAGGACGAGAAGTACCGGTTCATGGGCGAGTTCCTGCCATACCTCAAGGAGCTCAGGACCCGCGCCGCCGCCGACGGCCGCGAGGTCGTGGTCTGCGGCGACTGGAACATCGCCCACCAGGAGGCCGACCTCAAGAACTGGAAGTCCAACAAGAAGAACGCCGGCTTCCTGCCCGAGGAGCGGGAGTGGCTCTCGCGCGTGCTCGACGAGGAGGACGGGGGGTACGTCGACGTCGTGCGCGCGCTCCATCCCGAGCAGGAGGGGCCCTACTCCTGGTGGTCCTACCGCGGGCGCGCCTTCGACAACGACAGCGGCTGGCGCATCGACTACCAGATCGCCACCCCCGGACTCGCCGCCAAGGCCGTCAAGGCCCACGTCGAGCGGGCCGCCAGCCACGGTGAGCGGTGGAGCGATCACGCGCCCGTCACCGCCGTCTACGACGTGTAGGACGTCCCCGTCGGACCGCGCGGTACCGTGCTGTGAAACAGCCGGTCCGGGTGGGGGATTCGGTGGGCGCGCATTCTCGTCGCCGAGGACGACGAAAAGCAGTCACGGCTGATTCGGCTCTGTCCGGAGCGGGAGGGAATGGCGTCCGGGTCGTCGCCGACGGGCGTTCCGTACGGCCCGATCTCGTCGTGCTCGACGTGATGCTGCCCTTCGTCGACGGGCTCGACGTGTGCCGCATTCTGCGGTCTGAAGGCTCCGACGTGCCGATCCTGCTGCTCACCGCCCGGGTCCGCGCCCTGCTGCGGCGGTCCCGGGCGACCGGCGCAGCCGCACGGGACGAGCTGCTGCGGGTCGGTGCGGTCGGACTCGACACCGCACGCTTCGAGGTGCGGGTCGCCGGCCGGCCGGTGGCCCGCACGTCGAAGGAGTCCTCCCTCCTCATCGGTTCTCCCGTCCCTCGGTTGGTGCGGCGACCGTAGGGCGGAGGTCGTGAAGAACCGTCGAAGAACCCGTCAGGCGGTCATGAGGCCGGTTCCCCGGGGCGCAGCCGCCGGTCGAGGGCCAGCGACAGCTCGGCCTCCACCACGCTCTTGGCGAGCGGGCGCAGCCGCTCCAGGTCGCCCTCGGAGGCGTAGGCGCCCAGGAGTTCGGCGAAGAGCCCGGCGAGGGCCTCGGCGTGCTCGCGGACGCGGGCGCCCGCCTTGAGGACCTCGGCGAGCGGGACGCCCTCCCGGACCAGGGCGGCGGAGACGTCGAGCAGCCGGCGGCTGACGTGGACGATCTCCTCGCCGTCGGTGACGAGGTAGCCGAGGTCGAGCGCGGCGGCGAGGTTCTCGGCGGTGACCTCGCCGGCGAAGCGGTCGGCGAGCTCCTCGGGGGTCAGCCGGACCGGCTCCTCCTCGGAGGGTGCGGGGAGGGCGAGGACCTCGCGGACGTTGCGGCCGCTCTCGAAGGCGGTGGTGAGGTCGGCGATGCCGTTGAGGGTGTGGCCGCGCTCCAGGAGGGCGGCGATGGTGCGCAGTCGGGCCAGGTGGTTGTCGTCGTACCAGGCGATCCGGCCCTCGCGGCGGGGCGGCGGGATCAGCCCGCGCTCCCGGTAGAACCGCAGGGTGCGCACGGTGATCCCGGCGGCGGCGGCCAGCTCGTCCATGCGGTACTCGCGGTGCTCGCCGTGCTCGCGCCCGCCGTTGCCCGCGGTGCCGTTCGCCGTCTCTTCTGTCACGCCCGCCAGCCTAAGTTGTACCGCCGGTAACTTTCCCCCGTCGTACCCCTACCGCTCGGTATGGAGCTGCTCTACAGTCCCCACTGTGCCAGTGATTGCTGGCGGAATCTTGGCCGGGCGCACGGGAGGCGGCATGGCGAAGCACGAGCACGTACGGGTGGCGGTGATCGGGTCGGGATTCGGCGGCATCGGGGCCGCCGTCCGGCTGCGCCGCGAGGGGATCACCGACTTCGTCGTCCTGGAGCGGGCCGACTCCGTGGGCGGCGCCTGGCGCGACAACAGTTACCCCGGCTGCGCCTGCGACGTCCCCTCCCACCTCTACTCCTTCTCCTTCGCGCCCAACCCGGACTGGCCCCGCACCTTCTCCGGGCAGCGCCACATCCGGGCCTACCTGGAGCACGTCACCGACACCTTCGGGATCCGCCCGCACCTCCGCCTCGGCCACGAGGTGCTGAAGGCGACGTGGGACGCCGAGGCGCTGCGCTGGGAGATCGAGACCAGCGGCGGCGGCTTCAGCGCCGAGGTCCTCGTCTCCGCCGGCGGGCCGCTCTCCGACCCGAAGATCCCCGACGTCCCGGGCCTCGCCGACTTCCCCGGCAAGGTCTTCCACTCCGCCCGGTGGGACCACGACTACGACCTCCGCGGCAAGCGCGTCGCCATGGTCGGCACCGGCGCCTCCGCCATCCAGATCGTGCCCGAGATCCAGCGCGAGGTCGGGCGGCTCACGCTCTTCCAGCGGACGCCCCCGTGGGTCATGCCCCGCATGGACCGCGCCATCAGCGGTGCCGAGCGCTGGCTGCACCGCGCGCTCCCGGCCACGGCGACCCTGCGCCGGGGCATCCTCTGGGGCATCCGCGAGCTCCAGGTCGGCGCCTTCACCAAGCACCCGAACGAGCTGGGCCTGGTCGAGAAGCTCGCCAAGGCCAACATCGCCCGGTCGATCAAGGACCCCGTGCTGCGGGCCAAGCTGACGCCCTCGTACCGCATCGGCTGCAAGCGCATCCTGCTGTCGAACGCGTACTACCCGGCGCTCGCCCGGCCCAACGTCGACGTCGTCGCCTCCGGCCTCCGCGAGGTCCGCGGCTCGACCGTGGTCGCCGCCGACGGCACCGAGACCGAGGTCGACGCGATCGTGTTCGGCACGGGCTTCCACGTCACCGAGATCCCGATCGCCGAGCGGATCGTCGGAGCCGAGGGGCACACGCTCGCCGAGTCCTGGAAGGACGGCGTCCAGGTGCTGCGCGGGGCCACCTCCGGCGGCTTCCCCAACCTCATGATGATCATCGGGCCGAACACCGGCCTCGGGAACTCCTCCATGATCCTCATGATCGAGTCCCAGCTGAACTACATGGCCGACTACCTCCGCCAGCTCGACGTCCTCGGCGGGCGCGCCGCCCTCGCCGTCCGCCCCTCCGCCGTCAACGCCTGGAACCGCAAGGTCCAGACCCGGATGGAGCGCACCGTGTGGAAGTCCGGCGGCTGCAACAGCTGGTACCTCGACGCCAGCGGCCGCAACACCACCCTGTGGCCGGGCACCACGGCCGAGTTCCGGCGCGAGACCCGGCAGGTCGACCTCTCCGAGTACGAGGTGATCCGCGCCCCCAAGCCCGCCCGTACGTCCCGGAAGAAGGAGACCGCCAAGTGACGCTCCAGAGCCTTCCCGCCCCCCGCGCCCTCACGGCCGTCTCCGCCGACGGCACCCCGATCCACGTCGAGGTGTACGGCCCCGAGGACGCGCCCGCCGTCGTCCTCTCCCACGGCTGGACCTGCTCGATCGCCTTCTGGGCCGAGCAGATACGGTCCCTCGCCGCCGACCACCGGGTCATCGCCTACGACCAGCGCGGCCACGGCCGGTCCCCCGCGCCCGCCGCGACCGGTGGCGCCGGCTACTCCACGACGGCGCTCGCCGACGACCTGGAGGCCGTGCTCGCGGCCACCCTCGGCCCCGGCGAACGGGCCGTCCTGGCCGGCCACTCCATGGGCGGCATGACGATGATGGCGGCCGCCGGCCGGCCCGGCTTCCGGCAGCACGCCGCCGCCGTCCTGCTCTGCTCCACCGGCCCCTCCCGGCTGATCGCCGAGGCCACCGTCGTACCGCTCGGGCCCGGCGGCCTGCGCAGCCGCCTCACCAAGGCCGTCCTCGGCGCGAAGGCGCCGCTCGGCCCGGTCAACGCCGTCTCGAAGAAGGTCCTGAAGTACGCGACGATGGGACCGGGTTCCGCGCCCGAGCGGGTCGAGGCCTGCGCCCGGATCGTGCACGCCTGCCCGCGCGGCGCCCGGTACGGCTGGTCGCAGGTCCTGGCCGGCCTCGACCTCGAACAGGGCCTGCGGGAGCTCCGGCTGCCGGTGGCCGTGCTCGTCGGCACCGCCGACCGGCTCACGCCGTCCGTCCACTCCCGTGCGATGGCGGAGGTGCTGCCGCACTGCACGGGCCTCGTCCAGCTGGCCGGCATGGGCCACATGACACCGGTGGAGGCCCCGGAGGCCGTCACCGCGCAGATCCGCGAGCTGACCCTCACGTACCTGGGCGTGAAGGAGAACGAGGAGGCAGGGGCATGAGCAGGGTGAGCCTGGAAGGACAGGTCGCGGTCGTCACCGGCGGGGCCCGCGGGGTCGGCGAGCTCCTCGCCCGCAAGCTCTCCGCCCGCGGCGCGAAGATCGCGCTCGTCGGCCTGGAGCCGGAGCAGCTCAAGGAGGTCGCCGGGCGGCTGCACACCGAGGCCGACTGGTGGCACGCCGACGTCACCGACCACGAGGCGATGGCCCGGGTCGCGGCCGAGGTGAAGGAGCGCTTCGGGAAGGTCGACATCGTCGTCGCCAACGCCGGCGTCGCGGCGGGCGGTCCGTTCGTCGACTCCGACCCGGCCGCCTGGCGGCGGGTCATCGAGGTCAACCTGATCGGCGGCGCGGTGACCGGCCGGGCGTTCCTGCCGGTCCTCATGGAGTCCCGGGGGTACTTCCTCCAGATCGCCTCGCTCGCGGCCATCACGCCCGCGCCGATGATGACGGCGTACTGCGCGTCGAAGTCGGGCGTCGAGGCCTTCGCGCACAGCCTGCGCGCCGAGGTCGCGTACAAGGGCGTGAAGGTCGGCGTCGGTTACCTGTCGTGGACCGACACGGACATGGTGCGGGGCGCGGACCAGGACGACGTGATGAAGGAGCTGCGGCAGCGGCTGCCGTGGCCGTCGAACCGCACGTACCCCCTCGGCCCGGCCGTCGACCGGATCGTGGCGGGCATCGAGCGGCGCTCGGCCCATGTGTACGCGCAGTGGTGGCTGCGCGGGATGCAGTCGGTCCGCGGCTACCTGCCGAGCCTGATCGCCACGGTCGGACAGCGCGAGATGCGGCGCTTCGAGCCGCGCCTGGGCTCGGTCTCCAAGGGCCTGGTGGGCGCGGGCGGCGCGGCGGACGAGCAGGCGCGGGCGGAGGGCTCGGCGGCGCGGTGACGGCGTCCGGGCCGGTGGCGGGCGGGGATCCCTCCGCTCGGTAGCCGTCCGTAACCGATCGAAATGCGTGGAATGTTCTCCCGTGCAAGGCTGGTCGAGGCCCGAGGGGCGCATCGCCCCCGGCCCCCACACCCGTCTAGGAGTGAACTTCCATGGGCATGCAGGACCAGATGAAGAACAAGGGCAAGCAGGCTTCGGACAAGGCCCGGCAGGCCGCCGGCAAGGCGAAGGACCAGGCCTCCCAGCGCGCCTCCCAGGGCCGCGAGCGGTCCGAGGAGGAGATGCGCCGGACCCAGCAGGAGGCCCAGGACCGCATGGACATGGACATGGACCGCGACGCCTGACGGCGGCCCGTCCTTGACGAAGGCGCACCCGGGATTCCGGGTGCGCCTTCGCGCGCGTGTCAGGCGATGGAGCCGTCGGGGAACCGAAAAGTCTTACGCACCGGGCGGCGGATCTTCGTACCGTGGCGGCCATGGCCGTACTTGAGCGACTCCGACCCGACCACGCGCCCGCGCTGCTCGCCTTCGAGCGGGAGAACCGGGAGTACTTCGCCGCACGCGTGCCCGACCGGGGGGACGCCTATTTCGAGGAGTTCGACGACAGGCACCGGGAGCTGATCGAGGCGCAGGAGGCGGGCGAGATCCACTTCCATGTGCTCGTCGCCGAGGGCGGGGAGATCGTGGGACGGGTCAACCTCGTCGACGTGGACGCCGGAGCGGGCAGCGCCGAGCTCGGCTACCGGCTCGCCGAGAAGGCGACCGGGCGGGGGCTCGCCACCCGAGGGGTGCGGGAGGTGTGCCGGCTGGCCGTCGAGGAGTACGGGCTCAGCCGGCTGATCGCCGTCGTGGCCCTGGGCAACACCGCGTCGAGCGCGGTGCTCGCCCGGGCCGGCTTCGGCGCCGTGGGCGGTGTGACCTTCGACGACGGGGAGCCGGGCACCGCGTACGAGCTGGACCTCGGCGAGCTGATCCCGGCGTAGGGCCGGGGTCACGGGCCGGGCGCCCGGTCCGCGCCGGGATCGGCGCCCGGTCCGCGTGCTGTCCTCCCGGCCCGGCTAGGGCGCTCTCGGCGGGAGTTTCGGGCGGGAGCGGTCCGGGAGGGACTCGTAGCCCGGGGGACTCGCCGCAGGGGTCTCGTCCAGGAGGGCGAGGGCGACGTGGACGGCGTCGTCGAGCTGGGCGTGCCGGCCCTCGGCCCAGTCGAGGGGGGTGCGGAGGACCGCGAGGTCGGGTTCGACGCCGTGGTTCTCCAGGGACCAGCCGTACTCGGGGAACCAGGCCGCGTTCATCGGCACCGTGATCTGGGTGCCGTCGCCGAGCCGGTGGCGGCCGGTCATGCCGACGACCCCGCCCCAGGTGCGCTGCCCGACGACCGGGCCGAGGCCGAGGAGCTTGAACGCGGCGGTGATCATGTCGCCGTCGGACGAGGTGGCCTCGTCGGCGAGGGCGACGACGGGGCCCCGCGGGGCGTTGGACGCGTACGACACCGGCTGGGCGTTCCTCGTGAGGTCCCAGCCCAGGATCCGGCGGGTGAGTTTCTCTATGACGAGCTCGCTGATGTTGCCGCCGGCGTTGCCGCGCACGTCGACGATGAGGGCCGGCCGGGAGACCTCCATGCGCAGGTCGCGGTTGAACTGGGCCCAGCCGGAGCCGCCCATGTCGGGGATGTGGAGGTAGCCGCAGCGGCCGCCGCTGATCTCCCGTACGACCGCACGGCGCTTGGCGACCCAGTCCTGGTAGCGCAGGGGCCGTTCGTCGATGAGGGGGACGACGGCGACGCGGCGGGCGGGGCCCTCGCCCTCGGCGGGGGTGAAGGTGAGCTCGACGGTGGTGCCGCCGGTGCCGGAGAGCAGCGGGTAGGGGCCGGTGACCGGGTCGACGGGCCGGCCGTCGACGTGGGTGAGGACGGCGCCCTCGCGGATGCCGGTGCCGGCGAGCGGGGAGCGGGCCTTGGAGTCGGAGGACTCGCCGGGCAGGATCCGCCGCACGGTCCAGCCGGCCTCGCGGGGCACGAGGTTGGCCCCGAGGAGGCCCATGGGCCGCTGGTAGTGCGGGGGTCCCTCGTTGCGGCGGGCGGGGGTGACGTAGGCGTGCGAGGTGCCGAGTTCGCCCATCACCTCGCGGAGCAGGTCGGCGAACTCGTCGGGGGACGCGACCCGTTCGACGAGGGGCCGGTACTGGTCGAGGACGGCGGTCCAGTCGACGCCGCCCATGCCGGGCTCCCAGAAGTAGGCGCGGACGATCCGGCCGGCCTCGTCGAAGGCCTGCCGCCATTCGGCGCCGGGGTCGATCTCGTGCAGGATGCGCCGCAGGTCCAGGTAGACGGTGGAGTCGCCGTCCCCGGACTCGGTGGCGGGCACGGCCCGCAGTTCGCCCTCGTCGGCGACGACGAGCCGGGTGCCGTCGCCGCTGACCGCGAACCAGTCGAGGTCCTTGGCGAGTTCGCTCTTGCGGGCCTTGGTGATGGAGAAGTGCTCCAGGGTGGGCTTGCCCGAGGTGTCGGCCGGATTGGCGAAGGTCTCGCCGAGCGCGCCGGAGATGGGCCAGCGCAGCCAGACCAGGCCGCCGCCGCTGACCGGGTGCAGGGCCGAGTACTTGGAGGCGGCGACCGGGAAGGGCGTGACCCGCTCGGGGAGCCCCTCGATCTCGACGGTGACCGTGCCGTCGGCGCTCTCGGTGTCGTCGTCGGCGGGGTCGAGGCCGCCGGCCGCCGGGCGCCCGTCGGGGAGCAGCGCGAAGGGGGAGGGCGTGGCGGAGGAGAGCGGGACGAGGTAGGGGCGGCAGCCGAGCGGGAACGAGAGGTCGCCGGTGTGGACGTCGTACACCGGGTCGAAGCCGCGCCAGGAGAGGAAGGCGAGGTAGCGGCCGTCGCGGGTGAAGACCGGGTTCTCGTCCTCGAAGCGGCCGTTGGTGACGTCGACGACGGTGCGGGCGCCGGGGCCCGAGATCCGGGCCATCTTGATGGAGCGCAGGGAGCGGCCGATGCCGGGGTGGGACCAGGTCAGCCAGTCGCCGTCGGGGGAGAAGGCGAGGTCGCGGACGGGCCCGTTGAGGGACCGGATGAGTTCGGTGACCTCGCCGCTGGAGTCCTCGCCGTCGGACTCCTCGGTCGCGTCGAGGAGGAGGAGCCGGCCGTCGTGGGAGGCGATCGCGAGCCGCTCGCCGTCCGGGTCGGCGACCATCTCCTCGACCCGGCCGAGGTCGCCGGAGGCGAGGCGGCGGGGCGGCCGGTCGCCGCTGGCGCGCGGAAGGTAGGCGACCTCGACGGCGTCCTCGCCGTCGGCGTCGGTGACGTACGCGACCTGGCCGCTGCTGCCGAGCATCTCCGGGAGCCGGACGCGGACGCCGGGGGTGTCGATGATGGTGCGGGCGGGGCCGTCACGGTGGGTGAGCCAGTAGAGGCTGCCGCGTACGGAGACGGCGGAGGCGCGGCCGGTCTCGTCGACGGAGACGGAGTCGACGTGGTGGGCGGCCGGCACCTGGTAGGAGCGTCGGCCGACGCGCTGGCCGCCGAGCCGCACCTCCAGCTTGCGGGGGCGGGCGTCGGCGGTGAGGGAGTCGACGATCCACAGGTCGCCGGCGCACTGGTAGACGATCCGGCGTCCGTCGCTGGAGGCGTGCCGGGCGTAGAAGTCGTCGTGGTCGGTGTGGCGGCGCAGGTCGGTGCCGTCGGGCAGGCAGGAGTAGACGTTGCCGATGCCCTCGTGGTCGGAGAGGAAGGCGATCCGGCCGCCGACGGTCATGGGGGCGTCGAGGTGGCCGCCGATGTCGGGAAGGAGCCGTTCGCCGTGGAGCCAGAGGCGGCCGGTGGCGCCGCCGAGGTACCGCTTCCAGGAGGCCGGTTCGTGCGGCGGCTTGCCGGTGAGGAGGAGGGAGCGGCGTTCGCCGCCGGCCCCGCAGATCGCGGGGTCGCCGGTGACGGCGATGTCCGAGACCGGGCCCCAGGGCAGGCGGAGGCCGGGGGAGCCGTCGGTGGGGACGGTGTAGGCCCAGGAGTAGTACGAGAAGGGCTGCCCGTGCGAGGAGACGGCGAGGATGTCGGAGCGGCCGTCCCTGTCGGGGGGCGTCCAGCCGCAGACCCGGGTGTCGGTGGAGCCCCAGTAGGTCAGCCGCCGGGCGGGGCCGCCGTCGATGGGGACGAGATGGATCTCGGGGTCGAGGCTGCGCCAGTTCGTGTACGCGATGTGCATGCCGTCCGGCGAGAAGCGCGGGTGGCCCACCCGCGTCCGGTCGACGGTGAGGCGCCAGGCCCGGCCGGGGCGGTGGCCCTCGGGGACGAGCGGGGCGATCCACAGGTCGTCCTCGGCGGCGAAGCACAGCAGGTCGTCGTGGAGATGCGGAAAACGGAGATACGCGACGTCGTCACTCACCTCCTCATGCTTTCCGCGCGGACGGGGTGAGGCAACTCGTACGTGTATGCGGGCGTCCTGTGGGATGTCGGCGCCCGTGTGGGCCAGGACACGTACGAAACGGTTTCGTTTCGTTGGCGGCGGGGGTATCTTCGTACTGTACGAAACCGTTTCGTTCGGTCCGGAGGTTCGCATGGCTCGCAGCAGGCTCACTCCCGAGCGGGAGTCCGAGCTGTACGGAGCCGTGCTCGACCTCCTGCGCGAGGTCGGCTACGACGCCCTCACCATGGACGCCGTCGCCGCCCGCACCCATTCCAGCAAGGCCACCCTCTACCGCCAGTGGGGGAGCAAGCCGGAGCTGGTCGCCAGGGCGCTGCGCGGGAACAAGCCGGTCGACGTCACCGAGATCGACACCGGCTCGCTGCGGGGTGACATCGAGGAGATGCTCGCCCAGACCGACGACTGCCAGATGGACAAGGACGCCGCGCTGATGCGGGGTCTGGCCCATGCCGTCCACAGCCACCCCGAACTGCACCGGGCGCTGCGCGAGCTGCTCATCGAACCCGAGATGAACAGCCTCGACGAGGTGCTGCGCCGAGCGGTCCGCAGGGGCGAGATCGACGCCGGGAACCCGGCGCTGAAGCTCGTCCCGCACATGCTGATCGGTGCGTTCATCGCCCGCCCGCTGATCGAGGATCAGCCGGTCGACCGCGCCTTCCTCAGTGCCTACTTCGACGCCGTGGTGCTCCCCTCACTCGGCGCCTGACACCCCGCACCACCCTTTCTCCACCTGACGTCGCACCGCTCACGCCGTCGGGCCGGCTCCCCATGCCCTGTCCCACCCCACACCGGGAGTACGCCCCCGTGGCCACGTTCCTCTACAAGCTGGGCCGCACCGCCTTCCGGCGCCGCCGGCTCGTCGCCCTCCTCTGGGTGGCGCTGCTCGCGATCGCCGGCGTCGGTGCCGCCACCGCGCCCACGCCCACCTCCAGTTCCTTCTCGATCCCCGGCACCGAGGCCCAGCGCGCCTTCGACCTGCTCGAAGAGCGCTTCCCGGGTGCCGGAGCCGACGGGGCCACCGCCCGCGTCGTCTTCAAGGCCCCCGCGGGCGAGAAGATGACCGACCCGGCGCACAAGGCCGTCGTCGAGGAGACCGTCGCCGCGCTCAAGTCCGGCTCGGACCAGATCGTCCAGGTCACCGACCCGTACACCGCGCACGCCGTCTCGCAGAACGGCTCCACCGCCTACGTCTCGGTCTCCTACAAGGTCAACGGGATGGAGCTGACCGACGAGACCCGTGACGCACTCAAGGACGCCGGTCACGACGCCCAGGGCAAGGGCCTGACCGTCGAGATCGGCGGCGACGCCCTCCAGACCATGCCCGAGCAGGGCGCGAGCGAGGCCATCGGCATCGTCCTCGCCGGCATCGTGCTCGTCATCACCTTCGGCTCGCTCGTCGCGGCGGGGCTCCCGCTGCTCACCGCCGTCATCGGTGTCGGCATCGGCGTCTCGTCGATCACGGCGCTGGCGAACGTCCTGGACCTCGGCACCACCACCTCCACGCTCGCGTCGATGATCGGCCTCGCCGTCGGCATCGACTACGCCCTCTTCATCGTCTCCCGCTACCGCGCGGAGCTCGCCGACGGCCGGGACCACGAGGACGCCGCGGGCCGCGCGGCCGGCACGGCCGGCTCCGCCGTCGTCTTCGCCGGACTCACCGTCGTCATCGCCCTGGTCGGCCTGGCCGTCGTCAACATCCCGATGCTGACGAAGATGGGCTTCGCCGCCGCCGGCACGGTCGTGATCGCCGTACTGATCGCGCTCACCCTGATCCCCGCGCTGCTCGGCTTCGCCGGGAACAAGGTCGTCGGCCGCAAGCAGCGCAAGGGCGTCGCGAAGGCGGATGCCAAGAGCGACAAGCCCAACGGCGGCACCCGCTGGGCCCGTTTCGTCATCCGCCGCCCGCTGATGGTGCTGATCGTCGGCGTCCTCGGCCTCGGTGCGATCGCCGTGCCCGCCGCATCGCTGGAGATGGGCCTGCCGGACGACGGCGTCAAGCCGACCTCCACCTCCGAGCGCCGGGCGTACGACGCGCTGTCCGAGGGTTTCGGCCCCGGCTTCAACGGCCCGCTGCTCGTCGTCGTGGACGGAGACAAGGCGACCGCCGACCGGACGGTCTCCACGATCAAGGGCCTCGACGGCTGGGCCGCGGTCACCCCGGCCACCCCGAACAAGGCCGGCGACGCCGCCATGATCACGGTGATCCCGAAGGACCGCCCGTCCTCGACCGCCACCGAGGGTCTGGTCCACGACATCCGCGACGCCACCGGCGACGACGTCCTCGTCACCGGCGCCACCGCGATGAACATCGACTTCTCGCAGAAGATGAACGACGCGCTCGTGCCGTACCTGGCGCTCGTCGTCGGCCTCGCCTTCGTGCTCCTGACCCTGGTCTTCCGCTCGGTCCTCGTCCCGCTGAAGGCGGCCCTCGGCTTCCTGTTCTCGGTGGTCGCCGCCCTCGGCGCGGTCGTCGCGGTCTTCCAGTGGGGCTGGCTCGGCAGCCTCTTCGGGGTCGAGCAGACCGGCCCGATCATGTCGATGATGCCGATCTTCATGGTCGGCGTGGTCTTCGGTCTCGCGATGGACTACGAGGTCTTCCTCGTGACCCGGATGCGCGAGGCGTACGTGCACGGCGAGCGGCCCGGCGAGGCGATCGTGACCGGCTTCCGGCACAGCGCCCGGGTCGTCACCGCCGCCGCGGTGATCATGATCGCGGTCTTCTCCGGCTTCATCGGCATGGACGACCAGATGGTCAAGATGATCGGCTTCGGTCTGGCCGCCGCCGTCCTCTTCGACGCCTTCGTGGTCCGCATGGCGATCGTCCCGGCCGTGCTCGCGCTCCTGGGCCACAAGGCCTGGTGGCTGCCGAAGTGGCTCGACCGGATCCTGCCGAACGTGGACGTGGAGGGCGAGAGCCTCGCCGCGCCGACGGGTGAGCCGGGTGCCGCCAGGCCGGACCTCGTGAAGGTCTGACCCGCGGCCGATCCGTACGGACGCCGTCAGTGTGTCGTCATCGACGACGTGCTGGCGGCGTACGTGTGTTTCAGGAAGCGCAGCAGGGCCGTCGTGTCGAACTGCACGACCGTGACGCCGTCGTCCTGGTGGAGCTCGACGACCGTCTGCACCCGGCCGCAGGGCCAGACGCCTATGTCGCCGCGGCGGGTCGGGGTGCGCATGCCCGTCTCCAGGACGGCGCGCGGGAAGGACCACTCGACGGCGTCGGGGAAGACGAAGCGGACGGTGGTGGGGGAGCGGCCGGGGTCGTAGCGGAGGGCCACGGGGACCGGGCGGGAGAGGGGGGCGTCGCTGATGATGCGTCCCTTGGCATGGTCGTCGACTGCGTGATCCTCTACGGCAACCATGGTGACTCCTCACCTTTTGTCCTCTATCTACCAATGTCCCACTCCTTCCCGGCGGCGGCGCGGCGCATGCGTGTGGGGCGGGAGGTGTGGGCGGGCTCACGCGCGCGGGGTCGTGCGCGCTCGTGCGCCGGGGTTCTGTGAGTGATGCGCTCTTGCAAGTCATTCGCAGGAGCGTCTTAGAATTCCGGACGTGCATGTACCTGACGGATTCATCAACGCCCCCGTATCGGCCGCCGCCGGTGTCGTCGCCGCCGGCGCCGTCGCCGCCGGCCTGCGCGGAGCCCGCCGCGAGCTGGACGAGCGCACCGCGCCCCTCGCCGGGCTCGTCGCGGCGTTCATCTTCGCCGTGCAGATGCTGAACTTCCCGGTCGCCGCCGGGACCAGCGGGCACCTCCTCGGCGGTGCGCTCGCCGCGATCCTCGTCGGGCCCTGGACCGGCGTCCTGTGCATCGCCGTCGTCCTGCTCATGCAGGGCATCCTCTTCGCCGACGGCGGCCTCACCGCCCTCGGGGTGAACATCACCGTCATGGGCGTCGTCACCGTCGTCGTCGCCTACGCGCTCTTCCGCGGCCTGATCCTCGTCCTGCCGCGCACCCGCCGCTCGGTGACCGTGGCCTCGTTCGTCGCCGCGCTCGTCTCCGTACCGGCCGCGGCCACCGCGTTCACCCTCATCTACGCGATCGGCGGCACCACCGACGTCCCCGTCTCCAAGGTCCTCACGGCCATGGTCGGCGTCCACGTCCTCATCGGCATCGGCGAGGCCGTCATCACCATGCTGACCGTCGGCGCCGTCGTCGCCGTCCGCCCCGACCTCGTGTACGGCGCCCGCGGCCTGACCGCGCCGCTCAAGCTCCGCGTCGACGGCGAGCTGGTCGACGCGGCTCCGGCCCCCGTCGAGAAGGGCTCCCCCAAGAAGCTGTGGATCGGCGGCGTCGTCACCGCCCTCGTCCTCGCCGGCTTCGTCTCCTTCTACGCCTCCGCCAGCCCCGACGGCCTGGAGAAGGTCGCCGCCGACCAGGGCATCGACAAGAACGTCGAGGAGCACGCCTCCGCGGACTCCCCGCTCGCCGACTACGGCGTCAAGGGCGTCGAGGCCCCCCGGCTCTCCGGCGGCCTCGCCGGGATGATCGGCGTCGGCGCGACCCTCGCCGTCGGCTCGGGCGCCTTCTGGGTGGTCCGCCGCCGCAAGACCGCCTCCCTGGAGGCCTGACATGGGAGCGGGGCACGCCCACAAGCTCTACCGGCAGGGGCACTCGCCGGTCCACGAGCTGCCCCCGCACACCAAGCTCGCCGCCGTCCTCGGCTTCGTCGTGGTCGTGGTCTCGACGCCCCGCGAGGCCGTCTGGGCCTTCGCCCTCTACGCCGTCCTCCTCGGGGCCGTCGCGGCGAAGGCCCGGATCCCGGCCGGCTTCCTGCTGAAGCGGCTGCTCATCGAGATCCCGTTCGTCGCGTTCGCGCTGCTCATGCCCTTCGTGGTCCCCGGCGAGCAGACGACGGTCCTCGGGGTGTCGCTGAGCGTCCCCGGCCTGTGGGGCGCCTGGAACGTCCTCGCCAAGGGCACCCTCGGCGTCGCCGCCTCCGTGCTCCTCGCCTCCACCACCGAACTGCGGGCCCTGGTCCTCGGCCTCCAGCGCCTCAGACTGCCGCCCCTGCTGGTCCAGATCGCCTCGTTCATGATCCGGTACGGCGACGTCATCACCGACGAGATGCGCCGCATGTCCGTCGCCCGCCGCTCGCGCGGCTTCGAGGCGAAGGGCGTCCGCCACTGGGGCGTCCTCGCCAAGTCCGCCGGCGCGCTCTTCATCCGCTCGTACGAGCGCGGCGAACGCGTCCACCTCGCCATGGTCAGCCGCGGCTACACCGGCACCATGCCGGTCATCGACGAGGTGACCGCCACCCGCGCCCAGTGGACGTACGCCGCCGCCCTGCCGCTCACCGCACTCCTGATCTGCCTCCTGGGATGGACCCTGTGACACCTTCTCTCGAGGTCTCCGGCCTCGCCTACGCGTACCCCGACGGCCACCAGGCCCTCTTCGGCGTGGACCTGACCGTCGGCCGCGGCGAACGGGTCGCGCTCCTCGGCCCCAACGGCGCCGGCAAGACCACCCTCGTCCTCCACCTCAACGGCATCCTCACCGGCGGCGCGGGCACCGTCACCGTCGCCGGGCTGCCCGTCGGCAAGAAGCACATGGCCGAGATCCGCCGCAAGGTCGGCATCGTCTTCCAGGACCCCGACGACCAGCTGTTCATGCCGACCGTCCGCGAGGACGTGGCCTTCGGCCCGGCGGCGGCGGGCGTCCGCGGCGCGGAGCTCGACGCGGTCGTCCTGCGCGCCCTGGAGAAGGTCGGGATGGCCGGGTTCGCCGACCGGCCCCCGCACCACCTCTCCTTCGGGCAGCGCCGCCGGGTCGCCGTCGCGACCGTCCTCGCCATGGAGCCGGAGATCCTCGTCCTCGACGAGCCGTCCTCCAACCTGGACCCGGCCTCGCGCCGCGAGCTCGCCGACATCCTCCGGACGCTGGACGTCACCGTCCTCATGGTCACCCACGACCTGCCGTACGCCCTGGAGCTCTGCCCGCGCTCGGTGATCCTCAGCGAGGGCGTCATCGCCGCCGACGGCCCCACCGGCGGGATCCTCGCCGACGAGGAGCTGATGGCCCGGCACCGCCTGGAGCTGCCGTTCGGCTTCGTGCCGCAGTCGGTGGCCTGACACCCCGGAATCGGACCCCGGCCGTCCACGTTGCACCATGGGAAGCCGGAAACACGAGCAGGGAGTGGTGGCACAGGTGGACGTCCAGGGCACGGTGGCGGCGGGCTGGGAGCCCGTCAGGGACGCGTTCCTGCGCAACTTCGAGCAGCGGGGCGAGCGCGGCGCGGCCGTCGCCGTCCACCGCGACGGCGTGAAGGTCGTCGACCTGTGGGCGGGAAGCCGTGACGCCGACGGCACGGACCCGTGGACGGCCGACACCGCGCAGGTCGTCCGCTCGGCCACCAAGGGCGTCGCCGCCGCCGTACCCCTCCTCCTGCACCAGCGCGGACTGCTCGACCTGGACGCCCCCGTCGCCTCGTACTGGCCCGACTTCAAGGCCCACGGCAAGGACCGGGTGACCGTACGGCAGCTCCTCGCGCACCGGGCGGGCGTCCCGGTCCTCGACCGGCCGCTCACCCTCGCCGAGGCGGTCGACCTCCCGACGGCGACGGGCGCGATAGCCGCCCAGGCCCCCGTCTGGGAGCCCGGCACCGCCCACGGCTACCACGCCCACACCTTCAGCTGGCTGCTCTCCGGCCTGGTCCACCACGTCACCGGCCGCACCATCGGCCGCTGGGTCGCCGACGAGATCACCGGCCCCCTCGACCTCGACCTGTGGATCGGGCTGCCCGACACCGAGGCCCACCGCGTCGGCCGGCTCGGCCCCGTCGAGGAGACCGCCCCGCCGGGCAGCGGGGAGCTCAAGCTCCGCCCCAAGCGCTCCGTCACCGAGGCCTACCAGAACCCGGACTCCCTCACCCGGCGCGCCTTCGAGGTCATCGACCCCAGGCCCGACGAGAACGACCCCGTCTACCGGGCCGCCGAACTGCCCGGCTCGGCGGGCGTCGCCACCGCCCGCGCACTCGCCCGCTTCTACGCCGCGACGCTGGGCCCGGTGGACGGCGGGCACCGCCTCTTCGCCCCGGCGACCCTCACCCTGGCCCGTACCGAGGAGTCCGCGGGCACGGACCAGGTGCTGCTCGTCGGCACGCGCTTCGGCCTGGGCCACATGCTGCACGGCCCGGCCTCCCCGCTCCTCGGCCCGTCCTCCTTCGGCCACCCCGGCCGCGGCGGCTCGCTCGGCTTCGCCGACCCGGACGCCGGGATCGCCTTCGGGTACGTCACCAACGGCATGCGCAAGACGGTCACGGCGGACCCGCGCGCCCAGGCGCTGGTGCGCGCGGTGCGGTCGGTGACCGGCTGACCCGTCAGGCCACGGCGGGCGTGAGCGCGAGCACCATCCCGAGCCCGACGAGCACGCTCCCGATGACCTTGTTCAGCACGGCCTGCTTCCGCAACAGCCGGGGCCGCAGGCTGTTGTTGGAGAAGAACACCGCGGCGAGACCGAACCACACCAGGTGCGCGAACGACATGAACAGGCCGTAGCCGACCTGCTGGACGAGGGGCGTGTCGGCGCTGACGACCTGGGTGTAGGTGCTGAGCACGAAGAGCATGGTCTTCGGGTTGAGCGCGTTGGTCAGGAACCCGGTGCGCAAGGCCCCGGCCTTCGACAGGCCGGTCTCGCCCGCCTGGTCCATGTCGACCCGGGTGGCCTTGGCGACGAACGTCTTGTACCCGATGTACACCAGGTACGCGGCGCCGATCAGCTTCATCGCGGTGAACAGCATCGGCGTCCGCGACACCAGCAGGCCCACGCCGAGCATGGTGTACGTGACGTGGACGAGCACGCCCGCCGCGATCCCGACGGCCGCGAGGACGCCGGCGGTCCGCCCGTACAGGTAGCTGTTCCGGACGGTCATCGCGAAGTCCGCGCCGGGGCTGATGACGGCCAGGACGGTGATGACCGCCACGGCGATGAGCTGACCCATGTCCCCGATCCCTCCCGTACCCGCGCATCAGGGCGGGCCCGGTGACGCTAGCCGATCACCCCCGGACGGCGCGAGGGCGAGGTGACGGATTCGGCGCACTGGTGTGCCGAAGGGTTCGGTGCTGAGATCGCCGCATGGAACTCACCCGGCGGTTCGAGGGATACGCGGTACTGATCACCGGCGCGGCGCGCGGCATCGGCGCGGCCACCGCCAGGCGGCTCACGGCGGAGGGCGCGCGGGTCCTCGTCACGGACATCGACGGGGCGGCGGCCGCCCGCACCGCCGGGGAGCTCCCCGGGGCGGAGGCCCTGCGCTGCGACGTCGGCGACCGGGCGTCGGTCGACGCGGCGGTCGCGTACGCGGTCGAGGCGTTCGACCGCCTGGACGTCCTGGTCAACAACGCCCTCGCCCCCGTCGCCGCCGACCGGGACCGCTTCGAGGACGAGCCCGACGCGAACTGGACGGGCCAGCTGGACGTCACGCTCATGGGCGCCGTCCGCTGCTCCCGGGCGGCGATGCCGCACCTCGCGGAGGCCGGCGGGCGCGGGGCGATCGTCACGATCGGCTCGGTCAACGCGGAGGCGGACTTCGGCAACCACGCGTACAGCGCGGCCAAGGCGGGCCTCGCGTCCCTCACCCGCACCCTGGCGGGGGACGCGGCGCCGCGCGGGGTACGGGTCAACCAGATCAACCCGGGCACGATCGCGACGAGGGCGTGGGCGGGCAAGGAGTCGGAACTCGAGGCCCTGGCCACGCGCGTCTACCCCCTGGGCCGCGTGGGCACCCCGGAGGACGTGGCGGCGGCGGTGGCCTTCCTGGCCTCGACGGACGCGTCCTGGATCACCGGCACGACCCTCCGCGTGGACGGCGGCCTGCTGGCGGTGAACACGCACTTCGCGGAGGTACTGGCCGACTAGGGCCTGTCCGGACCCGACCGGAGCGGGCAGGGAATGTCGGGTCCGGAAGGCATGCTCCTCCCTAACGTCGGTGAGCGAAAGGGAAGGAGGCCCGGGTTGCTGGACAGGCTGAACCAGGCCATGGAGCACATCGAGGACCGTCTCGCCCAGCCCCTCGACGTGTCCGAGCTGGCCCGGATCACGCTCACGTCGGAGTACCACTTCCGGCGGCTGTTCTCGTCGCTGGCGGGGATGCCGCTGTCGGAGTACGTCCGGCGCAGGCGGCTCACCGTCGCGGGGGCCGAAGTCCTCGCCGGGGAGCCGACCCTGCTGGAGATCGCGGTCCGCTACGGCTACACCTCGGGCGAGGCCTTCGCCCGGGCGTTCCGCGCCGTGCACGGCGTCGGTCCGGGCGAGGCCAGGCGCACCGGCGCGGCTCTGAACGCGCAGCCCCGGCTCTCCTTCCGCCTCACCGTCGAAGGGAACAGCACCATGCGGTACCGCATCGTGGAGAAGGAAGCATTCCGGGTCGTCGGCAAGAAGGCCCGCGTCCCGCTGATCTACCAGGGGGTCAACCCGCACATCGCCGACCACATCCGCGGCATCCCGCCGGAGACGATGCTGCGGATCGCCGGCCTGTCGGACCAGGACCCGGAGGGCGTGGTGTCGGCGACGGTCCGCCTCTCGGACGGCTTCGAGGAGGGCAGCGAACTCGACTACTACCACGCGGTGGTGACGGGCACCGCCGAGCTCCCCGAGGACCTCGACGCCCTGGACTGCCCGGCCGGCACCTGGGCGGTGTTCGAGAACACGGGCCCGTTCCCGCAGGCCCTGCAGCAGATGTGGGGCGACGTGGCGGCCCAGTGGATCCCGTCCAACCCGTACGAGTACCGCCCGGGCCCGGAGATCCTCCGCACCCGCCCGTCCCGGGAGGACCCGGCCCACTCCGACGCCCAGCTGTGGATCCCGGTGACCCGCACCACGGGCTGAGGGGCGCTCAGACGGCCAGGGCGTCGAGGTGGGTGGCGAGTCGCCGGAGGAGTTCCATCAGGACCGTGTGCTCCTCCGGCGACAGGCACTCCATCAGGCGAAGCCTCAGGGTTCCGACCCGCTCGGAGATCCGCCGGTGCGCGGTCCGGCCCTCGTCGGTCAGGGTCAGCACGTCGTCGCCGTTCCTCCGTGCCCAGCCGTGCTCGACGAAGCGGTCGGCGTGCGGGCGCAGCGTCGGTTCGTCGGCCGACAGGAACGCGGCCATGGTTCCGTCGAGTCCGGCGGTGGTGATCGGGCCGCAGGCGAGGGTGTTCAGCACCTGCCAGGCCCGCCGGTCCAGGCCGTCCGCGGCGAGCAGGCGGCCCAGGCTCTCCTCGATGGCGCCGTCGATGTGCTTCAGCCAGTAACCGAGCGGGCGTTGTTCGCGGACGTCGGGCTGCCGGGTCGGGTCGGTCATGGCGAACCCCCAAAGCATGCGTTGTGACAATTATTGTAATCTAGCATGCATGTCGAAGAGAGAGCCGGGCGACGCGATCGCCGACATCGAACGGGCCATGGTCGCCATCCGCCGCAGCCAGACCCGCCGGTCACTGGGGCGGCTGGCGCCGCCCGACGGCGGCAAGCCGATCGACCCCACGCTGTTCGGCGTCCTCGACGCCGTCGAGGGCCGCGACGCGCCGTGCTCCGTCTCCGACGTCGCCGCCGCGCTCGGTGTCGATCAGCCGAGGGCGAGCCGGCTGGTGCTCCGTACCGTCGAGGAAGGATGGCTGGTCCGCAGGACCGACCCGGCCGACGCCCGGCGCGCACTGCTCGCCCTCACCGACTCCGGGCGGGCGCAGCTCGACCGCACCCATCGCTTCCGGCAGGAGGTCTTCGCGCGGGTGATGGCGGACTGGACGGACGCCGACCGGTCCGAGTTCGCCCGGCTCGTCACCGCGTTCGTGACCTCGTTCGCCGAGGTGGTCCCCGAGGCCGAATGAGCGTCCCGGCGTCCCCGCGCGAGGCTCACCCCGCGTGCAGCATCAGGCCGATCCCCACCACCATCAGGCCCGCCGCCGCGACCCTCGGGGCGCCGAAGCGTTCCTTGAAGAAGACCGCGCCGATGGCCGCGCCCACGATGATCGAGGACTCGCGCAGCGCGGCGATCGGAGCCAGCGGGGCCTTCGTCTGGGCCCACAGGACCAGGGCGTACGCCGCGACCGACAGGGCCGCGCCGAGGAGGCCGCGGGCCGCGTACGGGCGGAGCTGGGGGAGCAGGGCCGAGCGCCGCTTCCACAGGGCGTACGCCGGGATCGCCAGGCCCTCCAGGATCATCAGCCACCCGATGTAGCCCAGCGGCGTGCCCGAGGCGCGGACGCCGACGCCGTCCACGACCGTGTACAGGGCGATCGAAAGCCCCGTCGCGCCCGCCGCGAGCAGCGCCGGCCAGTGCGGGCGGCTCCCGCCGCCCCGGATGCCCCACAGCGCGAGGCCCGTCAGGCCCGCGCAGGCCACCGCCACCCCGAGCAACTGCCAGCCGTCCGGCAGCTCGTGGACGAAGACCGCCGCGAGGACGGTCACGACCAGCGGGGCCGTACCGCGCGCGATCGGGTACACCTGGCCGAAGTCGCCGAGCGAGAACGAGCGCATCAGCAGCACGTAGTAGGCGATGTGGAGGACCGCCGAGGCGATCAGGTACGGCCACGCCCCCGCCGCCGGCAGCGGTGCGAAGCAGGCCACGATCGCGCCGATCAGCGCCCCGCCGCCGGCGATCAGCGTGAAGGAGATCAGCTGGTCCTCGACGCTCTTCGCCATCGCGTTCCAGCCGGCGTGCGTGACCGCCGCGACGAGGACCGCGAGCGTGACCAGCGGCGTCACGCCGAGAGCTCGCGGACGTCCACCAGCGCGCCGCCGGCATGCGCGACCAGCGTCTTCGGGTCCATCGCGAAGACCGTGTGCGGATTGCCCGCCGCCGCCCACACCACCGTGTGGTCGAGGATCCCCCGGTCGGCGAGGACCCGCGTCCTCGTCCGGTGCCCGAACGGCGGCACGCCCCCGATCGCGTACCCCGTCGTCTCCCGGACCACCTTCGCGTCCGCCCGGGTCACCTTCTCCGCGCCCAGCTCCTGCCGCACCCGCTCGACGTCCACCCGCGACGCGCCGTCCATCAGGACGAGGACCGGCACCCCGTCGGCCGCGAAGATCAGCGACTTCACGATCTCGGCGACCTCGCAGCCGATGGCCTCGGCGGCCTGCCGGGCGGTCCGCGTCTCGTCCGGGAAGCGCCGGATCTCGACGTCGAGCCCCAACTCCTGGAGGGCGGCGGCGAACTGGGGGTGGGCGGCGGAGGCGGTGTCCTCGTCGGTCGTCATGGCCCGCACGCTAGCGGTCGGTGTACGGGACACGCGACCGGGTTCCGGGGAGGGGCGACGGGCCGAGGCCGCCCGACGGCCGACCGGCCGGGACCACCGGGCGGTCACCGGGCCTGCGGTCCGGCGGTCACCGGGCCTGCGGTCACCCCGCCTGCGGCCCCGCCGCCCTCATCCCGCCTTCAGGACCTGCGCCACCACCGGGCCCGCCGCGTCGCCCCCGTGGCCGCCAGCCTGGACGACCGCCGCGGCCGCCAGGTCGCCGGAGTAGCCGGTGAACCAGCTGTTGGAGGCGGACTGGCCGTCGAGCTCGGCCGAGCCCGTCTTCGCGCCCTTGGGGGAGGGGACCCCCGCCATCGCCTCGGCCGCGGTGCCGTTCGTCGCCGCCGCGTTCATCATCCGGCGCAGGCCGGAGGCGATCTGGGACGGGAGGCGGTCGGCGGTGGCGAAGGGGCGGTCGTCGAGCTTCTGCGCCACGAGGTACGGCTGGAGGAAGCCGCCGTTCTTCGCGGTCGCGGAGAGCGAGGCGACGTTCAGGGCGCTCATCGTGATCTTGCCCTGACCGATGTACGAGGCGGGGGTCTCGGCCCCGGCGGACTCGGGCACGGAGCCGTCCGCGGCCTGGACGCCGATGTTCCACTCCTGGCCGATGCCGAAGGAGTCGCGGGCGGTCGCGCCGAGGGCGGTGTCCGCGATGTTCTTGTCGCTGAGCTTGGTGATCGCCTTGATGAAGGCGGTGTTGCAGGAGCGGCGGAAGGCGTCGGTGAGGGTGCCGTTCGGGATGCTGAAGTCCTTGAGGTTGTGGAAGGTCCTGCCCCTCGACAGGACGTCCGGAGGACACTCGACCCGGGTGCCGGGCGTCGCCAGACCGTTCTGCATCATCATCGTCGCCGTGACGATCTTCATCGTCGAGCCGGGGGCCTGCTGCCCCATGAGCGCGGTGTTGAACTCGGTGGCGGGATGGTTGGCGACCGCCCGTATCGCCCCCGTCGACGGCTCGATCGCGGCCACCGAGGCCTGACCGAAGCCCTTGACCGCCTTCTCGGCCGCCGCCTGGACGCCCGCGTCGATGGTGGTCTCCAGGGTGCCGGGCTTCCCCTTCGACAGGACGAGGAGGGGAGTGTCGGCGGCGCCCTCGCTGCCCGAGTCGATCCAGGTCTCGACGCCACCGGTGCCGCCCGCCTTCGACCCGTACCGCCTGCGCAGTTCGGTCAGGACCGGCCCGAGCGAGGGGTACTTCTCCGCCGTCAGCTCGACCCCGTTGCGGTCGACGGCCTTGATGGCGGGGGTCTTCGCCTCGCCCGTCCGCAGCGTCCCGGCGGCGGTGAGCTTCGGGTGGATCACGGTCGGCTGCCACTTCACGAGCGCCCGGCCGGTGGTCTGTCCGCGTACCACGGTGAGTTCGGAGGCGTACGACAGGTCCTTCGACACGCCCCCGTACGTGATGGTCGCCTTCACCGTGAACGGCACCGTCGCCCCGACCGCCGTCCCCGGCGTGATGACCGCCTTCGAGACGCTCGCGCCCTCCCGGTAGGCGGCGACCGCAGGCCCCGCCGTGACCGGGTCGTTGGTCAGCTGGGCCGCCTTGTCCGACTCCCCGGCGGCCCAGGCCGCCAGGAAGTCCTTCGCGGTGGCCGTGACCTCGTCGGGGGTGACGGGCCCCGACTTCGGCGCGTCACCGGCGTTGACACCCACGGAGGTCTCGCCGCCCGTGATCCCGTTCCAGAGGTTGTAGCCCCCGTACCCGACGCCGCTCGCCACGACGACGAACACGCCCCCGACGATCGCGACCTTCGCCCCACTGCGCATGACTGCGCCTCCCCTCCCCAGGTGGACCGACGAGTCAAGCAGTCACGGCGTCCGGGTGTCGAGCGACTTCCGCCACATCCGTCAAACCCGTCCCGTCGAACCGGTGTTGCACCGACCGCAGCGGACTACGGTAGTTTGAACGCGTTCAACTCATCGGGATCGGGGGCGGACATGCAGGCGACTGTGCGACGGGACGACATCCACCCATGGCAGTTCGGCCTCGTGCTGCTCGCCGCGATGACCCCCCTGGGCCCCTTGGCCGTATGGGTGGACCGGGGCTACATCAGCTTTCCTCCGGTCCTCGTGACCGCCGCCGTGGCCGCCGTGCCGCTGTTGTTCCATGCCCGCCCGTCGGGCTTCGGCTGGGTCGCCGGCATCGTCTCGGTGCTGTTGCTGTGGTGGTCCTTCGTGGCTGCGATGGCCGGGATGTTCTTCTTCCTCCCTTCGGTGCTGCAGCTCTGGCTGGCCTCCGGAGCGGACCCACGGCGACGGCCGGTGACGGCCAAGGCGATGGTGGGCGCGGGCCTCGTGCTGTCGGCGTTGACGGTGGTGCACCTCCTGGGCGCATGAGCCGCGACGACGAGGAGAGGGCGCGACCGCCGGTCGCGCCCTCTCGCTGCAATTCCCCCGCTAGACCCAGGTGTCGAGCCAGATCCTGTTCCGCCACTGGTCCAGCGGAATGGGAGTCCCGGTGTACAGGGGCCAGAAGTAGATGAAATTCCAGACGATGAGCAGGACGAGACATCCCGCCGCCACCGCGCCGAATGTGCGGCGTCTTTCCGATGAACCGCGGGGGCCGATGAGTGCGCCCAGCATCATGGCCACCGCCAGGCACAGGAAAGGCACGAAGACGACCGCGTAGAAAAGGAAGATGGTGCGTTCCTGATAAAGGAACCAGGGGAGCCAGCCGGCCGCGATGCCGCAGGCGATCGCGCCCGCGCGCCAGTCGCGGCGGAAGGCCCAGCGCCACAGGACGTACAGGATCGCGAAGCAGGCGGCCCACCACAGGAGCGGGGTGCCGAGGGCCAGGACCTCCTGGGCGCACTTCTCGGTCGCGGTGGCCGGGCAGCCGTTCGTGCCGGGGGCGGGGGACTCGTAGAAGTACGAGACGGGGCGGCCGAGGACGATCCAGGACCAGGGGTTCGACTGGTAGGTGTGCGGCGAGGTGAGGCCGACGTGGAAGGTGTACACCTCGGACTCGTAGTGCCAGAGGCTGCGCAGCCAGTCGGGGAGCCAGCCCCAGGTGCCGCCGCCGACCGCCTTGTCGTGGTCCTCGGCCCAGTGCCGGAAGTAGCCCTTGTCGCTGACCAGCCATCCGGTCCAGGTCGCCAGGTACGTCGCGATCGCCACCGGCACGACCGACACGAACGCCGGGACCAGGTCCTTCTTGATCACCGAGAGGTACGGGTGGACCGCGCCGGCCGTACGGCGGGCGCCGACGTCCCACAGGACGGTGAGGAGACCGAAGCCGACCATGATGTACAGGCCGTTCCACTTGGTCGCCGCCGCGAGGCCGAGGGACACGCCGGCCGCGATCCGCCACGGCCGCCAGCCCAGGCGCAGGGTCTCCGCGACGTCCGCGTCGGGGCGAAGGACCCCCTCCTCGTCCTCCGGAAGCGCCGCCGCGAGCCGCGCCCGCGTCCGGTCCCGGTCGAGGAGCAGGCAGCCGAACGCGGCGAGCACGAAGAACATCAGCACCTGGTCGAGCAGCGCGGTGCGGCTCATCACGAAGTGCAGTCCGTCGACGGCCAGCAGCAGACCGGCGAGGCAGCCGAGGAACGTCGAGCGGAAGAGACGGCGGCCGATCCGGCACAGCATCAGCACGGAGAGCGTGCCGAGCAGCGCGACCATGAAGCGCCAGCCGAAGGGCTCGAAGCCGAAGAGCTTCTCGCCGACGCCGATCACCCATTTGCCCATCGGCGGGTGCACGACGTAGCCCGGGTCGGTCGGGATCAGGACCGAGCCGGGGTCGGTGAGGATCGTCTTGTCGATGTCCTTCGGCCAGGCCCCCTCGTACCCCTGGTTGATCAGGGCCCAGGCGTCCTTGGCGTAGTACGTCTCGTCGAATATCACCGCGTGCGGCTTGCCCAGGTTCCAGAACCGCAGCACGCCCGCGACCGCCGTGACCAGGAGCGGACCGCCCCAGGCGAGGAGCCGCCACAGCCGCTCGGCGGGGCCGGGGCCGATGCCGAGGAGCGACCACGTCCGCGCGGAGGGCCGGGTGTACGGGGGGACGAGCCGCTCCCGCAGCCCGATCTGGTCTCCGGCGGGCGGCGCGTAGCCGAAGCGCCGCAGCCTGAGCTGCCACGAAGAGGACTCTGCCACGGGCGCCGCCACGGGGTGCTGGCCCTCCAGGGCCTCGGGTGCGGTACTGGTCACCGCGCCATCGTAGGGACTGCGCCTGTGCGCGTCGCCTGTCCGGGCTGGGAGGATGGTCCGTGTGACAGGAACGCTGGTACTCGCAGGGACCCCCATCGGTGACATCGCGGACGCGCCGCCCCGGCTCGCCACCGAACTGGAGAGCGCGGACATCGTGGCCGCCGAGGACACCCGGAGGCTGCGCGGCCTCACCCGGGCGCTCGGCATCCACACCACGGGCCGGGTCGTCTCGTACTTCGAGGGCAACGAGTCCGCCCGTACGCCCGAACTGGTCGAGGCGCTGGTCGGCGGCGCGCGCGTGCTCCTGGTGACCGACGCGGGCATGCCGTCCGTGTCGGACCCCGGCTACCGGCTCGTCGCCGCCGCCGTCGAGCAGGACATCAAGGTGACGGCCGTCCCCGGCCCGTCCGCCGTGCTCACCGCGCTCGCCCTCTCCGGCCTCCCCGTGGACCGCTTCTGCTTCGAGGGCTTCCTGCCGAGGAAGGCCGGCGAGCGCCTGGGCCGTCTGCGCGAGGTCGCGGACGAGCGACGGACCCTCGTCTACTTCGAGGCCCCGCACCGGCTCGACGACACCCTCGCCGCGATGGCCGAGGTCTTCGGCGCCGAGCGCCGGGCCGCCGTCTGCCGCGAGCTGACCAAGACGTACGAGGAGGTCAAGCGCGGCCCGCTGGCCGAGCTCGCCGCCTGGGCCGCCGAGGGCGTACGGGGCGAGATCACCGTCGTCGTCGAGGGCGCCCCGGAGACAGGCCCCGCGGAACTCGACGCGGAGGAGCTGGTGCGCAGGGTGCGCGTGCGCGAGGAGGCGGGCGAGCGCCGCAAGGAGGCGATCGCCGCCGTCGCGGCGGAGGCGGGACTTCCCAAGCGGGAGGTGTTCGATGCGGTGGTCGCGGCAAAGAATGCGGACGCGTCGGGCCCTGGAAACGGTAAAGGACTAATCTGAAAGGCAAAGCCGAACCCGGCGCCGGGACCGTTCCCAGGGCGCTTGGCAAGGGAACGCCAAAGAGCCTTCCATGGTTCTTCCCCCGCTGATGCGCTCCGGCCCGAAAAGGCGTCCACTGATCAGTGGAGAGGAGCTGGCATGAGCGAGATCACCGGCACCGGCATATCCGTCGCCCATGAGGCGTACGCCTTCGCCTGCATGCGCTGCGGATACGGCTGGGAGCAGGCGTACGACATCGAGCACCACGTCGACGCCGCCGGCCAGGAACACGTCGTCTACAAGGCCGGGGGAGAGCGGGTTCCGTCCCCGCTTTCCAGCCCCACCTGCATGAACTGCGGCGGGCACGTCGTCCGGATCATGCGTGCAGGGCAGATATCGTCGGTGGTCGACATGATCGCCGTGACCGAGGGGCATCATCGGGGGGCGCGGGCGACGAGGCCGATCTCCACGACCGGGCCCATCGGCCAGGAGCTGACCGAGGACGTTCCCGAGGAGCCGCCGGTGCCGCCGGTGCCGCACCACTGGCACCTGTCGGACCTCCTGCACCCGTTCCGGCGTCACCAGTAGTCCACGCGATGGCACTCGTGGTCCTCGTACGATCGGGGCCATGAGTGCCAAGGACGCCCCGCCGCCGCTGCCCGAACCCCTCCTCGTGGAGGTCGCGGACTCGCACACCCATATGGACCTGCAGTCCGGGACCGTCGAGGAGGCCCTCGTCAAGGCCGCCGCCGTCGGCGTGACCACGGTCGTCCAGGTCGGCTGCGACGTGAAGGGCTCGCAGTGGGCCGCCGAGACGGCCGCCGCCCACGAGAACGTGCACGCCGTTGTGGCGCTGCACCCGAACGAGGCTCCGAGGATCGTGCTCGGGGACCCCGACGGCTGGTCCCGGCAAGGGGCCCGCCAGGGGGGTGGGGACTCCGCCCTCGACGACGCCCTCAGCGAGATCGACCGGCTCGCCGCCCTGCCGCACGTGCGCGGCGTCGGCGAGACCGGCCTCGACTTCTTCCGTACGGGCCCCGAGGGCATCGCCGCGCAGGAGCGTTCCTTCCGCGCCCACATCGAGATCGCCAAGCGCCACGGCAAGACGCTCGTCATCCACGACCGCGAGGCCCACGCCGACGTGCTGCGCGTCCTCGACGAGGAGGGAGCCCCCGAGCGGACCGTCTTCCACTGCTACTCCGGCGACGCCGCCATGGCCGAGATCTGCGCCGCCAAGGGCTACTACATGTCCTTCGCCGGCAACGTCACCTTCAAGAACGCCCAGCCGCTGCGCGACGCCCTCGCGATCGCCCCGCTGGAGCTCGTCCTCGTCGAGACCGACGCCCCCTTCCTCACCCCCGCGCCCTTCCGCGGCCGCCCGAACGCCCCGTACCTGATCCCGGTCACCGTCCGGGCGATGGCGGAGGTCCGCGGCATCGGGGAGAACGAGCTGGCCGGGGCGATCGCCGTGAACACGGCCCGCGCCTTCGATTACTGATCCATAACGGTTACGCCATGCAGTCGGGTCGCTCGGGAGCGTGACCGGGGCCGGGGCTTAGGGTCCCGGCCTCGTGAGCACTTCCCAGGGCAGTCACCGAGCCGGACGGCGAGCGGCGGGCGCGACCCTGCCCCTGCACGAGCAGCCGACGATGGCGGCGCCCCTCGTCGTACCCGACACCGCCCCCGGCGCCGCCCCCGGCACCGTCCCCGGCCAGGGCTCCCGTGCCGGGGACCGCCGCGCCGCCCGCCGCCGCAAGGCCTCAGCGGGCCCCGGGGCCGCCGCGGAAGGGCTCCGGAAGCTCGTCCCGCAGGCCCTCGTCGTCGCCTTCCTGGCCGGCGGCACCAGCGCCTTCGTCGCCGACGACAAGGCCGTCGAGCTCACCGTCGACGGCGTCCCGCGCACCCTCCACACCTTCGCCGACGACGTCGGCGAGCTCCTGGCCGACGAGGGCGTCGCCGTCGGCGAGCACGACA
This sequence comes from Streptomyces sp. NPDC002463, assembly GCF_042889835.1. Lineage (NCBI taxonomy): Bacteria > Bacillati > Actinomycetota > Actinomycetes > Kitasatosporales > Streptomycetaceae > Streptomyces > Streptomyces sp. NPDC002463. The sequence goes on from NZ_JBIARL010000015.1 coordinate 96,166, forward strand.
TCGTCGCCCCCGGCCCCGCCGAGGCCCTCGCCAGCGGCGACGAGATCGTCGTCCGGTACGGGCGGCCGGTCTCCCTCACCGTCGACGGGCAGCGCCACCGGATCTGGACCACCGCCGAGACCGTCGAGGGCGCCCTGCGCCAGCTCGGGGTCCGCGCGGAGGGCGCCTACCTGTCGGTCTCCCGCGGCGCCGCGATCTCCCGTCAGGGCCTCTCCCTCGACGTCCGCACCGAGCGGGCCGTCACCTTCCTCGCCGACGGACGCGAGCGGACGATCCGGACGAACGCCGCCACCGTCCGCGAGGCCCTCGCCGAGGCCGGGATCACCCTCTCCGGGCAGGACACCACCTCCGTCCCGTCCGGCTCCTTCCCCCGCGACGGCCAGACCGTGAACGTCATGCGGATCACCGGCTCCCGGCAGGTGCGGGAGGAGTCCGTCCCGTACGCCGTCGAGCGGGTCCGCGACCCCGCGCTGTTCGCCGGCACCGAGGTCGTCGAACGGCAGGGCGCCCCGGGCGTCCGCCGCGTCACGTACAGCCTGCGCACGGTCAACGGCGTCAGGCAGCGGCCGCGCCGCACCGGCGAGGAGATCGTCCGCGAACCCGTCAGCCGCAAGGTGCGGGTCGGCACCCGGCCGCTGCCCGCCTCCGTCTCCGGCGCCGACGGCCTCGACTGGGGCGCGCTCGCCGCCTGCGAGTCCGGCGGCCGCCCGAACGCGGTCGACCCCTCGGGGACGTACGGCGGGCTCTACCAGTTCGACCCCGGTACGTGGCACGCCCTCGGCGGCAGCGGCACCGCCCAGAACGCGCCCGCCGCCGAGCAGACCTTCCGCGCGAAGAAGCTGTACGTGCAGCGGGGGGCGAGCCCGTGGCCCCACTGCGGGCGCCGGCTCACGCACGGGTAGCCGTCGCGGTACCGGTGAGCCGTAGGTCGGCCCCACCGGCGCCCCGTACGCTGTACCGGTGAGCACCACCACCGGCCCCGAAAGCCCCGACGCCCTCCTCGGCCCCGCCGACATCCGTGAGCTGGCCGCCGCCCTCGGCGTGCGCCCCACGAAGCAGAAGGGCCAGAACTTCGTCATCGACGCCAACACCGTCCGGCGGATCGTCCGCACGGCCGAGGTCCGGCCCGAGGACGTCGTCGTGGAGGTGGGTCCCGGACTCGGCTCCCTCACCCTGGCCCTCCTGGAGGCCGCCGACCGCGTGACGGCCGTCGAGATCGACGACGTGCTCGCCGCCGCGCTGCCGTCGACGATCGCCGCCCGGATGCCCGGGAAGAAGGACCGCTTCGCGCTCGTCCACTCCGACGCGATGCACGTCGAGGAGCTGCCGGGCCCGCCGCCGACCGCGCTCGTCGCGAACCTGCCGTACAACGTGGCCGTGCCCGTCCTGCTGCACATGCTGGAGCGGTTCCCGACCATCGAGCGGACCCTCGTCATGGTCCAGGCCGAGGTCGCCGACCGGCTCGCCGCGAAGCCGGGGAACAAGGTGTACGGGGTCCCCTCGGTCAAGGCCAACTGGTACGCGGAGGTCAAGCGCGCCGGAGCCATCGGCCGCAACGTCTTCTGGCCCGCGCCGAACGTCGACTCCGGCCTCGTCTCCCTCGTCCGCCGCACCGAGCCGCTCCCGACCACCGCGAGCCGGCAGGAGGTCTTCGCGGTCGTCGACGCGGCCTTCGCGCAGCGCCGCAAGACCCTGCGCGCGGCCCTCGCCACGTGGGCGGGCTCGCCCGCGGCGGCCGAGGAGGCCCTGGTGAAGGCCGGGATCTCGCCGCAGGCGCGCGGCGAGTCGCTGACGGTCGAGGAGTTCGCGCGGATCGCGGAGAACAAGCCGGAGGCGAAGGCATGAGCGGCGTGACCGTACGCGTCCCCGCCAAGGTCAACGTGCAGCTCGCGGTCGGCGCCGCCCGGCCCGACGGCTTCCACGACCTGGCGAACGTCTTCCTCGCCGTCTCCCTGTACGACGAGGTGACCGCCACCCCCGCCGCCGAGCTCACGATCACCTGCGAGGGCCCGGACGCCGACAAGGTGCCGCTGGACCGCACCAACCTGGCCGCGCGCGCCGCCGAGCTGCTCGCCGCCCGGCACGGCATCTCGCCCGACGTGCACCTGCACATCGAGAAGGACATCCCGGTCGCGGGCGGCATGGCCGGCGGCAGCGCGGACGGCGCGGGCGCGCTGCTCGCCTGCGACGCGCTCTGGGGCCTGGACTCGCCGCGCGAGATGCTCCTGGAGATCTGCGCGGAACTCGGCTCGGACGTGCCGTTCAGCCTCGTCGGCGGGGCGGCGCTCGGCACCGGGCGCGGCGAGAAGCTGACGGAGCTGCCGGTCGGCGGCACGTTCCACTGGGTGTTCGCCGTCGCGGACGGCGGTCTGTCGACCCCGGCGGTGTACGGCGAGTTCGACCGTCTCGCCGAGGGCGTCGACGTCCCGGAGCCGGCCGCCTCCCCGGCCCTTCTGGAGGCCCTGGCGACCGGCGACACCACCGCCCTCGCCGCCACCCTCGCCAACGACCTCCAGGCCCCGGCGCTCTCCCTGCGCCCGTCGCTCGCCGCGACCCTGGCGGCGGGCACGGAGGCGGGCGCGCTCGCGGCCCTGGTCTCCGGTTCGGGCCCGACGACGGCCTTCCTGGTGAAGGACGCGGAGACGGCCACCACGGTCGCCGCCGCCCTCACCGCCTCGGGCACCTGCCGCACGGCCCGCGTGGCGACGTCCCCGGCCCCGGGCGCGGCGGTCCTTCCGGCCTGACGTGTCATCCTTGGGCCCGTCCGATCGGACGGGCCTGGGGGGCGTCGTATGAAACTGGTCAAGCCGGAGTTCCACCCGCTGTCGAAGCTGCTGGGCAACGCGGCCCTGTTCGTCCTCTTCGCCGCGGGCGGCTACGTGTACGCCCGTGACGAAGGCTCGTTCCACGGGATCTGGCGCTGGATCTCCCTCGCCGCCGCCGTCTTCATGCTGCTCGGCGCCTACCGGGGCATGTCGCTCGCCTGGCGCGAGTGGCGGGGACGACGGTCCGCGCGGGCCTAGGGCCCGTCTTCCGGGTCAGGCCCTAGAGCTTGTTCCTGGAGATGCGGGCGAGCAGCAGGTTCGGGTCCGGGTTCGTGGTGTCGAAGAAGGCCGCGCTGTTCACGTAGACCGTCTTGGCGCGGACCGCCACCGAGGTCGGGTTGTCGAGGCCGTCCGCCGCCGTGAGGACGGTCTTGTGGGTGCCGTCCGCGCGGACGAGTTCCAGTTCGTTCACCGAGTTCAGTGCCGCGAGGACCGTGTCGCCGTGGCCCGTGAAGGCGAAGTCGTCGATGCCGGTCAGCCCGACGGCCCTCGTCTCGATCGGGCCGGCGGTCCGGTCCGGGCCGAACGGGATGCGGAGCAGGGTGCCCTGGGCCGTGTTGGAGACCCAGACGGCGTCGTCGTGGATCTTGAGGCCGTTGGCGCCGAAGGGGAGCTGCGGGGAGGGCGCGAGTGCTGCCCCCGAGGCCCAGACCGTCGGGTCGCCGCCGTTCAGCGGGATGCTCCACACCTCGCCCCGGTTCGAGTCGGCGGCGTAGAGGGTGTCGCAGTGCTCGTCGAGGGCGATGCCGTTGGGGAAGGCGTCGGCCGGCAGCTGGGCGATCTGCTCGGGGGTGCCGCCGCCGGGGGCGATCCGCCAGATGCCGGTCTCGGCGGTGCCGGTGGCGTAGGCGGCGTAGAGGGTGCCGTCGTGGGCGCGGGCGATGCCGAGGGCGATGGCGGCGCCGATGTTCGGGGTCTGCGGGTTCGCGACGTCGGGGAGCGTGGCGATGGTCTTCCAGGCGCCCTGCCTGTTCACGCGGGCGATGGCGTGGGCGAAGGCGAAGGTGATGTCCGCGGAGCCGTCGGGTTCGAGGGCGATGTTCTCCGGGGTCTGGCCCTCGGCGAAGTCGAAGTGGGCGATGACGCGGGGATCGGTCACGGTCGGGTCGACGGCCGACGCGGGGCCCCCGGCGAGCAGGGTGAGGGCGGTGGTGGCCAGGGCGACGGCGGCCAGGCGGGGGTGTCTCGACGACATGGGCTTCTCCTCGTGGGGGGTGTAGAGACCTGAGGAGAGGCTGTCGGGTGGCCGGCCGGGGAGTGCGGCAGCCGTGGCCGGGAGGTCGCCCGCGTGGCCGAGGGCTTGGGGCCGGTTGGCAGCGCGGGGCACCGCCGGCCGGCGGCCGGGGGTCAGTCGTCGAGGCGCTCGTCGTCGATGTCCACGGTCACGGTCCCGGGCGGGTAGAGGTCCGCCCGGTCCGTCAGGATCAGGTCCATGGTGGGGCGATGAGGTGCGGGCAGCGCGGTGTAGAGCGCATGGCAGACGTCGGGTCCGCCGAAACCGCCGCGCACCATCCGCGCGACGGTCACGGACGCGACCGTGTCGAGCGGGACGACGTCGATGCCGGGCAGTGCAAGGGCCGCGTCGCCCGCGCCCTCGCCCTCGGTCTCGGCCTGGAGGAGGCAGAGGGCGGGCACCTGGAGGTGGCGGAACGGCGACGCGGCCGCGTTGTCGGCGACGCGCTGGAGTTTGCGGTGGCCGCGCGCGAGGGCGAGTACGGCGGAGGTGTCGAGGATGATCACGCCGCCGTGTCTCCGAGGGCCTTGCGGGCGTTCGCGGCGGCGATCTCGTAGACCTTGTCCAGCGCGTTCGGGGTCGCGTCGAACTCCTCGTCGGTGAGGGTGGAGTGCATCCGCTCGCGCATGATCCGCCGGCTCTCGGCCACCTTCTCCCGCGCCTGCGCGGCGGTGAGCTGGGTCGCGGCCAGTTCGGTGACGAGCGCTCCTATCGTGGTGCCCCGCTCCCGGGCCAGCGAGGCGAGATGGTCGCGGGTGGTGTCCGGCACCTTGATGGTGGAGTCAGCCATGCGGCGATGGTACACCGCTGGTGTACCGGAGGTGTACCGGCGGTGGCGCGACGTACCCTAGGACGTCGATCGATCCCCCGTACAGGAGTCAACGTGGCCGTCAACCTGGTCAATGTCGAGGCCGTCAGCAAGGTGTACGGCACCCGTGCCCTGCTCGACGGGGTCTCGCTCGGCGTCTCCGAAGGGGACCGGATCGGCGTCGTCGGGCGCAACGGCGACGGCAAGACCACCCTCATCCGGATGCTCGCCAAGCTGGAGGAGGCCGACAGCGGCCGGGTCACCCACAGTGGCGGGCTGCGCCTCGGGGTGCTCACCCAGCACGACTCCCTCGACCCGAAGGCCACCATCCGGCACGAGGTCATCGGCGTCATGGCCGACCACGAGTGGGCGGGCAGCGCCAAGATCCGCGACGTGCTCACCGGCCTCTTCGGCGGTCTCGACCTGCCGGGCTTCGAGAAGGGCCTCGACACGGTCATCGGCCCGCTCTCCGGCGGCGAGCGGCGGCGCATCGCGCTCGCCAAGCTCCTCATCGACGACCAGGACCTGATCGTCCTCGACGAGCCCACCAACCACCTCGACGTCGAGGGCATCGCCTGGCTCGCCGGCCACCTGCAGAACCGCCGCTCGGCACTCGTCTGCGTCACCCACGACCGCTGGTTCCTCGACCAGGTCTGCACCCGCATGTGGGACGTGCAGCGCGGTGCCGTGCACGAGTACGAGGGCGGCTACTCCGACTACGTCTTCGCCCGTGCCGAGCGCGAGCGGATCGCCGCCACGGAGGAGGCCAAGCGGCAGAACCTGATGCGCAAGGAGCTGGCCTGGCTGCGGCGCGGCGCCCCCGCCCGTACCTCCAAGCCGCGCTACCGCATCGAGGCCGCGAACGAGCTGATCGCCGACGTGCCGCCGCCGCGCGACACCAGCGAGCTGATGAAGTTCGCCAACGCCCGCCTCGGCAAGACCGTCTTCGACCTGGAGGACGTGAGCATCACCGCCGGCCCGAAGGAGCTGCTCAAGCACCTCACCTGGCAGCTCGGCCCCGGCGACCGCATCGGCCTCGTCGGCGTCAACGGCGCGGGCAAGACCTCACTCCTGCGGGCGCTCGCCGAAGCGGCCGTCAGCCAGGGCGAGAAGCAGCCCGCCGCCGGCCGGATCGTCGTCGGCAAGACCGTCCGCCTCGCCTACCTCTCGCAGGACGTCACCGAACTCCCGGCCACGCTGCGCGTCCTGGAGGCCGTGCAGCAGATCCGCGACCGGGTCGACCTCGGCAAGGGCCGCGAGATGACGGCCGGCCAGCTCTGCGAGCAGTTCGGCTTCTCCAAGGAGAAGCAGTGGACGCCCGTCGGCGACCTGTCCGGTGGTGAGCGCCGCCGCCTCCAGCTGCTCCGCCTGCTGATGGACGAGCCGAACGTCCTCTTCCTCGACGAGCCCACCAACGACCTCGACATCGAGACCCTGACGCAGCTGGAGGACCTCCTCGACGGCTGGCCGGGCTCCATGGTGGTCATCTCCCACGACCGCTTCTTCATCGAGCGCACCACCGACCGGACGTTCGCGCTGCTCGGCGACCGGACTCTGCGGATGCTGCCGCGCGGCATCGACGAGTACCTGGAGCGCCGCCGGGCGATGATCGAGGCGTCGGTCCCGGCGCCCGCCGCCGCGCCCGCGCAGCAGAAGCCGGGCGTCTCCGCCGCCGACGCCCGCGCCGCCAAGAAGGAGCTGCAGAAGGTCGAGCGGCAGCTCGACAAGCTCTCCGACAAGGAGGCGAAGCTGCACGCCCAGATCGCGGACAACGCCACCGATTTCGAGAAGGTGGCCAAGCTCGACGCGGAGCTCCGGGAACTCGCGGGGGAGCGGGAGGAATTGGAGATGCGCTGGCTGGAACTGGCCGAGGACGCCTAGGCCCGGCCCGCCGGGGCGCATAACGAGGGCATCACAGGCCGGTCCTCCCTTGGGTACAAGGGGCGGACCGGTCGCTTTTGCGCCAGCGCGTGAGTGGTAGAAAGAAAACCCGTTCACGTCAAGGGGGAAACCGCAGATGACCCAGCCGCCCAGCAACCAGCCGCCGGGGGGCTTCGGAGCCCCCCAGGACCCGAACCAGGGTGCCGGCCAGGGCATGCCGCCCGTGCCGCCGGTCCCGCCGCAGGCTCCGCAGACGCCGCCCGCGCCGCAGACCCCGCCGGCGGCCGCGCCGGGGCCGTACGGGCAGGCGCCGCAGCCCGGTTACGGATACCCGCAGCAGGGCCAGCCGGGCCCGTACGGTCAGCCGGGGCAGCAGGGCCAGCCGGGTCCCTACGGCCAGCCGGGTCAGCCCGGTCCGTACGGCCAGCAGCAGCCCTACGGCTACCCGCAGCAGGGCCAGCCCGGCCCGTACGGCCAGCAGCAGAACCCCTACGGCGGCTACCCCGCCCCGACCCCGCCGCCGGCTCCCGGCGGCGGCGGTCCGTTCAAGGGCCGGACCGGAATCGTCGCGGGCGTGGCCGCCGCGGCCGTCCTGGTCGCCGCCGTCACGACCTGGGCCGTCGTCGGCGGGGACGACGACGAGGACCCGGTCGCGAAGCCCACCTCCACCGCGACCGCCACCGGCGCGCCCAAGCCCACCGAGTCGGTGGACCAGGGCGACGGCTCCGGCGACGGCGCCAAGGACGGCGACGAGGACCTCAACGCGGGCCGCCAGGCCGGCGAGGCGAAGGTCGACTGGCTGCTGAAGAACGACGTCGACCTGCCCCGCAACGGCTCCGACGTCTTCGGCCCGTGGATCGTCGGCGACACCGTCGTGAAGGCGATGTACAAGGGCATCGACGGCTTCGGCCTGAGCGACGGCAAGCGCAAGTGGCACGTGGACGTGCCGTTCGAGCTGTGCGCCGTCCCGCCGGAGCCCGCCGCCGACGGCTCCATGGTCTTCGGGTACGCCGAGAGCGCCAAGGACGGCGCCAAGTGCACCAACCTGCAGAAGATCGACCTCAAGACCGGCAAGGCCGGCTGGAAGAAGGCCGTCCCGAAGGCCACGGGCCTGTTCGCCTTCGACGACAACACCCTGGCCATCAGCGGCAACACGGTCACCGCCGCCGGTTCCAGCAGCGCGTACGGCTTCTCGCTCGCCGACGGCCACCAGCTCTTCAAGGGCGCCGACACCGGCTGCAAGCCCTTCGCGTACGCGGGCGGCAGCAAGCTGATCGCCGCCATGAACTGCCCGTCGGGCAGCACGACCAAGAAGATCCAGGCGGTCGGCCAGGTCGACCCCAACACGGGCAAGCCGAAGTTCACCTTCCAGCTGGAGGCGAACTGGGAGGTCGACAAGGTCTACTCGGTCGACCCGCTGGTCGTCTCGGCCACCCAGCGCGAGCAGAAGAAGTGGACGATCTTCTCGCTCGACGCCAACGGCCGGCTCCGCTCCACGATCCAGGGCGGCAACGACAAGTTCGCGCCCTCGTGCGGCGGCAGCTTCGTCATCTTCGGCAAGAACCTCCAGGGCTGCACGGGTGTCGCGGCCGACGCGAACACCTTCTACATGTCGACCGAGACCGACTACGGCAAGACGAACGAGGTCGTCGCCTACGACCTGAAGACCGGCAAGGCCAAGTGGCGCGCCAAGGCGCCCGAGGGGCGGAAGGTGACCCCGCTGCGCATGGAGGGCCCCGACGTCCTGCTGTACATGCAGACCACGTACGACAAGGGCGGTGCCGTCGCGACCCTCGCCCCGACCGGTGGCGCGCCGAAGATCCTGCTCCAGCACCCGGCCTCGACCTCCGAGATCGAGTCGAGCTTCTACAGCCCGGGTTACGCCTACGGCAGCGGCACCTTCGTGGTGGCGGCCGGGCGTGTGTCGGCGTCCAACGACAAGGAAGAGATGCAGGTCAAGACGATGATGGCCTTCAGCAAGTGAGGTACGCGGACCGATGACGCAGCCACCCCCGCCCCCGCCGAACCAGCCCCCGGACCCGAGGGGCGGCTTCGGCGCGCCGACGCCCCCGCCGCCGCAGCAGCCGGGCTACGGCTACCCGCAGCAGCCGCCGGCCGCCCCCCAGCCCGAGCCGGGGTACGGCTACCCGCAGCAGGCGCCGCAGCAGCCGTACGGCTACCCGACCGCGCCCCAGCAGCCGCAGCAGCCCCAGCAGTACGGCTACCCGGCCCAGCCGCAGCAGCCGGGCCAGCCCCCGTACGGCTACCCGGCCCAGCCGCAGCAGCCCTACGGCCACCCGCAGCAGACCGTCGCGGCTCCGGCCGTGTCCGGCGGCAAGAAGCTGTCGGCGCAGATGCAGATCGTCATCGCGGCGGTCGTCGCCGTCGTCCTGATCGTCGGCGTCGGCATCTGGTACGCCAACTCCGGTGACGGGGGCGACGAGGCCAAGGGCTCTGGCGGCACCTCGCAGGGCTCCACCGGCGGCGACACCGGCGGCAAGGGCATCGGCGGCGGTGGCAAGGAGAAGCCGGGGGCCAGCACCAAGGCGAAGGTGTCCTTCCTGGTCGGGGAACCGAAGGTCGCGGACGTCACGGACGTCTCCGGTTCCTTCGTCACCGACAAGGCGTTCGTGAAGCCGGGCGTGAACTCCCTCGTCGCCTACGACCTGGACAAGGGCAACGTCCTGTGGACGCTGCCGCTGACCGGTCAGATCTGCGGCACCTCGCGGCACGTCACCGCGGACAACAAGGCCCCGATCCTCTTCGAGGCCGCCAAGCGCGTCGCGCCGCGCTACTACCAGCAGTGCACCGAGGTCGGCGTCGTCGACCTGAACACCGGCAAGCTGCTCTGGTCGACCTCCGTCACCGGCGGCTCCGCGGGTGACGCGAAGGCCCGGTTCGGCGAGGTCACGCTCAGCGGGACGACCGTCGCGGCCGGCGGCACCGACGGCGGCGCCGCCTTCGACCTCGCCAACGGCAACCCGCGCTGGAAGCCGCAGGCCAACGACCAGAACTGCTACGACATGGGGTACGGCGGCGGCGAGGGCCTCGTCGCGGTCCGCAAGTGCGGTCAGTACGACAACCCGAACGTGCTGATCCAGAACCTCAACCCGACGACGGGCGCCCCGCTCTCGCAGTTCAAGATGCCGCCCGGCGTGAAGTACGCCTCGGTCGTCTCCACGAAGCCGCTGGTCGTCGCGACCGACATCGGCGACAGCTCCGGCGACGGCAGCGGCATCACGGACTTCTTCTCGATCGACGAGAAGACCGGCAAGCTGAAGGCGAAGATCACGGCGGACCCGGAGCAGTACGCGGCCCGCTGCCGCCCGACCGAGGTCGAGTCCTGCCAGCAGGCGCTCGTCGGCAACGGCCGGCTGTACCTGCCGACCGAGGAGCACGAGGGCAGCACCGGCGAGTACGGCGACGAGACGAACGAGATCATCGGCTTCGACCTGACCACCGGGCGCACGGTGCCGGAGAAGGCCGACGCGGGCGACAAGTACACGTTCGTCCCGCTGCGGATGGACGGCGGCAACCTCATCGTCTACAAGGAGCCCCCCTACAACCAGGGCGGCCGGATCGTCTCGGTCGACGGCGGCACGATGAAGGAGACGCTCCTCCTGGAGAACCCGGCGAACAAGTCGCTCAACAACCCCGAGTCGAGCTTCAGCCTGAACGGCGCCGAACTCCTCTACCAGAACGGGCGGTTCTTCATCTCGGAGAACATGGTCAGCAAGCCGCGGGAGAACCCCGGGCCCAACGACATCAAGGAGTACCTGATCGCCTCCTGGTCCGTCGGGCACTGACGACGCGCTGACGACCCGCACGACCCCGTGGGCCCCTCCGGTGATCCGGAGGGGCCCACGCGCATGTCGGCGGCCGGGGCGGGGGAGCGTGTAGCTTGCCGGTTTCAGGCCGCCGGGGCGTCCGGCCGGCCAGGAGGAGGGGGGATGACCGGGATGGGCGTACGCCTCGTGGTGGTGGACGACCACCGCCTGCTCGCGGAGGCGCTCGCCTCGGCGCTGAAGCTGCGCGGGCACCGGGTGCTCGCGGCGGCCGCGCCGGTGGCGGGGGCCGCGGAGCTGGTGGTGAGCCGGGCGCCGGAGGTCTGCCTCCTGGGCACCGCGGCGCCGGACGCGCCGGGGACCTTCGACCCGGTCGTACGGATCAAACGGGAGCGGCCGCAGGTGGCCGTCGTGGTGCTCGGCCCGGTGCCGTCGCCGCGCGGGATCGCGGCCGCGTTCGCGGCCGGGGCCTCGGGGTACGTCCGGCACGACGAGCGCATCGAGGGCGTCGAGCGCGCCCTGGTGAAGGCGCGGGCGGGGGAGCCGGCGGTGGCGCCGCAGCTGCTCCAGGGGGCCTTCGCGGAGCTGCTGCACCCCTCGGCGCAGCCGGACGACGAGGCGCAGCGCCTGCTCCGGCTCCTCACGCAGCGGGAGGTGGAGGTCCTCGTGCGGGTCGCGGAGGGCGAGGACACCCGGCTGATCGCGGCCGGGATGGGGATCGCGCCGAGCACGGCGCGGACGCACGTGCAGCGGGTCCTGATGAAGCTGGGGGTCGGTTCGCGCCTGGAGGCGGCGGCGCTCGCCGCGCGTACGGGGCTGCTCGACCGGGCGCTGCCGGGACCCCGCGGCCCGCACTGAGGATGCTCGTTCCGCCGGCCCCGTCCGTGTGAGGGGGCCGGCTTCGCCATTGACGGTGATGTTCGAATGTGGTTTTTTATGCGTGGTTCTGTTTGGTTGGTCCTGCCCGGAGGGCACCCCCGTGAAGAAGACCGTCACCACGCTCGCCGACGGGCGCGAGCTGATCTACTACGACACGCGCGACGACCTGGTCCGCGCCGCCGTCGACCCGCGCCCCCTCGCCCCCGTCGTCTCCCGCTCCGAGATCCGGTACGACGAGCTCACCGGCGACCGCGTCGCCGTGGCCTCGCACCGGCAGGCCCGCACCTACCACCCGCCGGCCGACGCCTGCCCGCTCTGCCCCGCCCGGGACGGCCGCGAGAGCGAGATCCCCGAGGAGAGCTACGAGGTCGTCGTCTTCGAGAACCGCTTCCCCTCCCTCTCCGGCGGTGTCGGCCGCTGCGAGGTCGTCTGCTTCACCGACGACCACACCGACTCCTTCGCCGACCTCACCGAGGAGCGCGCCGCGCTCGTCCTCGACGCCTGGACCGACCGGACCGCCGCGCTCGCCGCCCTGCCCGGAGTCGAACAGGTCTACTGCTTCGAGAACCGCGGCGCGGAGATCGGCGTCACGCTGCCCCACGCGCACGGCCAGATCTACGCCTTCCCGTACGTCACGCCCCGCACGGCCGCCATGCGCCGCCGCGCCGACGAGCACCGTGCGGCGACCGGCCGGAACCTCTTCGACGACGTCGTCGCCCGCGAACGCGCCGACGGCGAGCGGGTGGTCCTGGAGACCGAGCGCTGGATCGCCTTCGTGCCGTACGCCGCCCACTGGCCGTACGAGGTCCACCTCCACCCGAAGCGGCGGGTGCCCGACCTGCTCGCCCTCGACGCCGCCGCGCGCACAGAGTGCGCACAGGTCTACCTGGAACTCTTGAGGCGCTTCGACCGGATCTTCGGCCCGGACGAGCCGCCGACGCCCTACATCGCCGCCTGGCACCAGGCGCCGTTCACGGACGAGCGGCGCGAGGACTTCGGACTGCATCTGGAGCTTTTCACCGTCCGACGGGCCTCTGGCAAGCTGAAGTTCCTCGCGGGCACCGAGTCCGGCATGGGCGCGTTCATGAACGACATCCGGCCGGAGGACGCGGCCCGACGACTCCGAGAGGTGGCAAGCGCATGACACGGAAGTATCTGGTGACGGGGGGCGCCGGGTACGTGGGCAGCGTCGTCGCCGCCCACCTCCTGGAGCGGGGCCACCGGGTCACCGTCCTCGACGACCTCTCCACCGGCTTCGCCGAAGCCGTCCCCGAGGGCGCCGAGTTCGTCGAGGGCCGCATCCAGGACGCGGCGAACCTGCTCGACGACTCCTACGACGGCGTCCTGCACTTCGCCGCCTTCTCCCAGGTCGGCGAGTCCGTCGCCCGGCCCGAGAAGTACTGGGAGAACAACGTCGGCGGCACCATGGCCCTGCTCGCCGCCATGCGGTCGGCCGGCGTCCGCAAGCTGGTCTTCTCGTCCACCGCCGCCACCTACGGCGAGCCGGAGACCGTGCCGATCACCGAGACCGCGCCGACCGCGCCCACCAGCCCGTACGGGGCGAGCAAGCTGGCCGTCGACCACATGATCGGCGGGGAGTGCGCCGCCCACGGCCTGGCCGCCGTCTCGCTGCGCTACTTCAACGTGGCCGGGGCGTACGGCTCCCTCGGCGAGCGCCACGCGCCCGAGTCCCACCTGATCCCGCTCGTCCTCCAGGTCGCCCTCGGCCGGCGCGAGGCGATCTCCGTGTACGGCGAGGACTACCCGACCCCGGACGGCACCTGCGTCCGCGACTACATCCACGTCGCCGACCTCGCCGAGGCCCACCTCCTCGCGCTCGACGCCATGACGGCCGGCGAGCACCTCATCTGCAACCTCGGCAACGGCAACGGCTTCTCCGTCCGCGAGGTCGTCGAGACCGTCCGCAAGGTCACCGGCCACCCGATCCCGGAGATCACCGCCCCGCGCCGCCCGGGCGACCCCGCCGTCCTGGTCGCCTCCGCCGAGGCCGCCCGCGAGCGGCTCGGCTGGACGCCGTCCCGCCCGGACCTCGCGGACGTCGTCGCCGACGCCTGGGCGTTCGCCCGTCTCCGGGAGGAGGGCGCATGAGCCTCGCCGCCGACTTCGAGGCGCTGTACGGCGCCGCGCCCGACGGCCTCTGGGCCGCCCCCGGGCGGGTCAACCTCATCGGGGAGTACACCGACTTCAACGACGGCTTCGTGCTGCCGCTCGCCCTGCCGCACACCACCGTCGCCGCCGTCTCCCGCCGTGACGACGGCGTCCTGCGCCTGCACTCCGCCGACACCGACGGCGGGATCGTCCAGCTGGACGTCGACGGCCTGGAGCCGCTCTCGGGCGGCGGCTGGGCCGCCTATCCGGCCGGTGTCGTCTGGGCGCTGCGGGAGGCCGGGCACCCGGTCGCCGGGGCCGACGTCCACCTCGCCTCGACCGTGCCCACCGGCGCCGGGCTGTCCTCCTCGGCGGCCCTCGAGGTCGTCATCGCGCTCGCCCTGAACGACCTGTTCGGGCTGGGGCTCTCCCGCCCCGAGCTCGCCCGGCTCGCCCAGCGCGCCGAGAACGCCTTCGTCGGCGTGCCCTGCGGGGTCATGGACCAGATGGCCTCCGCCTGCGCCGAGGAGGGCCACGCCCTCCACCTGGACACCCGGGACCTCTCGTACCGTCAGGTCCCCTTCGACCTCGCGGGGGAGGGGCTGCGGCTGCTCGTCGTCGACACCCGCGTGAAGCACGCGCTCGGGGACGGCGCGTACGCCGAGCGGCGCGCCGGGTGTGAAGCGGGTGCGCGGGCGCTCGGGGTGCGCACCCTGCGCGAAGTCAGCGCCGCGCATCTGCCGGAATCACTCGCACGACTGAGCGACGAGACGATTCTGCGGTACGTGCGGCACGTCGTCTCCGACAACGCGCGCGTGGAGCGGACCATCGCCCTGCTCGACGCCGGCGCCACCCGGGAGGTCGGCCCGGTCCTCACCGAGGGCCACGCCTCCCTCCGGGACGATCTGCGGGTCTCCTGCCCGGAGCTCGACCTCGTCGTCGAGGCGGCGAACGCGGCCGGGGCGCTCGGCGCCCGGATGACCGGCGGCGGCTTCGGCGGCTCCGCCGTCGTCCTGGTCGAGACGGAGCGGGCGGAGGAGGTGTCCGCCGCCGTGGGGAAGGCCTTCGCCGCGGCCGGATACGCGCCCCCGGGGATCTTCCCGGCCGTGCCGTCGGCGGGCGCGCGCCGCCTTTAGAACAGCGTCCCCGACCACCGCTCGCGTTCCCACGACTTCGGACAGTTCCGCGAAACGGCCCCCACCGCGGCGCCCCGCCCCTACTCTGAGGGGCAGCGCCGGTGGGGGCCGGTGCTGTTCAGGGGGCGAGACCCGTCGGGTACGGCGCCAGAAGCGGGGTAGCAGTCAACGCACGGCGGCGGCCGTGCCGTCGACGGACCCGCCTCCGGCGCCGTACCCGCGTCGGTCCGTTCCTCGACACTTGGGAGTGTCCGTGGCACGCATCCGCGTCCTGGTGGTGGACGACCACCGCATCTTCGCCGAATCGCTGGCCGCCGCCCTCGCGGCGGAGCCCGATGTCGACGTCGCCGCCGCCGGCAGCGGCCCGGCGGCCCTGCGCTGCCTGGAGCGCGGCGCGGCGGAGGGCCGCAGGTTCGACGTGCTGCTCGTCGACGCCGAGTTGGGCGCCGGACCCGCCGGGGCGGCCGTGGCGCGCGCGGTGCCCGACGACGCCGAGGGCACGGTCGACGGGATCTCGCTGGTCACGGGCGTACGACGGGTACAGCCCGCGCTCCGTACGGTCGTCCTCGCGGAGAGGGACGACCCGCGCCGCGCCGCCCTCGCGCTCCAGGCGGGGGCCTCCGGCTGGGTCGCGAAGGACTGCTCGCTCCAACGGCTGCTCGCGGTGGTCCGGGGCGTGCTGCGGGACGAGACGCATCTGCCTCCCGCGCTGCTCACGGGCGTCCTGCGGGAGCTGACGGAGGCGCGCAGGCACCGGACGGACAGCGAGCGGCTCGTGGAGTCGCTGACCCCGCGCGAGCGGGAGGTGCTGCGCTGCATGGTGGCGGGTCTGGGCCGCAAGGCGGTCGCCGAGCGCCTCTTCCTCTCCCCGCACACCGTCCGCACGCACATGCAGAACGTGCTGGGGAAGCTGGGCGTGCACTCGACGCTCGCGGCGGTGGCGCTCGCCCGCCGGGCGGGCGTGGGTCCCGCGGAGCCGGTGCTACCCGGGGACGTTGTCGAACGGGGCGGTCAGCCGGCGTAGCAGCGCGGCCAGTTCGCCGCGCTGGGCGCGGGAGAGCTGGGCCAGGATGGCCCGCTCCTGGGCGAGGAGCCCGGCGAGCGCCTCGTCGGCGCGGTCGCGGCCCTCGGGGGTGAGCCGGACCAGGACCCCGCGCCGGTCGCTGGGGTCGGGGAGCCGCTCGACGAGGCCCTTCTTGGTGAGCCGGTCGATGCGGTTGGTCATGGTGCCCGAGGTGACCAGCGTCTGGGTGAGGAGCTGGCCGGGGGAGAGCTGGTAGGGCGCTCCGGCGCGGCGCAGCGAGGTCAGGACGTCGAACTCCCAGGGCTCCAGCTGGTGCTCGGAGAAGGCGAGCCGACGGGCGCGGTCGAGGTGACGGGCGAGCCGCGAGACGCGGCTGAGCACCTCGAGCGGTTCCACGTCGAGGTCGGGGCGCTCGCGGCGCCATGCTGCGACCAGTCGGTCGACCTCGTCCTCCATGACGATCAGTGTAGAGGGTCTGTTGACATAAAGTCTCTTGTGTTCGAGTTTCTCGACATCGAGTATCTTGGAATCAAGATATATTTTCCTGGACTATGGGGAAGGGACCCCGCCGGAACTCCGTTCCGCTTCGGCAACACGTGCCAGCAAGGGGGCTTCGAACATGCATTCCGTGGACACCGCCGCACCGACCTGGGATCCACAGCAGTACCTCCGACACTCCGGACACCGCACCCGCCCGTTCCTCGATCTCCTCGCCCGAATACCGCAGCTGCCCGCCCGGCAGCGTCCCGCCCGCATCGCCGACCTCGGCTGCGGTCCCGGCAATGTGACGGTCCTCCTCGCCGACCGGTGGACCGACGCACACATCACCGGGTTCGACCTGTCGCCGGAGATGCTGGAGCGCGCGGAGAAGGACTGGTCGGGCACCACCCGGGGCGGCGGCTGGCTCGACTTCCGGACCGCCGACGCCGCCCACTGGACCCCCGACGAGCCGTACGACCTGATCGTCTCCAACGCGGCCCTCCAGTGGGTGCCCAACCACCCCGAGTCCTTCGCCGCCTGGATCGAGGGGCTCCGCCCCGGCGGCACCCTGGCCTTCCAGGTCCCCGGCAACTTCACCTCGCCCAGCCACGCCCTGCTCGGCGAGCTCTGCGAGACCCCGGAGTGGCGGGCCCGCCTCGGCGACCAGGGCCGCCGCTACGTCCACATCCTCGACACCGCCGAGTACCTCACCCGCCTCACCGACCTCGGCTGCGAGGCGGACGTCTGGGAGACCACGTACTGCCAGCTGCTCCAGGGGGAGGACCCCGTCCTGGACTGGGTCAAGGGCACCGCGCTGCGGCCCGTCCTCACGACCCTGGGCGACGACCGGGAGGCGGTCGACGCCTTCCTCGACCAGTACCGCCGGCTCCTGCGCGAGGCCTACCCGCCGGGCCCGCACGGTACGGTCTTCCCCTTCCGCCGGATCTTCGCCGTCGCCCGCAAGAAGCCCTGAGGGGCGTGAACGCGCGGACGCCCCGCACCGGAGATCCGGTGCGGGGCGCCCGTGAGGCACTCGGTCCGTTACTGGACGGAGTTGTAGACCCCCCAGCCGCCGCCGAGCTTGACGCGCGCGGTGAACTTGCCCGAGGTCGTGTTCAGGTAGCGGTAGAGGTCGCCGCCGGAGGTGACGCCGAGGAGGTCGCCCTTGCCGTCGGCGTTGAGGTCGCCGGGGGCGACGATCTTGGAGTACGTGTTCCAGCCGGTGCCGATCTTCAGACGGCTCTTGAACGGCGTGGTGGCGTTGCCGGTGCCGGCGTACAGGTACAGGTCGCCGCCGGAGGTGCGGGCCACGATGTCCGTG
Source organism: Streptomyces sp. NPDC002463 (assembly GCF_042889835.1). NCBI lineage: Bacteria > Bacillati > Actinomycetota > Actinomycetes > Kitasatosporales > Streptomycetaceae > Streptomyces > Streptomyces sp. NPDC002463. Next base: position 113,648 of record NZ_JBIARL010000015.1, read on the forward strand.
CGGCCGTCGCCCGTGTAGTCACCCGCGCCGACGATCTTGTTGTAGACGCCCCAGCCGGTGCCGACCTTGACGCGGGCGGCGAGGGCGGTGCCGGCGCCGTTGCCCTTGTAGAGGTAGAGGTCGCCGCCGGACGTGCGGGCCAGCAGGTCGCCCTTGCCGTCGCCGGACAGGTCACCGGGGGCGACCAGGGTGTTGTAGGCGCCCCAGCCGCCGCCGAGGTCGGCGTCGTCGACCCAGAGGTGGCCGTCGACCACCGCGGCGAAGTCGGATACGCCGTCCGCGTTCATCGAGGAGAAGTGGAGCGGGGCCGGGCCGCCCGTCAGACCGCCGGCGGGCAGGATCTCCATGCGCGGGTCCAGCTTGCCGGTGGTGCTGTTGTAGTACCAGTACAGGGCCCCGCCGGGCGTGGTGGCGAAGACGCCCTCCTTGCCCGTGTACGCGTTGTTGCCGGCGCCGGCGAACTGCTGGACGCCCGCCCACGCGCCCGCGTCGCTGCTCTGCTGGCGTGCGGCCAGGGTGCCGTTGCCGTTGGCCGGGTAGTAGAACAGGGTGCCCGCGTTGTCCCGGGCGAGGAGGTCGCCGTCGCCGGCGGGCAGGATCTGGTTGTAGATGTTCCAGCCGCCGCCGACGGACTGGCGGGCGGCGAACGGCTGGGTCGTGCTGCCCGTACCGGCGTAGAAGTACAGGGTGCCGCTGGCGGTGTCGCGGGCGTACAGGTCGCCCTTGCCGTCGCCGTTGGCGTCGCCGAGGCCCACGAGCTGGTCGTAGGCGCCCCAGCCGCCGCCGACGAGGACGCGGGCGCCGAACGGCGCGTCCAGGTTGCCGGTGGCCAGGTACAGGTACAGCTGGCCGTCCTTGGTGCGGGCGACCACGTCGGCGCGGCCGTCGCCGTTCACGTCGCCGGGCGAGGTGACCTTGTTGTAGACCTGCCAGCCGCCGCCGACCACGTGCTCGTACGGCGTGCCGGTCGGGTCGGCGTCCGCGTACAGCTTGAGCGTGCCGTTCTCGGAGAGGACGAGCACCTCGGGCTCGGTGGTGTCACCGCCCTGCTGGCCGATCGGGACGATGTCCTTGGCGACGTCCGTGTAGTCGCGGAAGAGGTCGAAGACGTCACCGGCGCCGGTGGACGTGCTCGTGTAGAGCTCGCCCTCCACGCCCCGGAGGATGAGGTCGTCGATGCCGTCGCCGTCCAGGTCGGACAGCGGCTGCGAGGCGGCCTCGCCGGCGGCGGCGACGCCGGCGCGGGCGGCGCCCTTCTTCGGGAGCGTCAGCTTCGGCGGGGTGAAGGAGGGCGCCTCCTTCTTGACGGACGGAAGCGGCGCCGGGGTGTCGGCGGCGGAGGCCGTGCCGGCGAGGAGCATGCCGGCGGAGAGGGCGAGAGCGGTGCAGGCCGCGACGCGGCGAGCGTGCTTGGAGTGCTGGAACAGCAAGAGATCCCCCCCAGGGACCTAGAGGTTCGACAGAACCAAACAGGGGGGCTCGTACGGCATCGAACGGCGTCAGCGCAGGCCTGTGGGCATGCGGAGACGACCTCGTTCGAAGGTCGGAACACCCCCCCGGATGTTGAACACGAGTCTACTCACGCTCACGCCTTACGCCAGCGATCTACGGATGAACAACAGGCGCCCCGCACCCGGGCCCGGGTGCGGGGCGCCTTCGGGCCCTGGCGGATCGTCAGGACATGCTGTTGTAGATGCCGTAGCCGTTGCCGATCCTGGCGCGCGCGGCGAACTTGCCCGGGGTGGTGTTCAGGTAGCTGTAGAGGTCGCCGCCCGAGGTGATGCCGAGGAGGTCGCCCTTGCCGTCGGCGTTGAGGTCGCCGGGGGCGACGATCTTGGAGTACGTGTTCCAGCCGGTGCCGATGTTCACGCGGGCCTTGAACGGCGTGGTGGCGTTGCCGGTGCCGGCGTAGAGGTACAGGTCGCCGGCGGAGGTGCGGGCGACGATGTCCGTGCGGCCGTCGCCGGTGTAGTCACCCGCGCCGACGATCTTGTTGTACGCGCCCCAGCCGGTGCCCACCTTGATGCGGGCGGCGAGGGAGGTGCCGGCGCCGTTGCCCTTGTACAGGTAGAGGATTCCGGAGGCGTCGCGGGCGAGCAGGTCGCCCTTGCCGTCGCCGGACAGGTCGCCGGGGCCGACGATCGTGTTGTAGACGCCCCAGCCGCCGCCGAGGTCGGTGCCGTCGATGGCGAGGCGGCCCTGGTAGATCTCCGCGATGTCCGACGAGCCGTCCGCGTCCATCGTGGACAGGTGGGTGAAGTTGGCGCCGTTCCAGCCGCCGACGTCACCCGCCTGGATCCGGGCGTTGAGACCGCCGCCGGTCGAGGCGCGGTACCAGAACAGCGTGCCGCGGGTGTCCCGCGCGAGGACGCCCTCCTTCTCGCCGGTGACCGGGTTGTTGCCCGCCCCGGCGAACTGCGGGATGCCGTCCCAGCCGGCCGTGTCGCTGAGCTGCTGACGGGCCGAGAGGGTGCCGTCGCCCTTGCCGGTGTAGTACCAGAGCGTGCCCTTCAGGTCGCGGGCGATCAGCTCGCCGTTGCCGTCGCCGTTGTCGTCGCCGACGGGCAGGACCTGGTTGTAGACGCCCCAGCCGGTGCCGATCTGCCTGCGCGCGGCGAACGGGCTGGCCTTGTCGCCCGTACCGGCGTAGAACCACAGCTTCCCGGCGGTGTCGCGGCCGATCAGGTCCGCCCAGCCGTCGCCGTTGTTGTCGCCGATGCCGAAGAGCTGGTCGTAGGTGTTGTAGCCGGTGCCGATCTTCACGCGCGACGCGAACGGCGCGGTGCGGACGCCGGTGGCGTAGTACAGGTACAGGTTGCCGTCGAGGTCGCGGGCGACCAGGTCGGCACGGCCGTCGTCGTTGACGTCGCCGGGCGCGACGACCTTGTTGTAGATGTTCCAGCCGTTGCCCTGCCAGACGTAGCTCGCGCCGGTGGGCGTCGCGTCGGCGTACAGGCGGAGGGCGCCCTGCGAGGACAGCGTCAGGAGCTCGGGGCCGCTGGCGTTCGCGTCCTGGTTGCCGATCGGGATGATGTCCTTCGTCGGCGTGGTGATGGACGTGAACTCGCCGCCCTGGCCGGAGGTCGTGGACGTGTAGACCTTGCCGTCCCAGCCGCGGTAGATCAGGTCGCCGCCGCCGTCGCCGTCGAGGTCCGACAGCTGGGGCGAGGCGCCGACGCCGGAGGCCGCCGTGACGCCCTGGCGGAGCGCGCCGAGCGTCGGCCGCGTCGGGGACGGCTGGGTGAAGCCGGCCGCCGGCTTCTCGACGGCCGGGTGCGGCCCGGGCTGGCCGGCCGAGGCCGGGGTCGCGAGCAGCATGCCCGCGGAGAGGACGAGCGCGGTGCACGCGCCGAGGCGTGCGCGGGAGAAGGGAACAGAACGCAAGAGATCCCCCCCAGGGATCAGGATGTCTTCGGTCCGGGCACGGGTCCGCGGCGCCTCGCTACGGAGGAAACGCGTACGAAGGGCGAACCCCCCGGGTGTGGGGGGAGCATACCTCCCGGTCATGACAGCTCTCCGACGGCGGGAGGCGGACGCGGGGACGCCCCGCACCGGGGAACCGGTGCGGGGCGTCCTGGGAGTGCGCTGCGACTAGTACAGGCCGTTGTAGATCTGGTAGCCGGTGCCGATGGAGGCGCGCGGCTTGAAGGGGACGCCCTTCACGCCGGTGCCGCTGTAGCGGAACAGTTCGCCGCCCGAGTTCACCGCGAGCAGGTCGGCCTTGCCGTCACCGGTGATGTCACCGGGCGCCACGATCTTCGCGTACGCGTTCCAGCCGCCGCCGATCTTCACGCGGGACTCGAACGCGTAGCCCGCCTGGCCGGTGCCCGGGTACAGGTACAGGTTTCCGTCCTTGGCGCGGGCGATCAGGTCGTTGAGGCCGTCGCCGGTGTAGTCGCCCGAGCCGACGATCCGGTCGTACGCGTTCCAGCCGCCGCCGATCTTGACGCGGGCGTGCAGGGCGTTGCCGTCGTAGTTGCTCCGGTACAGCCACAGGACGCCGTCGCGGTCACGGGCGACGAAGTCGCCGGTGCCGTCGCCGTTCAGGTCGCCCGGGCCGGCGATCTGGTTGATCGCGCCCCAGCCGCCGCCGAAGTCCACGCCGTTGCCGTAGAGGTGGCCCTGGTAGATCTCCAGCGTGTCGGAGATCGCGTCCCGGCCGAGCGAGTTGACCTCGAACAGCGTCGCGCCGTACCAGCCGTTGTCGTCGCTGATCTGGGCGCGGGGCGCGAGCCGGCCGTTGTTCATCGAGTCGTACCAGAAGAGCGTGCCGCCCTTGGTGCGGGCGACCGTGCCCTCCTTGCCGTGCGCCGGGACGTTGCCCGCGCCGGAGAACTGGTCCACGCCGTCCCAGGCACCGACGGAACCGACCTGCTTGCGGGAGGTGTAGTAGCCGCTGCCGGTGCCGAAGTACTCGTACAGCGTGCCGTCGACGCCGCGCGCGAGGACGTCGGGGATCCCGTTGGCGTTGTCGTCGTCGATGCCGATGATCTGGTTGTACTGCTGCCAGCCCCGGCCGACCTCCTTGCGCGGCTTCAGCGTGTACGGGCTGTCGGAGCTCCCGTAGTAGAAGAGCACGCCGGAGGGCGTACGGGCGAGGAAGTCGCCCTTGCCGTCGCCGTCGCTGTCGCCGAGGCCGATCAGCTGGTCGTAGACGTCCCAGCCCTTGCCGACCAGCTTGCGCGCGTGGAACGGGGCGTTCGGGGTGCCGGTGGAGACGTACACGTACAGCTCGCCCGAGGGCGTGCGGGCCAGCACGTCGGCGCGGCCGTCGCCGCTGATGTCGCCGGGCGAGAAGACCTTGTTGTAGATCTGCCAGCCCGGGCCGGACCAGCGGTAGTTGCCGTAGGACGAGGTGGAGTCGCCGTACAGGCTCAGCCAGCCGAACTTCGAGAGCGTCAGGATCTCGGGACCGCTGCCGTTCTTGTCCTGGTCGCCGATCGGGATGACGTCCTTGATGAAGGAGGTGTCACCGTCGTTGCGGTAGAACTCGGCGCCCTCGGAGTTCGTGGTCGCCGTGTGCAGCTCGCCGCCGATGCGCATGATGATGTCGCTCTGGCCGTCGCCGTCCAGGTCCGAGCGCGACGGCGGACGCTCCGCCGTGACGCCGGCGAGCCCGGCACGGGCGCCGTCCGTCTGCGGGACGGTCCGCAGCGACGGGGCGGCCGGAGACTGCGCGGGCTTCTCGGTGGCCGCGTGCGGCGCCGGCGCGTCGGCCGACGCGGGGCTCGCGAGGAGCATGCCCGCCGAGAGGGCGAGAGCGGTGCAGCCCGCGAGACGGCGGGCACGCTGGGAACGCATGAAGAACAAAAAGATCCCCCCCAGGGATCAGAGGTTCGACGGAACCAAACAGGGGGGTTCGACGGGCGTCGAACGGCATCAGCGCATGACGGAAAGCACGCGGAGACGACCTCGTAGGACGGTCGGAACACCCCCCCGGATGTTGAACACGAGTCTACTCACAGCGCCGCCGATTACCAGATGTTTACCTCACCGAATCCGACCGTCCGGTCGTTTCTCGCCTCCCGGCCCCCCGCCGGGCCCGGCGCCGGGGTCAGTTCTTCCGGTGCCCTATCAGCCGCGGCTTCTGCTCCAGACCGTCCAGACCGTGCCACGCCAGGTTCACCAGATGCGCCGCGACCTCAGACTTCTCCGGCTTGCGGACGTCCAGCCACCACTGCCCCGTCAGCGCCACACTGCCCACCAGCGCCTGCGCGTACAGCGGCGCCAGCTTCGGGTCGAAGCCCCGCGCCTTGAATTCCAGGCCCAGGATGTCCTCCACCTGCGTGGCGATGTCGCTGATCAGCGACGCGAACGTGCCCGTCGACTGCGCCACCGGCGAATCCCGTACGAGGATCCGGAACCCGTCCGTGTAGTTCTCGATGTAGTCGAGCAGCGCGAACGCCGCCTGCTCCAGGAGCTCCCGCGGATGCCCCGCCGTCAGCGCCCCCGTCACCCCGTCCAGGAGCTGCCGCATCTCCCGGTCGACGACGACCGCGTACAGCCCCTCCTTGCCGCCGAAGTGCTCGTACACCACCGGCTTGGAGACCCCGGCCTTCGCCGCGATCTCCTCCACCGACGTGCCCTCGAAGCCCTTCTCCGCGAAGAGCGTGCGACCGATGTCGAGCAGCTGCTCCCGGCGCTCCGCGCCCGTCATCCGCACCCGGCGCCCCCGCCGGGGCTTCTGCTCTCCGCCGCTGCTGCCGGTACCGCCGGTCCTGCCCTCGATCGCCACGTCTTCCATCATGCCGCGTCTGCGGACGCGGTCCGGCGGCGGGCTTCGATGCGGGACTCCGCCGGCCAGCGCACATCGCTCGCCCAGCCCAGCTGCTCGAACCAGCGGATCAGCCGCGCGCTGGAGTCGACCTGCCCGCGCAGCACCCCGTGCCGCGCCGACGTCGGGTCCGCGTGGTGCAGGTTGTGCCAGGACTCGCCGCAGGACAGCACCGCCAGCCACCACACGTTCCCCGAACGGTCACGCGACTTGAACGGACGCTTGCCCACCGCGTGACAGATCGAGTTGATCGACCACGTGACGTGGTGCAGCAGCGCCACCCGCACCAGCGAGCCCCAGAAGAACGCCGTGAACGCGCCCCACCACGACATCGTCACCAGACCGCCCACCACCGGCGGGATCGCGAGCGACACGATCGTCCACAGCACGAACTGGCGCGAGATCGCCCGGATCGTCGGATCCTTGATCAGATCGGGCGCGTACTTGTGCTGCGGCGTCTGCTCCTCGTCGAACATCCAGCCGATGTGCGCCCACCACAGGCCCTTCATCAGCGCCGGAACCGTCTCGCCGAACCGCCACGGCGAGTGCGGGTCACCCTCCGCGTCCGAGAACTTGTGGTGCTTGCGGTGATCAGCCACCCACCGCACCAGCGGACCCTCCACCGCAAGCGACCCCATGATCGCCAGCGCGATCCGCAGCGGCCGCTTCGCCTTGAAGGAACCGTGCGTGAAGTACCGGTGGAAACCGATCGTGATCCCGTGGCAGCCGATGTAGTACATCGCCGTCATCAGCCCCAGATCCAGCCAGCTCACCCCCCAGCCCCACGCCAGCGGTACCGCCGCGAGCAGCGCCAGGAACGGCACCGTGATGAACAGCAGCAGGGTGATCTGCTCGATCGAACGCTTGCTGTCCCCGCCCAGCGTGGCGGAGGGCAGCGGCGCCTCGGCGGCGTCCGGCGCCTCGGACGCCGACGTCATCTCGGGGCTCATGGTCATGACTGTCCCTGGGGGGTGAGTGGAGGGAAACGCGTCGAAGGACGAATCCGTGGCTACGCATCCGTAACCTACGGCGTCGTAAGTATGGCAGCGCCGTGGCGCGCGGCAAGAGGGCGCAAAGAAGGGGCCTGCCCGCCGCCCACCATGTGGACACCTATCCTGGGGGCGTCGGACAGCGCGGTCCGCAAGCCTCCAGAACCCCTCCAGACGTGCTCAAACACTGCAAGGAGCCGCACCTGTGAGCAGTGCCGACCAGACCCCCACCGCCAGCACCGAGCTGCGCGCCGACATCCGCCGACTGGGCGACCTCCTCGGCGAGACCCTCGTGCGCCAGGAGGGCCACGAACTCCTCGACCTCGTCGAGAAGGTCCGCCGCCTCACCCGTGAGGACGGCGAAGCCGCCGCCGAGCTCCTCCGAGGCGTCGAACTCGAGACGGCCGCCAAGCTCGTACGCGCCTTCTCCACCTACTTCCACCTCGCGAACGTCACCGAGCAGGTCCACCGCGGCCGCGAGATGCGCGAGAAGCGCGCCGCCGAGGGCGGCCTCCTCGCCCGCACCGTCGACATGCTCAAGGACGGCGACCCCGAGCACGTACGCGAGACGGTCAAGAACCTCAACGTGCGCCCCGTCTTCACCGCGCACCCCACCGAGGCCGCCCGCCGCTCCGTCCTCAACAAGCTGCGCCGCATCGCCGCGCTCCTGGAGGCCCCGGTCAGCCAGGCCGAGCGCCGCCGCACCGACCTGCGGCTCGCCGAGAACATCGACCTGATCTGGCAGACCGACGAACTCCGGGTCGTCCGCCCCGAGCCCGCCGACGAGGCCCGCAACGCCATCTACTACCTCGACGAGCTGCACGCCGAAGCCGTCGGCGACGTCCTGGAGGACCTCGCCGCCGAGCTCGAACGCGTCGGCGTCGAGCTGCCCGCCGGCACCCGTCCGCTCACCTTCGGCACCTGGATCGGCGGCGACCGCGACGGCAACCCCAACGTCACCCCCCAGGTGACCTGGGACGTCCTCATCCTCCAGCACGAGCACGGCATCACCGACGCGCTCGAACTCATCGACTTCCTGCGCGGACTGCTCTCCAACTCCATCCGCTACACCGGAGCCACCCAGGAACTCCTGGACTCCCTCCAGCGCGACCTGGACCTCCTCCCGGAGATCAGCCCCCGCTACAAGCGCCTCAACGCCGAGGAGCCGTACCGCCTCAAGGCCACCTGCGTCCGGCAGAAGCTCGTCAACACCCGCGAGCGCCTCGCGAACGGCACCCCGCACCAGGACGGCCGCGACTACCTCGGCACCGCCGACCTCATCCACGACCTCACCCTGATCCAGACCTCCCTGCGCGAGCACCGCGGCGCCCTCTTCGCCGACGGCCGCATGGACCGGGTCATCCGCACCCTCTCCGCCTTCGGCCTCCAGCTCGCCACCATGGACGTCCGCGAGCACGCCGAGGCCCACCACCACGCCCTCGGCCAGCTCTTCGACCGCCTCGGCGAGGAGTCCTGGCGGTACGCGGACATGCCCCGCGACTACCGGCAGAAGCTGCTCGCCAAGGAGCTCCGCTCCCGCCGCCCGCTCGCCCCGACCCCGGCCCCGCTGGACGCCGCCGGCGAGAAGACCCTCGGCGTCTTCCACACCATCAAGGAGGCCTTCGAGCGCTTCGGCCCCGAGGTCATCGAGTCGTACATCATCTCGATGTGCCAGGGCGCCGACGACGTCTTCGCCGCCGCCGTCCTCGCCCGCGAGGCCGGCCTCGTCGACCTGCACGGCGGCTGGGCCAAGATCGGCATCGTGCCGCTCCTGGAGACCACCGACGAGCTCAAGGCCGCCGACGTCATCCTCGACGACATGCTCGCCGACCCCTCCTACCGGCGCCTCGTCTCGCTGCGCGGCGACGTCCAGGAGGTCATGCTCGGCTACTCCGACTCCTCCAAGTTCGGCGGCATCACCACCAGCCAGTGGGAGATCCACCGCGCCCAGCGGAGGCTGAGGGATGTTGCTCACCGTTACGGGGTTCGGCTGAGGTTGTTCCACGGCCGCGGCGGGACGGTCGGCCGCGGCGGCGGCCCCTCGCACGACGCGATCCTCGCCCAGCCCTGGGGCACCCTGGAGGGCGAGATCAAGGTGACCGAGCAGGGCGAGGTCATCTCCGACAAGTACCTCATCCCGTCCCTGGCCAGGGAGAACCTGGAGCTGACGGTCGCCGCCACGCTCCAGGCCTCCGCCCTGCACACGGCGCCGCGCCAGTCCGACGACGCGCTCGCCCGCTGGGACGCGGCCATGGACACCGTCTCGGACGCCGCCCACACCGCGTACCGCAGGCTCGTCGAGGACCCCGACCTCCCCGCGTACTTCTTCGCCGCCACCCCCGTCGACCAGCTCGCCGACCTGCACCTCGGCTCCCGGCCCTCCCGCCGCCCCGACTCCGGCGCAGGACTCGACGGACTCCGCGCCATCCCGTGGGTGTTCGGCTGGACCCAGTCCCGCCAGATCGTCCCCGGCTGGTACGGCGTCGGCTCCGGCCTCAAGGCCCTGCGCGAGGCCGGCCTCGACGCCGTCCTCGGCGAGATGCACGAGCGCTGGGGCTTCTTCCGCAACTTCCTCTCCAACGTCGAGATGACGCTGGCCAAGACGGACCTGCGGATCGCCCGCCACTACGTCGACACCCTCGTCCCCGACGACCTCAAGCACGTCTTCGACACCATCGAGGCCGAGCACGCGCTGACCGTCGCCGAGGTCCTCAAGGTCACCGGCGGCGAGAAGCTCCTCGACTCCAACCCGGTCCTCCAGCAGACCTTCGCCATCCGCGACGCCTACCTGGACCCGATCTCCTACCTCCAGGTCGCGCTCCTCGCCCGCCAGCGCGCGGACGCCGAGCGCGGCCAGGACCCGGACCCGCTGCTCGCCCGGGCCCTGCTCCTCACGGTGAACGGCGTGGCGGCGGGCCTCCGCAACACCGGCTGACGCCCTGCCCGTCCCCATGACGATGCCCCCGTGGAAGCCTCCACGGGGGCATCGTCATGACGGAGTACGTCAGTTCTGCTGGGCCTTGCGACGGCGGGTCACCAGGACCGCACCGGCGGCCGCGAGGGCCAGGGCGACGGCGGCGATGATGCCGACCGGGGCGCTGGAGCCGGTCTCGGCCAGGTTGCCGTTCTCGTCCTTGACCTCGCCGCCGGTGGCGGAGCCGCCCGTGGCGGAGGTCTCGCCCGTGGCCGAACCACCGGTCGTGGAACCGCCGGTGGCGGAGGTCTCGCCGGAGGTGGAGCCGCCGGTGGCGGTCGTCTCGCCGGTGGTGGAGCCGCCGGTGGTGGTCTCGCCCGTGGTGGTCTCGCCGGTGGTGGAGCCGCCGGTGGTGGTCTCACCCGTGGTGGTCTCGCCGGTGGTGGAGCCGCCGGTGGTGGTCTCACCCGTGGTGGTCTCGCCGGTCGTGGTCTCACCGGTGGTCTGCTCGCCGGTCGTGGAGCCGCCCGTGGTCGTCCCGCCCGTGGTGCCGGTCTCGGCGGCCGGGCAGGTGTGGGACAGGTTGAACCAGCCCTGCTTGATGACACCGTCGACGTCGGCCTCGGCCGACACCAGCTTCGCGCCCGGCGCGGAGGCCACGTACGCGTGCTTGTCGGACGGCGGACCGAAGGAGGTGATGACCTGCTCGCCGCCCGGCTCGAACGTCACCGTCAGCTTGACGAAGTCGACGTCGCTGCCGGGGATGACGAAGTGCCAGCCGTCCTTGTCGGCCGGGATCGTCGAGCAGTCCCCGCCCTTGCCGTAGCCGGCGGCCGTGATCGGCGTCGGCTGGTGGAGGTTGTAGTGGTGGGTGCCGTCCGACGCGAAAGCGGCGGGGGCCAGAGCCAGGGAAGAGCCCGCCATGGCCGCGACAAGAGCGGCTGCGGGTATGAAGGAGCGTCGCATGTGCAGTCGTCCATCTGTGGGATGAGGATGCCGTGGGAGGTGGCTGGGGCAGCCTATCCATCGGCTTGAGTCGTGCTTAAGCCAGCAGTCCATGACGATCGGCCCGGGAACCGGGCTCGACCGGGGCATCAGAGGGCGAAGAACGCCGCCACCAGCACCGCACCGCCGACCCCCGCCAACGACCAAGCCGTCCGCCGCAGTTGCAGCCCCCCGCCCACCAGCGGCGCCGCCAGAAGCAGCGCCCCGCCCAGCGGAAGCCACGCGTGCAACCCGCCGCCCCAGCCCGTCCGCACGCCCTCGTCCGTGCCCGGCTTCACCACCACCGGGATCGTCACGCCCTTCTCCGCCGCCACCGAACGCGCGATCGTCAGCGTCCGGCGCGTCGACGACGGATCCTCCGGGGTGTAACGCCCTCTGCACGTCTCGTCGTTGCAGTCGGTCACCGCCAGCGTCCCGTGCTCACGGCCCTTCGCGAGCAGGACGTGCTGGGCGGAGTTCCACGAGGACCACGCGCCCGCGACGAGGAGGAGCAGGGCGACCAGGGCCATGGCGGCGTTACGGGCGTGCGTCATGACCCGCGATCGTACAGTCGTACGTTCCCGGCGCCAGGCCCTACGAGTTGTACGCCGACTGGGCCCGCTCCAGGCCCTCCGCCACCAGGCACTCCACCGAGTCCGCCGCCCGGTCCACGAACCAGTCCAGGTCCTTGCGCTCCGTCGACGAGAAGTCCTTCAGGACGAAGTCCGCGACCTGCATCCGGCCCGGCGGACGCCCGATCCCGCACCGCACCCGGTGGTAGTCCGCGCCCATCGCCTTCGTCATCGACTTCAGACCGTTGTGCCCGTTGTCGCCGCCGCCCAGCTTCAGCCGCAGCACCCCGTAGTCGATGTCCAGCTCGTCGTGGACCGCCACGACGTGCGCCGTCGGCACCTTGTAGAAGTCGCGCAGCGCCGTCACCGGACCGCCCGAGAGGTTCATGTACGACATCGGCTTCGCGAGGATCACCCGCCGGTTCTCAGGTCCCGGAGGCCCCATCCGGCCCTCGACGACCTGCGCCTGCGCCTTCTGCGCCCGCTTGAACGAGCCGCGGATCCGGTCCGCGAGCAGGTCCACGACCATGAAACCGATGTTGTGCCGGTTGGCCGCGTACTCGGGCCCGGGGTTGCCGAGGCCGACGATCAGCCAGGGCGCGTTCGCGTCGTCCGTCATGTGCGTCAGGTCTCCTCGTATCCGTGCACAGCGCGTCCGTACAAGAGAAACGGGGTGACGGGCCCGTACGGCCCGTCACCCCGTCACGTCAGGCAGAGCCTACGGCTCAGGCCTCGGCGCCCTCGGCGGCCTCGGCCTCGGCGGCCGGCTCCTCGGCCTGGGCGGCCAGGACCTGCAGGACGACGGCGTCGGCGTCGGTCACCAGGGTCGCGCCCTTCGGGAGGGTGATGTCCTTCGCGAGGACGGAGGCACCGGCCTCCAGGCCCTCCACGGAGACCGTGACGGCCTCGGGGAGGTGGGTGGCCTCGGCCTCGACGGAGAGCGTGCCGAGCACGTGCTCCAGCAGGTTGCCGCCCGCGGCGAGCTCACCCTCGGCCTGGACCGGGATCTCGACCGTGACCTTCTCGCCGCGCTTCACGAGGAGCAGGTCGACGTGGATCAGGAAGCCCTTGATGGCGTCACGCTGGACGGCCTTCGGGATCGCCAGCTCGTTCTTGCCCTCGATGTCCAGGGAGAGCAGGACGTTCGGCGTACGCAGGGCGAGGCCGAGGTCGTGGGCCGGGAGGGTGATGTGGGCCGGCTCCGAGCCGTGGCCGTAGACGACGGCGGGAACCTGGGCGGCACGGCGGATCGCGCGGGCGGCGCCCTTGCCGAACTCGGTGCGGACGGAAGCGGCGAGCTTGACCTCGGACATGGTGCACTCCTCGTAGAAGGTGACGAAAAAGGTGGTCACCCGGCCACGACTGGCGATGGCCTGCTACGAAGAGCGCGTCGATAACGGACCGCCGTGACCCTTACGGGCACGGCCTCCCTCGCCGAGCAACTACGGCAGTCTACCCGCCGCTCCGGACCCGCCCAAATGGATCAGCGCGCGGCCCCGCGCGGGGCGGACGGACCGATCCGCCCACAGCCCGGCCCGCGGGGCCCTGAGCCACCCCGGCCCAGACCGCCCAGGGCCCCGCCCCGCGGTCACGCCCGCCCGGCCCCAGGGCCCCGCCCCGCGGTCACGCCCGCCCGGCCCCAGGGCCCCGCCCCGCGGTCACGCCCGCCCGGCCCCAGGGCCCGCCCCGCGCTCACGCCCGCCCGGCCCCAGGGCCCCGGCCCCGCCCCGCAGGTCACCCCGCCAGTTCGTTCAGCAGGTCCCTCAGCACCGGGCCCGCCGAGCCCGAGCCGCTCTCCGCCTCCTCCACCACGCACGCCACCGCGATCTCCCCGTCGTACGCCACCAGCCAGCCGTTGTTGTTCCCGTCCTCCGTCACCTCGGCCGTACCCGTCTTCGCCCCCACCTCACCCGGCACCCCCGCCAGCACCTTCGCCGAACCGTCCGTCACCGTGTCCCGCATCAGCGACCGCAACCCCGCCACCACCCCCGCGGGCAGCGGCTTCGTCGCCACCTCCGGCTGCTCCGTCCCCTTCACCAGCAGCGGCTGGTGGAACGTCCCCGACACCGCCGTCGCCGTCACCGACGCCATCGCCAGCGGATTCGTCCGCAGCCGCCCCTGCCCGAACAGCGACGCCGCCTTCTCCGGCTCGTCCGCCGGCACCGGCACCTTCGCGTCCACCGAACTCACGCCCGTCTTCCACTCCGGACCCAGCCCGAAGTACTCCTTCGCGAACACCGTCATCTCGTCGTTCGCGAGACGCCCCCGCAGCGCCACGAACGCCGTGTTGCACGAATGGATGAAGTCCTGCCGGAACGTGGCGTCCGGGATCTCCGACGTCTCCACGTTGTGGAACTGCTTCCCCACCGTCAGGTACTTCGGACAGTCCACCCGCGACCGAGGCGTCACCGCCCCCTTCGCCAGCAGCGCCGCACTCGTCACCACCTTCCACGTCGACCCCGGCGCGTACGTCCCCTGGAACGCCCGGTTGAAGCCGCCCGACGGACCGTTCACCACCGCGACCACCTCGCCGGTGTCGATCCGCAGCGCCACCAGACCCGCGCTCCGCCCCCGGGCGTGCCGCGCGAGCGCCTCCTCCGCCGCCCGCTGCGTCCGCGCGTCGATCGTCGTCCGCAGCGGACCCCCGCCCTTCCCCGGATCCGGCCCGAACCGCACCGCCGTCCCCTTCGTCTCCCCGGTGATCCGGTCCACCACCTGCACCTCGCCCCGCGGAGTCCCCCCGCCGAGACCCAGCACCGACACCAGCGAGGGATGCTCCGCCGCCGAGATCGGCTTCCCGTCCCGGTCGACCGCCGCCAGCTCCTTCGACTCCTCCTGCACCAGCTTGAACCGCTGCTCGTCGTTCAGCTGCGGATGGATCAGCGGCAGCTCCCACCGCACCCTCCACCCCGCATCCGTACGCGCCAACGCCAGCTCCGAGCCGTACGACCACGTGCCGAGCCCCGCCACCGGCATCCTCGCCGCGAACGCGAGCCGCGCCCCCGCCTCACCCTCCGCCCGGGCCGCACCCGCCGTCAGCACCGGCTTCGCGATCTCCAGACCCGCCGTGAAGTTCCGCAGCGTCTGCTCCGCCTTCTCAGGCGCATCCGTCAACTGCCCCGCCGCCGCCAGATCACCCGCGGCCCACCTGCCCAGAAACGCCTTCGCCGTCCGTACGGCCTCCGGATCCGCCACCACCGGCCCCTCCGCACCCGGCTTCAGCGGCCCGTACGCCACCGCCCACCCGGCGGCCCCCGCCACCAGCACTCCCGCCACCACCACCGCCGGCCACCTGCGCCGACGGCCCCGGCCCCGTCCCCGTACCTGTCCCCGATGCGTCGTCATACCAGGCAGCGAAACAGACACCCGTACGACCAGTCCAAGACGCATATCAGGATCGAAACCATAGGCAAACACCTATCCTTGCTGCTCATGGACCTGCTCCTGCACCTGCGGTACTTCCGGACCGTCGCCGAGGAACAGCACTTCGGCCGCGCCGCCGCCCGCCTGCGCATGGCCCAGCCCTCCCTCTCCCAGCGCATCCAGCGCCTCGAACGCGAACTCGGCGTCCGCCTCCTCGACCGCGGCCCCCGCGGCGCCACCCTCACCCCCGCCGGCCGCCTGGTCCTCGCCGACACCGAACACCTCCTCACCGCCGCCGACCGCCTCACCGCCACCGTCGCCCGCGTCCACAGCGGCGCCCTCGGCACCCTCCGCGCCGCCGTACCCCCCGGCCTCGGCGCCCCCGCCGTCGGTGCCCTCCTCACCGCCTTCCGCACCCGCTCACCCGGCGCCGACCTCGAACTCCGCGAACTCCCCACCACCGAACAGACCGCCGAACTCACCGCCGGCACCCTCGACGTCGGCATCGTCCGCCACCCCTGCCCCGCCCCCGGCCTCGCCTTCGGCCCCACCCTCCACCAGCCCCTCGGCGCCCTCCTCGCCGCCGACGACCCCCTCGCCGCACCCCCCGAACTCCCCGCCGCCGCCCTCACCGGCCGCGACCTCGTCCTCTTCCCCCGCGCCGAAGCCCCCGCCCTCCACGACGAGACCCTCACCGCCTGCGCCCGCCACGGCTGCACCCCCGCCACCGTCCACGAAGCCGCAGGACCCGACTTCACCCGCGGCCTCGTCCTCTCCGGCCACGCCATCGCCCTCGTCCCCCGCACCCCCGACGGCGCCGGCACCGTCTGGCGCCCCCTCCGCGGCAACCCCGTCACCTGGCGCACCTCCACCGCCTGGCCCGACGGCAAGGACGGACCCGCCGTACGCCTCTTCGCCGACACCGCCCACGAGATCCTCCGCGAGCACGCCGACATGCGCCCCGCACCGTCCGCCAGGATGGTCTTCCCCCGCCCCGCATCGGAGTTCCCCCTGTGACCCCCCACCCCGCCACCCGCCGCATCACCGCGGCCTTCACCGACGCGGGCGTCACCGGCCGGCTCCACGCCACCGACATCGACACCGGCGCCGCCCTCGGCGTCGGCTCCGACACCCCCGTACCGACCGCCAGCGTCCACAAGCTCTGTCTCGTCGCCACCCTCTACCGCCAGGCCCACCTCGGCCTCGTCGACCCCACCCGGCCCGTCGACATCCCCGCCGAAGGCCGCGCCCCCGGTTCCACCGGCCTCTCCGTCATGCGCGACGCCGCCCGCCTCTCCCTCCGCGACCTCGCGAGCCTCGCCGTCGCCGTCAGCGACAACACCGCCGCCGACCTCCTCTGGGACGCCCTCGGCCTCGACACCGTCAACACGACCATGGCCGAACTCGGACTCACCCACACCCGAGCCGTCCACACCATGCGCGAGCTGTACGAGACGATGCGCGAGGACGCCGCCGGCGACCCCGCCGCCTACACCGACCCCGCCGCCGTCACCCGCCTCCGCGCCCTCGACCCCACCCGCACCAACCGCTCCACCCCCCGCGAGATCACCGCCCTCCTCGCCGCCGTCTGGCGCGACGAGGTCTGCCCCGGCGAGTACGGCGAAGAACTGCGGGCCCTCCTCGGCCTCCAGGCCTGGACCCACCGCCTCGCCGCGGGCTTCCCCTTCGACGACGTCCGCGTCAGCGGCAAGACCGGCTCCCTGCCCACCCTCCGCCACGAGGCCGGCGTCGTCGAATACCCCGACGGAGGCCGGTACGCCGTCGCCGTCTTCACCCGGGCGGCCTCCACGGACGTCACCCTGCCGGCGGCGGACGCGGCGATCGGGAGGGCGGCGAGGATCGCGGTCGACGCACTGAGAACGCTCGGCACATGAGAAAGGGCCGCTTCCCCCAACCGGGGGAAACGGCCCTTCTCAACTATTCGGCGAGGGCTCAGTGCTCCTCGAAGAGGCTCGTCACCGAACCGTCCTCGAAGACCTCGCGCACCGCGCGGGCGATCGTCGGCGCGATCGACAGCACCGTGATCTTGTCCAGCTCCAGGGCGCCCGGAACCGGCAGCGTGTCCGTGAAGACGAACTCGCTGACCTTGGAGTTCTTCAGGCGGTCCGCGGCCGGACCCGACAGGATGCCGTGCGTGGCCGTCACGATGACGTCCTCGGCACCGTGCGCGAACAGCGCGTCGGCGGCGGCGCAGATCGTGCCACCCGTGTCGACCATGTCGTCGACGAGGACACAGACGCGGCCCTTCACGTCACCGACGACCTCGTGCACGGTGACCTGGTTGGCGACGTCCTTGTCACGACGCTTGTGCACGATCGCCAGCGGGGCGTCCAGACGGTCGCACCAGCGGTCGGCGACGCGCACGCGGCCGGCGTCCGGGGAGACGATCGTCAGCTTGTCGCGGTCGACCTTCGCACCCACGTAGTCCGCGAGGACCGGGAGGGCCGACAGGTGGTCCACCGGACCGTCGAAGAAGCCCTGGATCTGGTCCGTGTGCAGGTCCACGGTCAGGATGCGGTCCGCACCGGCCGTCTTCAGCAGGTCCGCCACCAGACGCGCCGAGATCGGCTCACGGCCGCGGTGCTTCTTGTCCTGACGGGCGTAGCCGTACGACGGGATGATCACGGTGATGCTCCGGGCGGAGGCCCGCTTCAGAGCATCGATCATGATCAGCTGCTCCATGATCCACTTGTTGATCGGAGCCGTGTGGCTCTGGATCAGGAAGCAGTCGGCGCCGCGCGCCGACTCCTGGAAGCGGACGTAGATCTCACCGTTGGCGAAGTCGAACGCCTTGGTCGGAACGAGACCGACGCCCAGCTGGTGCGCGACCTCCTCGGCCAGCTCGGGGTGGGCGCGGCCGGAGAAGAGCATCAGCTTCTTCTCGCCGGTCGTCTTGATCCCGGTCACAGCACTGTCTCCTCAGACGTGTTCTCTGGCCGCGACCCCGCGCCTGTCGAGCGCATGTGCGTGCCAGCCGAATTTGTGTGCACGTATCACGGTACGCCGTGTTCGGCGTACCCGTTTCCGGTCAGCTTTCGCCGGCGGACTCCTCGGCGGCTGCCTGAGCGGCCTGCGCGGCAGCGCTGCCGGGCCGCTTCCGGGCCACCCAACCCTCGATATTCCGCTGCTGGCCCCGGGCCACGGCGAGCGAACCGGCCGGCACGTCCTTCGTGATCACGGACCCCGCGGCGGTGTAGGCCCCGTCCCCGATGGTGATGGGAGCCACAAACATGTTGTCCGAACCCGTACGGCAGTGAGAGCCGATCGTGGTGTGGTGCTTCGCCTCGCCGTCGTAGTTCACGAAGACGCTCGCGGCACCGATGTTCGAGTACTCGCCGATGGTCGCGTCGCCCACGTACGACAGGTGCGGGACCTTCGTGCCCTCGCCGATCGTCGCGTTCTTCATCTCGACGTACGTGCCGGCCTTGGACTTCTTGCCGAGGTTCGTCCCCGGACGGAGGTACGCGAACGGGCCCACGGAGGCGCCCTCGCCGACGACGGCGGAGAAGGCGACGGTGTTGTCCACGCGGGCGCCCTTGCCGACGGTGACGTCCGTCAGGCGCGTGTTCGGGCCGACCACGGCGTCCTCGGCGATGTGCGTCGCACCGAGCAGCTGCGTACCCGGCAGGATCACGGCGTCGGCCTCGAACGTCACGGTGACGTCCACGAAGACGGAGGCGGGGTCCTGGACGGTGACGCCGGCCATCATGGCCCGCTCGAGCAGCCGCTGGTTCAGCAGGGCACGGGCCTCGGCGAGCTGGACGCGGTTGTTGATCCCGAGGATCTCGCGGTGGTCGCCGGCGAGCGACGCACCGACCCGGTGACCGGCCTCACGGAGGATGGACAGCACGTCGGTGAGGTACTCCTCGCCCTGGCTGTTGTCCGTCCGGACCTGGCCGAGGGCCTCGGCGAGCAGCTTCCCGTCGAACGCGAACACGCCGGAGTTGATCTCCCGGATCGCGAGCTGCTCGGCGGAGGCGTCCTTGTGCTCGACGATCTCGGTCACGGCGCCATCGGCGTCCCGCACGATCCGCCCGTACCCGGTGGAGTCCGGAACCTCGGCGGTCAGCACGGTCACGGCGTTGCCGTCGGCGGCGTGCGTACCGGCGAGGGCCTTGAGCGTCTCCCCGGACAGCAGCGGGGTGTCACCGCAGACGACCACGATGGTCCCCTCGGGCGCCTCGACGAGCTCCTCCAGCGCCATCCGCACCGCATGCCCGGTGCCGTTCTGCTGCTCCTGGACGGCGGTCCGGGTCCCGGCGTAGTACGCGTCGAGGTGCTCCTTCACGAGCTCCCGGGCGTGCCCGACGACCACGACGAGGTGCTCGGGCTCCAGCTCCCGGGCGGCGGACACGACATGCCCGACGAGCGAACGCCCGGCGATCTCGTGCAGGACCTTGGGGGTCTTCGACTTCATGCGGGTGCCCTCACCCGCTGCGAGGACGACGACGGCTGCCGGGCGGTTGGCGCTCACAGGAATGCCCTTCGGCTTTGGGTGGTGGACCCACGAAGGATACCGGGGAGCAAGAAGGCGGACATGAGTGCGGGTCCTGACCTGGACGGTCAGGACCCGCTTCGCGTGGCTCCCGGAGAAGGATTCGAACCCTCATTCAATGGACCAAAACCATTTGTCCTGCCCTTAGACGATCCGGGATGGTTCGCCATTTATGTCCGATTCCCCGGTAGGGAGATCGGGACGGCCCCTACTATGCCGCACCAGGCCCCTTCGATGCGACGGTACAGATCGGCGCTGCCGAGGATTCGGATCGCGAGGCAGCCGTGATAGTCGGCGTTGACGTTCTTGCGGTTGGTTCGCGGATTGTGCCGCTTGATGGTCGTCTTGCCGAAGGCCGAGGGGTCGGCGCCGACGAGGTCGCCCCAGTACCGCTCGGCGTCGCCCGCGTCCGCGGTCTCGTGGATCATCACGCAGTACTTCCGTCGCTCCGGCTCGACGCCAAGGAGATCGAGCCATGCGGTGAAGACCCGGATCATCCCGGGGTCGCTGTTCACGAACGTCATGCGTTCCCGGCGGGCGTGTGGCTTGTCCTTCGTGCCCTCCGCCCAGTACAGGCCCACGCCCAGCAGGAAGAGTTCGCGCTCCGACATCGCTCCGATCTCCTCGGCCGCCGCGCGTTTGACCGACTGGCGGTTCTCCTCGCGGCGGCGCATCGTCGGTTCCCAGCCCCGCCGCGCGATCTCCGACGCCTCCTCCCGGGTCCGCTTCCGGTCCGGCTTCGGGAGGTCCCGGACCCACAGGGAGATCGAGCTCTTCGAGCAGCCCAGCTCGACCTGGATCTGGTCGTAGGTCATGCCCTGGAGGCGCAGCTCGCGGGCGCGGTCGCGGAGGTCGTCCTTCGCGTTCGGCCGCTTTGTCCACTCCGGCGGGGGCTCGCCTTCGAGGAGGCGGTTGAGGATGTCGTTGTTGTCGACGTGGAGGCGGTCTCGGATCTGGCGTCGGCTGAGGCCCTCGCGGCGGAGGGTGACGGCCTGCTCGCGCAGGTTCTCGAAGTCCGCGTACTTGCTGGTGGCGGCTGTCATGCGAACACCATCGTCCGGAATCCGGACGTCCGGATCGAAAATCTGGGCGATTCAACAGTTCGAGGGACTGGTGTGTCCGGGGTTGACGCGGGGTCCCACCCGTAGGGTGGTGGGTATGACCACAACGGGGGCGGACCGGGACGCCGAGCGCGTCGGGACTTGGTGGTGGTGGGGGAGACGGCGCAGCGCCGTGCTCGACGTGGGGCTCGCGCTGGTGTCCGCGCTGGAGTGTGCCGTCGAGGGCGTCGGGTTCGCCGACAAGGCCTCGCTGCCCGTGCCCGTGGGCGTGGTCTTCGGGCTGCTCGTCGGTTCCGTGCTGGTCTTCCGGCGCCGCTGGCCCATCGCCGTCGTGCTCGTGTCGATCGCCGTCGCGCCCGCCGAGATGGCCTTCCTCATGGGGATCGTCGGGCTGTACTCGCTCGCCGCCTCCGACGTGCCCCGGCGGATCACCGCCGTCCTCGCCGGGATGTCGACCCTCGCGCTCTTCGTCGTGACCGTCGTACGGATGAAGCAGGACCTCGCCCAGGCGGACGTCGGCCCGCCGGACATCGATCCCAGCGGCTGGTACGTGCCGAGCGTCTCCCTCTTCATGACGCTCGGGCTCAACGCCCCGCCCGTTCTCTTCGGCCTCTACATAGGGGCGCGGCGCCGGCTCATGGAGAGCCTGCGGGAGAGGGCGGACTCGCTGGAGCAGGAGCTGTCGCTGCTGGCCGACCGGGCCGAGCAGCGGGCGCAGTGGGCCCGGCAGGAGGAGCGGACGCGGATCGCGCGGGAGATGCACGACGTGGTCGCGCACCGGGTGTCGTTGATGGTGGTGCACGCGGCCGCGCTGCAGGCGGTGGCGTTGAAGGATCCGCAGAAGGCCGTGAAGAACGCGGCGCTGGTCGGGGACATGGGCCGGCAGGCCCTGACGGAGCTGCGGGAGATGCTGGGCGTGCTGCGGGAGGAGGCGGTTCCGGCCGAGCCCGCCGCGGTGCCGCTGGCGGCCGTGGGCCGGGCGGCGGCGGCCGCCGCCGAGGCGGCCGCGGACGACGGGCCGTGCCTGGACGCCCTGGAGGCCTTGTGCGAGCAGTCGCGGCTCGCGGGGGCGGCGGTGGAGTTCCTGGTGATCGGGGAGGTGCGTCCGTACGCCCCCGAGGTGGAGCGGACGGCGTACCGGGTGGTGCAGGAGGCGCTGACGAACGTCCACAAGCACGCGGCGGGCGCGAAGGTCGTGGTGCGTCTGGCGCACCGGGACGCGGAGGTCGCGATGCAGGTGGAGAACGGGCCTTCGGACGCGGCGGTGGCCGATGTGGGGCTGCCGAGCGGCGGGAACGGTCTGGTCGGCATGCGCGAGCGGGTGCTGCGGCTCGGCGGCGTGTTCGTGTCGGGCCCGACGGACGCGGGCGGCTTCAAGGTCTCGGCGGTCCTGCCGACGGAGGCTTAGCCGGGTCGGCGGGGCCTCGCCGGGGCGGCCGTCCTGTGGGCAGGTGCCTCGCCGTGGCCGGTCCGTGGCCCCGGCTCCGCCCGTCTAGCCCGCCGTCAGGCGGACCGGCTGGGCTCCTGTGATCAGGGTCGACAGGGCCGCGTCGATGTCCTTGCCCAGGTACCAGTCGCCCGCGTGGTCGAGGCTGTAGACCCGGCCCTCGACGTCCATGGCCAGGACGGCCTGGTGGTCGCCCTCCTCGCCGAGGGGGGCGAGTTCGGTGTCGAGGGCGCGGCCGAGGTCCGCGAGGGTGCGGGAGAGGTGGAGGCCCGCGAGCGGGTCGAAGCGGACGGCGGCGGGCGCTATCTGCCGGCCGTGGCCGGGTGCGGTGATCCGTAGGCCGCCGAACTCGGCCCAGGCCTCGACCGCGGCGGGGAAGACGCTGTGCCGGTGTCCGGCGGGCGAGATGTGGGCCCGGAGCGTGTCGGCCCATTCTTCGGCGAGCTTGATGTCCCAGCGGCCGGGCTGCCAGCCGGCCTCGCGGAGGGCGGCGTCGACGTTGACCGGGAACCGGGTGGTGCTGAGGTGGTCGGGCATGGGGTGCGGTCAGCCGTTCTCGACAGGCGTGGTGGGGTCGACGGCGCGGACTCCGAAGTGGGCGAGCATCGCCGTACAGGAGCGGCAGGGTGCCGCGTAACTGCCGTGGAGCGGGTCGCCGTCCTCGCGGATGCGCCGGGCGGTGAGTTTGGCCTGCTTCAGGGAGCGCCGGGCCTCGCTGTGGGTGAGCGGCTTGCGCTGGGCGCGCTTGGAGCGGCCGTTCTCGGTGGCGGAGAGGTGCCGGGAGAGCAGGATCGCCTCGGGGCAGCGGCCGGTGAAGCGTTCCCGCTGGCTGCTGGTGAGGGTGTCCAGGAAGTCCTGGACGAGGGCGTGCAGGACGGGTGGCCGGTCGCCGCGGCCCGCGGTGCACGTGAGGGTCTCGCCGCGGACGGAGAGGGCGGCTCCCACGGTGGGGAGGATTCCGTCGCGGCGGTGGAGCAGCAAGGGCGCGCGGGTGGCCTCGGCGCTGCTGCTCCAGTTGAGGCGTGGGTCACCCTGCGTGGGTGTTGTCGCTACGTGCATGGTGCTGGTCTTCCCCTCCTGCAATCCCCCGAGTTGCGTGGACAGCCTGCCAAATAGGGAGCCATATGGGGAAGCTGGGGCGGCGAAACGCGCCTTCGGTGTGTCGGAATCATGGTGCACCTGTCATGACGTCGTGACAGTTGGTCACTCTCGGTCGCGGACGGATCGGGTCCGGTTCGGCCTCTTGTGGCAGCGCATAGGCTGTGCGGCATCAGTCGGCCGCAGCCGTCGGCTGTCGGTAGCAAGCAGTCAGCGACGCCATGCAGGGGGCAACCGCCATGACGACAGGTCGGCTCGGGCAGGACACCGCGCCACCGAACGCGGCCTACGCCGGGCAGGTCGTGCATTTCCCGGATCCGGTACGTGCGTCCCGGCACCCCAGAGGGGTGCGGGTGGACGAGCACGGCTACCCGGACTTCTCGCCGTACGCGCGCGCGGCGGCGGAGATCGCCGATCCGCCGGAGGGTTTCGGTGTCGACGAGCTGCGTCTGACGGACTACGTGTCGGCGAACGCGGCGCTCGCGGCGACGGGTCATGAGCTGTGGGACACGATCCCGTCGGTGGCGACCCCGCACGGCTGGACGTGGCACCACGTGGCGCGTTCGCGGCGGATGGAGCTGGTCCCGGTCGAGGTGAAGGCGCTGCTTCGTCACCATGGCGGGGTGGCGACGGCCGCCGTCGACCAGTCGAAGCGGGGTACGCGTCCGCTGCAGGAGACCCGGCCGGCGCACTTCGGGCTGCCGAAGGGCCTGGTGTCGGTGTCGGAGCAGCAGCTCCAGGGCGTCGAGGAGGATCTCGGCTACCGGCTGCCGGGGGCGTACCGCTCCTTCCTGAAGGCGGCGGGCGGCTGCGCTCCGGTGGGCGCGGCGCTCGACGCGGAGCTGGGGCTCCTGGTCGACCAGCCGTTCTTCACGGTGCGCGAGGAGGCGGGGGTCAACGACCTCGTCTACGTCAACAAGTGTCTGCGTGACCATCTGACGAAGGACTATCTGGGCGTCGCGTTCGTCCAGGGCGGTCTGATCGCGCTGAAGGTACGGGGTGCGGCGGTCGGTTCGGTGTGGTTCTGCGCGTACGACGACGCGCGGGACTCCGGCGCGGCGGCGGCCGGCTGGACGGTGAACGAGCGGGTGGAGCGGCTGCTGCTGCCCTGCGGCGCGGACTTCGACGCGTTCCTCGGGCGTCTGGCGGGCAATCCGCCGGAGCTGGAGACGGTGGCGAACCTGATGGTGGACGGCGGCTTCGCGCGCGCCGTGCCCGTGGTCCCGGTGGGGGAGTGAGCTGGCTGTGGTGACGTTCGCGCAGGCGCAGGAGCGCGCCGAGGAATGGATCAACGGCGACCTGCCGGGGTACCAGCACCGCGAGGTGCGGGTGCGGGAGTTCGAGCTGGGGTTCGTGGTGTGGGCGGAGGACCGCGAGGGCGGTCCGACGTCGGACGGCGGGCGTCAGCGGCTCGTGATCGCGCGCAGTGGTGAGGCGACGCTGTGGCCGGGGCTGCCGGTGGGCGAGGTGATCCGGCGGTACGAGGAGGAGTACGGGGCGACGGAGGAGGTTCCGGCGCAGGCGGCGGTGCCGGCGGCGCGGATCGACCTCAACCAGACGTCGTTCCTGCTGAGTCCGCCGGAGTGGCTCCAGGACGCGGCGGACAAGATCGGTCTGCCGCGGGAGGAGTCGCACGCCTCGCAGGAGAGCGCGAGCGCGTCGCCGCCGGTGGACGACGCGTCGGACGGGGTGGGCGCGGGGGTGTCGGGGCCTTCGGCTTCGGTGGCTTCGTCGGCCTCGGACGCCGTCTCGGATGGGTCTTCTTCTTCGGCTTCTTCGGGTGCGGCTTCGCCGGCGTCTTCGGGTGCGGTGGCTCCTTCGGCGTCTTCTTCCGCCGCTTCGGTGTCGCCCTCCGCTTCGGTGGAGTCGTCGGCTTCCGCGCCGTCCTCCGCCTCCGAGGCCCCGACCGCTCCCGTCGCTGCCGCCGAGCCCGTCGCGGCTGCGGCTGCGGAGGCCGACGCGTACGAGCCGACGGCGATGGACGGCGTTCCGGCTGCCCCGGCTCCGCCCGTACCCACGCCCGCTCCCGTCCCTCCGCCCGCGCCGTCCAGCCCGTGGGTGGACGCGAACGCGAGTTCCGGGGGTGCCGACGGGGCGGTGCCGCTGCCCGCGACCGTCTTCGCGCCGCCGCTGTCGGGCACGGACGACGAGGACGCGCCGCCGCCGTCGGTGGGCGCGGACGCGCCGACCGCGTTGATGAAGGGCGGCAGCGCGCTGCCGCCGACCGCGATCGCCCCCCGTCTCGACCCGGCCGCCCCGGCCCCGGGCGCGGTCCCGCCGGCTCCGCCGACGCCGCCCGCCCCGCGGTCTTCGCCGCAGCCCGCGCCGCAGGCCGGTGCGGGTGCGCCGCCGTCTCCGCCGCCCGCGCCCTCGGCGCCGGGTGCCGGGGACATCGCGGACGCCGCGACCAGCAAGGCCTCCCTGCCGCCGAAGGCCGGGCGCGGTCCGACGCCGCCCCCGCCGCCGGGAGTTCCGGGTGTGCCGGGCGCCTCGTCGGGCGGCAACGCGTACATCCCCACGCAGCTGGTGTCGCAGCTCGGGCCGGAGGGGCTCCAGCCGCCGGCGCAGCCGGGTCCGCCCGGGCCGCCGCCCGCGCCGGGTCCCGTGACGCCGCCGCAGCCGGTGCACCACGCGGCGACGATGCTGGCGCATCCGAACCAGGGCGGTCCGGGGGCGCCTCCGCCGCCCCCGCCGCCGCCGGGTGTGCCCGGTGGCACGCCCGCGGGCGGGATCGCGCACGCCGCGACGATGCTGGCGCAGCCCGGTCCGGGTGGTCTGGGCGGTCCGGGGGCCCCGCCGCCTCCGCCCGCTCCGGCGCCGCCGGTCGGCGGTCACACGCCGCCGCCCGCTCCCGGTCCCGTACCTCCGGGTCCCGTGCCCGGGGCGCCCGTGCCTCCGGCGTACGGCTATCCGCAGCCGACGGGGCAGCCGACGGTCGGTCCCGGCTACCAGGCGGTGCTGCGCTACCGGGCGCCCGACGGTTCCGAGGCGCAGATCATCCGGCGTTCGGCGCCGGGCACTCCGCACCCGGAGTGGCAGATCCTGCACGAGCTGCGCGCGATGAACGTGCCGCCGCAGCAGGTGCTCGAACTCCACACGGAGCTGGAGTCCTGCGAGCTGCCGGGCGGCTACTGCGCGCGGATGATCCGGGAGACGTGGCCGCAGGCGCGGATCACCAGCATCGCCCCGTACGGCCGTGATCACGCGGGCCGTCAGCAGGGCATGCGGCAACTCCTGACCCATCAGGGCGAGTTGCACCAGGTCGCGGACGGTCCGGCGCGGCCGGCTCCGGTGCGGGCGCCGCTGCCGCAGGTGCAGCCGGCGCCGCCGATCCCCCCGGAGGGGATCGCGCAGGAGCTGGCGGGGGCGTTCGGTCCGGGGATCCTCCGGTTCGACCAGCGGGCGGTGTCCCGTCAGGGGGTGCCGGAGCTGGTCGCGCGCACGCTGGTGTGGGCGGGGCTCCCGGCGGACTTCGGTCCGTTCTTCTGGGCGCAGCCGGCGGTCCCGGTGGTGCCGACGCTGGCGGAGCTGGCGGCGCAGCGGCAGGTTCCGGCGGCGCCGGACGCGAGCTCGTACCTGGTGCTCGGTTCTGACTTCGGTCGGGCGATCTGTGTCCAGTACGGGACCGCGCACATCGTGGCGGTGCCGGTGGAGGCCGGTCCGGGCGGGCAGTCGGTGCCGCCGCAGTTCGTGAACACGGGGCTGCCGGAGTTCGCGCGGTCGATGGCGCTGCTGGGCCGGATGTGGCGGCTGCGGTTCGGTCTGAACCCGGAGCAGGCGGGCCGCTGGACGGTCGACTTCCAGGCGCAGCTGGCGATGCTGGACCCGGCGGCGCTGTCGTCGCCGGAGAACTGGTGGTCGGTGCTGTTGGAGCAGATGTGGG
This sequence comes from Streptomyces sp. NPDC002463, assembly GCF_042889835.1. Classification (NCBI taxonomy): domain Bacteria; kingdom Bacillati; phylum Actinomycetota; class Actinomycetes; order Kitasatosporales; family Streptomycetaceae; genus Streptomyces; species Streptomyces sp. NPDC002463. The sequence continues at coordinate 140,749 of NZ_JBIARL010000015.1, forward strand.
ACGGCCTTCTGTAGGCGGTTCTGCAGGCGATGTGACGAAGGGCGCTCGACGTGTAGCCACATTGGGCGCCTTTTGTCCGTTCTGATGCCTCATTCTTTACGGGTCGGGCTTTATGGGTCGGGGTCACGGAGAAGGGGCGTCAGGGATGAGTTTCACCGTCGGGCGGGGGCGCGGTTACCGCCCCGAGCAGGTCGACCGCTACCTCGCCGGGCTCTCCGGGGAGCGCGACGCCGCCTGGGAGCGGGCGGCGCGGCTCACGGTCCTCGCGAAGGAGATGGAGACCGAGGCCGCCGGGCTCCGCCTCGCCGTCAAGCAGCTCGTTCCGCACCGGTACGAGGTGCTGGGCGAGAGTGCGCAGAAGATCCTGGAGCTGGCGGAGCGGGAGGACGAGAAGCTCGTCCGGGCCGCGGAGGCGGAGGCGCAGGCCCTCGCGGAGGCGGCCGAGGCGGCGGCCCGGGAGGCGGCGGAGGCGGCCGCGGCGTACGCGGAGGGCGTCCGTGCGGCGGCGGACGCGGCGGCGCGGGCGACCCTGGAGGAGGCCCGCGCGCGGTCCGAGGAGATGGGCACGATCGCCCGCCGGGACGCCGAGGGGGCCAGGGAGGCCGCGCGGGAGACCTTCGAGGAGACCGGGCACCGGGCGCAGGCGCTGCTCGCGGCGCAGCGGGAGGAGCATCGGACCGTACGGGACGAGACGGAGCGCGCGGCCGAGGCGGAGGCGGCGGCTCTGGACGCCCGCCACGAGGAGCTGGTCGCGGCGGCGGAGGCTGCCCTCGCGGAGACGCAGCGGGCCCTCGCCGAGACGGAGGAGCAGGCCCGGCACGGCCAGGAGGACGCCGAGGCCCGCGCGGAGGAACTGCTCGCCGAGGCGAGGATGAAGGCGGAGCGGGTCGAGCGCGAGACGGAGCGGGTGCTGCGGGAGCACGAGGAGGCGCGGGAGGAGATCCACTCCACCATGGAGCACATCCGCAACTCGCTCGCGGCCCTGACGGGCGGTCGCCCGAAGGCGCCGGAACCGAAGCCGGAACCCGACCAGAAGCAGGGGGACTTGGAGAACGGGGAAGGCTCCGGGGAAGCCGACTAGGCTCCCGCCCCATGCTCATGAAACTGACGGCGGTCACGCTCGACTGCGCCGACCCCATGGCCCTCGCAGCTTTCTACCAGCGGGCCACGGGGCTCCCGCTCGCCGACCGGTCCGACGACGAGTTCGCGGGACTGCGCGGGGCGGACGGCCTGTTCCTCGGCTTCCAGCGCGTCGACGGCTACCGTCCCCCGTCCTGGCCGGACCAGGAGATCCCGCAGCAGCTGCACCTCGACTTCGACGTCGACGACCTCGACGAGGCCGCGGCCCGCCTGGTGGAGTGGGGCGCGACCGTCCCGGACGTCCAGCCCCGCCCGGACCGGTGGCGGGTGGTCCTCGACCCGGCGGGACACCCGTTCTGCCTGACGGTCCCGCGCGCGTCGGCCTAGGCGGCCGTCCGTCCCAGCAGTGCCCGGCCGAGTTCGCTCGCCCGGTAGTACACCTCGCGCCGGTACCGGTGCGAGGTCACCAGGCCCGCGTCCCGCAGCACCGCGAGGTGCTGCGAGACCGCGCCCACGCTGAGCCCGGTCTGCAGGGCGAGCCCGGTCGTGGTGGTCGGGGTGCTCGTACGCCCCAGGAGTCCCGCCCGGCTGCGCCCGAGGAGCCGCACGAGCCCGTCCTCCGGCTCGGTGCGCCGCTCCCACAGGGTGCCGACGGCCCGCGCGGGATAGACGAGGCAGGGCGGGGGCCCGGAGGGGCGCCCCGGCAGCAGGACGCAGCGGGTCGTGAAGACGCTCGGGGCGAGCGTGATCCCGCCGCCGTCCAGGGCGAGGCCCCGGGCCGGGAGGCCGGGCCCGGTGAGCCGGTCCTCAGCCCAGCGCAGGCTGGGGTGGAGGTGCGCGAAGACCTCCTGGATGCCGTCCTCGGTGAGCTGCCGCGTGCGGTACGCGAGGTCGGCCTCCAGGACGGCCCTGATCCGGGGCCAGTACGGCCGCACCCCGGCGGCCCACCAGTCGAGCAGGGCCTCCGCGAGGTCCGGAGGGGCCGCGAACAGGGCGATCTCGCCCGGGCCGCGCTGCTCGCGAGCCTCCCGATCGCCGCGTGGTTCGGTGTGATGACGCTGCCTCAGCTGTACGGGGTGGCCTTCGGGTCGTCGGTCTGCACGGCCTTCTTCGACATCGCGTACCAGAGCCACCTGCCCGAACTCGTCGACGACGGCCGGCTCGTGGAGGCGAACGTGGCCCTGGAGGCATCCCGTACGGTCACGGCCGCCGGCGGTCCCGGCGCTGGCAGCGCGACATCGCCGCCGCGCTGGCCCCCCCCTCGGCCTCACCCACGTGCAGTTCGTCCTGCTCGCCTGCGCCTGGTGGCTCAACACCCAGGGCGAGCAACCCAACCAGCTGGCCCTGGCCCGCCAGGCGGGCACCGACGTCAAGATGACCTCCCAGGTCCTGCGCACCCTGGAGACCAAGGGCCTCGTCGAACGCGAGGTCGACCCGGCCGACACCCGCGCGAAGCGCCTCCGCGTCACCGAGACCGGCGCCGCGCGCGATCGCGGCGGTGGAGGAGGTCGACGCGCGCTTCTTCGAGCCGGTGCCGGTGGGCGACGCGGTCACCCTGCTGGGCCGGCTCGCCCACCCGGAAGGCAGGGGCGGCGGCGAGGCGTGATCCGGGGGACGGCCGGCCTCCTCGTCCCCGGGGCAGGGCTCTCCGGCTAGACGGCCCGGACCACGAGGCCGACCGCGATCGCGCAGGTCGCGAGACCCGTGACGAGCGCGCGGGCCGGGACGGACAGGCGGCGGACGGCGGGCGTGCACAGCAGGGCGATCGGTACGGCCGCGACGGCGAGGCAGATCGGTGCCCAGCGGAGCGGGATCCCGTCGGTCGGCCCCCTGTCCGCCTCCGCCCACAGGGCCAGGAACCCCAGACCCCAGAGCAGCAGGAGGGCGACCGTCCACAGCGCAGCCGCCGCCAGGGCGAGGCCGGCCCCGCGGCGGGGCGGCGCCGGGCGGGCGGCGGGGCCGTAGGGCGTCGCGTACGTGTCGGGGTTCAAGGACGGCTCCTTCGGACGAGGTGACCCCATCGTCGGGTCCGGGGCGCCGCCCGGGCATGGGCGCGCGTGCTCATCCCCGGACGGGCACGTACTCAGTCCTCTTCCTTGAGGACCGGGAAGCGGCGGGGCGCCAGGGTCAGGAGGGCCAGGAGGGCGAGGGCCGCCGCTCCCGCCGCGCCCAGGTAGACCCAGTCCACCGCCGCGTCGACCGCGCGGCGGGTCTCGTCGGTGGCGGCCAGGGAGCGGGCCAGCTGGTCGAGGTCCGTGCCGGCGCCGAGGCGGGCGGCGAGGACGCCGTTGGCGATGGCGCCGAAGAGGGCCGCGCCGATGCTCTGGCCGACCTGGCGGCAGAAGAGGACGGAGGCGGTGGTGGTGCCGCGTTCCTCGTACGGGACGGTCGACTGCACGCCGACGATGAGAGGCAGCTGGAAGAGGCCCAGGGATCCGCCCAGGAGCAGCATCAGGAGCGCCGGCTGCCAGGGTTCCCCGGGGAACGGCAGGAACGGGAACGCCAGGAGCAGCAGGAGTGCCCCGGAGATGCCGAGGACCGCCGTGAGGCGGAATCCGATGCGGGTGTAGACCCGGTTCGACAGGGCGGCCGTGATCGGCCAGCTCAGGGTCCAGGAGGAGAGGACGAAGCCGGCGGCTATCGGGCCGAGGCCCAGGACGGACTGGGCGTACGTCGGCAGGAAGACCGTCGGGGCGACCATCAGCAGGCCGAGGGCCCCGAGGGCGAGGTTGACGGCGGCTATCGTGCGGCGGCGCCAGACCCAGCCGGGGATGATCGGTTCGGCCGCGCGCCGCTCGATGACGACGGTCAGCGCGGCGAGGACGGCGGCTCCGCCGAGGAGGCCCAGGGACGGGGCGGACAGCCAGGGCCAGGCGACGCCGCCCTGGACGAGCGCGGTGACGAGTACGGCTCCGGTGGCGAAGATCGCCAGGGCGCCCGCCCAGTCGATCCGTATGCCCGCGCGGGGCGCCGTACGGGCCGGTTCCACCAGGTGGCGGGTGACCAGCCAGAGGGCGACCAGGCCGACCGGCAGGTTGATCAGGAAGATCCAGCGCCAGTCGGCGTAGCCCGCGAGGAGGCCGCCGATGGCCGGTCCGGCTATGGAGGAGGCGGCCCAGACCGAGGACAGCCTCGCCTGGATCTTCGGGCGTTCCTTCAGCGGGTACAGGTCGGCGGCGATGGTCTGCACGGTGCCCTGGAGCGCGCCGCCGCCGAGGCCCTGGACGACGCGGAAGGCGATCAGGGAGGCCATGTTCCAGGCGGCGGCGCAGAGCACGGAGCCGATGAGGAAGAGGACGGTTCCGGCGATGAGGACGGGCTTGCGGCCGAAGGTGTCGCTGAGCTTGCCGTACACGGGCAGGGTGACGGTGACGGCGAGCAGGTAGCCGGAGAACAGCCAGGAGAAGACGGAGAGTCCGCCGAGATCGCCGACGATCTGCGGGACGGCGGTGGACACGATCGTGCCGTCGAGGGCGGCGAGCCCCATGGCCAGCATCAGGGCCGCGACGACGGGTCCGCGGCGGGCGGCGGAGGGTCTCGGCGCGGGCGTCGGGTCGGCATCCGCCCGGGTCGTCGACGGTTCCGTCACCGCGCACCCTTCCTTTTCTTCGTACACCTAAATGTGCGCGGACAGGGTCTCACTAGAACTCTGGGGGGAGAAGCCCCTAGGGGCTTCTCCCCCATGCGGCCCAGGGGTCGTTCGTACCGGCGGAGGACGAGAAGCAGGGGTGGCCGGTCCTTAACTGGGACCTACACACCCACCCGCACTGCACTCCGAGGAGAGAACCGTGACTTCGGCTCTGACCATCCCCAGGCACGGGGGTACTGGAGAGGGGACGGCCGTCGCCGCGCGGGCGCGTCAGGTCGTCAAGGCGTACGGCTCGGGGGAGACCCGGGTCGTCGCGCTGGACTCCGTCGACGTGGACATCGCCCGCGGACGGTTCACCGCGATCATGGGGCCCTCGGGCTCCGGCAAGTCGACCCTGATGCACTGCCTCGCCGGGCTCGACACCGTCACCAGCGGGCAGATCTTCCTCGACGAGACCGAGATCACCGGCCTCAAGGACAAGAAGCTCACCCAGCTGCGCCGGGACCGGATCGGCTTCATCTTCCAGGCGTTCAACCTGCTGCCCACCCTGAACGCGATCGAGAACATCACGCTGCCGATGGACATCGCCGGGCGGAAGCCGGACGCCGACTGGCTGCGGCGGGTCGTCGACACCGTCGGGCTCTCCGAGCGGCTCAAGCACCGGCCCAACCAGCTGTCCGGCGGCCAGCAGCAGCGGGTCGCGGTGGCCCGCGCGCTCGCCGCCCGGCCCGAGATCATCTTCGGCGACGAGCCGACCGGAAACCTCGACTCGCGGGCCGGCGCCGAGGTCCTCGGCTTCCTCCGCGCGTCCGTGGACGAGCTGGGCCAGACGATCGTCATGGTCACCCACGACCCCGTCGCCGCCTCGTACGCGGACCGGGTGCTGTACCTCGCCGACGGGCGGATCGTCGACGAGATGGAGCGGCCCACCGCCGACGCCGTGCTCGACCGCATGAAGGACTTCGACGCGCGCGGGCGGACGTCATGACCGTCCTCAAGACCTCGCTGCGCAACTTCTTCGCGCACAAGGGCCGGATGGCGCTCTCCGTCGTCGCCGTCCTGCTCTCCGTCGCCTTCGTCAGTGGGACGCTCGTCTTCACCGACACCATGAACACGACGTTCGACAAGCTCTTCGCGACGACCGCGTCCGACGTCACCGTCAGCCCGAAGACCGCGGGCGGCAACGACGAGACCCCGCAGAGCGGCCGCCCCGAATCCCTGCCCGCCTCGCTCGTCGCGCAGGTCGGGAAGGTCGAGGGCGTCCAGCGCGCTCAGGGCACGGTCATGTCGACGAGCGTCACCGTCGTCGACATGAGGAACAAGAACGTCGGCCCGACCGGCGGCGCCCCGACGATCGCCTTCAACTGGACGCCCGACGTGCTGCGTTCGGTGGAGATCGCGTCCGGCCACGAGCCGCGCGGCCCCACCGAGGTCGTCGTCGACGGCGCCACCGCCGAGAAGCACGGCCTGAAGCTCGGCGACGAGCTGCGGACCATCGCCGTCACCGGCGACCTCACCGCGAAGATCGTCGGCACCGTCGACTTCAAGGTCACCAACCCGGGCTCCACCCTCGTCTACTTCGACACGGCCACCGCGCAGCGCGAACTCCTCGGCAAGGAGGGCCTGTTCACGCAGATCTCCGTCGACGCGAAGCCCGGTGTCACCGACGACGCGCTCAAGGCGGACGTCGCCGCCGCGCTCGGCGGCGGCTACAAGCTGCAGACCGCCGCCGAGGTCGCCGACGCGGGCCGCGCGAGCATGGCCGGCTTCCTCGACGTCATGAAGTACGCGATGCTCGGCTTCGCCGGGATCGCCTTCCTCGTCGGCATCTTCCTCATCGTCAACACCTTCTCCATGCTGGTCGCCCAGCGCACCCGCGAGATCGGCCTCATGCGGGCCATCGGCGCCGGCCGCAAGCAGGTGAACCGTTCCGTCCTCGTCGAGGCGCTCCTCCTCGGCCTCGTCGGCTCCGTCGCCGGTGTCGCCGCGGGCGTCGGCCTCGCGGTCGGGCTCATGAAGCTGATGTCCGCGGTGGGCATGGAGCTCTCCACCCGCGACCTCACCGTCGCCTGGACGACCCCGGTCGTCGGCCTCGCCCTCGGCATCGTCGTCACCGTCCTCGCCGCGTACATCCCGGCCCGCCGTGCCGGGAAGGTCTCCCCGATGGCGGCCCTCCGCGACGCGGGCACCCCCGCCGACGGCAAGGCCGGCAAGGTGCGGGGCGCGCTCGGGACCGTCCTCACGGCGGCCGGAGCGGCCGCCCTGGTCGCGGCGTCCCGCGCCGCGGAGGCCGGACCCGGGTCCCTCTGGCTCGGCCTCGGCGTCGTCCTCTCCCTCCTCGGCTTCGTCGTCGTCGGCCCGCTCCTCGCGGGTGGCGTCGTCCGCGCCCTCGGCGCCGTCGTCCTGCGGATCTTCGGCCCGGTCGGCCGGATGGCCGAGCGCAACGCGCTCCGCAACCCGCGCCGCACCGGCGCCACCGCCGCCGCCCTGATGATCGGCCTCGCGCTCGTCGCCGGCCTCTCCGTCGTCGGCTCCTCGATGGTCGCCTCGGCCACCGAGGAACTCGACCGCTCCGTCGGCGCCGACTTCATCGTCCAGTCCGGTACGGGGCAGCCGATCGTCCCGCAGGCACAGGCCGCCGTGGCGAAGGCCGCCGGCCTGGACCACGTCACGGCGTACAAGTGGGTCGACGCGAAGATCACCGACCCGCGCGGCAAGGTCTCCACGGCCGACCTGGCCGCCACCGACCCGACGTACGTGAAGGACCTGCGGCGGGAGGTCACCGCCGGCACGCTCACCGACGCGTACGGCAAGGACGCGATGTCCGTCGGCAGCGACTACGCCACCGAGCACGGCGTCAAGGTCGGCGACGTCCTGACCGTCGCCTTCAAGGGTGGCGGGACGGCGAGGCTGAAGGTCGCGGCGATCACCGCGGACACCGGCCAGGTCGACAACGGGGCGATGTACACCGCCATTCCCACCGTCACCCGCTACCTGCCGGCCGACCGGGTGCCGAACAGCCTGCTCCTCCTGGCCAGCGCCCAGGACGGCCAGGAGACCCCGGCCTACCAGGCCCTCAAGGACGCGCTCGCGCCGTACCCGCAGTACAAGGTGAGCAACCAGGCCGACTACAAGGAGGAACTGCAGAAGCAGGTCGGGCAGCTGCTCAACATCGTGTACGGGCTCCTCGCCCTGGCGATCGTCGTCGCGATCCTGGGCGTCGTGAACACCCTCGCCCTCTCCGTGGTCGAACGGACCCGCGAGATCGGCCTCATGCGGGCCATCGGCCTCTCCCGCCGGCAGCTGCGCCGCATGATCCGCCTGGAGTCGGTCGTCATCGCCCTCTTCGGCGCGCTGCTCGGCCTGGGCCTGGGCATGGGCTGGGGCACCGCCGCCCAGAAGCTCCTGGCGCTCGAGGGCCTCGGGGTCCTGGAGATCCCCTGGCCGACGATCGTGACGGTCTTCATCGGCTCGGCCTTCGTGGGCCTGTTCGCGGCGCTGGTCCCGGCGTTCCGGGCGGGGCGGATGAACGTACTGGGGGCGATCGCGAGCGAGTAGCCGTCCTGAACGCGATCGCGAGCGAGCAGCCGCGGCGCGGGAGGGAACGGGGGAGTGCGGCCCCGGTGGACCCTGCCGGGTCCACCGGGGCCGCACGGGTTCACTCGTCGACTCCGAAGGCCCCGTCGAAGGCCTCGGGGGGATCGTCGAAGTCGTCGGAGACGGTGACGAGCCCCTTGAGGGAGCCGTGGCCGCTCCGGTGGACCTTGCCGGCCGGCGGGACCACCTTCGCGACCGGTTCGCCGGACTTGCTGATGATCACCTCCTCGCCGGTGGCGACCGTTTCCAGGATCTTGGAGAAGTGGGTCTTCGCCTCGTGGACGTCGTACTGCCGGGCTGCTTCCATGGCGGCCTCTCACCGTGGGGAGGGCTCACAGCTGGGTGTGTGCGGGGTGGACCGGGAGTATGGACTAAAGCGTAGTGCCGCGAGCCGACCGTGGCCTGCTCCGTCACGATTCCCGCCGGCCCCTTCCTTCGGGCGGGTGACAGTGGCACGTCGTAGGCTGGGGGCGACCGGGCCGTACGTGCCCGGGACCGCCCGGCCCGTTCGACGTGTCGGGCTGTTCGCGTTGCCCGCCCCCGTCGTCCGAACCCGGGATGGAAAGCTCCATGAGCCTGCACGGTCTGCTCGATGTCGTCGTCAAGGACGCCGCCCTCGCCGAGGCGGTGAAGGCCGCCGCCGACGGGAACCGGCCGCACGTGGACCTGGTCGGGCCGGCGGCCGCGCGGCCGTTCGCCGTGGCCGCGCTCGCCCGGGACTCGGGGCGGCCGGTGCTCGCGGTGACCGCGACCGGCAGGGAGGCCGAGGACCTCGCCGCCGCGCTGCGGTCCCTGCTCGACCCGGACACGGTCGTCGAGTACCCCTCCTGGGAGACCCTGCCGCACGAGCGGCTCTCGCCCCGTTCCGACACCGTCGGGCGCCGCCTCGCCGTACTGCGCCGGCTCGCCCACCCCCGTGACGACGACCCCGCCGCCGGTCCCGTCTCCGTCGTCGTCGCGCCCATCCGCTCCGTACTCCAGCCGCAGGTCAAGGGCCTCGGGGACCTGGAGCCCGTCGCGCTGCGGTCCGGCCGGACCGCCGATCTGAACGAGGTCGTCGAGGGGCTCGCCGCCGCCGCGTACTCCCGGGTCGAGCTGGTCGAGAAGCGCGGCGAGTTCGCCGTGCGCGGCGGCATCCTGGACGTCTTCCCGCCGACCGAGGAGCACCCGCTCCGCATCGAGTTCTGGGGCGACGACGTCGAGGAGATCCGCTACTTCAAGGTCGCCGACCAGCGGTCCCTCGAGGTCGCCGAGCACGGCCTGTGGGCGCCGCCCTGCCGGGAGCTGCTCCTGACCGACGAGGTGCGCGAGCGGGCCGCCGCGCTCGCCGAAGCGCACCCCGAGCTGGGCGAGCTGCTGAACAAGATCGCCGAGGGGATCGCCGTCGAGGGCATGGAGTCCCTCGCGCCGGTCCTCGTCGACGACATGGAGCTGCTGCTCGACGTCCTCCCCAAGGGCGCCATGGCCGTCGTCTGCGACCCCGAGCGCGTGCGGACCCGGGCCGCCGACCTCGTCGCCACCAGCCAGGAGTTCCTGCAGGCCTCCTGGGCCGCCACCGCCGGCGGTGGCGAGGCCCCGATCGACGTCGGCGCGGCCTCGCTGTGGGGGATCGCGGACGTACGGGACCGGGCGAGCGAGCTCGGCATGGCCTGGTGGTCGGTGTCGCCGTTCGCCGCGGACGTCGACCACGAGGCCGACACGCTGACGCTCGGCATGCACGCCCCCGAGTCGTACCGCGGCGACACCGCCCGCGCGCTCGCCGACACCAAGGGCTGGCTGGCCGACGGCTGGCGCACGGTGTACGTGACGGAGGCCCACGGCCCCGCGTCCCGTACGGTCGAGGTCCTCGGCGGCGAGGGCATCGCCGCCCGCCTCGACGCGGACCTCGCCGAGATCTCCCCGTCCGTCGTGCACGTGTCGACCGGCTCCATCGACTACGGCTTCGTCGACCCGGCGCTCAAGCTGGCGGTGCTGACGGAGACGGACCTGTCGGGGCAGAAGGCGGCCGGCAAGGACGGGCAGCGGATGCCCGCCAAGCGCCGCAAGACGATCGACCCGCTGACCCTGGAGGTCGGCGACTACATCGTGCACGAGCAGCACGGCGTCGGCCGGTACATCGAGATGGTCCAGCGGACCGTGCAGGGCGCGACCCGCGAGTACCTCCTCGTCGAGTACGCGCCCGCGAAGCGCGGCCAGCCCGGCGACCGGCTGTACATCCCGACCGACCAGCTGGAGCAGGTCACCAAGTACGTGGGCGGCGAGGCGCCGACCCTGCACCGGCTCGGCGGCGCGGACTGGACGAAGACGAAGCAGCGCGCGAAGAAGGCCGTGAAGGAGATCGCGGCCGATCTGATCAAGCTGTACAGCGCCCGCATGGCGGCGCCCGGCCACGCCTTCGGTGCGGACACCCCGTGGCAGCGGGAGCTGGAGGACGCCTTCCCGTACGCGGAGACGCCCGACCAGCTGTCGACGATCGCCGAGGTGAAGGAGGACATGGAGAAGACCGTCCCCATGGACCGTCTGATCTGCGGCGACGTGGGCTACGGCAAGACGGAGATCGCGGTGCGGGCGGCCTTCAAGGCGGTCCAGGACGGCAAGCAGGTCGCGGTCCTCGTCCCGACGACGCTGCTCGTGCAGCAGCACTTCGGCACGTTCAGCGAGCGGTACTCGCAGTTCCCGGTGAAGGTGCGGGCGCTGTCCCGCTTCCAGACGGAGACCGAGTCGAAGGCGACGATGGAGGGGCTCCGGGAGGGCTCGGTCGACGTCGTCATCGGCACCCACCGCCTCTTCTCCTCCGAGACGAAGTTCAAGGACCTGGGCCTGGTCATCGTCGACGAGGAGCAGCGCTTCGGCGTCGAGCACAAGGAGCAGCTGAAGAAGCTCCGGGCGAATGTCGACGTCCTGACGATGTCGGCCACCCCGATCCCGCGCACGCTTGAGATGGCGGTCACCGGCATCCGCGAGATGTCGACGATCACCACCCCGCCGGAGGAGCGGCACCCGGTCCTCACCTTCGTGGGGCCGTACGAGGAGAAGCAGATCGGTGCCGCGATCCGGCGCGAACTCCTGCGCGAGGGCCAGGTCTTCTACATCCACAACCGGGTCGACTCGATCGACCGCGCCGCCGCCCGGCTCCGCGAGATCGTCCCCGAGGCGCGGATCGCCACGGCGCACGGCCAGATGTCCGAGCAGGCCCTGGAGCAGGTCGTCGTCGACTTCTGGGAGAAGAAGTTCGACGTGCTCGTCTCGACGACGATCGTCGAGTCCGGCATCGACATCTCCAACGCCAACACCCTCATCGTCGAGCGCGGCGACAACTTCGGCCTGTCGCAGCTCCACCAGCTGCGCGGCCGCGTCGGCCGTGGCCGCGAGCGAGGCTACGCGTACTTCCTGTACCCGCCGGAGAAGCCGCTCACGGAGACCGCGCACGAGCGGCTCGCGACGATCGCCCAGCACACCGAGATGGGCGCCGGCATGTACGTCGCCATGAAGGACCTGGAGATCCGCGGCGCGGGCAACCTGCTCGGCGGCGAGCAGTCCGGTCACATCGCGGGCGTCGGCTTCGACCTGTACGTACGGATGGTCGGCGAGGCCGTCGCCGACTACCGGGCGCAGATGGAGGGCGGGGTCGAGGAGGAGGCCCCCCTGGAGGTCAAGATCGAGCTCCCGGTCGACGCCCACATGCCGCACGACTACGCGCCGGGCGAGCGGCTGCGGCTCCAGGCCTACCGCTCGATCGCCTCCGCGAACTCGGAGGAGGACATCAGGGCCGTGCGCGAGGAGCTCACCGACCGGTACGGCAAGCTGCCCGAGCCGGTGGAGAACCTGCTCCTGGTCGCGGGCCTGCGGATGCTCGCGCGCGCGTGCGGCGTCGGCGAGATCGTCCTCCAGGGCTCCAACATCCGCTTCGCGCCGGTGGAGTTGCGCGAGTCGCAGGAGCTGAGGCTGAAGCGCCTGCACCCGAAGTCCGTCATCAAGCCGGCCGTCCACCAGATCCTGGTGCCGCGCCCGACGACCGGCAAGATCGGCGGAAAGCCGGTGGTGGGCCGTGAACTCCTGGCGTGGACGGGCGAGTTCCTGACGACGATCCTCGGAGGGTGAGGGCGTGGGGCGGCACCCCGAGGGTGCCGCCCCACGGCGGTTACAGCGCGTCGAGGTCCAGGGCCTCGGCCATGGCCTTGTAGCCCGCGTCGCCCGGGTGGAGGTGGTCGCCCGCGTCGTACGCGGGGAGGATGCGGTCCGGGTCGGACGGGTCGGCGACGGCGCGGTCGAAGTCGACGACGGCGTCGTAGGCGCCCGAGGTGCGGACCCAGGTGTTGAAGGCCTCCCGCTTGGCCTCGTTCTCCGGGGTGTCGTAGAAGGAGCCGCCGATCGGGGTGAGGGTGGCGCCGACGACCTTCAGGCCCTTGGCGTGGGCCTGCCGTATGAGGGTGCGGTGGCCCTCGATCAGCCGGTCCACCGACACCTCGGGCGTCGGGCCGCCGGGGAAGGCCGGGCCGCTGCCGCCGATGTCGTTGATGCCCTCCAGGAGGATCACCGTGCCCACGCCCTTCTCGGTGAGCACGTCCTTCTCGAACCGGGCGACGGCCTTCTCGCCCGCCCAGGTGGTGTCGTTGACGACCTGGTTGCCGCCGATGCCGTGGTTGAGGACGGCGCGGGACCGGCCGGAGGCGGCGAGGCGCTCGGCGAGCTCGTCCGGGTAGCGGTTGTCGGCGTCGGTCGTGGAGCCGACGCCGTCGGTGATGGAGTCCCCGAAGGTGACGATGCCGTCGCGGCGGGCGGTGTCGCGGCCGCCGGTGACCTCGACGCCGGAGAGGAAGTACCAGGAGGCGCTGGTCTCCCCGAACGCGTCGCCGGAGAGGTCGGCGCGGTGGTCGCCCTCGGCGCGGTAGCTGGTGGCCGAGGAGAAGGAGTGGAAGGTCGCCGGGCCGGTCGCGTCCGCGAGGTAGAGGGTGACGGTCAGGTTCTCGAAGGCCTTGACGGGGAGGGGCGCGGCGTCGCTGAGGAGGGTCTCGCCGGCCGGGATCGTCACGGACGGGCGGCCGCCGAACCGCAGGGTGCGTACCGAACCCGGCTGTACGGCACTGCCCTTGGCCGTGCGGGCGACGGTCGCGCCGGTGATCCGCAGCGGGCCGGTGCCGTAGCGGTTCGTCAGCTCGATGCGGGTCCGGGTGCCGGAGGCGGTGACGCGGACGACCTGGCGGACCGTCTGGTGGTCGAAGCCCTGCTGCGACCAGTTGGGGCCGAGCGGCGCGGCCGCCGACTGCGGGGACGCGGCCCAGGCGCCGCGCCAGGCCGGGCCGTGGTTGCCGGTGTCGGCGAGGGCGGTGGGGGCTAAGGCGAGGGTGCCGGTGGTGAGGAGGGCGAGGGCGGCGCGGCGGAGGGTGTTCGAGGTTCGCATGCCTTCGTCAATTACGGGCTGACGCGGGCTATTCCCCGTCCCGGGGCGGGAGTTGGTTCTTGAAGACCAGTCCGGTCAGCGAGCGGAAGTACTCCTCGGGGTCCCGGTCGCCGATCGCCGCCGTCACGTTCTGCGTCAGGAGCAGCGTCGCGAAGCCGTGGGCGAGCGACCAGGCGGCGATGCCGGCCGTACGGGCGTCGGGGGCGTCCGGCAGGCCGGCGACGCCCGCGCGGAGTTCGGCGGAGGCGTGCTCCTTGGCGGCGAGGAGGTCCGGGTCGTCGGCGCGCAGCAGCTCCGGCTGGAACATGACCTGGAAGTGCGCGGGGTGGGTGACGGCGAAGCGTACGTAGCGCACTCCGCGTTCGCTCAGTTCGGGGGCGTCGGCCAGGGCCTCCGCGAGGAGTTCGTACCCCTGGGCGGCGATCGCCGTGAGCAGGCCCGTGCGGTCCTTGAAGTGGTGGGCGGGGGCCGCGTGCGAGACGCCCGCGCGGCGGGCGAGGTCGCGCAGGCTCAGTGCCCCCGGGCCCTCGGCGGCGATCACGTCGAGTGCGGCGGCGAGGACGGCCTGCCGCAGGTCGCCGTGGTGGTAGGTGCTCCGGCTCGTCATGGCAGCAGCCTAGCCACAATCTAGTCATTGACAAGTTCGACGGGGCGGGCGCAATCTTGTCAGTGTCAAGTTCAAGGGTCGATGGAAGGAAGACACCGTGGAGACCGCTCGCGTACGCCAGATGTGGCATCTGCTCGAACCCCTGCACTCCGTGCTCTACTACGCCCCCGAGGCCTTCGACGAGGCCGGCGCCCTCGGCTACGGGACCGCCGACCGCTGGCCCTCCTACTTCGCCTGGCGCGCCGCCGCCCTCGGCCCCGTCGGGCCGGTCCGGGTCGCCTCCGCCTTCTACGGCTTCAGCCCCGAGAAGGTCGCCCGGCACGTCCCCGCCGCCTGGGAGGTCGCCACCCCCGCCGACGTCCTCGCCGCCCGGCTCCGCGCCGCCGATCGGAGCTACCGGACCCTCCTCGGCGCCGAGACGCTCGAAGGCCCCGCGCTCGCCGAGGCGGCCGGCCTCGCCCGCCGCGCCGCCGAGTCGGCCGGCCTCGAAGGCCGCCCGCTCGCCGCCGCCCACGCCGAACTGCCCTGGCCCGAGGCCCCGCACCTCGTCCTCTGGCAGGCGGCGACGATCCTGCGCGAGCACCGCGGCGACGGCCACATCGCCGCCCTGATCTCCGCCGGCCTCGACCCGGCCGAGTCGCTCGTCTCCTTCGCGGCCGTCGGCGCCGCGGCCGCGCACGTCTTCGAGACCCGCGGCTGGAGCGCGGACGCCTGGGACGCCGCCCGGGAGCGCCTGAGGGCCCGAGGGCTCGTGGACGCGACCGGCCTCGCCACGGACGCGGGCCGCGCCCTGCGCGCGGAGGTGGAACGGCGTACGGACGAACTGGCCGCCGGACCGTGGGAGGCACTCGGCGCCGAGGACACCGCCCGGCTCGCCGACCTCCTCGGCGGCCCCTGGCTCACGATCGTCGGCTCCGGCCTGCTGCCCTCCGAGAACACCCTCGGCATCGGAAAGAGCTGACGACGCCACGCGCCCCGTCCGTTTCGGGACCATCGGTACGAAGACGACGTAACCGTCCGGCCTAGGATTCGAGGGTGCTGACGTACCGAAGGACCCTCGCCGCCTCGACGCTCGCCGTCTCCGTACTCCTCACCGCGGCGTGCTCGCCCGGAACCGACACCCCGGGAGACGTCGGCGGCAGGCCCGCCGCGCGCGGCACCGCGCTCGCCGCCGTGGACACCCTCACCGTCAAGGGCCGCGCCCCGAAGACCGGTTACGAGCGGGAGAAGTTCGGCCGCGCCTGGGCGGACGTCGACGGCAACGGCTGCGGCACCCGCGACGACATACTCAAGCGGGACCTGACCGGCGTCCGCTTCACGGACGGCCACTGCAAGGTCGCCTCCGGGACCCTCACCGACGACCCGTACACGGGCACCACGGTCCGCTACGTCCGGGGCCGCTCCAAGGTCGACATCGACCATGTCGTCGCGCTCTCCGACGCCTGGCAGAAGGGGGCGGGGAAGTGGGACGGCGAGACCCGGCGCCGCTTCGCCAACGACCCGCTCAACCTGCTCGCCGTCGACGCCGCGACCAACCGCGGCAAGTCCGACGGCGACGCCGCCACCTGGCTGCCGCCGAACCGGGCCTACCGCTGCACGTACGTGGCCCGGCAGATCGCGGTGAAGAAGAAGTACGGGGTGTGGGTGACGGCGGGGGAGCGGGACGCGATGAAGCGGGTCCTCGGCACCTGCCCGCAGCAGAAGCTGCCGTAGCACCCGGGGCGAAAAAACGTTTGGGCGACCAGGTGGACGATCTTTAACCTGGTCGCATGGACCTGAACGTCACGACCCTCGCCGAACGACCCGAACTCGAAGGGGCGATGTGGTCCATGAAGGACCTGTGGCCCGAGTTCATGATGTACGACCCGGTCGGCTGGGCCAACATGGGCCGGATCGTCCGGGAGTTCCCGGAGTACGTCCTCGTCGCCACCGACGCCACGGGCGCGGTCGTCGCCCGCGGCTTCAGCGTGCCCTTCCGGCTCGACGCGGAAGGCCGCCGCGAGCTGCCGGCCCGGGGCTGGGACGAGGTCCTCAACTGGGCCTTCTCCGACCTGCGGCACGGCCGGGAGGCCGACACCGTCAGCGCGATCGAGATCACCGTGGACCTCGGGCACCTCGGCAAGGGCCTCTCGCACCGGATGCTCGCCGCCATGCGGGCGAACGTCGGCCGGCTCGGCTTCGCCGAACTCGTCGCCCCGGTCCGCCCCAACGGCAAGCACCTGGAGGCGCAGGCCTCCATCCACGAGTACGCCTTCCGCACGCGCGAGGCCGACGGCCTGCCGCACGACCCGTGGCTCCGCGTCCACGTCCGCGCGGGCGGCGTGATCGAGGCGGTGGCCCCGGCCTCGATGACGGTCTCCGGCTCTCTGGAGCAGTGGCGGACGTGGACCGGCCTCCCCTTCGACACGGACGGTCCGGTCGAGGTCGAGGGCGCCCTGGTCCCGGTCCACTGCGAGGCCGCGCGCGGCTACGCGGTGTACGTCGAGCCGAACGTGTGGGTCCGGCACCGGATCTGACGCGTCCGACGCACAGGTGAGAGGGCCGTTCCCCCCCCGGGTGACGGCCCTCTCACGTCTGTGGGTCAGCCGGTGACGACGACGTCCTTCGCCTCCGGGGCCTTCGCGTCGACCGGCTTGCCGTACTTCGAGAAGGTGATCGTCCCCGGCTCGTCGCCGCCCTTCGTGACGATCCGCAGGATGTACGGGGCGCCTTGCGTGGCCACGTAGACCGTGTTGGTCTCGCCGCCGTCGCCCGGCTCCGTCAGGGCCAGCGCCTTCTGCCCGTCGACGGTGGTCTCCGCGCCCTTGGCGATGCCGCTCGCGCCCTGCTCGAACCCGCCGAGGAGTTCCTGCAGGTCGCAGACCGCCGCCATCTCCTTGTTCTCGGGATCGGAGACGGGCGCCTTCACCCACTTGCCCTTCAGCTCCTTGAGCATGGCCTCCTGCACCTCGGCGCTCTCGCCCTTGGTCTGTTCGCGCAGGAAGGTCTCGTCGAAGCGCAGGTAGACGTCCTTCTCGTCGACCTTGATCACTTCGGTCGTGCTGGCCGTGCCCGTGGACACGGTGCCGGCGCACTTCCCCCGGGTGTCGACCGAGAGGTAGCCCTTCGTCGGTTCCTCGGACTTCAGGTCGACGTCCACGGTCACGGACTTCGCCGCCCTCGTCGCCGCGAAGGCCTTGTCGACGATCTGCGAACCGGTCATTCCCCCGAAGGGCCCGGCCGGCTTCGCGTCGTCCGAGAACGGGCCGCAGGCGGCGGTGCCGAGGGCGAAGGCGGCGCACAGGACGGCCGAGACGGCGGTGCGACGGGTGCGGGTCTTGGCGTGCATGGGAGCGTCTCCGAGGGGGTGGTACGGGGTGGGGGCCCCGAAGGGCCCCGGTCCTTGTGGTGCGTGTCCGGCGTGGTGTGTGTCCGGCGTGGTGTGTGTCGGGCGTGGGTCAGCCGATCTTCAGCTCCCACTGCGAGGCGTCGTACGTGAAGCCGGGGTTGACCTCGACGGTCAGGTTCTTGGCGTCCTCGGGGGCGTCGAAGGCGACGGTGATGGTGGCCTTCTTGCCGGGCATGATGGTGCCCTCGAAGCCCTTGCCGACCTTGTTGTCGTAGATCTCCTCGGCCGCGACGCCGTTCTTGCCGGCGGTGGCGCTGAGGCTGACGAGGGCGGTGTCGAACTTCTCCTTGCCCTTGTTCTCGATGACGACGGTGACCTGGTAGGCCTTGTTGCCCTTGGTGTGGCCCACCGCGTACTCGTCGGGGGAGTACGGCTTCGGGTCCGCGACCGTGACCGTGAGGTCGTCGTCGTAGACGGAGCTGTCGCCGTCCTCCAGGCCCTGGCCCTTCTTGTCGGCCTTGCCGGCGTCGCCCGCCGGGGCCTTGCTCGTCGGGGCGGCGCTCGACGGGTCCTTCGGGGCGGTGTCCTTGATGGACTTGTCGATCTCGTCGACCGCGTCGCTGACGGCCGTGACCGTGATGACCAGGCCGACGACCGAGAGGATCAGGGACACGAGGCCCAGGATCGCGCCGGTGAGCGCCACTCCCTTGTTGCTCGCCTCGCCGCGCTTCACACGGCCCTTGCCGACGAGCCCCAGGATCAGCGCGATCAGGCCGAGGATGCCGGCCAGCCAGAAGAAGAGCGGGATGAGCCCGGAGATCGTGCCGATGATGCCGAGGATCAGGGCCGCGGTGCCGAGGCCGTTGCGCATGACCTGCGGGGCGGCGGGCGGGACCTGGGTGTCGTACGACATGGGTGTGTCCTCCCGGACGGTGACGATGTCTGGTGCGATGGGTCAATCACAGCAGAGCCTGTGAACCGAGTCAACACGGTTCACGAAAAATGGATCGACTCACACTGTGAAGAGATGTGGAGCGCGTTCCTCGCTAGGATTGGTGTCACAGCCAAAGGGGCGAGCCAGGGGAGTTGGGTCACGTGCCGGAGAACGCAGCAGAGGCGGGTGCGGAGCGGACGGGTGGCGCGGCGGAGACGCCCGCCGCCGAGGTGACCGCCGCCGGGATCGCGCGGCTCGCCGGGGTCGGCCGGGCCGCCGTCAGCAACTGGCGCCGCCGCCACGCCGATTTCCCGAAGCCCGTCGGCGGTACGGAGACCAGCCCGTCCTTCGCCCTCGCGGACGTCGAGGAATGGCTCCGCGCCCAGGGCAAGCTGGCCGAGGTCCCGCTCAGGGAGCGCGTCTGGCAGCAGATCGCGGGCCACCCGGCCGGCGCCGTCACCGCCCTCGTCCACGCGGGGTGCGCCCTCCTCCTCGTACGGGACAGGTCCGCGGCCTGGCCCGCGCTCGCCGAGCTCCCCGACGCGCGGCTCGCGGAGGTGCTGCCCGTCGCCCTGGAGGAGACGCTCACCGAGCGGTTCGGCCCCGAGCGGGCCGTCCTCACCCCGACCGCCCCCGCGCTCGCCGCCTCCGTCCCGCTCCTGCGCGGGGCCGCCGAGCTCGCGGCCGAGACCGGGGTCCGAGGGGCCTTCGAGTTCCTGCTCGGCCGTCACCTGGACGCCAACCCACGGCAGTACACGCTCACCCCGCCCGGCCCCGCCGCCCTCATGGCGGCGCTCGCGGCGACCCCGAGGCGCGGCCACGAGGCCGCCCCGCTCACCGTCCTCGACCCCGCCTCCGGGACCGGCGGCCTGCTGAGCGCGGTCGAGCGTCCCGGCGCCGTCTGCGGCCAGGACTCCGACCACGACCTCGCCGCGCTCACCGCCCTGCGCCTGGCGCTCGCCACCGACGCCGACATCCGCGTCCGGTCCGGCGACAGCCTGCGCGCCGACGCGTTCCCGACGCTGGCGGCGGACGCCGTCCTGTGCCACCCGCCGTTCAACGAGCGGAACTGGGGCCACGACGAGCTGGCCTACGACCCGCGCTGGGAGTACGGCTTCCCGGCCCGCACGGAGTCCGAACTCGCCTGGGTCCAGCACGCCCTGGCCCGCCTCCGCCCCGGCGGCACCGCCGTCCTGCTCATGCCTCCCGCCGCCGCCTCCCGCCGCTCGGGCCGCCGCATCCGGGCCGATCTGCTCCGCCGGGGCGCCCTGCGCGCGGTCGTCGCCCTCCCGGCCGGCGCCGCGCCGCCGTACGGCATCCCGCTCCACCTCTGGGTGCTGCGCAGGCCCGTCCAGGGCGAGCGCCCCCCGGCCGAACTCCTCCTCGTCGACGCCGCCTCCGAGCAGGCGGGACTGGGCCGGGAGGGCCGCGACCGGCTCGACTGGCCGGCCGTCCACTCCGCCGTCCTGGACGCCTGGACGCCCTTCGACCGGGACGGGACCCTCGCCGGGACCCCGGGCGCGAGCCGTTCCGTGCCGGTCATCGAGCTCCTCGACGACGACGTCGACCTCGCCCCCGCCCGCCATCTCCCGCCGCCGGCCGCCGCCGAGGGCGTGGCCCAGCTGGCCGCGGTGCGCGAGCGGCTGACCGAGACGCTGCACCGGACCCGTGAACTGACCCCACCGTCACTGACCGACCCGGCGTCCGGCGGCGCCGGGGCCGGCCGGCCCACGACCACCGTCGGCGAACTGGCCCGCGCCGGCGCCCTGGCCCTGCGCGCGGGCGGCGTGGGCACGACCCCCGCCGCCACACCGGTCGCCGTCCTCACCGACCACGACGTCCTCGCCTCCCAGCCGCCCTCCGGGACACTGCCCGACGGGCCGCCCGAGGAGCCGGTCCTCCTCGCGGCCGGGGACGTCGTCGTCCCGGTCCTCGGCGGCGGCACCGCCGTCCGGGTCGTCGACGCCTCCGCCGAGGGAGCCGCGCTCGGCCGCAACCTCCAGCTGCTCCGCCCCGATCCGGCGGCTCTCGACCCCTGGTTCCTGGCCGGTTTCCTCCGGGCCACCGCCAACACCCGGCAGGCCAGCAGCTACGCGTCCACCGCGACCCGGCTCGACGTGCGCCGCCTCCAGCTGCCGCGCCTGCCCCTGGCCGAACAGCGCCGGTTCGGCGAGCGGTTCCGGGCGCTCGCCGAGTTCGAGGAGTCGCTGCGGCTGGCCGCGCGCCTCGGCGACCAGCTGGTCCAGGGCCTGTACGACGGCCTGGCGGACGGCACGGTCGCCCCCTGAGGCCGCGCCGCTTCTGATCGCTTCGACAACGGTTCCGGGTATCCCGGAACCGTTGTCCGTATGGGTGTATACGCTCGTCTCCGCACCCCGATCCGTCCCGAGGATCCGTCCGAGCAGGAGCAGCAGGATGTACGGCCCTCCGCAGGCCCCGCAGGTTCCGCAGCCGTCGAAGAGCCCCGCCTCCGGTGGCCGGATCGCGCTGCTCGTCCTCTTCTCCGTCCTCGCGCTGCTGAGCTGCGGATTCCTGGCCTGGGCGCCGATGCTGCGGCTCGCGATCGTCACCCGCAGGGCGCTGGACTGGGTGCTGTTCGGTCTGACGTTCCTGCTGGCGGCGGGTCTCTTCACGTACGCGGGCGTCACCGGCGACGAGGAGCCCACGACCACGGAGTCCTTCGTCGCCGTCGGCATCATGGTCGCCCTGGTGGCGGGCTCGATCACGTACTACCTGGTGACCGAGATCCGTCGCCTGGACCGGCCCGGCGCCGCGGCTCCCGCGTTCCTCCCGCCGGGATACGACCCCGCCGCCGCCGTCACGGTCCCGAGTCCGGGGAGCCCCAACCCGTACGCCCGCCCGGTCGTCCCGCCCCCGGCCGTCCAGCCGCCCGCCGTTCCCGGGCACCGCATCGACCAGGTCCGCGCCGAGCTGGACGAGCTGAGCGACCTGCTCCGCAAGAACGCTCCGGAAGGCGAAGACCGCCGGTGAACGGGCGGGTCATCGGGGGGCGTTACGAGCTCTCCACCGTCATCGGGCAGGGCGGGATGGGGCAGGTCTGGACGGCGTACGACGGGCGGCTCGACCGTCGGGTCGCGGTGAAGCTGCTGCGGCCGGCCACCATGACCGGCCCCGCCACCGCCGCCGACGAGCTGCGGCGCCGCTTCGTGCGCGAGTGCCGGGTGACCGCGCAGGTCGACCACCCCGGCCTCGTGACCGTGCACGACGCGGGCAGCGACGGCGACGACCTCTACCTCGTCATGCAGTACGTGCAGGGCGCGGACCTCGCCGACCACCTCGCCGAGCACGACCCGTACCCCTGGGAGTGGGCGGTCAGCGTCGCCGCGCAGCTGTGCGCGGTGCTCGCCGCCGTGCACGCGGTGCCGATCGTGCACCGCGACCTCAAGCCGCGGAACGTGATGATCCGCCCGGACGGCACCGTCACCGTCCTCGACCTGGGCGTCGCCTCCGTCCTGGACACCGACACCACCCGGCTCACGCACACCGGTTCGCCCATCGGCAGCCCGGCGTACATGGCGCCGGAGCAGGCCATGGGCGGCGCCGTCGGCCCGTCCACCGACCTGTACGCGCTCGGCGTGCTGCTCCACGAACTCCTCAGCGGGAACGTGCCGTTCGCCGGATCCACCGCGCTCGGCGTGCTGCACCGCCATCTGTACGAGCCCCCCGCCCCGCTCCGGCAGCTGCGCCCCGAGGTCCCCGAGGCGCTCGAGGCGCTGGTCCTGCGGCTGCTCGCCAAGGACCCGCAGGCGCGGCCGTCCGGGGCCCACGAGGTGTACGAGCAGCTGCTGCCGCTGCTTCCCGCGCGCGGCGCCCCGGCGGGGCCGATGGACCCGACCCGGCCGTTCCTGCGCCCGCACGCGCCCTGGCCGGACCGGCCTTCGGCGAGGACCGCGCCGGTCCCGGTCCCGGTCCCGCCGGTCCCGGTCGCGCCTCCGCGTGCGCAGCCCGACCCCCGCACCGACCCCCGGGTGTACGGAAGCGCGGCGCCCGCGCGTCCGGACGTGGCCGCTGCCGTCGAGGAGGTGAAGCGGCTGCTCGCCGAGGGCTCGCTCACTCAGGCCGTGGACATGCTCGGCGGCATCCTGCCCGCGGCGGCGGCCGAGCACGGCGAAGGGTCACCGGTCGTCCGGATCCTGCGCAAGCAGTACGCGTCGACGCTGATGGACGACGGCCAGTACCGGCGCGCGCTGCCGGAGCTGCGCCGGCTCGCGGAGGAGCGCGGCGCGGAGGCGGGCCCGGCGGACCCGCAGTTCCTGCAGTTCCGTTACGACGCGGCGCTGTGCCTGGAGCAGCTGGGGGAGACGGCCGCCGCGCTCGCGGAGTTCCGCGCCGTCCTGCCGTACTACGAGCGGGATCAGGCCCGGGCCTTCGACATCCGGCAGAGGGTCGGGCTGCTGCTCCTGGCGGCGGGCGAGCACACGGCCGGTCAGGAGGAGCTCCAGCGGCTGCTGTTCGACGCGGAGCGTGCGTACGGCCCGTATCACCCGCTTCCGGTGGACCTGCGACGGGCGCTCGACCATCAGCGTCAGCTGGGGCCGCGACCCTGAACGGGCTCCTGAAAGGGGTCCTGACGGCGAATCGGGCGTGACCCCGACGTGGCTGCAGGGTCACGACTCGACAACTGATCGGGAAGTGGATCTTCATGATCCTTTTTGCCTGTTTTGGCGCATGTAACGTTCGCGTCTGATCATGTCCGCGTCCCCCAAG
Organism: Streptomyces sp. NPDC002463; assembly: GCF_042889835.1. Classification (NCBI taxonomy): domain Bacteria; kingdom Bacillati; phylum Actinomycetota; class Actinomycetes; order Kitasatosporales; family Streptomycetaceae; genus Streptomyces; species Streptomyces sp. NPDC002463. The sequence continues at coordinate 164,013 of NZ_JBIARL010000015.1, forward strand.
GAATTCACATGACGACGCCTCCCGCTCCCTTCGCCCCCGAGCAGCAGCCCGCTGCCCCCGCCAAGAAGGGCTCCGCGATCCTCAAGAAGGTCGGCGGTGTCATCGTCGCGATCGTCGTCGCCGTCGCGGTGAAGTTCGGCCTCCCGCACCTCACGGGTGACGCCCCCGTGCACGCCGAGGCCGGCGAGTGCGTGACCGTCACCGGTCCCGACAACGACCCCAAGGTCGACACCGTCGACTGCTCCTCCGGCAAGGCCGACCTGTTCAAGGTCTTCAAGGTCGTCGACAACACCTTCGACCTGAACGCCTGCGGCGAGGAGCACTCGGCGCTCGCGCAGCAGCTGGGCTCGGACAAGTTCGTCCTCTGCCTGGACGAGGTCAACCCGAAGAAGTAGTCGCGCGCTCTGCCGAGAAGGGCCGGAACCCGACGGGTTCCGGCCCTTCTCCGCGTCACGGCGACTCCACCGGCCGGGGCTCCGTGACGGCCGGTCCGCTCGGGGCCGGGGTGGGCAGCGGCGGCACGGGGGTGCGCACCGGCGGTACCGGCGTGATCGCCGGGCTGCGGGCGGGCAGCACCGGGTCCGGGGCCGCGGGACCGTCCGGGAGCAGTACGAGCAGGCATGCGGCGGCCACGGCGGCGACCGCCCCGAGCGCCGCGAACGCGACCGCGCGGATCCGGTGCGTCCCCCAGCCGCGCCCCTGCGGAGGCGCGTCGCCGCGCAGGTCACGGTAGGTCACGAGGGCGGCGCGCGCGGCGAGGGCGGCGCGCAGCCGCTCCTCCACGGGGCGTGTCATCGGCCTGCCTCCGGGGCCTCGTCCAGGCGCTTCTCCAATTGCTTCTCCAGGGCGTCGAGGGCGCGGCTCGCGGTGGACTTCACCGTGCCGCGCGAGAGGCCCAGCGTCTGCGCGATCTGCGCCTCCGTCAGCTCCGACCAGTAGCGCAGCACCAGCACCTCGCGCTGCCGGCGCGTCAGCTCCGCCAGCGCGTCGAGCACCTGCCGGTGTTCCTCGGCGAGCAGCAGCCCCTCGTCGACGGGCGCGCAGGAACCCGGGTGGGGCGGGGTGTACGCGCGCGCGGTACGGCGTCGGCGCAGCATGGAGCGGGCCGCGTTGACGACAGCGGTGTGCAGGTACGCCCCCGGGTCCTGGAGTCCGTCGAGCGAGGTGCCGTACACGCGGCACAGGGCGGCGAACGCGTCCTGCACGACGTCCTCGGCGGTCGGCAGGTCGTCCACCAGGAAGAGCGCGAGCCGCACCATGTCGAGCCGCCGCGCCCGGTAGAGCTCGGTGAGCGTGGGGGCCGGCTCGTCGTCGTACGGAGCGCCGACGGCCCGCAGATGGCGTTCCCGCACCGGCACGCGCGCGTCCCGGGCCGCACGGGACACCCGCGCGAGCAGCCGGGACCACCAGGGCGGCGCCATGGTCAGGGCGAGGGCGTACGGCATGGGCCTCGATCCGTCGGGGTCGGGGAGGGGAGAGGGCGGGTGAGTGGGTGGACCCGGGGGCGGGTCCACCCACTCGCCCGGTGCGGCTACTTGCCGGGCGCGATCACGCGGGGCGCGTCACCGGCGGGCGCGGGAACCGGCGCGGGCGCGGGCCTGGGCGCGCTGACCTTCGGCGCGGCGGACGCGGGCGCGGGGGCCGGCTTCGGCGCGACCGGCTGGGCCACCGGCTTCGGCGCGGTCACGACCTTCGGCGCGGCGGGCGCGGGAACCGGCGCCGGCGTGGCGGGCGCCGCAACCGGCTTGGGGGCGGCGGGCGCGGCATCCGGGGCGACAGGGGCCGGCTTCGGGCCCGAGTCGGCGACGGCCTGCGCGACGAACCCGCCGCCGAGGATCAGCACGGCACCGGCGACGACGCCCAGGAGTCGGGGACGGGGGCGGTAGTCGCGCTTGGCGTGGGTGGTCATGGGGTTCTCCCGAGGAAGTGTCGGAAACACGGTCTGGAACATCAGCTGGAGGGCGCCTTCAACCCACCAGACGTGCGGCACCGCCCGAGGTTGCGACGAGCGTCCGAGAAATTTCCGACCCGGGACCCGGACCGACATGTCAGGGACCGACATGTCCGAGGGAGGGGGAGAGGGGAGAGGGAGTACGCACCTCTCGCACTCTCAACGTATAGCGCACAGGGGGGCTTGCGACAAGGCCCCCTTCGTGACGCAGAATCGCTCCTCGAAGAAAGCCAGAAGCTGCGAAAACGGGGTATTCACCACATGACGTCCCTTATTGCCGGTGTGTTCGACCTCTCCGGCAACCTCTCTCCCAAGGCGGATCCGGCGCTCATCGCCGCGGACGAGGAGCACTTCGCCGCCATCGCCCGCTGCCTCGACGAGACGATCGCCGAACTGTCGGCGCGCCTCGACGCCGAGCGGAAGGCGCCGGGCGGGGTCGGCCGGGAGGCGATGGACCGGGACGCGGAGATCCACCGGCTCTCCGGCCGCCTGCGGACCCTGCGCCGCTTCGGCCTCGACCTGTGCCTGGGCCGTGTGGTCGGCACGGAAGGCGCGGAGGGCACGGAGGGCACGGAGGGCGAGGCGGACGGTTCCGGGCCCGTGTACATCGGGCGGCTCGGCCTCACCGACAGCACCGGCCGCCGGCTGCTCGTCGACTGGCGCTCCCCGGCGGCCGAACCGTTCTTCGCGGCGACGCACGCGAACCCCATGGGCCTGGCGAGCCGCCGCCGCTACCGCTGGTCCGGCGGCCGGATCACGGACTACTGGGACGAGGTCTTCACCGCCGACGGACTCGAAGGGCATGCCGCGCTCGACGACCAGTCCGCGTTCATCGCCAGCCTCGGCGGCAACCGGTCGCCCCGGATGCGGGACGTGCTCGCCACGATCCAGTCCGACCAGGACGCCATCATCCGCGCCGGCTCGCGCGGCGCCCTCGTCGTCGACGGCGGCCCCGGTACGGGAAAGACGGTCGTCGCCCTGCACCGCACCGCGCACCTCCTCTACTCCGACCCGCGCCTCGGGCACCGCCGCGGCGGCGTGCTGTTCGTCGGCCCGCACCAGCCCTACCTGAACTACGTCGCCGACGTCCTGCCCAGCCTCGGCGAGGAGGGCGTACGGACCTGCACCGTGCGCGACCTGGTCGCCGAGGGCGCGAAGGCGAGGCCGGAGACCGACCCGGAGGTCGCCCGCCTGAAGTCCTCGCGGGACATGGTCATGGCGATCGAGAAGGCCGTCGCGTTCTACGAGGAGCCGCCCACCGAGGGCATGACCGTCTCCACCCACTGGTCGGACATCCGGCTGACCGCCGCCGACTGGGCGGAGGCCTTCGACGCGGCCGAGCCGGGGACCCCGCACAACGAGGCGCGCGAGCAGATCTGGGAGCACCTGGTCTCGATCCTGTTCGACAAGTACGACGGCGAGGAGGTCCCGGAGGCCCGGTTCCGCAAGTCGCTGCGCCAGGACCGGGAGCTGACCGGGGCCCTCAACAGCGCCTGGCCGATGCTGGAGGCGGCCGACCTCGTCGGCGACCTGTGGACGGTCCCCGCGTACCTGCGGATGTGCGCGCCCTGGCTGACCCCCGACGAGGTGAAGCGACTGCGGCGCGCCGACGCCCAGGCGTGGACGGTCTCGGACCTGCCGCTCCTGGACGCGGCCCGGCAGCGGCTGGGCGACCCGGCTACGGCCCGGTTCAACCTCCGGCGCAAGGCCACCGTCGCCGCCGAACGCGAGCGCATGTCCGGCGTCATCGACAGCATCGTCGCGGCGGACCCCGACGGCGAGGGCGCGGTCACGATGCTGCACGGCAAGGATCTCCAGGAGAGCCTGGTCGACGAGAGCGCCCTGCCGACGGCCGAACTGGAGCCGCTGGACGGCCCGTTCGCGCACGTCGTGGTGGACGAGGCGCAGGAGCTGACCGACGCCGAGTGGCAGATGCTGCTGCTCCGCTGCCCGTCGAAGAGCTTCACGATCGTCGGCGACCGCGCCCAGGCCCGGCACGGCTTCACCGAGTCGTGGCGGGAGCGCCTGGAGCGAGCAGGCATCGACCGCATCGAGATGACGTCCCTGAGCGTCAACTACCGCACGCCGGAGGAGGTCATGGCGGAGGCCGAGCCGGTCATCCGGGCCGCACTCCCGGACGCCAACGTGCCGACGTCCGTCCGCAGCAACGGCATCCCCGTCGCCCACGCCCCGGTCGCCGACCTGGACGCGGTCCTCGACACCTGGCTCGCCGAGAACGCCGAGGGCGTCGCCTGCGTCATCGGCGCCCCGACGTTCGCGGAGCGCCCCCGGGTCCGCTCGCTCACCCCGACGCTCTCCAAGGGCCTGGAGTTCGACCTGGTCGTCCTCGTCGACCCGGAGTCCTTCGGCGAGGGCATCGAGGGGGCGGTCGACCGCTACGTGGCGATGACCCGCGCGACCCAGCGCCTGGTGATCCTGGAGAGCACCTCAGCGAGCCGCCCCTGAAAAGGAAATGAGCGAGCGGCGAGCCCCTTGCTACGGTGACCGGATGGCATCGATCAAGGAAATCCAGGTCACCATCGACTGTGCGGAGCCCGCACGCCTCGCCGAGTTCTGGTGCGAGGTGCTGGGGTACGTCGTCCCGCCGGTCCCCGAGGGGTTCGCCACCTGGTCGGAGTACCACCGGTCGCTGCCGCGCGAGGAGCAGCCGGTCTACTTCGCGTGCTCCGACCCCACGGGCGCGGGCCCGCGCGTGCTCTTCCAGCGCGTCCCCGAGGGCAAGGCCGTCAAGAACCGGGTCCACCTCGACGTGCGCGCCGGCAAGGGCCTCGTGGGCGAGGAGCGCCTGACCACCCTGGAGGCCGAGTGCGAGCGCCTGGTGAAGCTCGGCGCGACACACCTGAAGACGCTGTACGCCGACGGGGAGAACGAGTCCTGCATCAACATGCAGGACCCGGAGGGCAACGAGTTCTGCCTCGACTGAGCTCCTGAGGACGTACGAAGCGGCCTCCGCCGACGCCGGGCGGGGGCCGCTTCGGCGTACCGGGTCCCGGGTTGCCCGGATCTCACGGTGCGGCCTGGTCGCTCGTCGCGAGCCGAGTCGGGCGGCCCCGCGACACGGCCGGCTTGGACGTCCTCTTAAGTACCGGGGGAAAGAACCAACCACCCCCCCACCTGCTCTGAGTGGTCACAGCTGAGGAGGCGTGTCACTCACACGAGGGAACTGTGCCAACTGGGGTGGATTTCGGGGTGGTTGCCTGGCATATGCTCCGGGCTACCTGAACTGAAAAAATGCTCGGCCCCCGAGGGAGTTGCGTTCCCAGCGGGGGCCTGGCCATCAAGGAAGAACCAGAGGCTTCCCCATGGATACCCAGAACTTTAGCGCGCCCGTTTCCGGCGCGGGCGTCATTCACGCCAACGTGACCCACACGGCGAACTTCACCGTCGTCGGCAACCACCTCGCGCAGCACGAGCATCTCTCGCTCACCGCGATCGGCCTCGCCCTTCACATCCAGTCGCTGCCCGCCGGTTCCCGCATCGGCGTCAAGTGCCTCGCCGCGCGCTTCCCCGAGGGCGAGATCCGCGTCGCCGCCGCCCTGCGCGAGCTGGAGGCCCACGGCTACCTGTCCCGGACGCGCGAGCGCCTCCTCGGCGGCCGGATCGCGACCCGTACGGTCTCGTACAACAACCCGGGCGCGACGGAGCCCCCGGAGCCGGACGGCGACCCGGACCCCGACAAGGCACCGGTCCCGGGCCAGGCGCCGGACGCGGTCCCGAATCCCCGCCAGGGGTCCGGGCCGGTACGGGGCGAGACCCCCGCCCTCCCGCAGGGCCCGTCCGCCGAGCTGCTGCTCGGCCTCCGCCGCCACGACGCCCGGTTCCTGCTCTCCGAGCGGGACATCCGGCACCTGGCCCCGGCCGTCGACGCCTGGTTCGCCCGGGGCGCGACCCCCGACGCCGTCCGCCGCACGCTGCTGGCCGACCTCCCGAACACCGTCGAGCACCCGGCGGGCCTCCTCTCCCATCGCCTGAGGGCGCTCCTCCCGCCGCCGCTCCCCACGGTGATCCCGGTGCAGGGCCCACCCCCGATCCAGACCTGCGTCACCTGCGAGGAGGTCGCCTTCCGCGCCTGGGAACCGGGGCGGTGCCCCGACTGCGAGGCGGACGCGGACGCGGGCGCGGCACGGGCGGCAGCGGAAGCCTGGCTCGCCGCGCAAGCGGCGTAGCGGCCATCGAGGTCCACCGGCCCGGTGACGTCCCCGTCCGCCGCAGGTTCCACTCCACGGGGTCGGGTGCCAGCGGGCGCGGTGACATCGCGGAGGAGGAGGCGCGCGACGAGCGGCCCGAGCTGAACTGAGCTCAAGGGCCCATCCGGAGGCCGTTCAGGCCGCTTGGGTGTGCGGGGTCAGCTCGATGGTCAGCTCGGCGTCGAGAGCGCGGGCCAGGCGTCGCAGGAGCGGGATCGTGGGTACGGTGCCGCCTCCTTCGATCCGGGAGATCTGTGGCTGCTTCATCCCGCAACGCTCGGCCAGTTCGGTCTGGGACAGCCCGAGGGCCGTGCGCCGGTCGTACACCAGCTGGCCGAGGTCGTGGGCGAGCTCGGCCTCCTCGTAAAGGCGGTCGTACTCGGGGTTCTCCTCGACCTCCTCGCCCAGGAGCTTGCGGTGGCGGCGGGTCTTCCACTCGGCGTGGTTCACGACAGTTCCTCCTTGATCGGGCGGCTGTAGACGTCGTGCCCGGCGGCCGGCTCATGGCGAGACTCGCATGCGGCCTGGACGGCGTGGGCCCGGTCCACTTCTGCGGTCTCGCGCATGCGCGTCTTGCGGAAGACGGTCAGCAGCACGATACGGCGGTCGGGGGCGAGCCAGTAGGTGATGCGCTGCGCGCTCCCGCCGAGGTCGAATCGCAGCTCGCGGAGCTTGCCGCTGAGGTGGCGGGTGTAGGGCTCGCCGAGGGTGGTGGGGTTCTCGGCGAGGCGGTCGACCTTCTACTCGACTATCACGTAGTGGTGGGCGGGGAGGTCCTCCAGCCAGAGGCGGACCTCGGGCTCGATCTCGATGGTGTACCGCTCACCGGTCATAGCAGTGATGCTATATGGCACAGATGTTATGGGCCAGTGCGGCGAGAGACCCGCACATACGTGGCGGCCGCCCTCGCCGTGCTGGGCGCGGTGGGCGGCCGGTTGTCGGTCCGGAGGCTCAGACGGCGAGCCGGCCGCCCTTGACTCCGGTCACGAAAGAGGCCCAGGCGTCGGCTTCGAAGACGAGGGTGGGCCCGGTGGGGTTCTTGGAGTCGCGGACGGGGACGAGGGGGAGGTGGTCGGCGACTTCGAGGCAGTTGCCGCCGTCGTTGTTGCTGTAGGAGCTCTTGCGCCACGTGACGGTGCTCAGATCGACGACTCGCACGGTGCTTCCTCCAACATCTTCATGATGAACTTCCGTGAATCCGCCGGGGAAAGGGCCTGATCACGGACCCGATCGTAGCGGAGCTGTAGCCGCTCAACGGCTGCCGCTTCCTCCACGAGATCGCCCGAATGATCGGTCTCAACCCAGGCCACCGGGCGTCCGTCCGTCAGGCGTAGGAACATCACGTCAGTGGTCGTCAGTGCGTGCGGTCCGGCCGCGTGCGGCATGACTTGGACGGTGATGTTCCGCCGCTCGGACATCGTCAGCAGGTGCTCCAACTGCTCACGCCATGCAGTGGGATCTGGCAGGGCCGTGCGGAGCACCGTCTCTGACAGGATGGCCCGGAACGGCGGTGCGTCGTGTCCTGACAGCAGCTCGCGGCGGCCTATCCGCGCCTCCACCTGAGCGGTCAGCTCCTCGCCGTCCATGCCGCTGGTCGCCAGGAAGGTCCGCGCGTAGTCGGGTGTCTGGAGGAGGCCCGGCACCGCACCGACTGCGTAGTACCAGAGGCTGATCGCCTCCGCCTCCAGCGTCATGTACCGCCGGTACCGCTCCTTGAACTGGGTCGGGTCCGCCACCGCCAGTTCCCACAGCGTCAGCAGTAACTTCGGCGTCCCGTAGTACTGGTCCAACGCCTGGATCACCTCCGGGCCGCCCAGCGTCTCGCCCTTCTCCATCTTGGAGAACAGCGACCAGTCCCAGCCAAGGACTTCGCCCAGCTTCCGCAGGCTCAGGCCCCGCTCGGCCCGTAGCGACTTCAGCTCCTCCGCGAACCGCTTCCTCGGCTCCTGGCTGCGGCCCGTCACCGTCCGTCTCGCCGGCATCGCGCGCACTCCCTTGTGGAAGATGTGGAACTACCCGCGCGACCTGGGGAGGTACAGCCCGCCGCCGCTCCGGAGCCCCTGTTTCCCGGTCCATCCTCGTAGCGCCGGGATCACAGAGGGTAGTCCAGGTAGTTCACGGGAAGGAGCGGAATCCATGGAACGCGGAGCCTGGGTCTACGACCAAGTGGCGGGTGTGGTCGGCGAGTTCAAGGGGAACGCCGGGCCCTATGTGATGCTCCGCCCCGTCGGCGGCGGCCGTGAGTGGCAGGCGGATCCCGCCGACCTGCGCCCGGCGACCCCCGCCGAGCGGTTGAGCGCGGGGGTGCGGGCGGCCAACGAGCGGGCCCGGGGGCCGCAGGCGCAGCCCGTGCCCGATCTGAGCCGCCCGCCGGAGCCCGTACCGCACTGTGTCACGTGTGCGCTGCTCGTACGGGAACGGCTGGCGGCCCAGGCCGAGTTCGACCACAGCGCCGTGACGGACGCGAACGTCCTGCTCAGGCGCCACTTGTGGCAGGACCACCCGTGAAGAGGTCAGGCGCCCCGAGCGTCCCGCTTCATGGCCCACAGGACCGGGCCGCCGCCCGGCAGCGGGAACTCGTCGACGACCTTGAAGCCGAAGTGCTCGTAGACCGGCAGGTTGTCGGGCTTGGAGGACTCCAGGTAGACCGGCAGGCCCGCCGCGTCGGCCTTCGCGAGGCCCGAGCGGAGGAGGGCCGAGCCGTGGCCCTGCCCCCGGGCGGCGGGGTCGGCGCCGATGAGGGCGAGGTACCAGTGGGGTTCGGCCGGCCCGTGCTCGGCGGCCGCCATGACGGCCTCCTGGAAGACCGGGGCGCGGTCGCCGAGGATCTCCACGAGCTGCTGGATCGTGTCCGCGTCGGGGACGGCCTTGTCCGCGCCCTCGGGCGACACCCAGAAGGCGGCCGCGGACTCGGTCCGCTCGCAGACGCCGTGCAGGCCGTACTGCCGGGTGAAGAGGGTCGTGAAGTAGCGGCCGAGGCCCGTCTCGCGCGTCGCCTCGTCGGGGAAGAACCAGCGCATCATCGGGTCGTCGCCGAAGGCGGAGGCCAGGGTGCGGCCGACCGTGTGCGCGTCGTCGATCGTTGCCGGTTTCGGTGTGTTCGCCAGGGTCATACGGTTCATTCTGACCCTTGATGATCTTGGTCGGGCAAGGGGGGTCCCTCGTGAGGGGCCCGGGCGAGGGGGCTCGGACGAGAGGGGCCCGGGCGAGGAGGCTCGGACGAGAGGGGCCCGGGCGAGGGGCCCCTTCTCCTCAGGCCGTCCTGGGCTGCGTACGGAACAGGCGCACCGCCGCCGTCGCCGGCAGGGTGATGCCCACGGCGAGGACGACGAGCAGCTCCGTCGGGCTGAAGCGGGCGGCCAGGAGGAATCCGCCGAGGGCGACCACGATCGGCGTCGCGAGGGTGAGGGCGGTCGCCAGGGTCTTGGTGCTCCGGTCCCAGGCGTCGGAGGTCCACAGCAGGGCGAGGCCCACGATCAGGGCGGCCACGGCGGGCAGGGAGCCGGCGATGCCGGCGAACCCGCTGAGGCCGATCAGGACCGCGGTGACGGTGTTCCGCGTCCGGGGCTTGACCTTCGGGGGAGTCGCGACGGCTGCCGTCTCCGGCTCCTCCGCGCGGGCCGCCGCCGCGATGGCTGCGGGGCTGCCGAGCCGTTCGAGGGCCGCGCGGACGGCCTGCGGGTCCTGCTCGTCCCCGACGGCGACCGCGAGGTGTTCGCGCAGGTCGGCGAGGAGTTCTTCACGGCGCCCCGCGGGCAGGAAGGACGCCTCCCGCTCGACCGTGGTCAGGTAGTCGGTCACGAGGGGGTGTTCGGTGTCGGTCATGCGGAGCCTCCGTGGGGTGCGGTCAGGAAGTGGTCGACGCCGTCGCGGAAGCGCGGCCAGCTCTCGGCGAACTCTGCGAGCGCGGTCCTGCCGGGCGTGGTGAGCGTGTAGTAGCGGCGGGCGGGGCCCGTGGCCGACTCGCGCAGCTCGGTGTCGACGAGCCCGTCGCGGCGGAGCCGGGACAGCAGGGGGTAGATCGTGCCCTGGCTGGTGGTCATGACGCTCACCGCGGCCAGCTCGTCGAGGATCTCGACGCCGTAGCGCGGGCCGTCGCGCAGCAGGGCCAGGACGCAGTACTCCAGTACGCCCTTGCGCAGCTGACTGGCGACCTTTCCGGTCGCCTCTGATCTTGCTTCGCCAGGAACCATGTAATGCAAGATACCTCCGGGAGGGCCGCCGATCAACGAAGAACGGCGTGCGACGATGGGCGTGTGCGTGAACTGAGCGAGCTGACCGAGGTCGACGAGCCGGCGTGGCCGCTGCTCGAAGCGGAGCTGCGGGCGGCGAAGGTGCCCGTCGAGGTCCTCGACGCCGACCCCGGGCAGGCGGCGGCCACGCTCCACCGGACGCAGGTCACCGTCCGCTCGTACCTGGGCGCGTTCCTCTTCCGCACCGGCGGCGCGCTCGTCGACGACGGCTGGCTGCGGGTGTACGGCAGCCCGGCCGCCCACAACGACCGGCGCCTGCCCGGCCTCGCCCGGGTCAACGGCTATCCCGACGCGCCCGACCCCGCCTGGCGGCCCGCAGGCGGGCTCGTCGTCGCGCACGACGTGCTCGGCGGGGTCTTCGCGATCCAGGGCGGCACCGCGGAGGAGACCGGACTGCCGGGCAGCCCCGGCGAGATGGTCTACTTCGCGCCCGACTCGCTGCGCTGGGACGCGATCGGCGCCGGCTACGGGGCCTGGCTGTCGTGGGTGCTCGCCGGGGGCGTCGAGGAGTTCTACGAGGGGCTGCGCTGGCCCGGCTGGCGGGACGAGGTGCCGAGCCTCACCGGCGGCGAGGGGCTCAGCCTCTACCCGCCCCTGTGGTCCGCCGAGGCGCACCAGGACCTGGCCGGAACCAGCCGCGCGGTGGTGCCCCTGGGGGAGCTGCTCGGCTTCGCGAAGGAGACGAGCCTGCAACTGGACGGTGTCGACCCGGGGTTCCTCGGCGACGCGTAGAGCCCCCGCGGCGCCACGCCGGGCGGGAAACCCTGCGACAAACGCCTTCGCGCCACTGCATTCTGGCCGCCGAAAGCTGGATCGACCGGGGGGTTGTGCGATGTGGTCAGTGGTCTCGGCAGGGGAGTTGCCCGCGCGGGAACGGTTCGACTGGTTCGCCGACCTGGTCTCGCGGGAGGTGATGCCCACCGCGCTCAGCGTCGAGCGGCCCGCCGACTTCCAGGCCGAGGCGGCCGTCCTGGACCTCAAGACCGTGCGCGTCGCGCGGTTCTCCTTCTCGCCCCTGCGGTCCCGCCGTACGCCCGCGCTGATCCGGCGCGGCGACCCGGAGCAGTACCAGCTGGGACTGATGCGGCGCGGCGCGACCGTCCTCTCCCAGCACCGGAACGACTGCAGCGTCGGCGCGGGCGACCTGGTCTTCTGGGACACCTCGCGGCCCTCCGACGCGGCCATGCCGACCGACGCGGGGCCCGTGCAGCTGACCATGCTGCAACTCCCGCGTGACGTGCTGCCGTTGCGCACCCGGCGGATCGACCGGCTGCTCGCCAGCCGGATCCCCGGCGGGCACGGACTCGGGGCGGTCCTCGCCGCCTTCCTCGCCTCCCTGGAGGGCCACGCCGGCCAGTGCGCGCCCGAGGACCTGCCGCGGCTCGGCTCGGTCGTCGTCGACCTCGCCGCGGCCTGCCTCGCCCAGAACCTCGACGCCGAGGAACAGCTGCCCGTGGAGGCCCGGGCGCGGGCGCTCCTCCAGCGGATCCACGGCTTCGTCGACGCCCACCTCGGCGACCCCGACCTCACGCCGGCCGCCGTCGCCGCCGCCCACCACATCTCCGTACGGACCCTCCACCAGCTGTTCCAGGCGCACGGCGACGGGGAGACCGTCCGGGCCCGCGTCCGGCGCCGCCGCCTGGAACGGTGCCGCGACGACCTCGCCCGCCCCGGCCTTCCGGTGCAGGCCGTCGCCGCGCGCTGGGGGTTCAGCGGACCGGCCGTCTTCAGCCGGGCCTTCCGGGAGGCGTACGGGCTCAGCCCCAGCGAGTACCGCGCGCTGAGCGTCAAGGAGGCCCGCGCGGGGCGCACAGCGGACCGGGCGACGGCTTCCTAGTCTCGGACCCGTTCGGCCGACGACGGGAGGAGGGACGACAATGACCGGGAACAACGGCCAAGGGATCTGGGACTTCGACGCGTGAAGACCACCACCGTGAGGACACGGCGGCTCGACCTCGTACCGCTCGCCGTCGCGCACGCCGACGAGATGGCCGGGGTCCTCGCCGACCCCGCCCTCCACGCCTTCATCGGCGGCACCCCGCTCACCGCGCCCGAACTCCGCGCGCGGTACGAGCGGCTGGTCGCCGGCTCGCCCGACCCGGCGGTCGTCTGGTGCAACTGGGTGCTGCGGCACCGCACCGAGGCCCGGCTCACCGGGACCGTACAGGCGACGGTCACCGACGACGGTCGCACCGCCGAGATCGCCTGGGTCGTCGGAACACCCTGGCAGGGCCAGGGCCTGGCCCGCGAGGCAGCCGAAGCACTCGTCGCCCTTCTCGTGGACCGAGGCACCCGTACGATCGTGGCCCACGTCCACCCCGACCACGCGGCCTCGGCCGCCGTCGCCCGGGCGTCCGGCCTCACACCGACGACCGAGCGACAGGACGGCGAGACCCGCTGGGAGCTGCGACGGTGAGCGCGGCCTTCAGTGAGGCGCGCGCCGGTTCCTGACCCGCACCACGACCACGCCCAGGAGTCCCAGTGCCGCCAGTGCGCCCGCGGCCAGGCCTGTGCGGAGGCCAGGGGGGCGGAACGTGCACGAGAGTTCGCCGTTCCGGGTCGGGGCGGCGAGGAGGCCGCCGTACGAGAGGGGCTTCGTGTCGTTGCACCGCCAGCCCGCGAGGCGCGGCGTCGCCACGACCGCCGTGCCCGGGGGGAGGGTGGCGCGGACGCCGTCCGAGGTGACCTGGATCGACGTGGCCGCCCGGGTGCGGAGGGCCGTCACCGCGGCGCGGAGGCGGTCGTGGTCCAGGCAGCCGAGTTCGCCGGGGCCCGGGAGGGTCGGCTTCAGGTTCGGGACGCGCTGGACGCCCAGGGACGTCAGGGCCGCGCGCCGCTTCGGCCGGCCGCCCAGGAGGTGGGTCTCGCGGTCGCCCAGGCGGGCCGTGCCCGTGGCGTCGGGGGCCCAGAGGAAGACCTCCGTGCCGACGCGGCACGCGCCCGCGTGCGGGGGCTCGTAGACCTCGGCGCCGAGGAGGAGTTCCTGGTTGCGGAAGGGGGACCGGCCGTAGACCGGGGGCGGGCCCGGAGCGCGTACCGTCACCAGCGGCAGGTACCCGTCCGTACGGACCACCTTGCCGTCCCGCCACCGCGCGCCCACCCCGAACAGCGCGTCCGTCACCGGGTTGTCCAGGCTCAGCAGGTTCCGGCCGCGCGAGGTCCAGCCGCCGCCCAGCGCGGCCAGGGTCTCCGTCAGGACCGCCGGGGTGTGGCTGCTGTAGTACGCGGCGCCCTGGCCGCCCAGGAGCAGCGGATCGTTGCCCGCGACCCGGGGCAGCCCGGAGTCCGTGCGGTACGCGGGCCAGCCGTCGGCCGCCGCGAGCGCCGCCGCCCGCCGTCCGTGCTCCGCGCCCCACGGCGGGTAGTCGTCGAGCCGGACCAGCCGCTCCCGGTCCGCGTACGCCGTCGTCGCCGCCGCCTGGCCGAGGAGGGTGCCTGACACGAGGAGCGCGGCGAGCAGTCCGTACCGGCCCCGGCGCGGGAGGAGCAGCGCGCCCGCCACCGCCGCCAGGCCCGCGCCCGCGAGGAGCAGCGACCAGGAGGTGACGAGCGCGCTCGGCAGCGCCCCGGCCGCGAGGGCCAGGACGACCGCCGTCCCGCCGAGCAGCGACCGCCGGTCCGGGAGGCCGTGCGCGAGGCCCGTCCAGGCGGCGAGCACGAGGACGCCGGACAGGACGAACGTCTGCCGGTACGGGCTGCCGTTCGGGGTGGCGAAGACGTGCCAGACGAGGTGCGTCGGGGCCCACTGCATCGACAGCGCCACCGCCGCGCACAGACCGCCCCACAGCCACCGCTCCCGGCCCGGCGCGTCCCGGCGGAACAGCAGCGCCCCCGCGAGCAGCGGCACCGCCGTGCCGACGAAGGCCGCCGGGGTCGCGAAGCTGTACGTCACGGGCAGCAGCCGGGCGAGGAAGTCCGTGCCGGCCGCCGGCACGAAGTCCCGGACCACGCCCGGGTAGGCGTGCCGGGAGCCGAGGAAGACGGGGACGAGGACGGGGGCCGCGAGGCCGGTCCCGAGCACGGTCGTCACCACGGCCCTGAGCAGGGTCCGCCACCGGAACGAGTCCGTGAGCGCCAGGCGGACCAGGAGCACGAGCGCGGCGCCCAGCGTCGCCATGTACGCCGTGTAGAAGTTCGCGAGCCAGCAGACCGCCACGACCAGGGGCCCCAGGAGCGGCCGCCGGCCCTCCCGTACCCACTCGCCCACCAGGCAGAGCAGCGGGAAGGCGATCAGGCCGTCCAGCCACATCGGGTTGTAGGTGCCCTCCGCGAGCGACCAGCCGCACAGCGCGTACGAGGCGCCGAGCACGGACGCCCACCACCACACGCCCGCCGGGCCGGTCCGCCGCAGCAGGAACGTCATCGCCGCCGCCGCGACCGCCGTCTTCAGGACCGTGATCCCGTACACCGCGTACTCGATGTCGCCGCGCGGGAAGAGCGCGACCAGCGGCGCGAAGGGGCTCGACAGATAGGTGCCGTAGTCGGGCAGGAAGCTCGTGCCCCAGCCGGCCTGCCAGTCGAGCAGCAGCCCGCCGTCCGCCCGGCCCCGCAGCAGGTCCCACAGGTGCGCGTGGAACGGCACGAACTGGTTGGCGAGGTCGTTCACGGCCCGGTGGCGCGGCCCGAAGGGGAACACCCGGGCGACGGCGTCCCCGCCGCAGACGGCGAGGACGGAGAGCAGCCCGGCGAGGGCGGGAGCGAGAACCGGTGACCGGGTGCCGGCGGGGAGGACGGCGGGGAGGGCGGTACGCGGCTGGGAGCGTGTGGCGTTCGGCATGACGGATCGAATATGACAGCGGACGGACTGGAATGGACGGGTCCGCCGGGCCAGTTCACGCGATGGTCTTCTGAAGGTCATCCACCCGGACCGGCCGGGACACCGGGCTCCGTTGTCGTGGGCCGCGTGCTGCTCTCGATCGTCGTCCCGTGCTTCAACGAGGAGGACGTCCTCGCCCGCTTCCACGACCACGTGACCGCCGAACTCGCCCGTCTCGACGGGGATTTCGAGCTCGTGTACGTGGACGACGGAAGCCGGGACGGGACCCTCCCGCTCCTCCAGGAGCTCGCCGGGCGTGACCCTGACCGGGTCCGCTACCTCTCCTTCAGCCGGAACTTCGGCAAGGAGGCCGCGATGCTCGCCGGACTCCGGCACGCCGCCGGCGACGCCGTCGTGATCATGGATGCCGACCTCCAGCACCCGCCGGAGCTCGTGCACCGCATGGTCGCCCTGCACGCCGAGGGGTACGACCAGGTCGTCGCCCGCCGCACCCGCGAGGGCGACCGGGTCACCCGTACCCTCACCGCCCGGATCTACTACTGGGCGATCAACCGGCTCGTCGACGTCGAGCTCGTCGACGGCGTCGGCGACTTCCGGCTGCTCTCCCGCCGCACCGTCGACGCGGTCCTCGACCTCGGCGAGTACAACCGCTTCTCCAAGGGCCTCTTCTCCTGGGTCGGCTTCCGCACCACGACGTTCTCCTACGAGAACGCCGTCCGCGAGCAGGGCCGCTCCAAGTGGACCTTCGGCAAGCTCCTCAACTACGGCCTCGACGGACTCCTCTCCTTCAACAACAAGCCCCTGCGGGCCGCCGTCCACCTCGGCCTCCTCCTCACCGTCGTCGCCCTCGGCTACGCGGCCTGGATCGTCGGCGACGCCCTGGTCAACGGCGTCACCACCCCCGGCTACGTCACCCTCCTCGTCGCCGTCACCGCCCTCGCCGGGGTGCAGATGGTGATGGCCGGGCTGATCGGCGAGTACGTCGGACGCATCTACTACGAGGTGAAGCGACGGCCGCACTATCTGCTGAAGGAGACGGGCGGAGGTGTGAATCCGGCCGACACCCGGGTGACGGGTGAGTCGTTGTGGGAAACAGTCGCTCCGAAGTAGTGGCTCCGGCCCCGGCGACTCCCTACCATCGATCACCGCAAGGTCGTTCAACTTGACGCACGACCAGCCCGGGAGGCTCCTTTGCACCGCCGCACTGCGCTCACCGTCTCCGCCGCCCTCCTCGCCGCGGGCCCGCTGCTCACCGCCTGCGGCAACGACGCCCACCCAGGAGCGGCGGCCGTCGTCGGCGGCGAACGGATCGAGGTGTCCAGCCTCCAGGCACAGGTCGAGGACGTACGGGACGCGCAGGCGGCCTCGCCGCAGTCCGCGCAGCTCGTCGCGGCGACCGGCGACCTCAGCCGCCGCAAGCTCAACGTCATGATCTTCGACCGGGTCGTCGACAAGGTCGCCCGGGACCACGGCGTCACCGCCACCCGCGCCGAGCTCCAGCAGACCCGGGACTCCTTCGTCCGCCAGGGCGGCGGTGAGGACCAGCTCAAGGCCGTCCTCCTCCAGGAGCAGGGCGTGGCGCCCGACCAGATCGACGACTTCGTCCGCCGCAACGTCCTCATGAACAAGATCGCCCAGAAGCTGGGCGTCACCGAGAACGCCGAAGGCCAGAAGAAGCTGACGGACGTCTTCTCCGCCGCCTCCAAGGACCTCGGCATCGACGTGAACCCGCGGTACGGCCGCTGGGACGACGCCCAGGTCCGGCTCTCCGACACCACGGCCCCCTGGCTCCGCCAGATCACCCAGGACCCGGCGGCCGTCCCGGCAGGGGCGTGAGCCGGGGTAGGTTCGAGGGGTGACTTCTGAGAGCCCCGGCCGCATCGTCCTGCTCACCGCCAGCCACCGCGTGGCGCCCGGACTGCTGTCCTGGCCCGCCTGGCAGGCGCTGCACGGAGCCGACCGGGTGCTCTGCCCCGACGAGGACCACCCCCAGCTGCCGTACCTGCGGGAGGCGGGCGTCGCCGTCGAGCACCTCCGGCCCACCGCGGAGGAGCTCGTCGAGGCCTGCGCCGGAGGCCGTACGGTCCTGCTGCTGCCCTCCGGCGAGGGCGACCGGACGCTGACCGACGGCCTCGCCCGGCTCGCCGGCTCCGGCCGCGTGTCCATGCCCGACCTGGAGCTGCTGCCCGGCTCGTACGACCTGCCCGGCGCCCGCCTCCTCGACCTCGTGCAGATCATGGACCGCATCCGCCGCGAGTGCCCCTGGACCTCGCGCCAGACCCACCAGGGGCTCGCCAAGTACGCCATCGAGGAGGCGTACGAACTCGTCGAGGCGATCGAGGAGGGCGACCGGCGGGAGCTGCGCGAGGAGCTCGGGGACGTCCTGCTCCAGGTCGTCTTCCACGCCCGGATCGCCGAGGAGGACGCGGAGGAGCCGTTCTCCGTGGACGACGTCGCCGGGACGCTCGTCGAGAAACTGGTCCACCGGCACCCGCACGTCTTCGGCGACGCGACCGCCGAGACCCCCGAGGACGTCCACGCGCACTGGCTGCGCACCAAGGCGATCGAGAAGCAGCGGGAGTCCGTCACGGACGGGGTGCCGCTCGGGCAGCCGGGGCTCGCGCTCGCCGCGAAGCTCGCGGGGCGGGTCCGGACGGCGGGCCTCGACGTGAAGCTCCCGGCGGCCGAGGGCATCGGCTACGAACTGCTCGCCCTCGCGGCCCGCGCCGACGCGGCCGGAGTGGACCCGGAGGCGGCGCTGCGGGCCGCCGCCCGCACGTACCGGGACGCGATCCGCGCGGCGGAGGGCCTGACGTGACGGGCACGCCGACGACGACCGCGCCGGCGACGAGCGAGCCGGGCTCGACCGCGTTGGGCTCGGCCGCGCCGGACCCGGCCGAGGAAGGCACGAGCGCGGCGAGTGCCCCGAAGAAGACGGTGCGGAAGTCGTCCTCCGACGACGCGCCCGGCCTCACGGCCATGATGGTCGCGTTGTTCGGCTGGGAGGCAGTGAGCGACGGCCACGCGGTCTGGATTCGGATCGTCGCCGCGCTGTTCACCCTGCTGGGCGTCGTGGATCTGGCAGGGGTCGCCGTGCGGCGGTGGCGCGCGCGGCGCTGACGCCCGGGCTCACGTCTCGCGCGGCGCCCGGGCCTCCGGGTTGTGCCAGAGGGGGGCCGGGGGGCCCAGGAGGCGTTCGGCGGCGGTGTTCGGGCGGGTGCCGAAGCGGCCGACGTACGGCAGGGTGTCGCGGTGGATCCGCGCCGGGTCGGTGCCCAGCTCCTCCAGGACCTCGGCGACCTCCGCCACGAACGCCGGCGGACCGGCGAGGTACACATCGTGCGCCGCCCAGTGGACGCACGCCCGCAGCGCCTGGAGCAGTCGCTCCGTCGCCTGGTCCCTGCGCTGGCGGGGCGCGGCCGTGATGTAGGTGACGCTGAGGCCGGGGAGGCGTTCCTTCAGGAGTTCGGCGTCCTCGCGCCCGTACAGGTACTCCTTCGCGCGGGCCACCACGAACAGCCGGCCCTCCAGCTCCGGCTCGGCCCCGGCGGCCTCCACGAGGAGGGCCCGCACCGGGGCCCAGCCCGTACCCCCGCATATATAGGTGCGCAGTCCGCCCGGCGGGGTCCGCGCGGTGAGCCCGCCGCCGGGGGCGCTGAGCCGCAGCACCTCGCCCGGGCCCGTCTCCTCGACCAGCGCCGTGCTCATCGCGCCGCCCGCGATCCGGCTCACGTGAAGCTCCAGCGTGCCGTCCGGGCGGGGCGCGTCGGCGAGGGAGTACGTGCGCCAGACGCGCGGGACCCGCAGCGAGCTGACGCCGACGTACTGGCCGGGGCGGAACGGCATCGGCTGCCGGGGGCGGAGGGTCAGGACGGCGAGGTCGTCGCCGTACCGCTCGTGCCGGACGACGTCCGCGTCCCACCACGCGGGCTCCCCGGCCGTCGCCGCCGTGTCGGCGCCCGCCAGCATCAGATCGGCGACGTGCCCGTACGCCTCGGTCCAGGCCTTCTCCGCCTCGATCGTCCAGACGGCACCGGCGGCGTGCGCGAACGCGGCGAGCAGGCTCTGCCCGACGGCCGCGTACAGCGCGGGGGAGGCGAGGAACTTGCGGTGGTCGCGGCCCAGCTGCCCGAGGTAGCCGGCGAGCCCGGGGTCCTCCAGGTGCGTCACCACGTGCGTGAGCGCCGCGAAGAGCCGGTCCCGCTGGGGAAGCATGTCCTCGGGGAAGAGCTCGCGCACCCCGGGGTTGTTCCAGAAGAGGTGCGAGTAGAAGAACGTGACGGCGTGCTCGGCCCGCCTCTCGACGACCGCGAACGTGCTTCTGAGCAGCTGGGGATCCACTGACAAGAATCTAGGGCACAACCCACACCGTTTGATCACATCTTCTCCGCGAATGGGCCGCAGGGGGCGCCCTGTACGGTCGTGCCGTGAGTACGACCCCCGGCCCCGCCCCCATGCCCGAGCTCTTCACCTGGGAGTTCGCGAGCGATCCGTACCCCGCCTACGCCTGGCTGCGGGAGCACGCGCCCGTCCACCGGACGACGCTGCCCAGCGGCGTCGAGGCCTGGCTCGTGACGCGGTACGCGGACGCCCGGCAGGCCCTCGCCGACCAGCGGCTCTCCAAGAACCCCGCGCACCACGACGAGTCCCCGCACGCGAAGGGGAAGACGGGCATCCCGGGCGAGCGCAAGGCCGAGCTGATGACGCACCTGCTCAACATCGACCCGCCGGACCACACCCGGCTGCGGCGGCTCGTCTCGAAGGCCTTCACCCCGCGCCGGGTCGCCGAGTTCACCCCGCGCGTGCAGGAGCTGACCGACCGGCTCATCGACTCCTTCGTGGAGCGGGGGAGTGCCGACCTCATCCACGAGTTCGCCTTCCCGCTGCCCATCTACGCGATCTGCGACCTCCTCGGCGTGCCGGCGGAGGACCAGGACGACTTCCGGGACTGGGCCGGGATGATGATCCGGCACGGCGGCGGGCCGCGCGGCGGGGTCGCCCGGTCGGTGAAGAAGATGCGCGGCTATCTCGCCGAGCTCATCCACCGAAAGCGCGAAGGCCTGCGGCAAGAAGGGGCGGACGACCTCATCTCGGGGCTCATCAAGGCCTCCGACCACGGCGAGCACCTCACCGAGAACGAGGCCGCCGCCATGGCCTTCATCCTCCTGTTCGCCGGCTTCGAGACGACCGTCAACCTCATCGGCAACGGCGTCTACCAGCTGCTGCGCCACCCCGGACAGCGCGAGCGGCTCCAGGCCTCGCTCGCCGCCGGGGAGACCGGGCTCCTGGAGACCGGCGTCGAGGAGCTGCTGCGGTACGACGGGCCCGTGGAGATGGCGACCTGGCGGTACGCGACGCGGGCGCTGACCATCGGCGGGCAGGAGATCCCGGCGGGCGATCCTGTGCTCGTGGTCCTCGCCGCCGCCGACCGGGACCCGGAGCGCTTCGACGGTCCCGACACCCTCGACCTCGCCCGGCGCGACAACCAGCACCTCGGCTACGGGCACGGCATCCACTACTGCCTGGGCGCGCCGCTCGCCCGCCTCGAAGGGCAGACGGCGATCGCGACGCTGCTGACTCGCCTGCCGGACCTGCGACTTGCCGCCGATCCGGCCGAACTGCGGTGGCGCGGCGGGCTCATCATGCGTGGTTTGCGGACGCTTCCGGTGGAGTTCTCCCCTTCCGTACCGGTCCTGGGTACTGAGGATCCGTCAGAAATGTGATCTTCGCGTGATCGTGGCGCCATCGACTTGTGACGGACGTTCGAATGCGGCTACGTTTCCCGGCAGTCTCAGCCGTCACGCGAAAGGCGTTCCTATGCGCTCCGGGAACGGACGACACCGTCGCCCCCGTCAGGCCCCCGCCCTCGTCGTCGCCGCGGGCGTGACCGGATCCGCCATGGCGCTGCCGCTGCTCGCCACCGGATCCGCCTCCGCCGCCGACGCCCCCACCTGGGACCGGGTCGCCGAGTGCGAGTCCGGCGGCCAGTGGAGCGCCAACTTCGGCAACGGCATGTACGGCGGCCTCCAGTTCACCCAGGACAGCTGGGAGCGGCACGGCGGCCTCGCGTACGCGCCCAGCCCCGACCTGGCCAGCCGCGCCCAGCAGATCGCGGTGGCCGAGAAGGCGCTCGCCCAGGGCAGCACCGAGTGGGCCACCTGCGCGCCGATCGCCGGCCTGAAGAACGACGGCAAGGCCACGGGCGTGAACCCCGGTCCGGCCGCCGTCCCGACGACGCCCGCCGGACCGCTGCCCGAGTCCAACCGCACCGCGGGTGACGCGTCGACGGCCTCCTCCCCGCGGGAGGCGGTGTCCGCGACCCCGGCCGCGCCGACCGCTCCCGCGACCTCCGTCACACCGGGCGCGTCGACGACGGCTCCGGCCACGCCCGCCACGCCGGCGACCCCGGGTACCCCCGACGCGTCCGTTACGCCCGGTACGCCGGATTCATCCGACACGCCGAAGGGTGACGTGCCGTCGGCCACGCCCGGTACCGGCAAGCATCGCGGCGAGGCCGCGCCGGAGGAATCCGGCAAGCCGGACAGTTCAACTGAAACGGGCAAGCATGCGGCGGGTGTGGACAAGTCGGCCGACAAGGTCGACGCCACGCCCGTGACTGACGAGGCGAATGATTCGGGCGCAACGGACAGTCAGGACACTTCGGGCGAGTACACCGTGCAGCCGGGTGACAGCCTGTCCGGCATTGCGCAGGAGAACGAACTCCCCGGGGGCTGGACCGCGCTCTACGACGCCAACCGGAAGACGGTGGGCGTCGATCCGGACCTCATCCTGCCTGGTCAGAGCCTCGACCTGACGGCGGGTTCGGTACAGGCGGAAGGTTAGTTCGCGGTCTTATGTCCGGTTCTGGGCAAGTGAGACATGGGTCTCTTCGTCCCAACTGGCGTGTCACGTCCGCAAACTTTGCTCCCGTCACCTCTCACCTGCGCAAACACCGCCCACCGGAGGGCAAGCAGGGGCGATTTTTCCGCAATGCGCCTCTTTGAACTTCCGGTGGGTCTGTGTCTACGGTCGTCACCGCTCGCCACCGCGGGCCCCGTCGACCGAAACGCCGAATCCTGCCGTCGGCCGATGGGAACAGTCGTCGCGCAAGCGCCGAAGGCAGGAGTGGGGGACCCAAGGTAAGTGCCGGTCCCGGCCGTTGAGACAGACGGCCGACGATCGGCTTGGGGTGAAGCCGCGTGCAAGGACACGCGGCCGGGCAACTTTCCGGCCCGAACCCGACAGCTCACCTCACAGGCGTCGGTGAGGAGAATTCCCATGCTGTTTTCCGCCAAGGGCAAACACCGCCGTCCCTCCAAGGCCACCCAGGTCGTCACCCTCGTCGGCGTCACCGGCATCGCCGTCGCCGCCCCGCTGATGACCGCCGGCACCGCCTCGGCCGCCACCGCCTCCGAGTGGGACGCCGTCGCCCAGTGCGAGTCCGGCGGCAACTGGGCCATCAACACCGGCAACGGTTTCTACGGCGGCCTCCAGTTCACCAACTCCACCTGGGCCGCGTTCGGTGGCACCGCCTACGCCCCGCGCGCCGACCTCGCGTCGAAGTCCCAGCAGATCGCCATCGCCGAGAAGGTCCTCGCGGGCCAGGGCAAGGGCGCGTGGCCGAGCTGCGGCGTCGGCCTCTCCGGTGCCTCCTACGACGGCGGCGCCGCCGAGGCCCCGCAGCAGTCCGCCCCGCAGCAGAGCGAGCCCCAGCAGGCCGCCCCCAAGCAGCAGGCCGCCCCGAAGCAGGAGCGTCGCGCCGAGCAGCCGACCACCCGCAGCGAGCACCGCGCGGCCCCGAAGGCCGCCAAGAAGACCGTCACCACCCCGACCGGCAAGAAGGTCGAGAAGGGTGACGGCGAGTACAAGGTCGTCACCGGTGACACCCTCAGCAAGATCGCCGAGGCACACCACGTCGAGGGCGGCTGGGCCAAGATCTTCGAGCTGAACAAGGGCGTCGTCGAGAACGCCGACCTCATCTACCCGGGTCAGCAGCTCCACCTGAAGTGACCCCGGCGGTTCGCGTGAGTCCGGCGGCTCACGCGGCCCCGACGACCCTCCCGCGGTGACCACCCCGGTCCGGCGCGCCTTTCCCCCGTGCGCGCCGGACCGGGGTTCCCTCTTATAGGGGAGCACTCCCCGCTCGGGGCGGACTTCGTGGTTACTGTCCAGTAGATAAGGGTGTCTTCGTCCCCCAATGCATGCCCTTGGGTCCTTTTTCGTCCCAGGGGGCGGGCGCCCGGCGGGCGGGAGCGCCCGCGCCGGTTAGGCTCTTGTCGCAAGGCCAAGCGACCCTGCACCGACCTTGCGTCACATCCAGCGTCACATCCCAAAAAGGAGATGCTCGTGCCGTCCATCGACGTCGTCGTAGCCCGGGAAATCCTGGACTCCCGAGGCAACCCCACGGTCGAGGTCGAGGTCGGCCTCGACGACGGCAGCACCGGCCGTGCTGCTGTTCCGTCCGGCGCCTCCACCGGTGCCTTCGAGGCCATCGAGCTCCGCGACGGTGACCCCAACCGCTACCTGGGCAAGGGTGTCGAGAAGGCCGTCCTCGCCGTCATCGAGCAGATCGGCCCGGAGCTCGTCGGCTACGACGCCACCGAGCAGCGCCTGATCGACCAGGCCATGTTCGATCTGGACGCGACCGAGAACAAGGGCTCGCTCGGCGCCAACGCCATCCTCGGCGTCTCCCTCGCCGTCGCGCACGCCGCCTCCGAGGCCAGCGACCTCCCGCTCTTCCGCTACCTCGGCGGCCCGAACGCGCACCTGCTGCCCGTTCCGATGATGAACATCCTCAACGGTGGGTCGCACGCCGACTCCAACGTGGACATCCAGGAGTTCATGATCGCCCCGATCGGCGCGGAGTCCTTCTCCGAGGCCCTCCGCTGGGGTGCGGAGATCTACCACACCCTCAAGGCCGTCCTGAAGCGCAAGGGCCTCTCCACCGGCCTCGGCGACGAGGGCGGCTTCGCCCCGAACCTGGAGTCGAACCGCGCCGCCCTCGACCTCATCGTCGAGGCCATCAAGGAGGCCGGCTACACCCCGGGCTCCGACGTCGCGCTCGCGCTCGACGTCGCCGCGTCCGAGTTCTACAAGGACGGCAAGTACGAGTTCGAGGGCAAGTCCCGCTCGGCCGCCGAGATGACCGAGTACTACGAGGAGCTCGTCTCCGCGTACCCGATGGTCTCCATCGAGGACCCGCTGTTCGAGGACGACTGGGCCGGCTGGAAGGTCCTCACCGACAAGCTGGGCTCCAAGATCCAGATCGTCGGCGACGACCTCTTCGTCACCAACCCGGAGCGCCTGGCCCGCGGCATCGAGGAGGGCACCGCCAACGCCCTCCTGGTCAAGGTCAACCAGATCGGCTCGCTGACCGAGACCCTCGACGCCGTCGAGCTCGCCCAGCGCAACGGCTTCAAGTGCATGATGTCCCACCGCTCCGGTGAGACCGAGGACGTCACCATCGCCGACCTCGCCGTCGCCGTGAACTGCGGTCAGATCAAGACCGGCGCCCCGGCCCGCTCGGACCGCGTCGCCAAGTACAACCAGCTGCTGCGCATCGAGGAGATCCTCGACGACGCCGCCGTCTACGCCGGCCGCAGCGCCTTCCCGCGCTTCAAGGGCTGAACCCCGTAGAGCCGCTTCCGTCCGTCCCCGTACTCGGTCCCGTACCGTGTGCGGGGACGTACGCGTGAACAGGGGAGGCGACACGACATGGCCGCGAAGAACCGGGACCGGTTCTCGACCGCGACCCGGATCAGGCTGCTCGGCGAGCAGACCGCCGCCCGTGTCTACCGCTCCCAGACCCGCCGCCAGGCCCGCCGCTCCCGGCTCACCGGCCGCGCGGCCTTCCTCGCCCTCGTGGTCTGCTCCCTCGTCGTGGCGCTCGCCTACCCGATGCGGAGCTACGTCTCCCAACAGGGCGAGATCGCCGAGCAGGAGCGCCGGGCCGCCGAGGCCGCCCGGCGGGTCGAGGAACTGAAGGACGAGAAGGCCCGCCTCCAGGACCCGGCCTACGTCCGCCGCCTCGCCCGCGAGCACCTGCACTACGTGCTCCCCGGCGAGACCGGCTTCACCGTGAACGACCCCGACGCGGAGCAACGGCCCCGCGCCGACCAGGGCGCGGCGGACCGCCCCTGGTACGACAACCTGTGGGACGGCGTGGACAACGCCGACCGCCACTGAACAACTCCAGGATCCGAGATGGAAACGCCCCCTCCGCAGACCGAACGCACCGAGCCCACCGACACGGACATCGCCGCCTTCGAGCTCCAGCTCGGCCGCCCGCCCCGCGGTCTGCGCGCCATCGCGCACCGCTGCCCGTGCGGCAACCCGGACGTCGTCGAGACCGCGCCCCGGCTCCCCGACGGCACGCCGTTCCCGACCACGTACTACCTGACCTGCCCCCGGGCGGCCTCGGCCATCGGCACCCTGGAGGCCAACGGGGTCATGAAGGAGATGCAGGCCCGGCTCGCCACCGACCCGGAGCTCGCCGCCGCCTACCGGGCCGCGCACGAGGACTACATCGCCCGCCGCGACGCCATCGAGGTCCTGGAGGGCTTCCCGAGCGCCGGCGGCATGCCGGACCGGGTCAAGTGCCTGCACGTCCTCGTCGGCCACTCGCTGGTCGCCGGACCGGGCGTGAACCCGTTCGGCGACGAGGCGCTCGCGATGCTGCCGGAGTGGTGGGCGAAGGGCCCGTGCGTGAACCCGTGCGCGGAGAAGGAGGGCGAGGAGAAGTGACCCGGGTCGCCGGAATCGACTGCGGTACGAACTCCATCCGCCTCCTCGTCGCCGACGTCCACCCGGACACGGGAGAGCTGATCGAGCTGGACCGTCGGATGACGATCGTCCGGCTGGGGCAGGGCGTCGACAAGACCGGGCGGCTCGCCCCCGAGGCCCTGGAGCGGACCTTCGCCGCCTGCCGCGCGTACGCCGAGGTCATCAAGGAGCTGGGCGCCGAGCGGCTCCGCTTCGTCGCCACCTCCGCCTCCCGCGACGCCGAGAACCGCCAGGACTTCGTGAACGGGGTCGTGGAGATCCTGGGCGTCGAGCCCGAGGTCATCACCGGTGACCAGGAGGCCGAGTTCTCCTTCACCGGCGCCACCGGCGAGCTGCACGGGGGCGACCGGCGCCTTGTCGTCGACATCGGCGGCGGCTCCACCGAGTTCGTGGTCGGCAACAAGCACGTCGAGGCCGCCCGCTCCGTCGACATCGGCTGCGTCCGGCTCACCGAGCGGCACGTCCGCCACGACCCGCCGACCGCCGAGGAGGTCGCCGCGATCCGCGCCGACATCCGTACCGCGCTCGACCTGGCCGCCGAGACCGTCCCGATCGACTCGGCCGAGACCCTCGTCGGGCTCGCCGGCTCCGTCACCACGGTCGCCGCGATCGCCCTCGGGCTCCCGGAGTACGACTCCGAGAAGGTCCACCACTCCCGGATCTCCGCCGCCCAGGTCGCCGAGGTGACCGACCGGCTGCTCGCCTCCACCCACGACGAGCGGGCCGCGATCCCCGTCATCCACCCCGGGCGGGTCGACGTGATCATCGCCGGGGCGCTGGTCGTCCGGGAGATCGTGGAGCGCGTCGGGGCCCGCGAGGTCGTCGTCAGCGAGCACGACATCCTCGATGGGATCGCCCTATCCGTGGCATAGCGGGCGGCTATCGAGCCCTCCCGGGACAGCCTTTCGACAGAAGTTCGTGAAGTTCTTCACAAGGAAAAGGGCCCTGATGGCGCCCGAGGAAGGTCATTAGGCCCTCCGAGGGGGGTCTCGGGGCCCTTTCGCAGGTGCGGAGGCCGATTCGCTCGATGTTTCCATCGTGTGAAGCGGGGCTCCGCTTCGGCGTTAACAGGGGCTCTCCAGGCCAGTTCAGTAGGGGTGAACAACGTTCACCAGTGCACCCCGGTTCCTTTGCAGCACCATGACGTGGATCACGTGGGCGGCGGAGTGTAGCAGAGGTGTCCCCGAACCTTGTGAAGGGGCGCACGAGCACCCCCCACATGAGGGGTGGATACTCGATGCCATGAGCACCACGGAGCGTCCCAGGATCCTCGTAGTAGGCGGCGGGTACGTAGGCCTGTACGCAGCTCGGCGCATCCTCAAGAAGATGCGCTACGCGGAAGCGACCGTCACGGTCGTCGACCCGCGGTCGTACATGACCTACCAGCCCTTCCTCCCCGAAGCCGCCGCCGGCAGCATCTCGCCGCGTCACGTCGTCGTCCCGCTGCGACGCGTCGTCCGCGGAGCCGAGGTGCTCACCGGCCGGGTCACCACCATCGACCAGGACCGCAAGGTCGCCACGATCGCGCCGCTCGTCGGCGAGGCGTACGAGCTGCCGTTCGACTACCTGGTCATCTCGATGGGCGCGGTCTCGCGCACCTTCCCGATCCCCGGCCTCGCCGAGCAGGGCATCGGCATGAAGGGCATCGAGGAGGCCATCGGCCTGCGCAACCACGTCCTCGAGCAGCTCGACAAGGCCGACTCGACCACCGACGAGGAGGTCCGCCGCAAGGCGCTGACCTTCGTCTTCGTCGGCGGTGGCTTCGCCGGCGCCGAGACGATCGGCGAGGTCGAGGACATGGCCCGCGACGCCGCGAAGTACTACCAGAACGTGTCGCGCGAGGACATGCGCTTCATCCTGGTCGACGCCGCGGACAAGATCCTTCCCGAGGTCGGCCCGAAGCTCGGCCAGTACGGCAAGGAGCACCTGGAGTCCCGCGGGATCGAGATCTACCTCGAGACCTCCATGGACTCCTGCGTCGACGGTCACGTCGTGCTGAAGAACGGCCTCGAGGTCGACTCCAACACGATCGTGTGGACCGCCGGTGTGAAGCCGAACCCGGCGCTCGCCCGCTTCGGTCTGCCGCTCGGCCCCCGCGGCCACGTGGACTGCAACGAGAAGCTCCAGGTCAACGGCATGGACTACGTCTGGGCCGCGGGCGACAACGCCCAGGTCCCGGACATGGCCGCGATCAAGGCCGGCGTCCCGCGCGAGCGCGCCTGGTGCCCGCCGAACGCCCAGCACGCACTGCGCCAGGCCAAGGTCCTCGGCGACAACGTGGTGGCCGGCATGCGCGGCTTCCCGCAGAAGGAGTACAGCCACGCCAACAAGGGCGCGGTGGCTGGTCTCGGCCTGCACAAGGGCGTCGCCATGATCGTCATGGGCAAGTTCAAGATCAAGCTCAAGGGCCGTCTCGCCTGGTACATGCACCGTGGCTACCACGGCATGGCGATGCCGACCTTCAACCGCAAGATCCGCGTCTTCGCCGACTGGACCCTCGGCATGTTCCTCAAGCGCGAGGTCGTGTCGCTCGGCGCCATGGAGACGCCGCGCGAGGAGTTCTACGAGGCGGCCAAGCCCGCCCCGGCGCCGGCCGCCCCGGCGCAGGAGAAGGCCAAGGCCTGACCCGTAGCACCCCTGTAGTACCCGCAATACCCGCAGTACCAGCAGTACACGCAAGGCCGTAAAAGGGCCGTCCGCCATCCGTGGTGCGGACGGCCCTTCGCGTGTTTTGCCGACTTGTTGCGCGGGCCGGGACTGCAAACGCCTACTGACGGTGTTCCCTTGGTGACGAACATTTCTGGGGCAAGAAGATCACGGAGGTGTGCACCATGGCCGACGCCGCGTCGCGGCTGACGACCCTCGCCGAGGAACTCCTCGGAGGACCGCTCCCGGTCCGTCTGCGAGCCTGGGACGGCAGCGAAGCCGGCCCCGCCGACGGCCCCGTCCTGATCGTCCGCGACCGCCGGGCCCTGCGGAGACTGATCTGGAAGCCCGGCGAACTGGGCCTGGCCCGCGCCTGGGTGGCCGGTGAGATCGACGTCGAGGGAGACCTCTACGAGCTCCTGGACCGCCTCTCGGGCCTCCTGTGGGAGCGCGGCGGGGAGACCAGGGGCCTCCTCGACTCCGTACGCGACCCCAAGCTCCGCGCCGCCGTCCGCGCCCTGCTGCGGCTCGCCGGGCCGCTGCCGCCGCCGCAGCCGCCGGCCGAGGAGATGCGCGGCCGCCGGGGCAGCCGGCACACCAAGCACCGCGACCGGCAGGCGATCAGCCACCACTACGACGTGGGCAACGACTTCTACGAGCTCGTCCTCGGCCCCTCGATGGTCTACTCGTGCGCGTACTGGACGGAGGACGGCACCCTCGAGGACGCCCAGCGCGACAAGCTGGACCTCATCGCCCGCAAGCTGAACCTCGGGGAGGGCGACCGGCTCCTCGACGTGGGCTGCGGCTGGGGCTCCATGGCCATCCACGCGGCCCGCGAGTACGGCGCCCGGGTCGTCGGCGTCACCCTCTCCCGCGAACAGGCCGCCTACGCCCGCAAGCGGATCGCCGACGAGGGCCTCACCGACCTGATCGAGATCCGCGTCCAGGACTACCGGGACGTCTCGGACGGCCCGTACGACGCGATCTCCTCCATCGGCATGGCCGAGCACGTCGGCGCCGCGAAGTACCGGGAGTACGCCGACGACCTGTACGCCCTCCTCAAGCCCGGCGGGCGGCTCCTGAACCACCAGATCTCCCGCCGTCCCGAGCCCGACGAGGAGGCCTACGAGGTCGACGCCTTCATCGACGCGTACGTCTTCCCCGACGGCGAACTCTCCCCCATGGGCCGCACCCTGACGACCCTGGAGGACGCCGGCTTCGAGGTCCGGGACGTGGAGGCGATCCGCGAGCACTACGCGCTCACGCTGCGCCGCTGGGTGGCCAACCTGGAGGCGGACTGGGACCGGGCGGTCCGGCTCACCTCGCCCGGCCGGGCCCGGATCTGGCGGCTCTACATGGCGGCCTCGGCGGTCTCCTTCGAGCGCAACCGGATCGGCGTGAACCAGTTCCTCGCCGTGAAGACCCCGGTGTCGGGGAAGAGCGGCACGGCGCTGCGGCCGCGCGTCTGGCAGGAGTGAACGGGTGAGGGCCGGCCCCCACGTGGGGGCCGGCCCTCTTCTCCGTACGGGTCGGTCTACTCGGCCTTGATGGCGCTGAGCATGTTCAGCTTGGCGGCGCTGCGGGCCGGCCACAGGGAGGCGAGGACGCCGACCAGGGCGGCCAGGACCACGAAGAGTCCGATCCGGTCCCAGGGCAGGACCAGGACGTAGCCCGGCAGGCTGCTCTTGAAGGTCTCGCCGAGCGCCCAGCCGAGGAAGGAGCCGAGGCCGATGCCGACGACCGCGCCGAACACCGAGATGACCACGGCCTCCAGACGGACCATCCGCTTCACCCGGCGCCGGTCGAGGCCGATCGCCCGCAGCATGCCGATCTCCTGCTGACGCTCGAAGACGGACATCGCGAGGGTGTTGACGACACCGAGGACGGCGATGATCAGCGCCATGCCGAGCAGGCCGTAGACGATGTTCAGGAGGACGTTGATCGGGCCGCCGAAGGTGTCACGGATCTCCTTGTGGTCCATGACCTCGATCGCCGGGTTGTCGCCCATGGCCTTCGACAGGGCCTGTCGGTGGGCGTCGCTCGCGCCGCCGTCCGTCGAGACGAAGATCTGGCGGATCTCCGCCTGCTCCTCGTGCGCGCTGATCAGCGCGGTGTCGGCCAGGACCGGCGAGACGAAGGTGTTGGCCTCGTAGAGCGCGCCGACGGTCAGCTTCCCCTTCTGCTTGTCGAGGAACTCGACCGGGACGGTGTCGCCGACCTTCAGGTGGCGCTTCGCGGCGGTCTTGTCGTCGACGGCGATCGTGTTGCCGCCGAGGGAGGACAGCGAACCGTTCACGACGTTCAGCTTGAGGACCTTCTCGATCGCGCCGGGCGTGACGCCGGAGACCGAGGCGAAGGAGCCCTTCAGGTCGAAGGCGCCCGCCTGCTGCGGGGAGACCGCGGTGACGCCGGGGGCCTTCTCCAGGGCGGTCAGCGCCTCCTGGCTCAGGCCGGTGCCGCTGGCCATGCTGACCATGTAGTCGGCCTTGATCTGGTCGGTCGTCGCCTTGTCGATGGCCGAGCCGACCGTGGCGCCGAGCACCGAGAGGCCGGTGACGAGGGTCAGGCCGATGGCGAGCGCGGAGGCGGTGGCGCCGGTGCGGCGCGGGTTGCGGACCGCGTTCAGGGAGGCGAGCTTGCCGGAGACCCCGAAGCCGCCGACCATCAGCGGGCGGATCAGGGCGATCACGGGCCGGGACAGCATCGGGATCAGCACGATGACGCCGATGAGGGTGAGGAACGCGCCGCCCGCGATGTACATGCGGCCGTCGTCGCCGCCCGTGCCGGCGCCGAGCACGATCAGGACGACACCGAGCGCGGTGAGCACGGCGCCGATCGAGTTCCGCACGACGAGCGACTTGGTGCTCTGGGTGGCGTGGACGCTACTCATGGCGGCGACCGGCGGGATCTTCGCGGCGCGGCGGCCGGGCAGCCAGGCGGCGAGCATGGTGATCAGGACGCCGACGCCGAAGGCGGCGACGGCCGGGGTGGCTTCGAGGACCAGGTCGCCGGCCGGGACCTTCAGGTCGAAGGCGCTCATGGCCGAGCGGAGGCCGACGGCCAGGCCGATGCCGAGGACGTAGCCGACGGCGGAGGCGACCAGGCCGACGAGACCGGCCTCGGCGAGGACGGAGCGGGTGATCTGCTTGCGCGAGGCGCCGACCGCGCGCATCAGGGCGAGTTCCTTGGTGCGCTGGGCGACCAGCATGGTGAAGGTGTTGGAGATCAGGAAGATGCCGACGAAGAGCGCGATGCCGGCGAAGCCCAGGAGGACCTGGTTGAGGGCGCCGAGGCCGGCCTCGATGTCCTTGGCCTGCTGGTCGGCGAGGGCCTGCCCGGTCTGGGCGGTGGCCGCCTTCGGGACGACCTTCAGGACCTCGTCGAGGAGCTTGGCGTCGTCCGCGCCGGGGGCGGCGGTGACGGTCATGCTCTGGAAGTAGCCGGGCTTCAGGTAGAGCTTCTGGGCGACGGCGGTGTCGAAGACGACGAGGCTGCCGCCGGCG
Source organism: Streptomyces sp. NPDC002463 (assembly GCF_042889835.1). NCBI lineage: Bacteria > Bacillati > Actinomycetota > Actinomycetes > Kitasatosporales > Streptomycetaceae > Streptomyces > Streptomyces sp. NPDC002463. The sequence continues at coordinate 196,133 of NZ_JBIARL010000015.1, forward strand.
TTGACGGCGCCGTCCTCGGTGGTGAAGACACCGGAGAGGGTGTACTCCTTCACCGGGCCGTTGGTGGCGACGCGGACGGTGTCGCCGACCTTGTAGCCGCCCTTGTCGGCGGTGTCCTTGTCGAGCGCGATCTGGCCGGCCTCGGCCGGGCCCGTACCTGCGGTGAAGGCGTACGCGCGGTCCTTGCCGTCCTTGCCGGGGGCGAAGTTGGTGCCCTTGTTCGACCAGCCGCTGCCGATCAGCTTGCCGTTCTTGTCGGGCACGCCGGCGAAGCCGTCGACGCGGGCGGCGACGGAGGCGACCCCGTCGAGCTTCGCGACCTTGTCGACGTCCTGCCGGGAGAGGCCGGGGGCCTTCCGGGCCTCCTCGGGATTCGGGTACATGTCGACGGCGACGGCCACGTCGTCGTAGCTCTTGGCCGACTGGCTGCGGAAGGCGTTGGAGAGGGTGTCGGTGAAGACGAGGGTGCCGGAGACGAAGGCCACGCCGAGCATCACGGCGAGGACGGTCATCAGCAGTCTCGCCTTGTGCGCGAGGACGTTGCGCAGGGCGGTACGGAACATGGGTGGGTCCTGAAGTTCGAGGAGGCGGCGGACGGGAGCGGCGCGGAGCCGCGTCAGCTCGTACGGCCCTTGGCGTCGAAGGCCTTCATGCGGTCGAGGACGCCGTCCGCCGTCGGGCGCAGCATCTCGTCGACGATCCGGCCGTCCGCGAGGAAGATCACGCGGTCCGCGTAGGAGGCGGCGACCGCGTCGTGGGTGACCATGACGACGGTCTGGCCCAGCTCCCGTACCGAGTTGCGCAGGAAGCCGAGGACCTCGGCGCCCGAGCGGGAGTCCAGGTTTCCGGTCGGCTCGTCGCCGAAGATGATCTCGGGGCGGGAGGCGAGGGCGCGGGCCACGGCCACGCGCTGCTGCTGGCCGCCGGAGAGCTCGGAGGGGCGGTGGCTGAGCCGGCCGGAGAGGCCGAGCATGTCGATGACCTGCTGGACCCACTGCTTGTCTGCCTTGCGGCCGGCGATGTCCATCGGGAGCGTGATGTTCTCCAGGGCGGTCAGCGTCGGCAGCAGGTTGAAGGCCTGGAAGATGAAGCCGATCTTGTCCCGGCGCAGCTGGGTGAGCTGCTTGTCCTTCAGGGTGGAGAGTTCGGTCTCGCCGATCCGGACCGAGCCGGAGGAGAAGGAGTCCAGGCCGGCGACGCAGTGCATGAGCGTCGACTTGCCGGAGCCGGAGGGGCCCATGATCGCGGTGAACTCGCCCTGGCGGAAGTCGACGGTGACGTGGTCGAGGGCGACCACCTGGGTCTCGCCCTGTCCGTAGACCTTCGAGAGGTCCGTGGCGCGGGCGGCCACCGCGGTGGCGCGGGACACGGTGGGGGTGGTGGTCACGGGAGGACTCCTGTCACTGCGACGGTGATGCGGGAACCCCTCCATCGTCTCGGGCGTTATGGCCCCGGTCGTCCGCCCACATGCCCGTTCCCGGGGCCGTCTCGAGTCTGACCGGGAGGTCGCCGACTCCTCCTGAGGTATGACGGCGCCCCTGAGAGGCGCCGTCGCGCCGACGTGACAGAAGTGCGATGACTTTTCGTCATTCCAGGAGGTGCGGCTTTGCGCCTGCGACCCCCGCCACAGTTTGACGAAAGGGCTCCCACCTGCACTGACGCACCCTCAGTCGTCAATAAAATAAGACAACATCGGGCTGACGTTCCGCTGATCGAGGGAAAACGTCCCGATAGGCTCATGTGCCAACGCGGAGCTTCGCGGAGACGCCCGGATGGTGGAACGCAGACACGGCGAGCTTAAACCTCGCTGGCCTTTGGCCGTACCGGTTCGAGTCCGGTTCCGGGCACCACGTCGTCCTCACCGCGGCAGGCGGTCCAGCAGTCGGGAGCCGTACGCCTCGGAGAGGAGCGGGCCGGACGCGCCCGCCGCGAGGGTGAGCGTCTCGTCGGCGGTCGCCTCGTCGAGGCCGTCGGTGACCCCTTCGTCGACGAACCGCAGGAAGCGGGCCCGCTGCGGCCGCCCGCCCATGCGGCTCAGCTCGGCCTCGTCCTCCAGCTCCGGCTCGGCGCCGTTGTGGGAGAAGTGCACCCCCGTCCGGTGGTCGATCCGCTGGTACTCCATGCCCGCGAGGGCGTAGCGGGCGGCGAGGGCGCCCTGCCCCGTGCCCCCGACGGTCAGCGGGGCGGAGCCGTACTGCTCCGCGAGCGCGCGGGTGACGGTGTTCTGCACGGCCCCGCCGGCGCCGGTCATGGAGCTGTCCTCGGGAAGTCCGAGCAGGATCAGGTCGTACCCGCGCGCGTGGAGCGCGGGGAGGAGCGGGTACGCCTCGTGGGCGAGGCTGCCGGCGAGCGCCGGGAGCTCGGTGCCGGCGTCGCCGACGAGGATCACAGGCCTGGCGAGGTGCTCGCCCGCGGTGTAGACCCAGGCGCTCCCGTGGCGCGGGATCTCCCAGACGGCGTTCGGCTCGGCGGTCATGCGGCTCTCCTGTGGAGGGGACGGTTCCGTACGGCACGAGCCTGGCCGGGCGGGGCGCTCCACCGCCGACGAAGATCGGAAACTTACGGGAAAAGATCCTCCCCGAGCACTAGGGAGTTTCTTTTGCCTACGCATTACTCTTGACGCAAGACCGCGCCGTGCGGTCTTGCCATGGAGGAGTGAGATGAGGAGCAGCAACCCGGTCTTCTCGCGACGGGGGTTCAGCCGCGACGCCGGCTACGCGGGCTTCAACGCGCAGCAGCCGCAGGCCGGGGGCCCCGCCGTCGGAACCGACCCGTACGCCCAGGGCAACCCGTACGCCCAGGGTGCGACGAACCCGTACGCCACCAACCCGTACGCCCCGCAGGACGTCCAGCTCGGCGCCCCGCAGCAGGCCCGCGGCAACGTGATGACGATCGACGACGTCGTGAGCCGTACGGCCATGACGCTCGGCACGGTCGTGCTCACCGCCGTCCTGTCCTGGCTGCTGCTGCCGGTCGACCCGGCGAACCTCGGCAAGTCCTACGGCATCGCCATCGGCGCCGGCCTGGTCGCGATGGTCCTGTCGCTGATCCAGTCCTTCAAGCGCAAGCCGTCGCCCGCGCTGATCCTGGCCTACGCGGCCTTCGAGGGCGTCTTCCTCGGCGTCATCTCGGCCGCCGTCTCGACGTACATCGCGGACGGCGTGGTCATCCAGGCGGTCCTGGGCACGATGTCGGTCTTCGCCGCCGTCCTCATCGCCTACAAGCTGGGCTGGATCCGCGTCACGCGCCGTTTCTACGGCTTCGTGATGGCGGCCGCGATGGGCTTCGTGCTGCTCATGGCCGTCAACCTGCTGTTCTCGGTCTTCGCGGGCGGTGACGGCCTCGGCTTCCGCAGCGGTGGCCTCGGCATCGTCTTCGGCATCGTCGGCGTCGTCCTCGGCGCCCTGTTCCTCGCCCTCGACTTCAAGCAGGTCGAGGACGGCATCACCTACGGCGCGCCGCGCGAGGAGGCCTGGCTGGCCGCCTTCGGTCTCACCATGACCCTGGTGTGGATCTACCTGGAGATGCTGCGCCTGCTGTCGATCCTTCAGGGCGACGACTGACGCATCCCGTGACTCGGGGGAAGGGCCCGTCCGGCTTCGTGCCGGGCGGGCCCTTCCGCGTGTCTAGCGGGCGTCCAGGAGGACGCGGGCGGCCGCCTTCGCCTGGGCGGCCGGTTCGGGGGAGCCGGTGATGCCGGCGACGGCCATGGCGCCGTTGGCGAGCAGGGCCAGCTGGTCGGCGAGGACGGGCGGGGCGCCGAGGGCGTCCGTCTGCTCGGCGAAGTACGCCCGCAGGGCCGCCTTGTGGTCGCGGGCGATCGCGGCGACCGACGGGGTGACCCCGCCGAGCTCCCCGAAGGTGTTGATGAACGCGCAGCCGCGGAACCCGGGCTCCGCGAACCAGCCGGCCAGCCAGTCGAAGACCGCGAGCGCCCGCTCGTACGGCCCGTCGGCGACCCGCTCGCCATGGCCGGTGAGCGCTGCCCGCACGGCCTCGTCGCGGCGCCGCAGGACGGCCTCGACGAGCAGCTCCTTGGACGGGAAGACCTGGTAGAGCCGCTTCAGGGAGACCCCCGACGCGGTGCGGATGGCGTCCATGCCGACGGCCTGCACCCCCCGCTCGTCGAAGAGCCGCTCCGCGGTGTCGAGCAGTTTCAGCTCGGCGGTTTCCGCGTCCATCGTCCGATCACCCCTTGCGTGGAGAACCATCGTTCTCCTACTCTACAGGGCATCGGGAGAACGATCGTTCTCTCGACCGGAGAACCGGAAGCGGGGAGTCAGTCATGTCCGCATTCGCCCTGCGCGCCCGCACCGTCACCGTCGACGGGCTCGACGTCTTCTACCGGGAGGCCGGCGACCCGGCGAACCCCACCCTCGTCCTGCTGCACGGCTTCCCGTCCAGCTCGCACATGTACCGGGGGCTCATCGCCGAGCTCGCCGACGCGTACCACCTGATCGCACCGGACCACATCGGCTTCGGCGCCTCCGCCGCACCGGCCGTCGAGGACTTCGCGTACGGCTTCGAGAAGCTCACCGAGATCACCCTCGGCCTCCTCGACCGGCTGGGCGTCGAGAGGTTCGCGCTCTACATCCAGGACTACGGCGCGCCGATCGGCCTGCGGATCGCCTCCCGGCACCCCGAGCGCGTCACCGCGATCGTCAGCCAGAGCGGCAACGCCTACCTGGAGGGCTTCACACCCTTCTGGGACGTGCTCTTCGCCCACGCTCGGGACCGGGCGGCGAACGAGCCGGCCGTACGGGAGCTGCTGACCGCCGAGGCCACCCGCTGGCAGTACACCCACGGCGTGCCCGCCGACCGGCTCGACCGGATCGGCCCCGAGGCGTGGACCCTGGACCAGGCCGGCCTCGACCGGCCCGGCAACAAGGAGATCCAGCTCCAGCTCTTCTGGGACTACCAGTTCAACCTGGACGGCTACCCGGCCTTCCAGGAGTACTTCCGCACCCACCGGCCGCCGCTGCTCGCGGCCTGGGGGCGCGGTGACGAGATCTTCGGGCCGGCCGGTGCGGAGGCCTTCGCCCGGGACCTGCCCGACGCCGAGATCCACCTCCTGGACGCCGGACACTTCGCCCTGGAGACGCACGGCGAGGAGATCGCCGCGCTCGTCCGCGACTTCCTCGGCCGCCATGTGAAGTGACGGCGAGGGCGGGCGCGGGGGCGGTGCTCAGAGCAGTCTGCGCGCCGCCCGCCGCAGGTCGTACTCGTGGATGATCGCCTTGGCGTGGCCGTACGTCAGCTCGTGCGCCCCGCGGAGCCAGCTGACGCGCTCCTCGAAGCGGAGGAGGGAGGGGCCCTCCTCGACGGTGCGCATCCAGTCGGCGATCTCGCGACCGGTGCGGCGCGGGATCCGGGCCAGCAGATTGCGGTGGGTCTCTTCGGAGAAGGTGTGGGACATCGGCGCCTCCGGACGCTTCGTACCGTGTGTTGCTCCTCGTACTCCTTCCCGTCACCGTGCCGAAGCCTTCGCCTGTTGGCAAGGGGGCCGGGCGGGCGCGTAGGGTCGCGGAGTGCGCGATACGAGTGAACTGACCGCCGCCGTCGAGCGGTTCGCCGACCGGCTGCGGGCCGCCCCGCAGAGCCGCCTCCGGCAGGGCGCGGCGGCCGAAGGGCTGGCCCTCGCCCGGGAGTTGGCGGTGCGCGCCCAGCACGCCGAGGACCCGGACCGGGAGCCGAGGACCATGCCGGAGGCGGGCCTGTTCACGGTGGGCGACCAGCTCATCGTCGCCGGGAACGATCTGGCCGAGATCCTGCGAACGGCCCCGGCCGGCTCCCGCGAGGAGGAGCTGGACGAGGCCGTGAGGCTGGTACGGGAGGCGGCGGAGCGCTCGGGGATCTGACCCGCTCCTACAGGGAGGCGATCACGCGGTCCGCGAGGATGTAGACGTTCTCCTCGTCCGTGTCGCCGTACGAGAAGGTCAGGGCGAAGGCGCCCGAGACGCCCGAGCCGCCGAGCAGCACCGGGGTGCGGCCCGCGCGCAGGGCCTCGGCGAGGCGCTCGGCGGTCTCGCGGTGGCCGGGGGTCATGCAGAGCGTGGTGCCGTCCGCGAAGACGTACACGTCGAGGGTGCCGAGCGGGCCCGGGCGCACGTCCGTGAGGGCGGTACGGGTGTCCGCGAGCTCCTCCAGGCGGGCCACCGTCCGCTCGTGGTCGGTGACCACGGGCGTCTGCACCGGCACGAAGTCCGGGTGCGAGGGGTGCCGGCGTCGGGCCGCGGCCAGCTCCGCCGAGTCCTCCGGGTACTCGTCGAAGGCGTCGAGGGTGTCCGGGCCGTCGAGCGCCGCGGCCTCCGCCTCCATGGCCTCCAGGGCCATCGCCTCCAGGCCCACGAAGTCGGCCTGGCGCGGCACGAAGAAGGTGCCCTCGTCCGCCGGGCCGCCCAGACCGCCGAGCAGCGACGGGGCGTCGGCCGCGTCACGGGCCTCCTGCGCGGCCCAGAAGGCACGCGCCTCGGCGAGCTCGCGCTCCCGCTCCTCGGCCAGCGCCTCGGCGACCGCGGCCCGTATCTCCGCGGCGGGCGAGGTGCGGGCCGCCGGAACCGTCCCGCCGTGACCGGCGGCCAGCTCGCCCCGCAGGGCGGTGACCTCCTTGCGGAGACCGTGGACGGCGTGCAGGGCAGCAGCGCCCACGGCCGTGGCGGCGGCCGTGGTCAGCAGCAGGGCAAGAGACATGGCGCTCACTGACGTACTCCCGATTCCGAGTCGATCCCCCGACTTCCTACATCAGCTTGTCCCGGGGTGGTGCCCGCTGTCAGTGCATTACGTCACGAATTGGACAGGTATTTCTGCCAGGCGTTTAGTCCCGGAACGGCTCTGACCTGGGAAAACGAACTCCCCCGGGATGTAGGTCACATCCTGGGGGAGATTCGGTCACGGCTCGGACGCGGTGCGGTTGACGCGCTCGGCCCGTGGAGAGCGGGGCGTCAGCTCAGGCGGGAGATCAGCTCAGTCGCTCGATGACCATCGCCATGCCCTGGCCGCCGCCGACGCACATGGTCTCCAGGCCGAACTGCTTGTCGTGGAACTGGAGGCTGTTGATCAGCGTGCCGGTGATGCGGGCGCCGGTCATGCCGAAGGGGTGGCCGACGGCGATGGCGCCACCGTTGACGTTCACCTTGTCCAGGTCCAGGCCCAGGTCCTGGTAGGACGGGATGACCTGGGCGGCGAAGGCCTCGTTGATCTCGGCGAGGTCGATGTCGCCGATGGTCAGGCCGGCGCGCTTGAGGGCCTGCTTCGAGGCCTCGACCGGGCCGAGGCCCATGATCTCGGGGGAGAGGCCGGAGACGCCGGTGGAGACGATCCGGGCCAGCGGGGTCAGGCCGAGCTCGCGGGCCTTGGTGTCGGACATGATCACGAGCGCGGCGGCGCCGTCGTTCAGCGGGCAGCAGTTGCCGGCGGTGACGAGGCCGTCGGGGCGGAAGACCGGCTTGAGGCCGGAGACGCCCTCCAGGGTGACGCCGGCGCGCGGGCCGTCGTCCGTGGAGACGACGGTGCCGTCGGGGAGCGTCACCGGGGTGATCTCGCGCTCCCAGAAGCCGTTCTTGATGGCCTGCTCGGCGAGGTTCTGCGAGCGCACGCCGAACTCGTCCATCTCCTGGCGGCTGATGCCCTTCCAGCGGGCCAGGTTCTCCGCGGTCTGGCCCATCGCGATGTACGCGTCGGGGACGAGGCCGTCCTCGCGCGGGTCGTGCCAGGTGGAGCCCTCGGAGGCGGCGACGGCGGCGGTACGGGCCTCGGCGTCGGCGAAGAGCGGGTTGTGCGTGTCCGGGAGGGAGTCCGAGTTGCCCTTCACGAAGCGGGACACCATCTCGACACCGGCCGAGATGAAGACGTCGCCCTCGCCCGCCTTGATCGCGTGCATGGCCATGCGGGAGGTCTGCAGCGAGGAGGAGCAGTAGCGGGTGATCGTGCAGCCCGGCAGGTGGTCCATGCCCATCTGCACGGCGACGATCCGGCCCAGGTTGTTGCCCTGCTCGCCGCCGGGGAGGCCGCAGCCGAGCATCAGGTCGTCGATGTCCCGCGGGTCCAGCTCCGGGACCTTGGCGAGCGCGGCCTGGATGATCGTGGCGGTGAGGTCGTCCGGCCGCAGGTCCTTCAGGGAGCCCTTGAAGGCCCGGCCGATGGGCGAACGGGCGGTCGAGACGATCACGGCTTCGGGCATCACGGCTCCATGAGGGTGCGGAGTGGGCGGACAGAAAGGGAAGTTACCCGTACGTACCGCCAGGGTCACCGGGGACGGTATGTGATGCGGGCCTCTTTTCTAAGCGGGCGCTCAGTGGCGGGACCCCGTGTGGGCAATCGTCCCGCTGGGGCGAGGGGGTCCCCCTGCTCGAGCGAAGCCGAGAGCTCGGGGGAGGACGGGCACACCGGACGGCGCCCTCGGTGACGCCTCCGCGTTCCGCGCCTGGCTGGGCCCGCACCACAAGAGTGCCGCGCCCGAGGGGTGCGGGTCCAGGCTCGGGAGCCTCCGGCGCCGGCAAGGGCGCCGTCCGTCGTGTTCCGGCGGCACGCATGCCCACAACGGGGTCACGCCTGGGCCGCGTCCTCCGGAGCCGGGGTCGGAGTCTCCGCGGCCGGGAGCCGGCGGCGGCGCCGGTGCTTCAGGAGGGCCCACGGGGCACGGGCGGCCGTGACCTCCGTGCCCGCCTCGCTGGCCGCCTCCGCCGCCGCCTTCGCCACCGGCAGCATGTTCTCGTGCCGCGCCGGCTCCAGGCGGTCCGTTTCCGGCCAGACGCCCAGCGCGGCGCACAGCGTCGGCAGGATCGCCATCGCCGCCGTCGCGTACCCCTCCGCCGAGGGGTGGAAGCTGTCGATCCCGAACATCTCGCGCGGGTTCGCCGCGAACTCGGGCCCGAGGAGGTCGCCCAGGGACACCGTCCGGCCCCCCTGCTCCACCACCACGATCGTCTGCGCCGCAGCCAGCTGCCGCGAGGCCCGCCGGGCCAGCCAGCGCAGCGGCTGGTAGACCGGCTCGATCGTGCCCAGGTCCGGGCAGGTCCCGACCACCACCTCCGCGCCCGCCGTCCGCAGCCGCCGTACGGCCGAGGCGAGCAGCCGCACGGACTCCGTCGGCGCGAGCCGGTGCGTCACGTCGTTCGCGCCGATCATGATCACGCAGACGTCCGGCGGCCCGAGCGGCTGCGCGAGCAGCAGCGAGACCTGGCGCTCCAGGTCGTCCGAGCGCGCCCCCGAGAGCGCCACGTTCCGCAGGACCACCGGACGCTCGGCGACCGCCGCGAGCCCGGAGGCGAGCAGCGCGCCCGGTGTCTGACCCGTGCGGCGGACCCCCTGGCCCGCCGCCGTGGAATCACCCAGAAGGGCCAGCCGCAGCGGGTCCTCCGTGCCGAAGGCGCGGCCGTAGAGGCCGTCCGCCACCGGCGGCAGCGGTGCCGGCGCCCCGTAGACCGTGCGCTTGGCCAGCTGCGCCTCGGCCAGGAGGACCCCCACCGCCGCCACACCGATGAGCCCGATGCTCCCGCCGCCGTACGCCGCACCCGCCGCGATCCGCCGCGCCACCCTCGCCCTCGACATGGGGGCCGTCACCTCCTTCAAGCCGTTCAGGGTCTAACTGCCCCGTAAGCCGTCCCGACTACGCATACGCTGGCCACACCATTACGGAGACCCCGGAGATTACGGTGCAATTCCACGACTCGATGATCAGCCTCGTCGGCAACACCCCGCTGGTGAAGCTCAACAACGTCACAGCGGGCATTCAGGCGACCGTTCTGGCCAAGGTCGAGTACTTCAACCCCGGCGGCTCGGTCAAGGACCGGATCGCCGTGCGCATGATCGAGGCGGCCGAGGCGAGCGGCGAGCTCAAGCCCGGCGGCACCATTGTCGAGCCCACGTCCGGCAACACCGGCGTCGGCCTGGCGATCGTGGCCCAGCAGAAGGGCTACAAGTGCATCTTCGTCTGCCCGGACAAGGTGTCGCTCGACAAGATCAACGTGCTGCGGGCCTACGGCGCCGAGGTCGTGGTCTGCCCCACGGCCGTCGACCCCGAGCACCCCGACTCGTACTACAACGTCTCGGACCGCCTCGTCCGCGAGACGCCGGGCGCCTGGAAGCCCGACCAGTACTCGAACCCGAACAACCCGCGCTCGCACTACGAGACGACCGGCCCCGAGCTCTGGGAGCAGACGGACGGGAAGATCACCCACTTCGTCGCGGGCGTCGGCACCGGCGGCACCATCTCCGGCACCGGCAACTACCTCAAGGAGGTCAGCGGCGGGAAGGTGAAGGTCATCGGCGCGGACCCGGAGGGCTCGGTCTACTCGGGCGGTTCCGGCCGTCCGTACCTGGTCGAGGGCGTCGGCGAGGACTTCTGGCCCACCGCCTACGACCGGAACGTCACCGACCGGATCGTCGCCGTGTCCGACAAGGACTCCTTCCAGATGACCCGCCGCCTCGCCAAGGAGGAGGGCCTCCTCGTCGGCGGCTCCTGCGGCATGGCGGTCGTCGCGGCCCTGGAGGTCGCCAAGGACCTCGGCCCCGACGACGTCGTCGTGGTGCTGCTGCCGGACTCCGGCCGCGGCTACATGTCGAAGATCTTCAGCGACGAGTGGATGGCCGGCCACGGCTTCCTCGAGGACACCACCACCGCCACCGTCGCCGACGTCCTGCGCCACAAGGAGGGCGGCATGCCCTCGCTCGTCCACATGCACCCGGACGAGACCGTCGGCCAGGCCATCGAGGTGCTCCGCGAGTACGGCGTCTCCCAGATGCCCATCGTGAAGCCCGGCGCCGGCCACCCCGACGTCATGGCCGCCGAGGTCGTCGGCTCGGTCGTCGAGCGCGAGCTCCTCGACCACCTCTTCACCAAGAAGGCCTCCCTGGAGGACCCGCTGGAGCAGCACATGAGCGCGCCGCTGCCGCAGGTCGGCTCGGGCGAGCCGGTCGCCGACCTGATGTCCGTCCTCGGCGAGTCCTCCGACGCGGCGATCGTCCTGGTCGAGGGCAAGCCGACCGGTGTCGTGAGCCGTCAGGACCTGCTGGCCTTCCTGGCCAACGGCGGCACGAAGTAGCCGGAGAGCAGTTCGCGCAAACGGTACGAGGGCGACACGTACCCGCAGCACCTGCTTAACACGCGTCCGGCACATTGGTGCCCGTCGACGTCACGGACTTCCGGAGCGGCTCCCGGGCTCCTGAGACGTCGCGGACGCGGAGACCGGCCCTGACCCGGGCCCGTGTCCCTCGCGGGGACCGCCGTCGTCCCGCCCCCCGGTGACGGGGGTGCGGCGGTCCCCGCGTCCATCTCACCCTCCGGCCGGCCCCTGCCGCGCGCGACTCCGTGTGCATATCCTTATGCAAGAGCTTCGCGTGTGAATAAGTGGAAGGGGGCGGCATGAGCGACAGCCCGGCCGGTCGGCTGCAGGCGCTGTTCGAGGGGCACCGGCTCACGCCGACGCAGCGGCGGATCGCGCACTGCATGGTGCGGCGCGCCGGCGACGTGCCGTTCCTGTCCAGCGTCGAGCTCGCCGAGCTCGCCGGGGTCAGCCAGCCGTCCGTCACCCGCTTCGCCGTCGCCCTCGGCTTCGACGGCTACCCGGCGCTCCGCAAGCACCTCCGGGAGAGCATGCCCGCGGCCGCCGAGGAGAACTCGGGCCTCAACGAGTACCAGCAGGCCGTCCTCGCCGAGATCGAGAACCTCCGGCACCTCGCCGGAGCCCTCGCCGACCCCGCACCCGTCGAGCGGGCGGGACGGCTCCTCGCCGGGTCCCGGCCGCTGCCCGTCCTCGGGCTGCGGGCCGCCTCCTCGCAGGCGAGGGGCTTCGCCTACTTCGCCGGCAAGGTGCACCCGGACGTCCGGCTCCTCGACGAGGGCGGCTCGATGCTCACGGACCGCATCGACGCCGCCGTACGGGCCGGGGCCACGGCCCTGCTCTGCTTCGCGCTGCCCCGGCACCCCCGGGAGGTCGTCGAGGCCCTGGAGTACGCGCGGAAGGCCGGGCTCACGGTCGTGACCGTCGCCGAGTCGGTGTTCGCGCCCGTCGCCGCCCACAGCGACCTGCTGATCCCGGCCGCCGTCGGCACCGGCCTCGCCTTCGACACCGCCTGCGCGCCGATGCTCCTCGGCCGGGTCCTCCTGGAGGCCATGGCCGACGAACTCCCCGACGCGCAGGCGCGCCTGGAGGAGTTCGACACGAGGGCGGCGTCCCGGGGCCTGTTCGTGGAGTGACCCCAAGGGCCGGTCAGACCTCCAGATCCGCCTCGATCTTCTTCAGCTGGTGGCGGGCCATCGCCAGGTTCGCGCGGCTCTTGTCGAGCGCCAGGTAGAGGAAGAGGCCGGCGTTGCCGCGCCCCTTGAGCAGCCGGAGCAGGTGGTACTGGCTGCCGAGGGTGATCAGGATGTCCTCGATCTCCTCGTTGAGCCCGAGGAGCTCCATCGCGCGGACCTTGGCCCGGACGACGTCCGTGTTGGCTGCCGCGGCCACGTTCAGGTCGAGCCCGTTGCCGCCGCCGATCGTGCCGAGCGCCATGCCGCTGGTGTAGTCGACGAGGGCCGCGCCGATCGCGCCTTCGATGGTGGCCGCTTCCTTGAGGGAGGTCTCGGTGTTCGCCATGGTGTCGTACTTCCTTCTCGGGTGTTCGGGACTCTGTGTCAGTTCAGGTCTTTGCGTTCCAGCGCGCCGTCGACCAGCTCCCCTATCCGGGCGCTGGACCTGCGGGCCTCCAGATGGAGCCGCCCCACGTTGATCCGGGGCTCGGCGAGCAGCGTCAGGACGGCCGAACCGCCCGCCGCGTACGTCGCCACGTAGCCCGTCTCGCCGCGGACGAGCAGCTCGCGGAAGCGGCCCTGCCCGGTGCTGTCGGTCAGCCGCTGACCGACGCCGAGCGCCGCCGCGGTCAGCGCGGCCACGGTCTCCGCCTCGCCGTCCACGGTGTCGTGGGCGAGCACGAGTCCGTCGGCGCTGGCCGCCAGCGCTCCGGTGAGCTGGGGCAGCCGCGCCCGCAGCCGTCTGAGCTCGCCGAGGACCTCGGCTTCTGCCGTCACGAGCTGTCTCCTCTCGGCGCGCATACGCAGCGCACGCCTCATCACAGGGCCTCCAGGGCGTCACGGAGCCGGCGCAGCAGGGCGATGTCGGGATCGACCACCGGCAGGGCCGCTAACGGCGTCGACGGCGGCGGTACGGGGACGGGGTCGAGCGGAGTCTCGACGAGCCCGGCGGCGGCGAGCCGCCGTACGTCGAGCAGCGTGTGGAAGGCGGGCCGGCCGAGCAGCCGGGCCAGCTCCGCCGGGGTCCGCTCCCCGTCGGCGGCGGCGAGCAGCGAGCGCTGCCGCGCCCCCACGGTCTGGCCGGGGGAGGGCGGGCGCGGTACGACCGGGGCGGTGTCGACGGAGGCGTACGGCCAGACGGCGTCGAGGAGTTCGCGGCGGCGGACGGTCTCGCGCTCGACGGCCTCGGCGGAGACCGGCCGCACCGTCCCGAACCAGTGCCCCACCCCGTACCGGAACCGGGTCGGCCCGCTGGTGGGGGAGAGGGCGAAGAAGGCCGCGTCGAAGACGGCGCCGAGGTGGCATATCTCCAGCTCGCCGCCGTGCAGGCGGCCGCTGTCGACGAGGAAGCGGCCGACCGAGCGGTGCGCCCCGGCCCGGTCGACGGCCTCGTCCCAGCCCTCGCGGGGCAGCCGGCCGCCGGTGGTGAGGAGGACGTCGACGCCGGGGGCGGCGGGGGACTCGGCGTGCACGACCCGGCCGTCGACGAGGTAGAGCGTGCCGTGGTCGCGCAGGAGGGCACCGGTGGCCTTCTCGGCGGCGAGCCGGACGAGCATCGGGGAGACGGCCGTCCTGCTCATCCGAGGACCAGTCTCTCGGCGAGGTCGCGGAGCCGGATCCGGGCGAGGGCGAGGTTGCCGGAGTCGCGGTCGAGCCAGAGGTGGAGGAAGACGCTGCTGTCGAAGGAGGTCTCGACGAAGCGGAGGACGTGGTAGCCGGCGCGGGTGGTGACGATCAGGTCCTCGACGGGCGGGCCGGGCTGATCCCCTCCCGCAGGCCCTCCTTCCGTCGTGAAGGAGTCGAACTCCGCTGCGGAGCGGGCGAGTTCGGCGGTCTCGGCGGCCGTCGTCTCGTGGTCCCCGACCGGTGAGTCGCCCGCCGTGCCGAGGGCGAGGCCACTGGTCCAGTCGACCAGGGAGGCCCCCAGGGCCCCGGGCAGGGCCATGGCCTCCAGCAGGCACTCGTCGATTCCGGGCACGCGGATTCCCCTCCCGATGCGTCGTGCGAACGTGCGGCAGTGACGGTGACGCTACTGAACGTTCCGGCCTCGGGGAGGCGTTCTGGCATTTTCCATCGGAACATGCCGCTGTCTGACGTGAATTGATCCGATGAGGTTCGGATCAGCCGCGCGACTCCACCGTGCGCGCGATGTCGGACAGGTCCTTCGCGAGCGCCTTCGCGACCGCCTTCGCCCCGAAGCGGGCGAGCAGCCGGGCGAGGAGTCCCGGGGTGCGGCCGTCGGCGGGCCGCGCGGAGAAGGACATCCGGAGGGTGGTGGCGCCCGCGCCGTCGGGCGTGAGGGTGAGCTCGGAGGCGTAGTGCATGCCGTGCGAGTCGGCGACCGTGACGTACCGGTCGGGCGGCTCGCACTCGGTCACGGTCATCTCCTCCGTGGCCTCCTTGCCCAGCATCCGCCGGGTCTCGCGCCAGCGCGTGCCCACGTCGAAGCCGCCCTCGGTGAGCACTTCCACCCGGTCGACGCCGGAGAGGACCCTGGGCATGTCCTTCAGGTCGGTGATGGCCTCCCAGACCCGCCCGGGGGAGGCGGCGACCCGGCGCTCGACCACGACGGAGGTGGTGTCCGTACCCGTTCCAGTCATGGCCCCATCGAAGCCGGGTCACCGCCGAAGCGCTACCGGACCAGCGCGTCCGCCCGTTCCCCGCCCGCCTCGGCGACGATCTCGTCGAGGGTCTGGGCCCGGCGGACGGTCGTGAACGTGACCGCGCCGTCGCCGTCGACGGCGAAGCCGTGGATCCCGGGCCGGGGCAGGCTGTTGTACGCGTAGTGGTGGGCGAAGCAGTACGCGCCGGTGTCCGGGACCGCGACGACGTCACCCGGGTGCAGCAGCGGCAGCGCGCGGCCGGCGGCGAGCAGGTCCCCGGCGAAGCAGGCGGGGCCGGCGACGTCCTGGACGGTGACGTCCCCGGTGCCGGGGCGGCCCTGGGAGTCGTACGCGAGGACGCGCAGCGGCCAGGACTCGGGGGCGTAGACCGTCCGGGTGGCCAGCTGCACGCCCGCGTGGGTGACGGCGATCGGGCGGCCGCCGGAGGTCTTCGTGTACTCCACGCGGGCGAGGACCGTGCCGTGCTTGGCGAGCAGGGAGCGCCCGAACTCGGTGACGAGCCGGTAGCGGCCGTCGAAGAGTCCGGGGACGGTGTCGGCGAGCAGCCGCGCGTACTCGGCGTAGGTCGGCGTCTCCTCGTCGGAGGTGAAGTTCACGGGCAGGCCGCCGCCGATGTCGAGGGTGTCGATCTGCTGCCGCCCTGCCGCCCGGTTGATCTCCTCGGCCAGCGCGTACGCCTCGCCGACGCCCTGGGCCATGAGGGCCAGCGGGATGCCCTGGGAGCCGGTGTGGGTGTGCAGCCGGGTCAGCCACGGCCGCTCCAGGTAGGCCTGGACGACGGTCTTGCGGGCGCCCTCGTCGCGGAGCGCCACGCCGAACTTGGAGGTGGCGGTCGCGGTCGAGAGTGCGCCGATGGAACCGGCTCCGACCTGCGGGTTCACCCGGAGGCCGAGTGGTGAGGCGGTGGGCGCGGAGGCGACGAGGGCGTCGATCCTGCCGAGCTCCTGGAGGTTGTCGGCGTTGACGGCGATCCCGAGCGCGAGGGCCTGGCGGAGCTCGGCCGGGGTCTTGGCGGGGGAGTCGAGCACGGTCCGCGCGGGCGGGACGCCGGCCGCGCGGGCGAGGGCGAGCTCGCCGGGGCTCGCGACCTCGACGCCGAGCCCGGCCTCGTGGAGCAGGCGGAGGACGGGGACGAGCGGGGCGGCCTTCACGGCGAAGGCGTGCAGGACGGGTGCGTCGGTGACGGCGGCGAAGGCACTGGTCAGGGCGGTGGCGGAGGCGCGGATGCCGGCGGTGTCGAGGAGGGCGACGACCGGTGCGGCGGGGGAGAGGAGTCCTTGATCGACGGAGGCTCGGACGGCGAGATCGCGACGTGAGGAGGCCATGCGGCCCATCCTCGTCCATCGACCGTCCGGGGCGCCCTGTTGACTACAACTATTCAGCGAGCCAAGATGTGAATATCTGAACGACATTCCGAGGAGGCACCCCCATGTCAGGACCCCGCCCCGTGCGAGCCGCCCGCGGTACGGAACTGAGCGCCCTGGGATGGCAGCAGGAAGCCGCCCTCCGGATGCTCCAGAACAACCTCGACCCCGAGGTCGCCGAGCACCCCGACAAGCTCGTCGTCTACGGCGGCACCGGCAAGGCCGCCCGCGACTGGCGCTCCTTCGACGCCATGGTCCGCACCCTGCGCACCCTCAAGCAGGACGAGACGATGCTCGTCCAGTCCGGCCGCCCCGTCGGCGTCATGCAGACCCACGAGTGGGCCCCCCGCGTCCTCCTCGCCAACTCCAACCTCGTCGGCGACTGGGCCAACTGGGAGGAGTTCCGCCGCCTGGAGCACCTCGGCCTCACCATGTACGGCCAGATGACCGCCGGCTCCTGGATCTACATCGGCACCCAGGGCATCCTCCAGGGCACCTACGAGACCTTCGCCGCCGTCGCCGCGAAGAAGTTCAACGGCACCCTCGCCGGGACGATCACCCTCACCGCCGGCCTCGGCGGCATGGGCGGCGCCCAGCCCCTCGCCGTCACGATGAACGACGGCGTCGCCATCTGCATCGACGTCGACCCGCGCGCCATCGAGCGCCGCATCGAGCACCGCTACCTGGACGTCAAGGCCGACAACCTCGCCCACGCGCTCCAGCTCGCCGTCGAGGCCCGCGACGCCCGCCGCCCGCTCTCCATCGGCCTCCTCGGCAACGCCGCCGAGCTGCTCCCGCAGATGCTCGCCGAGGGCGCCCCGATCGACATCGTGACCGACCAGACCTCGGCCCACGACCCGCTGTCGTACCTCCCGATCGGCGTCGCCTTCGAGGACATGGCCGACGCGGCCGCCAAGGACCCGGCCGGCTTCACCCAGCGCTCCCGCGAGTCGATGGCCAAGCACGTCGAGGCCATGGTCGGCTTCATGGACGCCGGCGCCGAGGTCTTCGACTACGGCAACTCGATCCGCGGCGAGGCCCAGCTCGCCGGCTACGACCGCGCGTTCGCCTTCCCCGGCTTCGTCCCGGCGTACATCCGCCCGCTGTTCTGCGAGGGCAAGGGCCCGTTCCGCTGGGCCGCCCTCTCCGGCGAGGCCTCGGACATCGCCAAGACGGACAAGGCGATCCTCGACCTCTTCCCGGAGAACGAGTCCCTCCACCGCTGGATCAAGATGGCCGGCGAGCGCGTCCACTTCCAGGGCCTCCCCGCCCGCATCTGCTGGCTCGGCCAGGGCGAGCGCGACAAGGCGGGCTCCATGTTCAACGACATGGTCGCCGACGGCACCCTCGCGGCCCCGCTCGCGATCGGCCGCGACCACCTCGACTGCGGCTCCGTCGCCTCCCCGTACCGCGAGACCGAGGCCATGCTCGACGGCTCCGACGCCATCGCCGACTGGCCGCTGCTCAACGCCATGGTCAACGTCGCCTCCGGCGCCTCCTGGGTCTCCATCCACCACGGCGGCGGCGTCGGCATGGGCCGCTCCATCCACGCCGGCCAGGTCTCGGTCGCCGACGGCACCAAGCTCGCCGGCGAGAAGATCCAGCGCGTCCTGACGAACGACCCGGGCATGGGCGTCATCCGTCACGTCGACGCCGGCTACGACATCGCCGAGCGCGTCGCCGACGAGAAGGGCGTCCGCGTCCCGATGCGCGAGGGTGACTCCGCGTGACCTCGCCCCACGACGCCGCCGAGGCGCCCCGCGGCTCCGCCCGGGCCGCCTCGGCGGGGCGGGGGGACTCCCCCTCGTTCCACGCCATGTGGACCAGCCTCCACGGAATCGGCCGCAACGCGGCCTCCGGCGGCTACCGCCGCTACGCCTGGACCCAGGCCGACGCCGACTGCCGCCTCTGGTTCCGCATGCAGGCCGAGGCCCGCCGTCTCGACGTCGAGACCGACCGCAACGGCAACCAGTGGGCCTGGCTCGGCGACCCCACGGCCGGCGACGCCGTCGTCACCGGCTCCCACCTGGACTCCGTCCCCGACGGCGGCGCCTTCGACGGCCCCCTCGGCGTCGTGTCCTCCTTCGCCGCCCTCGACGAACTCCGCGCCCGCGGCGTCTCGTTCAAGCGGCCCCTCGCCATCGTCAACTTCGGCGACGAGGAAGGAGCCCGCTTCGGCCTCGCCTGCGTCGGCTCCCGCCTCACCGCGGGACGGCTGACGAAGGAGCAGGCGTACGAGCTCCGCGACGCCGACGGCATCAGCCTCCCGCAGGCCATGGAGGCCGCCGGGCACGACCCGTCGACGATCGGCGCGGACCCCGAGCGGCTCGCCCGCATCGGCGCCTTCGTCGAGCTCCACGTCGAGCAGGGCCGGGCCCTCGACCTGTCCGGGGACCCCGTCGGCATCGCCTCCTCCATCTGGCCGCACGGCCGCTGGCGGTACGACTTCGCCGGCGAGGCCAACCACGCGGGCACCACCCGCCTGGTCGACCGCCGCGACCCGATGCTGACGTACGCCGAGACCGTCCTCGCCGCCCGCCGCGAGGCCGAACTCGCGGGTGCCGTCGCCACCTTCGGCAAGATCGCGGTCGAGCCGAACGGCGTCAACGCCATCCCGTCGATGGTCCGCGGCTGGCTCGACGCCCGCGCCGCCGACCAGAGCTCCCTCGACAAGGTCGTCGCGGGCGTCGAGGCGGAGGCCCGCGCCTACGCCGAGCGCCACGGCATCGACCTCACCGTCGTCCGGGAGTCCTTCACCCCGATCGTGGACTTCTCGCACGCCCTGCGCGACGAGCTCTCCAGGATCCTCGGCACCACCGGCAAGGTGCCGGTCCTCGGCACCGGAGCGGGACACGACGCGGGCATCCTGTCCGAAGCGATCCCGACCGCCATGCTGTTCGTACGGAACCCCACCGGCGTCTCGCACTCCCCGGCCGAGTTCGCCGCCGAGGACGACTGCGTCGCCGGAGTCCTCGCACTCGCCGACGTACTGGAGGAGCTGGCGTGCCGCTGACGACGTACTGGCTGGAACACGCCTGGCTCGACGTGAACGTCGAGCCGGGCGTGGCCCTGGAGGTCACCGAGGACGGCCGCATCGGAGCCGTACGCACGGGGGTGGAGGTCCCGCCCCCGGGCGCCGTCGTCCTCCGCGGCCTCACGATCCCCGGCCTGGCCAACGCCCACAGCCATGCGTTCCACCGCGCCCTGCGCGGCACGGTCCAGGTCGGCTCCGGCACCTTCTGGACCTGGCGCGAGGTCATGTACACCGTCGCCCAGCGCCTCACCCCCGACAGTTACTTCGCGCTCGCCCGCGCGGTGTACGCGGAGATGGCGCTCGCCGGCATCACCTCCGTCGGCGAGTTCCACTACCTGCACCACGCGCCCGGCGGCAGCCCGTACGCCGACCCCAACGCGATGGGCGAGGCGCTCATCGCGGCGGCGGGGGAGGCGGGCATCCGCATCACCCTCCTCGACACCGCGTACCTCTCCTCCGGCTTCGGCGCCGCCCCCGAGCAGCACCAGCTCCGCTTCACGGACGGCACGGCCGAGAAGTGGGCGGAGCGGGTGAGCGCGCTGAAGGAGCGCGAAGGCGCACGCATCGGAGCGGCGATCCACTCCGTACGAGCGGTCCCGGCCGACCAGCTGGCGACCGTGGCCCGGTGGGCGGCCGACCGCAGCGCACCCCTCCACGTCCACCTCTCGGAGCAGACGGCCGAGAACGACGCCTGCCTCGCGGCCCACGGCATGACGCCGACCCAGCTCCTCGCGGAACACGGCGTCCTGGGCGCGCGGACGACGGGCGTCCACAACACCCACCTGACGGACGAGGACATCACGCTCCTCGGCACGTCGACCACCGGCACCTGCATGTGCCCGACGACCGAACGCGACCTCGCCGACGGCATCGGCCCGGCCGTCGCCCTCCAGCGCGCCGGCTCGCCGCTCTCCCTCGGCAGCGACAGCCACGCCGTCATCGACCTCCTCGAAGAGGCGCGGGCGATGGAGCTGAACGAGCGCCTGCGCACCCGGACCCGCGGCCACTGGACGGCGGCCGCGCTGCTCCGCGCGGCGACGACGGACGGCCACGCGGCCCTCGGATGGCGGGACGCGGGCGTCCTGGAGACCGGCGCCCTGGCCGACTTCACCACGATCACCCTGGACACGGTCCGCACGGCCGGCCCGGTCCCGCGCCTCGCGGCGGAGACGGCGGTCTTCGCGGCGACGGCGGCGGACGTCCACCACGTGGTGGTGGGCGGCCGGACGATCGTCCGAGACGGCGCCCACGTCTCCGTACCGGACGTGGGCGAGGCGCTGGCGACCGCGATCGCCGCGCTCAGGAACTAGGCGGGCCGACCGGCCCACCGGCCCGCACCCGAACCATCCGCCCCCCACGGAGAGCAAGATGACGACGACGCTCATCACGAACATCGGCAGCCTGGTCACGAACGACCCGACCCTCGGCCAAGGCCCCCTCGGCCTGATCGAGGACGCGGCCCTCGTCCTGGAGGGCGAGACGGTCGTCTGGGCGGGCCCGGCAGCCCAGGCCCCGGCCGCGGACGAGGCCGTCGACGCCCACGGCCGCGCCGTCATCCCCGGCTTCGTCGACTCCCACTCGCACCTCGTCTTCGCGGGCGACCGCACGGCCGAGTTCAACGCGCGGATGTCGGGCCAGCCGTACAAGGCGGGCGGCATCCGCACGACCGTCGCGGCGACGCGCGCGGCGAGCGACGCCGAGCTCTCGGCGAACGTGGCCAAGTACATGTGGGAGGCCCTCCGCCAGGGCACCACGACCTTCGAGACGAAGTCCGGCTACGGCCTGACCGTCGAGGACGAGGCCCGCGCCCTGCGCATCGCGGCCGAGCACACCGACGAGGTGACGTACCTCGGCGCGCACATCGTGTCCCCGGACTACGCCGACGACCCGGCCGCGTACGTGAAGCTGGTGACCGGCGAGATGCTGGACGCCTGCGCGCCGTACGCCCGCTGGGTGGACGTGTTCTGCGAGAAGGGCGCGTTCGACGGCGACCAGGCCCGCGCGATCCTCAAGGCCGGCCAGGCGAAGGGCCTCCAGGCCCGCGTCCACGCCAACCAGCTGACGTACGGCCCCGGCGTGCAGCTCGCGGTCGAGCTGGACGCGGCGAGCGCCGACCACTGCACCCACCTGACGGACGCCGACATCGACGCCCTCGCCCAGGGCGACACGGTCGCGACGCTGCTGCCGGGTGCGGAGTTCTCGACCCGCGCCGAATGGCCGGACGCCCGCCGCCTGATCGACGTCGGCGTGACGGTCGCCCTCTCCACGGACTGCAACCCGGGCTCGTCCTTCACGTCCTCGATGCCGTTCTGCATCGCGCTCGCGGTACGGGACATGCTGATGACCCCGGACGAGGCGATCTGGTCCGCCACCGCGGGCGGCGCGGCGGCCCTGCGCCGCACCGACGTCGGCAGGCTGAGCGTCGGCGCCCGCGCGGACCTCGTCGTCCTCGACGCCCCGTCCCACGTCCACCTGGCCTACCGCCCGGGCGTGCCCCTGGTGGCGGAGGTCTGGCGGAAGGGCGTGCGGACGGTCTGATCACCGGAAGCCCGCCGCCCGGGCGGGAACGCCCGTAGCCTGACCCGATGCCGCTGCGAGACGACGCACTGTCCCGAGCACTGGACGATCCCGCGGACCCGCCGCTCCACCCGCTCCCGCGGGCGGCGGCGGACCTCCTCCGCACCCTCGACGCGCCACCGCGCCTGGCCGCCCACCTGCGCGCGGTGCACGACGTCGCCCGGCAGCTGGTCGGCTGGGTGGAGGAGCGCTGTCCGGACCTGGCCGTCGACCGTGGGGCCGTCCTGTTCGGGGCGGCGACCCACGACATCGGCAAGGTGGTGCACCCCGAGGAGCTCTCCGGCCCCGGCTCCCTGCACGAGGAGGCGGGCAGGGAACTCCTCGCGGCGCACGGCTTCGCCCCGGAATCGGCCCGCTTCGCGGCCACCCACGCGACGTGGACGGACCCCGGGGTGACCGTGGAGGACCTCCTGGTCAGCACGGCCGACAAGATCTGGAAGAACAAGCGGGTGCCCGCCCTCGAAGACCTCGTCGTGGCCCGGCTGGCCGAGGCGACCGGCAGAGCTCGCTGGGAGGAGTTCCTCGCCCTCGACGAACTGCTCGAACGCCTCGGCGCCGACGCGGACCGCCGCCTCGCCCACCAGGCGACGTTCCCGGCCTGAGCGCTGTCAGCGGAACTCGTGGACGACCTCGATCCCGCCCACGATGTGCGCGTTGAACTCGTCCAACTCCTCAGCCGGTACCCACAGTTCGAGGATCGTGCGGCCGCCCGCCTGCTGGACCGGGTAGCGGCGGAGGAACTCCGTGTCGACCTCGAAGCGGGTCACGAAGCCGGCACCGTCGTGCTTCACGTTCCAGTCGCGCGCGATCCTCACCGCGTACTCCTCGTTGAGGACCGGGTAGAAGATCGGCTGCTCGGGCAGCCGCGGCGGCCACGCGCGCCAACCGGACTCCCGTACGAGCTCCAGCTCGACCGGGCCGGTGGGACGCCACAGGGTCGTCGTCGGGCGGGTGCCGGTGCTCATGGCGGTTCGCTTTCCTGGGTGAGGTCGGGGGCCCGACGGTAGCGGCGGGCCCGGGTGGGGGCCACCGGATATGCGCCTCCGGCTCAGGCCCTCCCCGCCGCCAGGGACTCCACCAGGGCCGCCGCCGCGCCCAGTGCCGCGACCTCCGCCGCCGTCAGGTTCGGGTCCGCCGCGCGGCGGGTGCGGGCCGTGGGGAGGTGGGGGAGGGGCGGGGCGCCCACGTGCGCGAGGAGGGCTGCCAGGCCCGCGCGGGCGCCCTCGGCGTACGGGGCCGGGGAGACGGCCACCTCCGCGAGGATCAGCGCCGACAGGGCGCAGTCGAGGCCCGGCGGGACGCC
Organism: Streptomyces sp. NPDC002463; assembly: GCF_042889835.1. Taxonomy (NCBI): domain Bacteria; kingdom Bacillati; phylum Actinomycetota; class Actinomycetes; order Kitasatosporales; family Streptomycetaceae; genus Streptomyces; species Streptomyces sp. NPDC002463. The sequence continues at coordinate 219,270 of NZ_JBIARL010000015.1, forward strand.
CTCCTCCGCCGTCTGCCAGTCGATGACGACGGGGCCCCGGTCCGCCGTGAGGATCACGTTCCCGGGGTGCAGGTCCAGGTGGACCACGCCCTCGCCCGGCAGCGCGTGCAGCCGGGCCGGGAGGTCCGCGACCAGCTCGCCCGCCGGTTCCGGCTCGTACGCCCCTGCCGGCAGCGCGTCCAGGAGCGACGGCCCGGCCGGGCGCTCCATGACGAGGTCCGGTCCCTCCGCGTGGAGGACGGCCGGCACCGGGTGGCCCCGGTCCGCGAGCCGGGTCATCACCCGCGCCTCCCGGGTCGCGTCCCCGCCGTCCCGGTACCGCCGCAGCACCCGCGCCTCGTCGAGCGCGTGCACGTCCGCCGTTCTGCCCTGCCCTATGAGCTCCAACCGGGCCTCTTCTTCCGCTCCTTGGGCGTGCGGAAGGGCCCGTCCGGGGTCGTCGGACCGTGAACGGGCCCTGTCCGCAGCCGTCTTGGCGAGGTCACTCCTCCAGTGTCAGCCCCCGCCGCAGCCGCCCGAGCGTGCGGGCGAGCAGCCGGGACACGTGCATCTGCGAGATGCCGAGCTCCGCGCCGATCTCCGACTGGGTGAGGCCGGAGACGAAGCGCAGGGAGAGGATCTGTCGCTCGCGCGCGGGCAGCGAGGCGATCATCGGTTTGAGGGAGGCGATGTACTCGATGCCGGTCAGACCGTGGTCCTCGTAGCCGAGCCGGTCGGCGAGCGCGGCCTCGCCGCCGGCGCCGTCCTCCTCGTCGGGCTGCGCGTCGAGCGAGGTCGCGGTGTAGGCGTTGCTCGCGGCCATGCCCTCGACGACCTCCTCCGGCGGGATGCGGAGCTCCTCGGCGAGTTCGGCGACGGTCGGGGCGCGGTCGAGGCGCTGGGAGAGCGCGTCGCCGGCCCTGGCGAGGTCGAGCCGGAGCTCCTGGAGTCTGCGGGGCACGTGCACGGACCACGACGTGTCGCGGAAGAAGCGCTTGATCTCGCCGATGATCGTCGGCATCGCGAAGGTCGGGAACTCGACGCCGCGGGTCAGTTCGAAGCGGTCGATCGCCTTGATGAGGCCGATGGTGCCGACCTGGACGATGTCCTCCATGGGTTCGCTGCGCGTGCCGAACCGGGCGGCGGCGAACCGGACCAGGGCCAGGTTGAGTTCGACCAGGGTGTTGCGGACGTACGCGTGGTCGTGGGTGCCCTCCTCCAGCTCGGAGAGCCGGGCGAAGAGCTGCTTCGACAGGGCACGGGCGTCGACCGGTCCGATCCGGTCGAGCGGTATGTCGTGCAGCCGGTCGGGCAGTTCGACGAGAGGGGGATGGGGGAGCGCTGCCGACGGCGCGTCGGGGGTACGCGGGGCGTCGAGCCGGGGTGACATGGGTCTCCTTCTGGTGCTTCTCGCTGCGGTTTGCGGCGCCTCCAAAGCCGGCCGGGTCGGACGTTCCCTTCTAGCCCTACCCGTTCGACCCGGACAGTTGCAAGTGGCAATAATCCGTTTCGTATCGATATGGGAAGTACCTCGTGTGCATCGGAGGGTGTGCCGCGAGTAGGGTTCGGGACACGTCAGTCGGCATCCGCGAGAGCGAGAAGAGGCACGGCCATGGACCGCGAACACATCGGCAGCGCGCCGCCCGCGCGGCTGCGGGTCGAGGTCCGCGACGTGGCCGGGAGCACGCTCCTCACGCCCGTCGGTGAGCTCGATCACCACACCGCCGACCTGCTGCGCACCCCGCTGGACGGCGCCCTCGACGGGGGCCGCGCGCGGCTCGTCGTCGACTGCTCGGGCCTGGAGTTCTGCGACTCGACCGGACTCAACGTGCTGCTGGGCGCCCGGCTGAGGGCGGACGCCGCCGGCGGCGGCGTCCATCTGGTGGCGATGCGGCCCCCGGTGGCCCGGGTGTTCCACATCACGGGCGCGGAGGCCGTCTTCACCGTCCACGAGACGCTCGCCACAGCACTCCCCGGCTGAGACCCGCGTCATACGCCTCCTCGCGGTGCCGCCGGCGCGGCCCGCCCGCACGTCCTGTCCCCTCTGTCCCGCCGATCGGTGAGGTGAAGCGTTGATGGACCAAGCTTCCGACGTCCGTACGCTCGCCCTCGGCGAGACCAGCGGCACCGTGCCCCTCGCGCGCGACTTCACACGGACGGCGCTCCACGAGTGGGGCTGGCTGCCGGCCGCCACCGCCGACCGCAGGGCCGCCGCGGAGGACGTCCTGCTCGTCGTCTCCGAGCTCGTCACCAACGCCTGCCTGCATGCCGAGGGCCCCGAGCGACTGCGTGTCCTGCGGACGCCCCGGACGCTGCGCCTCGAAGTCACCGACCGCGGCGCCGGCCAGCCCGCCCCCCGCACCCCGCACCGCTCCGGCCGCCCGGGCGGCCACGGCATGTTCATCGTCCAGCGCCTCTGCCTCGACTGGGGCATCGACCGCACCCCGGGAGCCCCCGGCAAGACGGTCTGGGCCGAACTGGCCGCACCCGCCTAGGACTTTCACAAGTTCACCGGTTCCCCTGCCTTCCCTCCTCAGGGCCCCGGGCGTACCTTGGCGGCCGATCTGAAAGACCGTCAGTTTCGTTGCGGTGAGGGGTGCTCGGGGTGTCCAAGGTGCCGAACCGGAGGAGAACGGCCGCCGCGCTCACCGCGGCGGCCGCGGTGGCGGGCGGGGTCGTGCTGGCCGGCGCGCCGGTCGCGCAGGCGACCGTCGTCGACGTCAACTACGCCTGCGAGACGAAGATCGGGCCCAAGAGCGCCGTCTCGCCCGTCGACATCAAGGCCGTCAAGAGCGGCAGCGGCTACACGATCACCATGTCGTTCGAGAAGGGCGTCTCCGACAGCCCGGTCGAGCTCCCCAAGGGTGTGATGACCCCGCGCGCGGTGCTCGTCCTCGGCGGCGACGCGAGCGGCACGGTGAAGGTCACCGGGACGCCGAACTCGGCCGCGATCCCGCCCGACACCCCCATCAGCATCGGTACGCTGACCGGCACGTTCACCCCGAAGAAGAACGGCAAGGTCACCTTCACGGCGGGCACCCTCACCGTGCACGCCCTCGGGATGGACGCGGCCGTCTGCACCCCGAAGAACAACCCCAAGCCGTCACTGGAGCTCGAGGTCACGGGCGTCTCCGGCGGCGGCTCGGGGGGCTCCGACGCCCCGCCGCCCGCCACCGACGGCGACCAGCTGCCCAAGACCGGCCCGCTCGACTCCGCCATGGCGCTCGGCACCCTCGGCGGCACCGTCCTGCTGACCGGCGCCGCCGGAGTCCTCTGGCTCACGCGGCGCACGGCGCGCTGATGCGGACGGCGCCACGCCTCGGACGGCGCACGGCCGCCCGCTCCGGGCTCGTGGCCGCCGCGACCGCCCTCCTCGGCGCGGTCGCGGCGGCGCCCCCCGGCGCCCGGGACTGGACGGCGGCGCCCGCCGCCGGACGGCCGTACGCCTACCTGGAGGGCCCGGCGGGCAGCGTCCTCCAGGACACCCTGTCGGTCACCAACCCCGGCACCGCGCCGCTCACCGTGCGCCTGACCGGCCAGGGCGGCGCCCCGGTGTCGTTCGTCGCGCGGACCGTGCGCGTGCCCGCCAGGACCCGCGCCGACGTGCCCTTCGCCGTCACCGTCACCGCCGACACCCCACCCGGCGAACACCGCGGCACCGTCCGCGCCACGGCCGCCGGCCGGGAGGTCCGGGTCGACCTGCGGCTACGGGTCAGCGGACCGCACCTCGCCGCGCTCACCGTCGAGGACGTCCACGTCGACGCGGGCACCGTCCGCTACACCCTGGTCAACCGCGGCACCACGGTCCTCGCCCCGAGCCTCGCGGTCCGCGCCGAGGGCCTCCTCGGCACCGTCCTCGACCGGCCCGGCCGCGCCCTGCCGCTCACCCTCCGCCCCGGCGAGCGGGCCACCCGGACCGAACCCTGGCCCGACCCGCCCGCCCTCGACTCCGTCACCGTCCGGCTGACGGCCACCGCACCGGGCGCCGCCCCCGCCACCGCCCGCGCCGAGGCCGCCTTCGCCTCGGGCCCCGCTCTCACCGGCACGGCCGGGCTGCTCCTGGCAGCGGTGGGCGGCGCCGGGTACGCGGCACGGCGGCGGCGCGCCAGGGCCCGTACCCAGCGAGCGGGAGCGACACCATGAGGACGATCCGTACGGCCGCCGCCCTCCTCGCCGCCCTCGCCCTCCTCCTGCTGCCCACCGCCCCCGCGGCGGTCGCGGCCCCGGGCCCCGTCGTCGAGCTCTCGACGACGGAGGGCGGCAAGGGCGGCGAGATCACCGTCAGCGGCAGCGGCTGGAAACCCGGCGCGCTGCTCATGCTCCTGATCTGCGGCCAGGGCGCCCCCGGAAAGGGCGTCATCGGCGGCACCAACTCCTGCGCCAACACCGAGGGCCGGGCGGCCACCGTCGACAAGCGGGGCGCCTTCAGCACGAAGCTCCCCGTCGCCGAGCCTCCCAAGCCCTGCCCCTGCGTCGTGCACATCGCCGGGGTCACCGGGCAACAGGACGCCGTCGACAAGGAGTTCACGGTCGCCGGGCACCCCACGGCCCCGCTCCCCGAGCCCTCCGGCGACGGCCGCCTCGCCGTCCTCGCCGCCGTCCGCCTCGACGGCTCCAGCGGCGTCCTCGTCTGGTTCGGGGCGCCCCCGCGCCGCGAGGTCGTCTTCACCGTCGGCAACCTCGGCCCGGCCCCCGTCAAGGATCCGGTCTTCCAGGTCGGCACCAGCCACGGCGTCTTCGCCCCGCAGTACGAGGAACGCCAGTGGCGCGGCACGATCGAACCCGGCAAGAAGGCCCTGATCCGCCTCCCGGCCGAACTCTCGGCCGGCGCGCACGGCGACTACCAGGTCTCCGTGAAGTACGCGGGCAAGGTCCTCGTCGAGCAGCCGTGGGGCGTCGGCCGCCCCTGGGGCGTGACCCTCTTCTGGGCGCTCCTCGCCCTCGTGGTGCCGGCCGCTCTGTTCCGGATCGGCATGGCCGTGGTCGACCGCGCGCGGCCCGCTTCCGGGGCCGGCCGGGCCCGGGCCGGCGGGACCCGGACGCCGGCGCGCGGACGCCGCCGCGCCCCGGCCCGTACACCCGCTTCCGCCCCCGCTCCGGGGGACGGCGAGACGACCGCGGCCCTGCCGTGGTTCAGCCCTGACTCCGCACCGTCAGCGCCAGAGAGCAGCAGCCCGACGACGACGAAGGGACAAGCGTGAGTACGCAACGGAGGATGAGCGCGGCCGGGGTCGCGCTGATGCTCGGCGGCGCGGGGATCCTGTATGCCGCCGGCCCCGCCCAGGCCGCCGAGGTGTCGTACGCGACGGAGTGCATTCCGCCGCCGATCTCGGGCCTCCCGCCCGTGCAGGGCACCACGAAGGTGCTGATCACCGCACCCGCGGAGGCCAAGGTCGGCGACGAGGTCGAGATCGTCTGGAAGACGGTCCAGGCCGCGTCGAAGAACCCCGACGTGCTCGACCTCGACAAGGACACGGTGAAGCCGACCGGCGTCCTCACCGTCGGCGGCGCGGGCAGCGGGACCGTCGCGATGGAGGGACCCCGGCAGAACCCGCCGATCCCCAAGAACAGCCCGATGGTGCTGCCCGACATGAAGGGGAAGCTGAAGCTGGACAAGGCGGGCGAGTTCACGCTGACGCCTGGCAAGTACACGATCAACGTGTCCAAGCCCCTGTCGACGGACACCAAGTGCTCCCCGAAGGAGACGGTGCCGGCCGGCGCGACGATCAAGGTGACGGAGGGGGGAGGGGGCAGCGCGTCCGGGGGGTCGACGACCACGTCCGGTGGTTCTTCGACGACGTCCGGTGGTTCGACGACCACTTCCGGTGGCGCTTCGACCTCGGGTGATTCCTCGGCCTCGGGCGGGACCACCACGTCCGGGGGGACGACGACCACGTCGGGCGGTACGACGACGGCCGGCGGGACCACCGCGTCCGGAGGGTCCTCGGCCTCGGGCGACACGAGTGCCTCCGGCGGCACCACCACCTCCGGCGGCACCACCACCTCCGGCGGCTCCGGGAGCTCCGGCGGTTCCGGTGGGCAGACCGACTTCCCCGGCAAGGAGGTCTCCGTCGCGTTCGCCTGTCAGAGCCCCGGTCCGCCCGACATCTCCTCCAAGGTGACGATCAACGCCAAGAAGAACGGCGAGGTCTACGACCTGACGGTCAAGACGGCCAAGGGCGTCATGGACAGCCCCGCCGATCTGCCCAAGGGTGCCCTGAAGCCGTCCATGGCGGTGAAGCTCGGCGGGGCCGACAACGGCACGGTGAAGGTCACCGGCGCGGCGAATCCCACCCCCCTCACCAGGGGCGCCCCGGTCAGCCTGGAGGACATGAAGGGCACGTACCGGCCGGGCGCGACGGGCAAGTCGACGCTCAGCCCCGGCACGCTCACCATCACGGTCACCCTCGGCACCGTGAACATGGAGATCCCCTGCCAGGTCAAGGGCTCCGTCCAGGCCTCCCTGGAGCTGGACACGAGCAAGCAGGCCGGCGGCGCCTCCGGCGGCTCCGACGGCGGCACGACCACGGGCACGACCACCGGCTCCGGCGGCTCCGACGCCTCCGGCGGCGGGAACCTCGCCCACACCGGCGCCGACGACGACGGCGCCCTGCGCGCCCTGGCCCTCGTCGCGGGCACGATCATCCTGGTCGGCGGCGCGGTCTTCACCTTCACCCCGTGGGCGCGGCTCAGGCGGTGACGAACGACGGAGGGCCCGTCGCACCGGTGCGGTGCGACGGGCCCTCCGTGCGGGGCGGGTGACGTCAGTGGACGTCGCCCATGAGCGCCTTGACCTTCTTGCGGTACATGAAGACCGCGGCGGCGGCGACCGTGACGGCCACGGCCTGCAGCGCGATGATCCCGGTGCCGTTCAGGTCCACGCCCGCGAGGGAGAGCAGACCCGTGGTGCAGTCACCGGCGGTGACGGCGAGGAACCAGACACCCAGCATCTGCGAGGCGTACTTCTGCGGCGCCATCTTCGTGGTGACGGAGAGGCCGACCGGGGAGAGGCACAGCTCGGCGACGGTCTGGATGAAGTAGATCCCGACCAGCCACATCGGGCTGACCTTGCCGTCTCCGGCCATGCCGATCGGGGCCAGGAAGACGAAGAACGAGATGCCGATGCCCACCAGGCCCAGCGAGAACTTCACGATGGTGCTCGGCTCCTGGTTGCGGCGGGAGAGCCACAGCCACAGCCAGGCGAAGACCGGGGCCAGCGCCATGACGAAGAGCGGGTTGAGCGACTGGAACCAGGTGGCCGGGAAGCTCAGCGGACCGATGTGGTCGGTGGTCTTGCTGTCCGCGAAGAGGGACAGGGTCGAGCCGCCCTGGTCGTAGATCATCCAGAAGACGGCCGCGGCCACGAAGAACCAGATGTAGCCGGTGACCTTCGACTGCTCGGCCTTGTCGAGGTCCTTGTCGCGCTTGATGCGGACGATCACGGCGATCGGGATGAGCAGACCGGCGAGGGTGATCGGGACGAGCGCCCAGTTCAGGGTGTACATGCCGGCGGCGACGACGATGCCGTAGAAGACGGCGACGACGGCGATCGTGGCGCAGACCTTGACGAGGACGGACTTGCGCTCGGCGTCGGACAGCGGGTTCGGGACCACGCTGCTCTTCTCGCTCAGGTGGCGGGTGCCGAACAGGAACTGGCCCAGACCGACGGCCATGCCGATGGCCGCGAGCAGGAAGCCCAGGTGCCAGTTGTGGCTCTCGCCGACGGTGCCGATGACCAGCGGGGCGAGGAAGGCGCCGACGTTGATGCCGATGTAGAAGAGGGTGAAGCCACCGTCACGGCGCGGGTCGTCCGGGCCGTCGTAGAGGTGGCCGACCATCGTGGAGATGTTGGCCTTCAGCAGACCGGAGCCGGCGGCGACCAGCGCCAGGCCGACGAAGAACATCGCCTGGCCGGGGATGGCCAGCGAGGCGTGACCGAGCATGATCACGAAGCCGGCGATGGTGACGGTCTTGCGGGCGCCCCAGACGCGGTCACCGAACCAGCCGCCGGGCATGGCCATCAGGTAGACCATCGAGACGTAGACGGAGTAGATCGCCGTCGCGGTCGCCGCGGTCATGGCGAGGCCGCCACCCTGGCTGCCGGTCGCCGCGTCGGCGCCGCCGGAGACCAGGTACAGAACGAGAAGGGCCCTCATGCCGTAGTAGGAGAAACGCTCCCACATCTCGGTCATGAAGAGGGTGGCCAGGCCACGGGGGTGGCCGAAGAACGTCTTCTCGGAACCAGAGGTTCCGGTCGAAGTCGTCGTCAGGCTGGACGCCATGTCGATCCTTGCTCTGTCGGGACGCACGCCTTGTGAGCGTGGTGCGCCCGGTGGGGGAGGCCGGCACCGGCGGGGTCGAGTGACTCCACCGGGATCCACGCCCCGGCAGACGCGTTGTCGCGTCCCGGGACCCGGCCCACAGGTCATTCACCGTCTCCAGGTTCGGCGGAGCCGGACCTAAGCAGAAAGAGGACCTTGGCGTGTGAAGTCGGCCAAAGGTCCCCGATTACCGCTACTGACGTATCGCCACCATACGACACGACAGTGCCGGATATGGAAGGACTTGAGAGATGGATCACAGGCGACGAAGGAACCGTACGCGATCATTCGAAGGTCATCTGCTGGATGCCCACAAGATCCCCAGGGGTCATCCGGGCCCTGCGGATCCCGCCCCGGCCCGGGCGCCGTGCGGACTACCATCACCCCATGACCCGTGTACTGCTCGCCGAGGACGACGCATCCATCTCGGAACCGCTGGCCCGCGCCCTGCGGAGAGAGGGGTACGAGGTCGAGGTCCGCGAGGACGGCCCGACCGCCCTCGACGCCGGCCTCCAGGGCGGGGTCGACCTGGTCGTGCTCGACCTGGGCCTGCCCGGCATGGACGGCCTGGAGGTCGCCCGCCGGCTGCGCGCCGAGGGCCACACGGTGCCGATCCTGGTCCTGACCGCGCGTGCGGACGAGGTCGACACCGTCGTCGGGCTCGACGCCGGCGCCGACGACTACGTCACCAAGCCCTTCCGGCTCGCCGAGCTCCTCGCCCGGGTCCGGGCCCTGCTCCGGCGCGGTTCCACCGAGCCCGCCGCCGCGCCCGCGACCCACGGCGTCCGCATCGACGTCGAGTCGCACCGCGCCTGGATGGGCGACGAGGAGCTCCAGCTCACCGCGAAGGAGTTCGACCTGCTGCGTGTCCTGGTACGGGACGCGGGCCGGGTCGTCACCCGCGACCAGCTGATGCGCGAGGTCTGGGACACCACGTGGTGGTCCTCCACGAAGACCCTCGACATGCACATCTCCTGGCTGCGCAAGAAGCTCGGCGACGACGCGGCGAACCCGCGCTACATCGCGACGGTCCGGGGAGTCGGGTTCCGCTTCGAGAAGAGCTAGGCGCCGGGGCCCGGCCGGCCCGGCGCGGTATCGCCGCAGGGGTGCGCTTCGTGTCGCGGCCGTCCGCCGTCGTGGGCCGGTCGCGCAGTTCCCCGCGCTCCTTCAGGTCCTTGCCGCACCGGTCGTCGTCAAGGGCGCCCTCCGGGGGCGCTCCCCGCGCTCAGGGCTGCCGCACCGGCCGTCTTCGGGGCGCCCCCCTCCGGAGGAGCCCCCCCGCGCTCAGGGCTGCCGCACCGGCCGTCGTCATGGCGCCCTCAGGAGGAGCCCCGTGCCCCGTCAGGGCCTTGGCACACTGGGTCCATGCGCCGCCGCCTGATCAACTCCACGCTCGCCGTCGTCCTCGTCGTCATCGCCGTCTTCGGCGGCTCGCTCGTCCTCGTGGAGAGCCGCACGATCTCCAACAGCGCCCAGGAGAGCGTGGACTCGGAGGCCCTCCGGCTCGTCTCCATCGTCGACAGCCGGCTCATCGGCGGCGAGCCGGTCAACCCCGGCATCCTCGCCCAGCAGGGCGGCGCCAAGCGGTACGCCCAGATCCGCATCCCCGGCCGCGACACCATCGAGATCGGCGACCGCCCCGAGGGCCAGGTCATCCGGGGCCTCGCCGAGGGCGAGCGGGGCGAGACCGTGGTCGTCGAGGAGTCCCGCTCCGAGGTGACCGCCGAGGTCGGCCGCACCCTGCTGATCATCGGCGCCGTGGCCCTGCTCGCGGTCGTCGCCGCCGTCCTCCTCGCCGTACGGCAGGCGAACAGGCTGACGTCGCCGCTCACCGACCTCGCGGAGACCGCCGAGCGGCTCGGCTCCGGCGACCCGCGGCCCCGGCACAAGCGGTACGGGGTGCCCGAGCTCGACCGGGTCGCGGACGTCCTCGACGCCTCCGCCGAGCGCATCGCCCGGATGCTCACCGCCGAGCGCCGGCTCGCCGCCGACGCCTCCCACCAGCTCCGTACGCCCCTCACCGCGCTCTCCATGCGCCTGGAGGAGGTCGCCATGTCCGACGACCTCGACACGGTCCGGGAGGAGGCGACGATCGCGCTCACCCAGGTCGAGCGGCTCACCGACGTCGTCGAGCGGCTCCTCACCAACGCGCGGGACCCCCGCACCGGCTCCGCCGTCGCCTTCGACCTCGACGAGGTCGTCAAGCAGCAGATCGAGGAGTGGCGCCCGGCCTACCGCAGCGCGGGGCGGGCCATCGTGCACTCCGGCAAGCAGGGGATGCGGGCCGTCGGCACCCCGGGCGCGGTCGCCCAGGTCCTCGCCGCCCTGATCGAGAACTCGCTCATGCACGGCGGCGGCACGGTCGCCCTGCGCACCCGCGTCACCGGCAACCAGTCGGTCATCGAGGTCACCGACGAGGGCCCGGGCGTCCCCGCCGACCTCGGCGCGCGGATCTTCGAGCGGGCGGTGAGCGGGCGCAGCTCGACGGGGATCGGCCTCGCGGTGGCCCGGGACCTGGCGGAGGCGGACGGCGGCCGTCTGGAGCTGCTCCAGCAGCAGCCCCCGGTCTTCGCGCTGTTCCTGAGCCGCGAGGTCAGGAGCGTCGCCAAGGAGCCGCAGGAGCGCCCCGTACGGTAAAAGCCGGCGGGGGAGGGGTCAGACGCGGTCGGGCTGGCGGCGGTCCGCCTGCCGCGGGGCCTGCTCCAGGAACGATTCGGCGGTCTGCACGGCCTCCTTCGCCGGCAGCGCGCGGAACACCCACGTGCGGTACGACCAGAAGCGGAACAGCGTCGCGACGCCGATGCCGAAGAACTTGAAGAAGTTGCTCTGCAGCGGGGTGTCCCAGCCGAACCCGTACGTCGCCGCGTACAGCAGACCGTTCTGGATCACCAGGCCGACCAGGCTGAAGACGAGGAAGAGCGTCAGCTCCTTGGCGCGGCTGCTCTTGTCCCGGTCCCGGTAGGTGAAGTACCGGAAACCGAGGTAGTTGAAGACGATCGCGACCACGGTGGCGATGACGCTCGCCCGCACGACCGGCAGGTCCGAGAAGTGGCGGACGAGGTTGAACACCCCGAGGTCGACCAGGACCCCGACGGCACCGACGGCGCCGAACTTGGCGACCTCCCGGAAGAGCCCCTGGAGTCGCATGCGCAGCGCGCCGGGTTCACTCATGGTGATCGCTCTGTCCCGTCCGTCCGGTCGACGTCCGGGCGACGTCAACCCAACCACTCTAACCAGGGCCCCTGTCACCCGCCTGTGTACCGCGCAAACCTGTGGAGAACCCGTCCCCCGTCCGCTCCGTCCTTGTGGCAATCCACAGCCGGACGAGTGTTCCCCGATGGTGCGGATACCCTAAGAGGGTGACGTTCCCCGTGGTAGGCATGGTCGGAGGCGGGCAGCTCGCCCGCATGACCCACGAGGCGGGTATCCCCCTCGGCATCAAGTTCAAGCTCCTCAGCGACACCCCGCAGGACTCCGCGGCCCAGGTGGTGAGCGAGGTCGTCCTCGGCGACTACCGCGACCTGGACACGCTGCGTGACTTCGCGCGCGGCTGCGACGTGATCACCTTCGATCACGAGCACGTGCCCGCGGAGCACCTGGCGGCCCTGGAGGCGGACGGCATCGTCATCCGCCCCGGCCGCGAGGCCCTCGCGCACGCGCAGGACAAGGGGGTGATGCGCGCGCGGCTCGACGAGCTCGGCGCGCCCAGCCCCCGGCACCGCATCGTGGCGGACCCGGCGGACGCCGAGGCCTTCGCGGCCGAGGTCGGCGGCTTCCCGATCATCCTGAAGACCGTCCGCGGCGGCTACGACGGCAAGGGCGTCTGGTTCGTCCGCACGCCCGAGGACGCCCGCGACGCCTTCCTCGCCGGCGTCCAGGTCCTCGCCGAGGAGAAGGTCGACTTCGTCCGCGAGCTCGCGGCGAACATCGTCCGCTCCCCGCACGGCCAGGCCGTCGCCTACCCGGTCGTCGAGTCCCGCCAGGTCGACGGCGTCTGCGACACGGTCATCGCGCCCGCTCCCGATCTCGACGAGGAGCTGGCGGGGCAGGCCCAGGAGCTGGCCCTGCGGATCGCCAAGGAGCTGGGCGTCGTCGGCCACCTCGCCGTCGAGCTGTTCCAGACCACGGACGGCCGCATCCTCGTCAACGAGCTCGCGATGCGCCCGCACAACTCCGGCCACTGGACCCAGGACGGGGCGATCACCTCGCAGTTCGCCAACCACGTCCGGGCGGTTCTCGACCTGCCCCTCGGCGATCCGCGCCCCCGCGCGCGGTGGACCGTGATGTGCAATGTCCTGGGCGGCGACTTCCCGGACATGTACTCCGCGTACCTGCACTGCATGGCCAGGGACCCGCAGCTCAAGATCCACATGTACGGCAAGGACGTGAAGCCCGGTCGCAAGGTGGGCCACGTCAACACCTACGGCGACGACCTCGACGACGTGCTGGAGCGCGCCCGTCACGCCGCCGGCTATCTGCGAGGAACGATCGTTGAGTAATCCGCTCATTGGCATCGTCATGGGATCCGACTCCGACTGGCCCGTGATGGAGGCCGCGGCGCAGGCCCTGGACGAGTTCGAGATCCCGTACGAGGTCGACGTCGTCTCCGCCCACCGGATGCCGCGCGAGATGATCGCGTACGGCGAGGAGGCCGCGGGCCGCGGGCTCAAGGCGATCATCGCGGGCGCCGGCGGCGCCGCCCACCTGCCGGGCATGCTCGCCTCCGTCACCCCGCTGCCCGTCATCGGCGTGCCGGTGCCGCTGAAGTACCTCGACGGCATGGACTCGCTGCTCTCGATCGTGCAGATGCCGGCCGGCGTCCCGGTCGCCACGGTCTCCGTCGCCGGCGCGCGGAACGCGGGTCTGCTCGCGGCCCGGATGCTCGCCGCGCACGACGCCGACCTCCTCGCCCGGATGACCGAGTTCCAGCAGGAGCTCAACGACCAGGCCACCGAGAAGGGCAAGCGCCTGCGCGCCAAGGTCGAGGGCGCCGAGTCCTTCGGCTTCGCCAGGTGAGCGCGGCCGACCGTCTGGAGGAGGCCCGCGAGCTGCTCGCGGGCCACCCCGTCGTCGACGGCCACAACGACCTCCCCTGGGCGCTGCGCGAGCACGTGCGCTACGACCTGGACCGGATGGACATCGGCGCGGACCAGACCGGCGCGCTCCACACCGACCTCGCCCGGCTGCGGGCCGGGGCGGTCGGCGCCCAGTTCTGGTCGGTGTACGTGCCCTGCGAGCTGACCGGCGACCACGCCGTCAGCGCCACCCTGGAGCAGATCGACATCGTCGACCAGCTCCTCGACCGGTACGCGGGCGAGCTCGCGCCCGCCCTGACCGCCGACGACATGGAGGCGGCCCGCAAGCAGGGCCGTATCGCCTCGCTCAAGGGCGCCGAGGGCGGCCACTCGATCAACAACTCCCTCGCCACGCTGCGCGCGCTGCACGCCCTCGGCGTGCGCTACATGACGCTCACGCACAACGACAACAACGACTGGGCGGACTCGGCGACCGACGCGCCGCGCGTCGGCGGTCTGACCGCGTTCGGCCGCGAGGTCGTCCGCGAGATGAACCGCAGCGGCATGCTCGTCGACCTGTCGCACGTCGCCGCGAGCACCATGCGGGCCGCGCTCGACACCTCGGCCGCGCCGGTGATCTTCTCGCACTCCTCGGCCCGCGCGATCTGCGACCACCCGCGCAACGTCCCGGACGACGTCCTGGAGCGGCTGCCCGCCAACGGCGGTGTCGCGATGGCCACGTTCGTGCCCAAGTTCATCCTCCCCGCGGCCGTCGAGTGGACGAACCGCGCGGACGAGAACATGCGGGCGCACGGACTGCACCACCTCGACACCACCCCGCGCGGCATGGAGGTCCACCGCGCCTTCGAGGCGCTCCACCCGCGCCCGATCGCCACCGTCTCCACGGTCGCCGACCACCTCGACCACATGCGCGAGGCCGCCGGCATCGACCACATCGGCATCGGCGGCGACTACGACGGCACGGCCTTCACCCCGGCCGGCCTCGACGACGTCGCCGGCTACCCGAACCTGATCGCGGAGCTCCTGCACCGCGGCTGGTCGCACCAGGACCTGGCCAAGCTGACCTGGTCCAACGCGGTCCGCGTCCTGCGCGACGCGGAGGCCGTCTCCCGCGACCTGCGCGGCCGCACAGCCCCGTCGAACGCGACGATCGACGTGCTGGACGCGCCGTAGGGCCCGTGTGACGGGTCCCGTGCGACGGCGCCTGTGACGGCGCCCGTGTGACGGGTCCTCACCCGGACGGCCCACTCCGCCGAGCCCCGCTCAGGGGCCGGTGGCACGGTGGACGGTACTGCCCCGCCGCTCTCGGCGGGGCGGTACTGCATCGCCGAGTCCGGAGTAACACCATGGCGGAACTGCTAGACGACCTTCCCACCACCCTCCCGACCGTGCCCGCCGCCCCGGAGCCACCTCCGCCGCTCGACGAGACGGCACGCGCCAAGGCCCTCCTCGCCGCCCAGCCCGTCACCGAGGGCCACGCCGAACTCCCCGGCTCCCTCGACCCCGAGGACCTGCCGCCCGCCCGCGCCCCGGAGACCGGGGCCCAGCTCTGGTGCCTGGACGTCGGTCCCGACGAGGGCGTCATCGGGACCCTGCGGCGGATCGACTCCGTCCGCGCCCTCGTCGCCGCCTGTCCCGAGGACCTGCGCCTCGCGTACACGACCTCCGAGCTGGCCCACGCCCGCAACTGCGGCCGCGTCGCCGCCCTGCTCGGCCCGGTGAACTGGACGGCGCTCGGCGGCTCGGCCGCCACCCTGCGGGCCTACCACGCCCTCGGTGTGCGGGCCGTGAACCTCACCCGCTTCGACCGCTTCGCCCGCGACGCGGTACGGGAGATGAACCGCATCGGCCTGGCCGTGGACCTCTCCGGCGCCGACCCGGACACGGTCCGCCTGGCCCTCGCGGTCACCCGCGCCCCCGCCCTGCTGACCAGGGCGGCTCCGGAGGCCCTGCCGGACGACGTCCTGCGCCTCCTCGGCGAGAACGGCGCCGTCCTCATGGTCGCCGTCACCGAGGACCCGGAGGCCGCCGCCGACGCCCTCGACCGGGTACGGGCGGAGGCGGGCCCGCACTGCGCGGGCGTCTCCCACACCACCGCCCCGGCCGCGGGCTACGTACCGCTCTTCGCGGAGCTGCTCCGCCGGGGCTGGACCGCCCGGGAACTCGTCGGCCTCGCCCACGCCAACGCCACCCGGGCGCTGCGGGAGACGGAGTTCCTGGCCCGGACGAACCGGATCCGGCCGGCCGCGGCCTGACGGCGGGTACGCGAGAGGGGCGCACCGCCGCGCGGCGCGCCCCTCTCGGGTTCGCCGTACGTCAGGCGGTCGGGCGGCCCATCGCCCGGTACGCCCAGCCGGCCGCCCGCCAGCGCTCGCCGTCGAGGGCGTTGCGGCCGTCGAGGATGACCCGCGTCGAGGTGACCCCGGCCAGCTCGGCCGGGTCGAGCTCGCGGAACTCGCGCCACTCGGTCAGGTGCAGCACGACGTCCGCGCCGCGCACCGCTTCCAGGGCCGAGGAGGCGTAGCCGAGGGTCGGGAAGACCTTGCGGGCGTTGTCCATGCCCTTCGGGTCGTAGACGGTCACCTGGCCGCCCTGGAGGTGTATCTGGCCGGCGACGTTCAGCGCGGGGGAGTCGCGGACGTCGTCCGAGTCCGGCTTGAAGGTGGCGCCGAGCACGGCGACCCGGCGGCCCAGGAAGGTGGAGCCGCCGAGGGCCTCGCGGGCCATCTCCACCATCTGGCCGCGCCGCCGCATGTTGATCGAGTCGATCTCGCGGAGGAAGGTGAGGGCCTGGTCGGCGCCCAGCTCGCCCGCGCGGGCCATGAAGGCCCGGATGTCCTTGGGCAGGCAGCCGCCGCCGAAGCCGATGCCGGCGCGCAGGAACTTGGCGCCGATCCGGTCGTCGTGGCCGATGGCCTCCGCGAGCTTCGCGACGTCGCCGCCCGCGGCCTCGCAGACCTCCGCCATGGCGTTGATGAAGGAGATCTTCGTCGCGAGGAAGGAGTTCGCGGCCGTCTTCACCAGCTCGGCCGTCGGGAAGTCGGTCACGACGAACGGCGAGCCCTCGCCGACGGGGACCGCGTACACCTCGCGGAGCGTCTTCTCGGCCCGCTCGCCGCGCACGCCGACGACGATCCGGTCCGGGTGCAGGGTGTCGTCGACGGCGAAGCCCTCGCGCAGGAACTCCGGGTTCCAGGCGAGCTCGACGCCCTCGGGGAGGAGCTCCGCGAGCCGCTCGGCCGAGCCGACCGGGACGGTCGACTTGCCGACGACCAGGGCCCCGTCGCGGACGACTCCGGCGAGGGAGGCGAAGGCGGCGTCCACGTAGCTCATGTCACAGGCGTACTCGCCGTGCTTCTGAGGGGTGTTCACGCAGACGAAGTGCACGTCGCCGAAGGCGCCGACCTCCTCCCAGGAGGTGGTGAAGCGCAGCCGGCCGCTCGATCCCTCGATGCCGGCCACGTGCTTCGCGAGCAGCTCCTCGAGCCCCGGTTCGTACATGGGGACGCGCCCGGCGGAGAGCATCTCGATCTTCTCGGGGACGACGTCCAGGCCGAGGACCTCGAAGCCCAGCTCCGCCATGGCCGCGGCGTGGGTGGCGCCGAGGTAGCCGGTGCCGATCACGGTGATCTTGAGGGCCATGCGGGACTCCAGGGAACGTCGGGCGGAATGCCTGCCCGAGCATAGTCGGGCCGGTCACGGTGCCTGTCGTGGTGCCCTGGTCCGGGGACGGGTCACGCCCTACCATTTGGGTTACTTAACGGTAGTTAGCAAGCGTGGGAGTGAGTGAACGTGGCGGGTTCGTCTGATTTCGACCTGTATCGGCCCTCGGAGGAGCACGACATGCTCCGGGAGTCGGTGCGTGCCCTCGCCGAGGCGAAGATCGCTCCGTTCGCCGCGGCGGT
>NZ_JBIARL010000016.1:0-95500 GCF_042889835.1 Streptomyces sp. NPDC002463
GCCGCCTTGCCCTTCGGGAGCTTCTCCCGGCTCGGCACCACCGAAGTCCCGTCGCCCGACGGCGCCCCGGGCCCACCCGACCGACCCTCGTCCTCCGAGACCCAGCCGGCGAAGGCATCGAAGATACCCTCGCCGCTATCATTCGAAACCGGTGCCGCATAAGCGACTTGTGGCAGCGCGGTTCCGGCGACCGCCGAAACCACGAGGCAGGCTATCGCCCGCCCGTATCTAACTTTCACACCATTCCCTTCATAGGCGCCCCTCCCGCGCTTGGCGAATTGGGCGCACCGACGCGCCGGCGCGGGTACTCCGTCGCCGGTCACGGTGGATCTGACCTCGACCGGAACGCCTCAAGGCATGCCAAACCAGGCCACCTTCCGTTCGCGGAAGAATGGCCTCGCCAGAGGTGGGTGATCGTGGCGGGGGGATTCTCCAACACGGAGTTGATGACTCGTCAACCGTTTAGACATATAGGGCATTTCCCTGACAGGGCGATGGTGATCAGGGTAGCCATGTCCGACTTTTCCGCTGCCTGGCATTCGTTGAATCCGATGATGTATAACCCAGGTGAATTTCCATCGACAGAGAGTGCGGCCATGTCGACGACCGAACAGCCGGTAAGACCAGCAGGACCAGATGACTCCGAAACCCCGGATGTCATAAGGGTTCCCGGTGCCTGGACGGCCGCCGTTCGACCGCGGTGGAATCGCCGTCGCCCCGGTCTTGCTGCTCCCGTGCGGCGCGTTCCTCGCCTATGGAGTCATCGACTCCGATGACAAGCCGTCGGGCAAGCGGGCGACGACGCTCACCCAAGAGGTGGCCTACGACGTGCTCGGCGAGGGCGCGGCGCCATCTCCTACCGCGGGACCGGCGGAGGCAAGGCAGACGTCGTCCTGCCGTGGAGGAAGACCGTGAGCGTTCCTCTCGGCGCTTCCCCATCGCCATCGGGGCCTTCGGCCGGACCACGTGCAGCAGTGAACTCCCCACCCCCCGAAGCATCCACAGCCCCTGAAGGAGCCCAGTGACCCCGCACCTCTTCCGTTTCCGTCGTACGGCCAGGGTCGTGGCGGCCACCGCCGTCACCCTTGCGACCCTCGGTCTCACCTCCCCGGTGGCGCCGGCGGCGCAGATTCCGGCCGGAGTGCGGAGCATCGCGCTGCACGGTTCCGACCCCGCCCAGCGCGCGCTCTCCGCTCGGAGCACCGCGCCGTTCAGCATGCTCGGCGTCACCTGGGCCGACCCGCGCGCCGAACTCGGCGGAACGGCGCAGGTCCGTACCCGCGACAGCGTCACCGGTGTCTGGTCCGGCTGGCGTGAGCTCGAACTCGACATGCGTACGCCCGAGGTTGGGACCACCACCGAAACCGGCAGGGTGCGTGCCGGAACCCAGCCGCTGTGGACCGGGCCGTCCGACGGTGTCCAGGTCCGGGTGACCGGGCAGCACGGAAAGCTTTCGAAGCTGCCCGCCGGGCTGCGGGTGGAGCTGGTGGACCCAGAGACGGTCGCGGCCTCCGCCACGTCGTACGCCGCCACAACCGCTACGACGACGGCCACGGCCACGGCGAGCACGGCTCCGCAGCCCGCTGTCATCCCGCGTTCCGGCTGGAATGCCGACGAGTCGCTGGTGAAGGACCCGCCGACGTACACCACCGACACCAAGGTGGTGTTCGCCCACCACACTGCCGGCACCAACGACTACACCTGCGACCAGTCCCCGGACATCATCCGCGCGATCTTCCTGTACCACGTGCAGAGCCAGGGCTGGAACGACATCGGCTACCAGTTCCTCGTCGACAAGTGCGGCACCGTCTTCGAGGGTCGCGCGGGCGGCATCGACAAGCCGGTCCTCGGCGCGCAGACCTATGGCTTCAACACGGACACCACCGGCGTTGCCGTCCTCGGCAACTACAACGACGCGATCTCCTCGCAGCCCGTGCTCGACGCGGTGGCCGGGGTCGCCGCCTGGAAGCTCGGTCTGTACGGCTACGACGCCGCCGGCACCGTCGTCCTCGCCGCGGCCGCCGACAACGGCAAGTACACCAAGGGCCAGAAGGTCACCCTGAACCGGATCTCGGGCCACCGCGACGGCTACCCGACCGAGTGCCCCGGCAACAACCTGTATGCCGACCTGCCCGTCATCCGCACACTCGCCTCGGCGGCGCAGACGGGCTGACCTCGCCCGGAAACGACCGCACGGAAAAGGCTTGCCCGTCATTGGGGAAGGAAATGCACAACATGAAGAACACCTCAGCTCGATCCAAGATATCCGCCGCCTTCGCCGCTCTCGCTGCCGGCATCGGGCTGCTGGTCACCGCCACACCGGCTCACGCCGCCGAATACACGGTCACCAGCAACTGCGATGTTCCGTGGATCACCTGTTCCGAAGGCGACCTCTGGCTGCTGTACAACTCCAAGGAGTACGCCATCAAGGATGGCCGCTACGTCACCAGCTGGGCTGCCTTCTACGGGAACGTCTCCGATTATTGGGGAACGAGCCAGTACCAGGGGTCGACCCTGACGACGTACCGCTATGTGTTCAACGGGAACGGCAACGGGGCGTGGCAGTACGTGAAGAACAATGCGGCCTCGGTGCAGAACTGCTCCTACGCCGACAACTACCGCGTGTACTACAACTCGGGTTACGGCGGCACCTCGCAGTACTTCGCCCACAACGAGCCCTGGGGCGACTGCAATCTCACCAACCTGATCTCGGCGCTCAAGAACGAGAACGCGTCGCAGCACTTCGCCTGAGCCACCGCCCCTTGCTATCGTTCTCGTAGATCGGAACATCACTCATGACCTGGAACAAGCGCGCGGGCCTCGCCGCCGCGACCATGGCGGCGGCGACCGCCCTGCTCACCGGATGCGGCGCGGGGACCGCGACCGATGCCGGCACCACGCCGGTGGCGGAGAACAAGCCGATGGTGGACAAGGCGAACTGGCCCAAGGCGACTCCGGAGCGGGGTCTGGCCAAGGGCTTGTCCCTGCCGCTGGAGACGTACATGCAGACCTACCAGGACACCGTGGCCCTGGACCAGGCGTCGCGGAATCTCCAGGAGAAGTGCATGGCCGATTACGGCTTCTCCATCGAGCTGCCGCTGGCCGGTACGACTCCGCCGCCGAACGACAACGACGCCAACATGGAGCGCAGATACGGGCTCACCGACCGGCAGGCTGCTGCCCAGTACGGGTACGGGCTGCCCGAGGCGCTGACCCACCAGGTGCGGCAGAAGATGCCAGAGCTGACCGACGAACAGGTTCAGGTGCTGACCGGTCACTCCAAGCCCACCATGCCGAACACGCCCGGTGCGGCCCGGGCAGCCGAACCCGCCCCCGAGTCCTACAAGGGCAAGAAGATCCACAAGGGTGGTTGTTTCGGGTGGGCGAAGGGCAAGCTGACGCAGCCCACGCCCGAAGACCTGACGTTCGTCTCCGAGCTGAACGGAAACAGCTTCACCGAGTCCATGCAGGCCCCGGCCGTGAAGCAGGCCCTGGCCAGCTGGTCGCAGTGCATGAAGACCGAAGGCTACACGGCCGCCACCCCGTTCGAGGCGGCGGAGATCGTGCCGCACGCGGAAGGCGGGCCCGCGTCGAAGGAGGAGATCGCCGTCGCCATGGCGGAGATCGACTGCAAGGAAAAGACGGATCTGGTCGCGGTGTGGTTCGCCGAGGAGTCGAAGATCCAGAAGGCGCAGATCGCCGAGCACCAGGACAAGCTGAACGGTACCCGTACGCGCAACAGCAACGCAGTGGCTGCAGCCGACGCGGAGCTGGCCGGCTGATACCGGGCGCGGGGCGTGTCCTGGGCGCCATTCGACCAGAGCGTGAGACGGATCGAGTGCGGCAGGACATGGAATCAACGAGGCTCCCGCGCTGATGGGTTGAGACGTCGAACACCTCTCTCAACGGCACGGGAGCCTCGTGCGGCGCGGGCACAGGCCCCGTCACCCATCCAGCACACCGACACGACCGCCCCTCCGACCGCACCGGCCGTTCTGCTCGGCCGAACCCGCGCCCGCAGCATCTGCCACCTCGCTCACGGCCTCGGCGACGCGGATGGGCGACAGTCGAGGACGAGGCATGCTCCTGTGCTGCGTTGGACGGGGGTGCCCCGCCGTCAGTCCGTTCTTGGCCCGAAGCGCTTCTTGTAAGCCGACGGGGTGATGCCGGTCTCGCGGCGCATCGGCGCGCGCAAGTTGGCAGCGGTGCCAAGCCCGCTACGCCGTGCGACCACCTCAAAGCGGTACTCACCTCGCTCGATCAACCGGCAGGCCAGGGCGAGTCGTTCCCCTGTGAGCCATGTCAACGGTGTCGTTCCCAGCTGTGCCCGGAAGCGGCGATGCAGCGTCGCCGCACTGACCGCCGCACGTGCCGCAAGGTCGGAGACCGTGAGGGGGGAGCCCAATCGCTCCTGGGCCCAGGCCAAGGACCGGCGCCAAGGACTCGTCCGGCAGGTCGGGCATGGGGCGCTCCACGAACTGCCGTTGCCCGCCGTCCCGGTGCGCGGCGAAGACCAGACGCCGGCTCACAGAGTTGGCGACATCAGCACCGTGGTCGCGGCGGACCACATGCAGCCCGAGGTCGAGCGCGGCCGCGCTTCCCGCGGCGGTGAGGATGTCGCCGTCGTCCACGAACAGTACGTCTGATTCGAGGTGGACAGAGGGGAAGCGGGCACGGAAGGAATCCGCCCACTGCCAGTGCGCAGTGGCCCGGCGACCGTCGAGGACTCCGGCCTCGGCCAGTGTGAAGGCGCCGCTGCAGAAGCCGATCAGGCGCGTGCCGCGTGCGTGCGCCCGTCTGACGGCATCGAGCACGGCGGGACGGTGGGGTACCTCGGTGTCCGGCCGGTTGGGGACGATCAGGGTGTCCGCCGCGTCGGCCGCTTCCAAGCCGGCGACTCCCGTGAGCGTGAAGAATCCGTCTCGCGTCAGGGTGCGGGGCGCGGGGGAGCAGAGCCTGAAGTCGTGGAGATCACGACCGATCTCCGGTCTGCGCAGGCCGAAGACCTCGGTCGCGCAGCCGAGCTCGAAGGGGTTCGAGTTCTCGTCCACGATCACGACGACCCGGTGTACGCCCGCCGGGTGTACTGCGTGCGAGGATTCTTTCGCCACATGCAATTCCTGGCACTCGCGCCGACGATGCGATACGGCTCAGGATGAGCCCATGAGTAACGAACCCATCCCGCTCGGCAAGGCTCTGGTCTCCTTCGACGCCCTGTGGAGCCCCCGCATCGTCACGCGCGTCAACGACTACGACGTCCGCATCGCCAAGGTCGAGGGCGAACACATCTGGCACGTCCACGACGACACCGACGAGTTCTTCCTGGTGCTTGACGGAGAGCTGCACATCTCCTTGCGCGAGCCCGACGGCGAACGCACGGTCCTGCTCCCGAAGGGTGCGGTCTTCACCGTCCCCCGAGGCACGGAACACAAGCCGTACGCTCCGTCCGGCGCCGCACTCCTCATGTTCGAGCCCGCCGGGACACTGACCGTAGGCGACCGCCACGAGGAGGTCCCGGACCACGTGGACTCCACGACCGGACATCCACTCAACGTCTGAGCCGACAGGATTCGGGCATGCCCCATCCCGTGGCACCAGCACATCACAGGGTGGTTCCGTCAGCGGCTGTCGACCCGGCTGACCTTCCCGACCCGGCGCAGGTTGCCCGGCTTCTCGAGGCAGTTGCTCAGCAGCCGGGCGCGGCCCTCATCCGGCGACGCGCTTCAGCCGCATGGGTCTCGGTGTGACACCGGATGGCCGGCTGTTCCGGAACCAGGCCGGCCTCTACGCGGCTGTACTCCGGTGTGGACCCGGCCGAATGTTCCCGCCGCGTCGGCCAGAGCATCGAAGTTCTCTTCCGCCATTACGCCAAGTTTCTGGACGGTGTCCGGGAGCAGACCAACCGCCTCATCGAGCAGTCCATGGAAGAGCGGGACCGCGTCAGCCGGGGTGAGGCGCCTGCGGGGTGAGCCGGAGTCTTGGTCCGTGACTGGGCCGGAAGAGCTGGTCAGAGTGGGACACCGGTGGGATGAACGGGGACTTTCGAGGCAAGCGCACCCCCTCCCTGCTGCAGGGTTCGCGATCTGCCGGTCGCGGGCGGCCGTCACCCTGGGCACGTGAGCGGCCGAGCCGCTCCTGGAGGAGACCGGCGACCAGGCGGACGACCACCGCCACGACCAGGTGGTGCTCCGGCAGGAACCGGTCGTCCGCCGTTCGAGCCTCACCCCGCGCTGACCGGACCTGTCGGTCCGGGAGATCCGGCGTACATCTCGCTGACGAGTCGTCGACAGCCGCGTAGCACTTGAGGACGATCCCGCGTCCGTATGGAGGCGGACTTCTCGACCGAGAGGGAACCCCGGCCCGCGGTCGCCGTCTTGGTTCTCGTGTCGACTTGATCGTCGAGTCGACACGAGGAGGGGTGTGATGGCAGGTCAGGTGCGTAAGACGAGGCGGGCGAAGGCATCGGCGCCGGAGTACCAGGGTGCTCTCGAATCGTTGTCGGTGAACGCCTCACTGCCCGAGGTGCTGGCCCGGGGCATGGAGGAGCTGCGGACGGCGGAACGGGCCGGGGACCGGCGGGAGGAGGCGCGCTGCGGGCTGGCCGTGGCGGAGGCCTGCCGCAGGCTCGGGCGCATAGAGGAGGCCGACCGGGCGTGGAAGGCGAGCTACCGAGCGGCGCGTTCGGCCGGTCACGAGGGGGCCATGGCGTGGGCTCTGTGGAGCGGCGGCACGCTGGCCCGACAGCGGGGTGCGTTCAGGCTGGCGTACCGGTTGCTGAGGCTGGCCGCCGAGACGGGCGAGCGGGGCGGTGACGTCGTCGTGCGCGGCTACTCGCTGGCGGGGCTCGCCGAGACCGGGCGCATCCAGGGCGATTACGCGGCGGTGAGGAGGCTGCACGAGCAGCTGCTTGCCGAGGCCCGCCGCCGAGGCGAGGCCCGGCATACGGTGTGGGCGCTGGAGGGCATCGCGCAGATGCACCGCAACACCGGCGAATACGACGAGGCCCTGGCCCTGTTCGAGGAGGCGGCCGACACGGCGTCCCGAGCCGAGGACCGGCGCGGGTGGGCATGGGCGCTGCGCGGCATCGCGGACGTGGTGTCCGTGCGCGACGCCGACGTGGAGCGCGCCCTGTCGCTGCTGTCCCAGGCGGAGGAGGCCTGCCGGGAGATGCGGCTGTCCAGCGCGCTCGCCTACAACCACAAGATGCGCGGCAACGTGCTGTACCGGGCGGGCCGATACGAGCAGGCCCGTGAGATGTACGCGCTGGCCCTTGAGGAGTTCCAGGAGATGGACGAGCCGCGCGGGACGGCGCTGTCGCGACTGGGGCTGGTCAAGGCCTCCGCCCATCTGGGCCGCGACGCCGCGCACACTGCCGCGGACCTGGCCGAACTGCGCTCGACGCTGGACCGTATCGGGCTGCGGCATGCCCGGGACATGGTGGACAAGGCAGCGGCCGAACTGGGGGTCGGGCCGCTGCCGGACCACGGCGGCCACGAGCAGGGCTCCGCGAGGCCCGTGCTGCCGGCGGTCGGGGCCGAGGCGCTTCAGGCCGCCGATGTGGAGGGCCTGCGGTGAGCACCGTCCCGACACCGTTCTCGTCTGTGTGCTCGCCGGGCGCTGCAGTCGTGGCCACGGTGCGTTCCTCTCGTGATCACGACATTGATCGCGAGATTGATCACGACGTCGATCACGACGCAGCGCCGGCCCGTGTCCTGGAGCGTTGTCGTGAACTCGTCCGGCCTGCGCTGGTGGAGGCGGTGGGCAGCCTCCATCCGTGGACCGGTGAGATGGCGGCGTACGCGCTGGGTTGGTCCGACATGGCCGGTACTCCGGATTCCGGCGGATCCGAGGGCAAGGGAGTGCGCCAGGCGTTCGCCGTGCTCGGGGCGGAGGCGGTCGGGGCTGATGGCGCGGAGGCCGTTCCCGGCGCCGTGGCCGTCGAACTCGTGCACACCTTCTCGCTCCTCCACGACGACATCATGGACGGCGACGCCCTGCGCCGGCAGCGGCCTGCGGCGTGGAAGGCATACGGGACCGGCCCGGCCGTTCTCGCCGGCGACGCGCTTCTCGCCCAGGCCGTGACCACCCTGGCCGAGGCCCCGGGCCGGCACGCGGCGTCCGCGGTCCGCTGCTTCTGCCGGACCCTGAACGCGCTGGTGTCCGGCCAGGCGCAGGACCTGCGCTTTGAACACCGTCCGTGGTACGGCCCCGGCGCAGTCGGACTGGACCAGTACCGGTCGATGGCCGAACACAAGACAGGCGCCCTGCTGGGCTGCGCCGTTGCGCTCGGCGCGGTCCTCGGCGGCGCCCCCGACCGGACCGTGACCACGCTCGAACGGGCGGGCCGCCATCTCGGCCTCGCCTTCCAGGCGGTGGACGACATCCTCGGCATCTGGGGCGACCCCGCCGTGACCGGCAAACCCGTCTACGCCGACCTGCGCAGGGGCAAGAAGACCTACCCGATGCTCGCCGCACTGGCAGGTGGAGGCAGGGCCGCGTACGAACTGGCGGCGCTGCTCGACCCTCCCCAGCTGCTCGACCACGAGGCCGCCGCACACGTCGCGGCACTCGTGGAGGAGCTGGGCGGGCGGACCGCGACCCGCGACGAAGCGCGCCGGCACCTGGACACCGCCCGCCGCGCGCTGCGCGACGTGTCCCTCGCGCACACCGCCGTAAAGCAATTGGACAGGCTGTTCACGTACGTGCTCGACCGGACCAGGTGATCACCGTTCCGCCTTGGTGATCACCCCGTCGGTGACGGCTCGACGACGGGGGCCCGCAGCGGAGCGCGGAAGGACAGCGGACCGAGAGTGGGCGCCACCGCCGCCTCCGTACGCGCCGGGGCCGCGCCCGGGCAGCGGTGGCGCCCCACGCCGAGGGCGAGGTGGTGGCGGATGTTCGCGCGGCCGGGAACCATCTGCCCAGGGGAGTCGAAGACGGCCGGGTCCGAGCCGCTGCCCATGAGTATCAGCAGCAGCTCGGCACCGGCGGGGAGTTCCACACCGCCGCCCAGCTCCAGCGGGCGTGCGGTGACCCGGCACCACGAGGCGACGGGTGGCTCGCGCCGCAGCGCTTCCTCGACTCACGCCCCGGCGAAGCCCTCGTCACGGGTGGTGCGCGGCCACACCCCGGGCTCGGCGAGCGCACGGCGCAGGACGGTGGAGATGGGCCGGCCGGTCGTGGCATGCCCGGCAACGAAGACGAAGAAGACGGCGCCGACCACCGTCTTCGGGTCGAGCAGGGACCCGTCGGGCAGGCGGTGGCGGGCCGGCGCCCGGACGAAGCTGTCCGTCGACGCCATCGGGTCGTTCACGAGTTCCATCAGCGTGTGCGCGAACCCGGAGAAGAGGTCGTTCTCGCCCGTCGCGTCGAGCTCTGCCCGTACCGTGTCGAGGAGCCCGTCGGCGATCCGCTCGATCACCGGCACCACTGCCGCCATCCGCGGGCGTCGAAGAAGCGCATGACGACGCGCCGCAGGCCCGCGTGGTTCTCGGACGCGTTGTCGGCGAGTGCGGGGCGCAGCCTGGAGGCGGCCGGGGCGAGGGGCCGCAGCACCGGAACGCCCAGGAGAGTGACCGCTTGTTGAGCGTTGTCGGGTCGGAAGCCGGCCGGATCGAGCAGCATCCGGCGGACGTCCCCATACCGGCTGACGAGCCACAGCCCGTGGCGGCGTCATGGTGGACCGGCGCGCGTTCGACCTGGCAGCTGCCCGTGCCCCCCCGCCATCGGACCGGCGATGCCCGTCCGATGAGCCGGAGACGCCTGGCACAGGGTCTGTCAGGTTCGCAAGCCGCACATCGGTCTTCGTACGGAAGAGCCTGACCTGCACACCCCGCTCGCTGAGGTGTTGTCCGTTACGCTGCTCGCGCTGGTGCCGGCCTTGTGGGGTCAACAGGCCCTTCGGCCGGCCGGAGGCCGTCGTCGCGGTTCCGGCGGCAGCCCCCGCCTTCCGCAACGCGGAACTGGAGGCCGACACGACAGCGATGCGAAGACACGTCACTCTCCATCTCGTGGTGGATCAGGCTCACTGGCGGACGTGGTGCATCGGTGCCCGAGCGCCCGCCCGATCAAGCTGAACGATCGCCCTGCGCGCCGACGTCTCCACACCTCGTCCTGATGAGCTGTGGGCTCTGGGAACACGAATGGCGCGACCGAGGTCGTGCCGAGTCCCGGCTGAGGCTGAGACCGATGTGCAGGCCCTCCATGGAGGGAGCATCGATTCGCTCGGGCCGGATGAGAACGGTTCGCCTCGACGACGCTGCAGCAACCCGTCCCGGAGGGCCGAGGGCGGCCTTCGCGGCCGCCTCGTCCTGCTCCTCGATGCGACCGCGAAACGACTCCTGGCCCGCGACTGGGCAGGCAAGGCTCTTCCGTCAACCGTCAGGAGCGGAGGCGCGGAGAAGCCGACGCAGGCGATGAGATGCCGCGCCGTCCCGAGCCTCGCGAAGAGGCTCAGAAGAACCCGGGCTTCTTCGGTGAGTAGCTGACCAGCAGCTTCTTCGTCTGCTGGTGGTACGGGCGGGGCATCCTCCTGACCAGCACGAATGACCCTCCAGTTCGGCAGCGGACTTCGCCCCGCACGCGACACACGACCAGGCCGCACTCTCCCAGCCTGATCGAATGCCTCCGCCTCTTCCCAGCCGGAGGGTCGTTCCACCTCGTTGGCGCTTCCCGTTGAGTCGGAGTGCAGAGTTGACGGCACGACCCGCGGGCCAAGCGTGCGCGGGACGAAGAGGGAGGACACATCCATGGCACAGGCCCATCGGCCGACCCGCACCAACTCCGGCGCCCGTTCCCCGGGAGCGGGTCCGGCCAACGAGCGGAACTGGCTTCTCCGGCTGGGCGCGCCGCCCGTCGCGGCGACCGCGATGACGGCGACCGTCGCGCTCTACACGGCCCTGGTCGCCTTTGGGAACATCATGGACTTCGGGACCAACCAGCAGTTCGTCCAGCACGTCCTGAGCATGGACACCACGTTCAAGGACCCCGACCTGATGTGGCGTGCGATCGAATCCCCCGCCCTCCAGAACGCCGCCTACGTTGCCGTCATCGTCTGGGAGGCACTGGCCGCGGTGGTTCTCCTCGCCGCCACCTGGTTCTGGATCACGGGGCTGCGCCGCGACGCGTACGACCGCGCCCGCGCGGCAAGCACGGTGGGCCTGGTGATGGTGCTGCTGCTCTTCGGGGTGGGCTTCCTCGCGATCGGCGGCGAGTGGTTCGCCATGTGGCAGTCGTCCGACTGGAACGGTCTGGACGCCGCGGCCCGCAACAGTGCGCTGGCCGCCTTCACGCTCCTCGTGGTGCACCTGCCCCGTGTTCGCCCGGCGGATGCCGACCGGACCTGACGCGCCTTGCGCCGTACGGTGTCCGCGGTCTGCCCGTTCCCGGCGACGAGGGTCGTGGCGGTGGAAGCGCGTTCAGCAAGGAGGGCGGTCTTCCCACGGCGCATCCGCGACCGCCTTGAACGGGGTTCTGGTAGAGGTCTGCCTTGTCCGGACGACTTCAGCGAGTCCCGCAGTCGGTCATGCGTTCGGACGCCGTTCACGCTCCGCGCTCGGGTGCAGGGGCGCCCGACCGGCGGTTCGACTGTCGTCAGGCCCCGGCGGCCGCACGCCGGATCGCGTCGAGCGTGCGCGCCACATCGTCGTCGGTGGTCGACCAGTTGCTCACCGAGATCCGCATGACGCGTCTGCCGTGCCAGGTGGAGCCGCTGATCCACGCCGTGCCGTCGTCGAGCAGCCGGGCGAGCACCCGGTCGGTGCGTCCGTCGCTGCCGAACTCGGCGCAGACCTGCGTGAACGCGACCTCGTTGAGAACGGTCGCGCCGTCGATCTCGGCGATGCCGGCAGCGAACGCGGAGGCGTGGCGACACAGCCGCTCGACGAGGTCGGAGACGCCTGATCGGCCGAGGGACCTGAGGGCGGCCCACACGGTGAACGCTCTGCCACGCCGCGAGAGTTCGGGCACCTTGTCGATGGGGTCGCCGTGCTCGTGCTGGATGAGGTAGTCGCCACGCTGGCCCATCGCCGCCCGGACCGCGGACGCGTCGCGCACGATCGCGAGTCCGCAGTCGTAGGGGACGTTCAACGTCTTGTGGGCGTCCGTCGCCCAGGAGTCCGCGTCCGCACAGCCGGCCGTCAGGTGGGCGCAGCGCGGCGAGGCGGCTGCCCACAGTCCGAACGCGCCGTCGACATGGACCCAGGCGTCTGCCTCGCGCGCCGCACGGATGCTCGCGGCGAAAGGATCGAAGGCGCCGGAATGGATGTCGCCGGCCTGCAGGATCACGATCGTGGGGCTCTCTCCGCCGGCCGTCAGTGTCCTGTGCAGGGCCTCGGGCTCGATGCGTCCTTGATTGTCCGCCGCCACCAGGTCGGGCCGACCGAGCCCGAGGTAGCGCAAGGCCAGGTCGATGGCCATGTGCCGGGACTCGCCGGCGATGACACGCACGGGCGGGCCACCCGTGAGGCCGTCGCGGGCGACGTTCCAGCCGGTGCGCCGCAGCACCGTGTCCCGCCCGGCGGCGAGGCACGTGAAGTTCGCCATCGTCGCACCCGTGGTGAAGCCCACGGAGCTGTCCCTCGGCAGGTCGAGCAGATCGAGCAACCAGGCGCCGGCGATCTCCTCCGCCGCCGCGTACGCGGGCGAGACGGTGCGCATCACACAATTCTGGTCCCAGGCGCTGACCAGCCAGTCAGCAGCCAGCGCGGCCGGCTCGGTGCCGCCCACCACGAACCCGTAGAAGCGGCCGCTGGGGAACGCGGTGAGCCCCGGCTCACAGGCCGTGGCCAGCAGGTCGACGACGTCGGCGGGCGTGCTGGGGCCGGCAGGCAGTTCGGCACCGAGCGCGCTCACGATTGCGTCGACCGAAGCGCGGGCGGGAATCCGGCGGTCGGCCAGGCTCGCCAGCCACCGGACAGCATGCTCGTACGCCTGTCGGAGCGCCGCCTCACGCGCGTCCATACTTCGGACTATGCGACCGTCGCCGCCGCCCCGCAAGCCGACCGCGGACGGGGTCCCTCGCAAGATCCGGAGGGAGGGTCCGGATGCGTTCCGCCTGCCGTGGAACTGACGAGCAGCCTGAGGAGCGGGGACCTACCGGGTGTTCACCGCGGATTGCGTCGATCCCCTGGAAGTCTTGCGCTCGCACGGCTCCTCGGCGCGACGGTCCCCGTACGCGCCGCTCGGCGGAGAGACGCGGCGGCGTCCGCCCTCGGGCCTGAGGGGACCGAGGGCGGGACGTGTGGGGTTCGCGGGCGTCACGGAGCCCTCTCGTACGCGCCCGACAGGGGCCAGAGGTGCCGTGGCGCGACGAGGAGGCGGACCAGGGCCTGGATTCAGCTGGTGCGCCGCAAGGGCGGCGGGGTCCAGTCGCCGGTGAGGGCGGGCTGCTTGGGCCAGTACAGGCGCAGGAAGACGTTGAAGCTGCCTGCGGGGGCGGGTAGCCAGTTGTTCTCGCGGTCGGTTCCGGGACTGTCGTGCTGGACGTGGATGTCCAGGGAGCCGTCGGGGTTGGTCCGCATGCCGCTGCGGTCGCCGATCGCGTAGCGGTTCAGCGCGTTGTCGGCGAAGAGCTGACGCTCGTTCATCATCGTGAGGGACCAGAAGCCGTCGACGGGCGGGGTGTCGCCGGCTTCGAAGTGCAGCACATAGGTGTGGGCACCGTCGAGGGGCCGGCCGTCGGCGTCGGTGGTGGCGTGCGGGTACAGGGCGTCGGCGTCGAGGTTGGCTCCGTACCCGAACCGGGTGATGACCGCGCGCTTGGCGTAGTCGGTTCCGTAGTCACCCAGGCCTCGGTGCACGGTCCACCCACCCGAGTTCGCGGACTCCGCTCGGGCGAGCAGATCGCGCAGGGCCTCCGGGCCGCGTCGCGCACCCGCGTCCAGGGTGGCGAGCTCCTCCGAGGACAGATCGTCCAGGCTCGCGCCGGGCGCGATGCCGAGTTTGGCGAAGCGACCCAGGAACGGGGCATCGGCGGGGTCGGGCGGGTTGTCCACCATCATCCGGTTGAGGAGAGTGAAGTACTCGCGCCCGCTGAGAGCGTGGACCTTGTCGACGGGCGGCGTCGTGGTGTCGGCGCCGGCGGGAACAGGCACGTCGGTGGGAGGGGTGTAGTCGGCGGGTTCTCCGGTCCACTCCGACAGCGGGATCAGCCGTGTGTCGTCCTGGAGCCGGTTGACGGCGGGGAAATCCGACGGGCCGCTCGTCGCGTACCGGGCGATGATCCAGTTCACGGTGGTGGGCGACTTCAACAGGGTCAGGCCGGACGGGGTCGCTCCCGACCACGACGGCCCGGCGATCAAGAACGGGCCCGCGGACGGGCCGTTCTCGCGTCGGCCGACGACGGCGCAGACATCGGACCAGGCGTCCAGGATCGGGACCATCCAGAATCGGTCGCCGAACTCGGGCAGGGTCAGCACCAGAGGCTGCTCGGACAGATCGAGCCAGGCACTGGAGTACAGGGTGTCGGCGTTCGGCGAGACGACCTCGGTGAAGGAGGCGTCCGGGGTGGCCCGCATGTAGCAGAACTGGTTGATCGGGGCTTTCCGACGCGCGTCGTCGCGGGCCGGAACCGCCGTCATGGAACCCTTGGTCATGGCCGCCGTGACCAGCGGGTACCCGTAGATCCACGCCTCCGTGGCCAGTTCCTCAAGCGACTCGTCTGCCATCGGCTTCTCCCAGGTGCTCTGCGAACTCCGTCGGCCCGACGCTACGAGCGCCCACTGCCTCCTGCGCGGCGGGTCCGCCGAACGGGCGACGCAGACGGCAGACGTCGGATCTGACCGGCGACGAGCGGTGTCGCCCCTCCGCCCAGGCGCAGGAGGCCGCTGACGGCCTTCACCTCGCGCGAGAGGGCGGCCGACGCCCTTGCTGCGCGGGGTCGGGTACGGACGGACGTGTGGGGGCCCACTACGAGGGGTACTTCCCGCCGATGCCCTGGTGGTCGGGCTGCTGCGCGATGGCCCGGCGGGTCGGGTCGGTGAACTCCCGGTCGATCTCCCCCCGCAGCAGGCTGATCTCCGCTCGTACAGCGGCGTGCTGCGACGGCGGCAGGGCGTCGAGCAGGCCGTCGAGCATGGCGTGGAGCCGACGGCAGACCTGCACGGACGACCTTCCGTACTCGCGGATCTCGCACACGGCGAGCTGAAGGAAGTTCTCCCAGTCACGCCCCGGGAGTACGAGCCGGGCGTGCTCGTGGCGATCGGCCAGCACATAGCGACCGGGGAGGCGTGTGCTGCCGACCGTGTGCAGGAAGGACTCGATGTAATTGATCACCTGCACCGCGGTCGTAGGGTCGTTCACCGCGGGGGAGAGGGCCCTGATGGCGATGTCGACGAGGACCCTCAGGGCGAATGCGGGGTCCTGATCGATGGTGCGCTCGGCCCCGAGGGCGACGAGACCGGTCACCCGGTCCGGGTCCGGTCGTGACGTGCCCCCGTGGACCTCGATGAGGACAGTGCCGGGCGGTACGAAGTCGCCGATCAGCCGGGTCGCGACGAAGACGCAGTCGTGGCGCGCCGCCTCCGCGACCAGCGCGGCCGTGTTGAACGCCTGGATGGCTCCACCGCGTCCGGTACGAATGTGCATCACCGGACCGTCGGGCGACACGGTTCCGTCTCCGCGCGGTGCCGCGTCCCGGACCGCCGCGGCCCCGCTCGTGAAGACGGCCTCTCCCATGCGGGTGACCAGTTCGGCGACGGCCACCGGTCTGAGGCTGTGGGTGAACCTGTTGAGGTAGATGAGCAGGAGTACGAGGCTGACGGCCACCGCCACGCCGGCCAGGGTGACCCCGAGGTCGGGGACGGTGTCGGTCTCGACGCTGCGCAGCAAGGAGAACGAGAACGCGAACGTCCCGGTGAAGGTCGCCAGCACCGCTTTCTGCAGCCGGTCCCGGTACCACAGGCGCATATACCGAGGGGAGAGGGTTCCCGTCGCCTGTTGCACGACGAGGACGCCGATGGTGACGACGAATCCGAGCAACGCCACCATCGCCCCCACGATGGCGGAGAGCACACCGCTCGCCGTCGTCGCGGAGTAGTGCCAGCTGCTGGGCAGCCAGTCCGCGCTGTCGGCGGTGACCGCGAGCTCAGCGAGAAGGACACCGAGCAAGATACCGAACATCGGCACGATCCACAGGCTTGCCTTGACGTATTGCCGCAGCCTGAATCTGGCTGCCCAGGACGTCAGGACACCCACGTCACGTCTCCTTCACCCGGAGGAGTCCGGTGCTCATGAGGCACACGAGACCGCGGGCTCCCTCAGCGGGAGCGCCGCAACCTCACGGTAGAGCCCTTCTCGGAGCGGCGCAGCGGTGGAGCTCCCGTCATCGCCCGGTGCTACTCGCTCGCCAGGACGGGACGACACCGTCGGCCTAAGCTGGCCGAATGGTGCCTGGAGCACCTCGGGCGCTTCGTAGCGGTGCCCGATCGTTGTCTGACGGGGCCGAAAGGGGCTCAAGATGGACGACTACCCCCTGATCGAGAACCACGGCCTGATCGGTGATCTGCAGACCGCTGCCCTCGTGACCACCGATGCGACGATCGACTGGTTCTGCTGTCCGCGCTTCGATTCGGCCAGCGTCTTCGGCGCTCTGCTCGACCGGCGGAAGGGAGGCCACTTCACCGTCAGGCCGGCGGCGGACGCGTACACCACCAAGCAGCTCTACCACCCGGACACCGCGGTTCTGGTGACGCGTTTCATGACCGAGGCCGGGGCGGGCGAGGTGGTCGACTTCATGCCGGTGACCGGCACGACGGCGACCGACCGGCACCGTCTGGTCCGCATGCTGCGCTGCGTGCGGGGCAGCATGACCTTCGAAGGCGAGATCGCTCCGCGCTTCGACTACGGGCGCAAGCCGCACAAGCTGCACATCACGGAGCACGGAGCCCTGTTCACCTCGGAGGACCTGGACCTCGCGGTCCACGCCGTCCGTGAGCCGCAGGACGACCGGCTGCTGACCAGCCTCTCGGGTGACGAGGACCTCCGCTTCAGTCTGACCCTGCAGGCGGGGCAGCAGCGCGGCATCGTCATGGAGTCGTCCCCCGCCGGGCCGCCGCACGAGGTCCGCTTGGCGGAGTTCGAGCAGCTCTTCGACGAGACGGTCGGCTTCTGGCGCTCGTGGCTCGGTCAGTCCACCTACTCGGGTCGTTGGCGGGAGGCGGTGGAACGTTCGGCCGTGGCGCTGAAGCTCATGACCTACGCACCGACGGGTGCCCTGGTCGCCGCACCGACGACGGGTCTGCCGGAGCAACTGGGGGGAGAGCGCAACTGGGACTACCGGTTCACCTGGATCCGTGACGCGTCGTTCTCGGTGTACGCCTTGCTGGGACTGGGCTTCAAGGAAGAGGCGTCCGCGTTCATCGGCTGGCTGCACGACCGGGTCAAGGAGAAGGCCGGCGAGGGGAACGGCACCGGGCCACTGAACATCATGTACCGCGTCGACGGCACCTCCGACCTGGTCGAGGAGACCCTGGACCACTGGGAGGGGTACCGCGGTTCCGCGCCGGTCCGCATCGGCAACGGAGCCGCGAGCCAGCTGCAACTGGACATCTACGGCGAGGCGCTCGACAGCATCTACTTCGCGCACCAGCACGGCATGCATCTCGACACCGGGGGCTGGACCGCGCTGCACACGCTGCTCGACTGGTTGGTCGACAACTGGGACCAGCCCGGAGAAGGGCTGTGGGAGACCCGCGGCGGCCGGAAGGACTTCACCTACGGCCGCGTGATGTCCTGGGTCGCCTTCGACCGCGCCCTGCGGATCGCCTACGACGACGGCCGTCCCGCGGCCGGCGGCCGCTGGGTGGACGCGCGCGACGAGATCTACGCGCAGGTCCTCAGCCGGGGATGGGACCCCGAGAAGCAGGCCTTCGTGCAGCATTACGGCGACGACGTGCTCGACTCGTCGTTGCTGCGCATGCCGACGGTCGGCTTCATCACGCCGGACGATCCGAAGTGGAAGACCACCCTTGAGGCGATGGACCGTGAGCTGGTCAGTGACAGCCTGGTCTACCGCTACAATCCCGAGGCGTCACCCGACGGACTGCGCGGCTCAGAGGGCACCTTCTCCCTGTGCACGTTCATGTACGTCGACGCCCTGGCGCGGGCCGGACACACCGACATGGCCCGGCTGGTGCTGGAGAAGATGCTCACCTACGCCAACCACCTGGGTCTGTACTCCGAGGAGATCGCCCTGACGGGGCAACAGCTGGGCAACTTCCCCCAGGCCTTCACGCACCTGGCCCTGATCGACGCGGCCATCACCCTGGACGCGAAGCTCAGGGGAGCACGCGGGGGCGGGAGGTAGACGCACGCGGCGGGCTTGCGGGGTTCACTGCCCGTCGGCCGTCGGGACGGAACCGAGGAGAACGACCGTGTCGCCCTCCTGCAGGACGGTCTCCTGCCTCTCGGTGACCGGGTCCAGCCGCTGGTCGGCCCGTACCACGAAGAGAGGGTCCTGCTCCGCCGGCAGCGGGGCGGAGGCCGGCTGCACCACGAACCGGGCGCCCTGCTCGTACCGCTCCGCCAGGACGTGACGGACGAGGGAACGGCCGAAGAGGATGTCGCCGCCGGTGTAGGGAGCCACCACTCCGTGGCTGTCGTGCGGGGGGCCGACCCGGTAGACGGGCCCCTCGACGTTGTCCTGCATCACGACCGAGGCGAGCGCGTTGAAGTCGTCGTCGTCGGTGGCCAGGAACACGGCCGTCACTCCCTCGAGCCGCGCCCCGGGGTTGATGGCCGTGGCCAGCAGATCGCCCTTGGCCAGGTCGAGCCCCGCCTCCTTGATCCGTTCCCGTTCCTCGTCGAGCCCCGCCCACATCAACACGTCGAGTCCCGCGGACCGCAAGGCCCTTCCCAGGTCGACCACCCACGCCTCCCCGCCCACCAGGAGGATGCGCGTGCCCGCCGGTTTGACGACGCCCAGGCGTCTGGCCATGGGTGCGGCCGTCAGTGAGTAGAGCAGGACGGTTCCCACGATCACCAGGAACGTGACGGGAAGGATCTTCGCGGCCCCGCTCTCCCCCCGCTGGACCAAGCTGGCGGAGAAGGTCGATGCCGTGGCCGCCGCGACGATGCCGCGCGGGTCCATCCACCCGATGAAGGCCCGCTCCCCTCGGCCCAGGCCCGAGCGCGCCGTCGCGACGAAGGCCACGAGCGGCCGCACCACCAGGACGAGGATCGCGATGAGGGCGAGCGCGGGAAGGAGCACCGGCACCAGGGATGCCGGCGTGACGGTGGAGGAGATGGAGACGAAGAGCAGCCCGATGATCAGCTGGACCAGGGTCTCGAAGAAGGGACGCCGAGCCGGCATGTCGAAGCCGCGGATGTTGGCGACGGCCAGGCCCGTGACGATCGCGGCGATGAGCCCCGTGTCGTCCCGCACGATGTCACAGCCCGCAGATACAGCGATCACGGTGGCGAGTTGAGCCAGCGTACCGAGGGTCTCGCCGAGTCGAAGGGTCCGCAGAGTGAACCACAGCAGCGCGGTTCCCACGATCCCGCCGACCAGCCCCACGGCCATGCTGAGGCTGAACTGACCCAGCTGGTATCCCCGGCCGATGTCGACCTGGTGCGTCGTGGCGATGGCGTGGAAGGTGAGCGCGCCGAGGATGCCGCCGATCGGGTCGGTCAGCGTCCCCTCCCAGATCAGGATGCGTCGCACCTTGTCGGTCGGCCGAACGAAGTCGAGCAGGGGACCCACCACGGTGGGACCCGAGACGACGAGGATCACGCCGAGCATCGCGGCCACGCGCAGAGGCATGTCGAACATCGCCGGTGCCACCGCCGCGATGACGAAGAACGTCAGCAGCACGCCGTACAGGAGCAGCCGTCCCACGATCCCCCGGGTGCGGCCGGTGAGCTTGCGCAGGTCGAGCCCCAGGCCGGCGTCGTAGAGGATCACCGCGACGGACAGCGACACCAGGTCGGAGAAGGCCGGCCCCAGCAACTCGTCCGGATTGACGACGTCCGTGATCGCGCCGGCGGCGAACCCGGCCGGTAGCAGGATGATCAGGGCCGGGACGCGCAGCTTGCTCGCCAGGATCTGCGAGCCGGTGGCGAGCACCACCGTCAGGGCGAGTCCGAGAAGGATCTCGTCTTCGGTCACAGCGGCTTCCTTCTTCGGATTCCAGGCGCGAGGGGGACCGGGTGGTCAGCCGCTTGGTGCCGCGTCCTCACCGTCCGTGCCGCTTCCTCTTCGCAGCTCGGCGTCGGTGAGCTCTTCCAGTTCTTTGTGGGTGTCCAGCCAGTAGAGGAAGACGACGGCCGGCACGACGAGCACCAGGGCCACCAGGGTGACGATCGCCAGCCACGT
Organism: Streptomyces sp. NPDC002463; assembly: GCF_042889835.1. NCBI lineage: Bacteria > Bacillati > Actinomycetota > Actinomycetes > Kitasatosporales > Streptomycetaceae > Streptomyces > Streptomyces sp. NPDC002463. The sequence continues at coordinate 20,312 of NZ_JBIARL010000016.1, forward strand.
CAGGGTGGCGGGTGCGCCGGCGGCGTCGGCAACGGTCAGCGAGGTGGGGACGAGATAGGGGCGCTGCGCCATGCCCCAGGCGATGACGGCGGACGCGACGACGCCGACCGCCGTGACGCGCACCCACGTGCCCGGCGTCCGCAGGAGCAGCCAGACCGTCGCGAGCGCGGCCACCCCGGCCACGACGACGAAGAGCAGCCCCAGGCCGTGGGTGAGCCCGTGCCAGACGTAGGGGGAGTCCTCATGGGTGACGAAGCCGGTGATCACTGCCAGGACGGTGAGTGCGGCGAGACTGCCCAGCGCCCGCCACCGGAAGTAGCCGACCAGATCGGGCGCATCGAAGCGGCGGGCGTCCCCCGTGAGGAAGACCGCGCCGAGGAGAGCCGTGGTCGCGATGGCGATCAGCCCGAACATGAGGGAGGTGGGGTTGGACCAGGCGTCCACCGAGGCCGTGGTACCGGGGGCCACCCGTCCCGACGCGACCCCGCCGACGGCGGCACCGAGGAAGAACGGCGTGACGACCGAGGCCACGGCGAACACGGCACCGTACAGCCGCCGCCCCGCGAGCCGCCGGGACGGCTTGCGGAACGCGAAACCGGCGCCGCGCAGCACCAGGCCCACGGCGGCCAGCGCCAGGGGGAGCCACATCGCGGAGAACACGGTCTGGAACAGGACGGGGAAGCCGGTCCACATGATGACGAGAACGAAGATCAGCCAGACGTTGTTGACCTCCCATACGGGCGCCATGGCGTGGTCGATGAGCCACCGGGGCCGTCGGCCGCGTTCCGTTCCTCCCGCTGTCAGATCCCAGAAGCCTGCCCCGTAGTCCGTGCCGCCCGCGCAGGCGTACGCAGCCACAGCGAGGAGCAGTACCACGGCGATGAGGTCGGCGGTCACGGACGGCCGTCCTCTGCCCGGGCTCCGCCGCCGGCGGAGCCGTCACCCGCGGGGACGGGGGCCCGCGGCCCGTAGGGGGTGTCCGCCTCCGGCGTGTGGGGTGGCCCGCCGGCAGCCCGTTCCTCGTCGGCGAGTCGCCAGCGCGTGCGCATCTTGAGCAGGATGACGAGGAACGAGCCGAACAGGAACACGTACACCGACATCACCACGCCGAGCATGATCCACAGGGTCGTGGAGTGGGTGGAGGTCACGGCCTCGGCGACCCGCATGTTCTGGTAGACGATCCAGGGCTGACGGCCCACCTCGGTGGCGATCCAACCCGATTCGACGGCCACGACGGAGGCGACGCCCGCACAGGCAGCCGGGCCGTAGAACCACTTCGAGGCGGGAAGCCGACGGTGCCGCAGCCAGACCAGGCCATACCAGAGGGCGAGCAGTACCAGTGCGGACCCGATCAGGACCATGATGTCGAAGGCCCAGTGGGCGATGGTCGCCTGAGTGGCCGTCGGCCGCTGGTCCGCCGGGACGGAGGTGAGTCCCACCACCTTGGTGTTCGGGCTGAATCCGGCCAGGAACGAGTCGAGCAGCGGGATCTTGATGCCTCCCGAGACGGACCCGTCCTCGTGCAGGCGCCCGAAGATGTACTCCGGCACCCGGGTGTCGGTCTCCCAGACGATCTCCATCGCTGCGAACTTCACCGGCTGCTTGTGGAACACCGACCGGGCGATGGAGTCGCCCAGGACGAACTGCACCGGCGTGGCCACCGCGGCGATCGTGAATGGAACGGCGAAACCGAGCCGGTGGTAGTGGTCCCGGCGGCCGCGCAGCCAGCCCACGGCGTAGACACCGGCCACCACGAAGCCCGCGGTGAGAATCATCCCCACGACGAAGTGCCAGTACTGCGGCCCGAACATCGGCGTGAAGATCGCCTTCCAGACGTTCACGTCGACCGGGTTGCCCGCGGAGTCGAGGGAGAAGCCCTGCGGCGTGTTCATCCAGGAGTTGGCGGCCAGGATGCCGAACGCTCCGAGCAGCGCGGCGGCCGGGAGCGGCAGCCCGAGCAGGAAGTGCGTCCGGGGCTTCAGCCGCCGCCACCCGTACAGATAGATGGCGATGAGCACCGCCTCCAGGAAGAACGCCCAGGCCTCGACGCCGAATCCGATGCCGAAGACATCACCCCACCTGCCCATCAGGCCGGGCCAGAGCAGGCCGAACTCGAAGGAGAGCACGGTGCCGGTGACGATGCCGAGCGCGAACTGCACCGCCATGACGGCCGACCAGCGCCGTGCCAGGAGCAGTGCCGTGGCGTCCTTGCGGCGCAGTCCGCGGTAGTGCATGACCAGGGTGATGAAGGGGAAGGCCACGCCCAGGGGTACCAGGATGATGTGGGACGCCAGGGTGAAGGCCATGAGTTCCCGGGCCGGCAGAAGTTGGGCCGGGGCATCCGCCAGCAGGTGGAACGAGGTGGACATACGCACCTTTGCTGTTCGTGACGTCCGGGAGGGGGGGGTCAGCCGCCGGTGGCGAAGCCCGGGAAGAGGGTCATTCCGCCGTCGACGTACAAGGTGGTCCCCACGACGTAGTCCATGAGGTCGGAGGCGAGTGCGACCACGGCGTTCGCGATGTCCTCGGGGTCACCGATCCGGTCGTATGGGATCAGCCTCAGCAGGTCCTCCCGGGCCTCCGCCGTCTCCCAGGCCGCGCGGTTGATCGGCGTCTTGATCGCCCCCGGGGCGACCGCGTTCACCCGGATCTTCTCCGGTGCGAGCTCCTGGGCCAGGGTCTGCATCATCATCTGCACACCGCCCTTGGAGGACGCGTAGTTGACGTGGCCCGACCACGGGATGATCTGGTGCACCGAACTCATGCAGATGATCTTCCCGGCGGCGCGGGACACCTCGGAGACGACGCCGCGGCGCCGGAATTCCTTGGCCGCCTCCCGGGCGCACAGGAACTGACCGGTGAGATTGACGTCGATGACCTTCTGCCACTGGGCGAGCGTCATGTCGGTGAGCCGGGCGTCCCGCTGCAGTCCCGCGTTGGCCACCAGGACGTCGATGGTCCCGAACTCCTCGACCATCCGGTCCATCATGGCCGTGACCTGGTCCTCCTGGGACACGTCGGCCTCGTAGGCGGCCGCGCGCACCCCGAACGAGGCGATCTCCTTGACCACTTCCTCGGCTGCGTCACGGCCGGCGACGTAGTTCACGACCACGTCGGCGCCGGCTCGGCCCAGACCGATGGCCGTGGCCTTGCCGATGCCCGAATTGGCCCCGGTGACCAGTGCCTTCTGGCCCTGCAGCAGACGTGCGGGGATCACACCCTGCGATGTCTCCACGGTGGAACCCATGTTGCCCTGCCTCCTCGCTGCGCGACCGCGCCCCGCCCGGCTGCTGCCGGGCGGGCATGGAGGTCACGCAATCACCGACCTCGGCGGGCGGCATGGGGGGAGAACCGCTGTTGGGCCGTTAGGCCGGTTATCTTCGTCCGATCGGCCCAACGGCTCCTGGGCTCAGCCCAGCCGATCCAAGAGGTGGTCTCCGACCCGGAGGGCATTGGCGATGGCCGTCAACGACGGGTTGACCGCGCCGATGCTCGGGAAGAAGCTCGTGTCGACGACGTAGAGGTTGTCGAGGTCGTGGGCCTTGCAGTTGACGTCCAGCGCGGAGGCGGCGGGGTCGGTGCCGAAGCGTACGGTGCCCGCCTGGTGCGCCGTCGCACCGATCGGCATGCCCTTGTGCAGATAGATGCTGTGGGACAGCAGATGGTGCTCGTGCATGCCCAGGTGGCCGAGCATGCCCTGCAGCTTGTGGCGCAGCCGCTTCAGGCCTTCGACGTTGTTCTTCTCGTCGAGGGCGAGGTGGATGCGGGCGTCACCGTCGAGGGTGACCCGGTTGTCGGCAAGTGGCAGGTCCTCGCTGCACAGCCAGAAGTCGACGGCGTGGTGCGCCAGCACCTCGAACGGCATGTCCGGTGTGACCGCACCGGCCCAACGAGGCGCCTCGCCGTGGATCTGCTCGGCGTCCGACTTGCCCAGCATCTGGATGCCACCGAGCGGGTAGTCCCAGTCGTCCGCCCCGAGGTACCAGTCGTGCAGGGCCAGAGTCTTCTGGAACCGGGTGTCGTTGGGCTCCTTCGACACCGCCATCAGGGCCAGGTTGTTGTGCCGCATGTAGAAGCGGCCGACCACGTCGGAGCTGTTAGCGAGACCGTTCGGATGGTGCTCGTTCGCCGAGGCCAGGAGCAGCGCGGCGGAGTTGACCGCCCCGCAGGAGACGACGACCACGTCCGCCGTGAACCGGACCTCCGAGCCGTCGGGCAGCCGGCCGACGACCGCGCTGACAGTGCGTCCGCTCGCATCGGTCTCCAGGCGGACCACCTGCGTGTCCGTGACCATCTCGACGCCGGGATGCCGCAGGGCCGGCTCCACGCAGATGACCTCGGCGTCCGACTTGCCGCGTACCAGGCACGGAAAGCCGTCCACCCGGTCGCACCGGATGCAGACACTGGAGTGGGTGGCCCGCCCGCCGTTCTCCTGGCTCAGATCGACGCCGATCGGCAGATGGAAGGGGTGCAGACCGCGCTTCTCGAGGTCGTCGCTCAACTGCTGGATGCGCGGCTCGTGTTCCACGGGCGGATGGGCGTACTGGGCGCTCGCCGCGCCCTCGGTCGGATCCTCGCCGTGCCGTCCGTGCACGAGGTAGAGGTGCTCGGCCTGCGTGTAGTACGGCTCCAGATCCTCGTACCGGATCGGCCAGGCGGGGGAGAGGCCGCCGTGATGACGGAGCTCACCGAAGTCCTCGGGCCGCAGCCGGAAGAGGGCGGCGCCGTAGAACTTGGTGTTTCCGCCGACGTAGTAGTTGACCTCGGGCGGGAACTCGCTGCCGTGCTTGTCCAGCCAGAACTCCGGCGCCCGGTACTTGCCCTTGACGAACACGGCCGTCGAGTCCCAGTTGTCCCGCTCGCGCGGCAGGTAGCCGCCGCGTTCGACGAGGAGTACGCGTTTGCCGGACGGCGCGAGCCGATGGGCGAGGGTGCCACCGCCGGCGCCGGTACCGATGATGATGACGTCGTAATGAGGGGCGTCGCCCACGGCGACCACCGTCCTTGTGATCATGGCCCTGAACTGGCCTCGGGCCCGTTTTCCCGCTGTGCGGGGCCGAGCGTCCCACCCGTTCGAACGTATCCGCCCGCCCCCTGAACGGCGACCGGAGCGGCGGTCGCCGACCGGCCCCGTCGGTCACAGCACCGCGATCGGGTTCACCGGTGAGCCCGTGGCTCCGGGCAGCCGCAGTGGGGCGACCGCACACAGGAAACTCCATCGCCCCGCCTGCGCGCAGACCGGGGCCAGGTCCTCGAACTGCAGGTAGTCCATCAGATGGATGCCCATGGCATGGACGGCCAGGACATGCACGGGGAAGGAGATGCCCTGCACCGTGCTGGGCGCGGTGTCGTTGTTGCCGTCTCCGCCCAGGACGGCGACCTTCCGCTCGGCCAGGAACCCCAGGGCGGTCGGGTGGAGGCCGGCCCGAGCCGTCGCCGCGTTCCACGGTCCGAGTTCCGTACGGCGGAGGCGATGCCCGACCCGTACGAACAACAGGTCCCCCGGTCCGACGCGGACCCCTTGCGCGGCCTCGGCGGCCGTCAGATCGTCCGACGTCACCTGCTCGCCCGGTTCCAGCCAGGGCACGCCGTGCAGCCGCGGGATGTCCAGCAGCACGCCCCGACCGACGAGGCCGTCCGCGACCAGGTCCACGGAGAGCGCACGGGCACCCTCGGGCGTCACGCTGCTCGCGGGCACCCCGCCGTACAGCTCCCCGTCGAACACCACGTGGCAGAGCGCGTCGAGATGGCTGTCCGCGTCCCCGTGCACGTTCATGGCGAAGCGGTCGGTGGCGAAGTGCAGCCCCTCCGCACCGAGGTCGTCCGGGGCAGGCCCGGTCATCCGGTGCACCGCGGGCTCGGGGTCGTCGGGGCCCGGCACCGTCTCGATCGGAGCGGCCAGCGACACCGTACGTCCGAGGCGGACCTCCGCGACGGCGGCCACGACCCGCTCGGGCGTCACATGGCGGAGTGCGCCGGGCCGACCGTCCATCGTCGGCCGCGCGGATTCGCGCCGCAGCCGCTCGTAGAGCGCCCGGAACTCGTGCGCGGGCATATCGGGACCCGGCACTGCCGAGGGCTGTGCGGTCGGGGTCATGGCGGCCCCCAGGGGCTGAGGCCCCACCGGAGCACATGCGTGGCGCCCGGCTCGAGGACGGTGAGATCCGTGCCGCTGCGAAAGGCGTCCGGGGGACAGGACATGGCCTCCACGGCGACACCACGCCGCCGCCTCTCGGGTTCCGCCAGTGTGTCGCCCGTGTACACCTGTACGTACCGGGTGCCTTCGCCGAGCCACAGATCGACACCCCGCAGCCCGGATGGGTGCGCCAGGCGCACGACGGCCCGGCCGTCGGGGCCGCGGCCGAGTCCGGTGAAGGCCGTGTCAAGCCGCAGATCGCCGATGGGGCGGGCGGTGCGGAAGTCGTACGCGGTCCCGTCGACCGGCTCCTGGCCGATCGGCAGCCCCCGGTCGTCGGTGCGGATCAGGTACCGGGCGGGGACGGTCAGGAGCGCGGTGTCGACGAAGTCGGTGCCGACGGCCAGATAGGGGTGCTGCCCCACTCCGTAAGGTGCCGGTCCCGTACCGGCGTTGGTGGCGAAGACGGCGGTCTCGAGCCCGTCGGGGCCGAGCCGGTACTCCGCGCAGACCTCGAGGAGGAAGGGATATCCGGGCTGAGGGCAGAGCGTCGTGCCGACCCGGACCGCGTCGTCGGTACGGGCCAGCAGCCTCCACAGGGACCAGCGAAGCAGCCCGTGGATCGCGTTGTCCTTCTCCGGTTCCGTCAGGGGGAGTTGGTGGTCCCGGTCGCCGAAGCGGTAGCGTCCGCCGCCCACGCGGTTCGGCCAGGGCGCGAGCAGCTGCCCCCGTCCGCCCGTGATGGCGGACCCCGCGGAGAACCCGTCGAGCAGCGGTCGGCCGTTCACGGCGTACTCGCGCAGGGCGCCGCCCAGCTGGACCACTGTCACACTCTGCTCTCCGTGGACCAGGCGCCACGACGCGCCTGTCGGACTGGGGGACGCGTCGCGCACGGCAGTGTGGACGGCCTGCTCCGTGACGGACCCGGACGGTGGCCTCCCGGAGTCGGCTTCCCGACGCATCAGCGAGAGCACCGATGCGACGACGGCCTCCGGAGGCTGATCGATCTCCACCGCCAACGGGTGTTCGTCGGGCTCAGGCTCCTGCAGATCCGCGAGCTGGGTCTCCAACAGGCCCGCCGGGAAGAAGTGACCGTTCCGCGCGGCCAGCCGGGAGGCCAGCAGCTCGCGCGTGCCGTGCAGGTACACGAGAAGAACGTCGGGGCGCCCTGCCAGCAGCTTGTCCCGGTAGGCACGCTTGAGCGCGGAGCAGGTGACGACGGCCTGCCGACCAGCCGCGATCGCCCCGTCCATCCACTCCCCGATGGCTTCGAGCCACGGCTCCCGATCGTCGTCCGTGAGGGCATGGCCGGCCGCCATCTTGGCGCGGTCGGCCTCGGAGTGGAACTCGTCCGCATCCCGGTACGCCCAGCCCAGCCGATCGGCGAGGAGCTGCCCCACCGTCGACTTGCCCGACCCGGCGACGCCGACGACGAGCACCAGCTGCGGAAGTTCCCCTGTCGCTGTTTCGTGTGCCATGGGTGTCGGTCCCGGCCGTCAGTCCTTCATCAACAGGGCAGCGCCGGTGAGCGCGATCAGAATGCCCAGGATGAGGTGGATCCAGCCCCAGCCGGTGAGGTTGAGCTCGTAGACGTAGTTGCGAGTGGCCAGGAACACGTCGTCCTTGGGGATGGCCGAAATGCCTCCGAGCAGCATCATGATGCCGTTGAAGATCATGATGACGGCGGCAAACACCAGCCAACCGCTGCTGTGCGTGTCCGCCTGCCGACCGGGTGAGCTCGTGCGGGTCGTCATGCCAGGCTCCTCCATGTCGTCCGGCCGGTCCGCCGAGACGTCTCCGTCCGGTGGAACGCATACATCCCATCTGACCCCCGCCGTCCTCCGGGCGCACGTCGGCAAGGCGAGGAGACCGGTGGCGCCGCGACCCCTCCGGCGGGGCTGGAAGCCCGCCTCCACGAGTCAGCGACATGTCAGTGGCATGGGGTTGACACCGCAGGACGCCCACCCGGGGCTCGTCATGTTCCGTCCGGAATCCCACGATTCACGGCTGGCAAGCCTTTGCCATGGCGAGGACTTGCCGTCGTGAGGCCTTCACGACGTCGTTCACCGGTCGATAGACCCATGGCATGTACTCCCCCTCTCATGCTTCCGCCTTCCGGCGCAGGTGCTGGCGGCTGATCTCGGTTGCCACCGCGGTGCCGCTGCTGGCGTCGGGGCTTGCGGTCCTGCAAGCGCCCGCACAAGCCACTCCGAGCAAGCCCACCGTTCCCGCCAAGCCCTCGGCGACCCACAAGGTCACCCTGGTCACCGGCGACGTCGTCACCGTCACCACGACGGCCGACGGCAAGCAGATCGCCGAGGTCGACCGGCCCGACAGCGCCGTCGGTGGCGTGAAGCTCCAGGAGATCAAGGGCGACCTCTTCGTCATCCCGGACGAGGCGGCGCCGCTACTGGGCACGGACAAGCTGGACCGACGGCTGTTCAACGTCACCGACCTGATCGAGATGGGCTACGACGACGCGAAGTCGGCCGCGGTACCGCTGATCGCGACGTACACCCAGCCGAAGTCCCGTGCGGCCGTCGAGCCCACGGCCCCCCGGGGCAGCGAGCTGACCCGAAAGCTCAAGGGCATCCGAGGCGCCGCGCTCAGCACCGAGAAGCGTCAGACCCGCACCTTCTGGAACACCGTCGCGCCGCAGGGCAGCCCGTCGCTGGGCGCGGGCGTGGCGAAGCTGTGGCTCGATGGTCGCGTGAAGGCCAGTCTGAAGGAGAGCGTTCCGCTGATCGGCGCGCCCGAGGCCTGGGCGGCCGGCTACGACGGCAAGGGCGTCAAGGTCGCGGTGCTCGACACCGGTATCGACGTCAACCACCCCGACTTCGCCGGCCTGATCGACGGCACGGCGAGCTTCGTGCCGGGTGAGGACGTCACCGACGTCAACGGGCACGGCTCGCATGTCGCCGGCACGATCGTCGGCTCGGGCGCCGCCTCCGGGGGCGACTACAAGGGCGTCGCCCCCGGCGCCGACCTGTACGTCGGCAAGGTGCTCGGCGGCGCCGAGGGCTACGGTCAGGACTCCTGGGTCATGGCCGGCATGCAGTGGGCCGCCGAATCCGGCGCGGACGTCGTCAACATGAGCCTCGGCGACTCCTACCCGACGGACGGCAGCGACCCGATGTCGCAGACGGTCGACGCGCTGTCCGCCCGGTACGGCACGCTGTTCGTCATAGCCGCCGGCAACTCCGGCCCGGAGAGCATCTCCGCCCCGGGCGCGGCCGCCTCGGCGCTGACCGTGGCCGCCACGGACAAGCAGGACCGGCTCGCGTCCTTCTCCAGTACCGGCCCGCTGGCCTACTCCGGCGGCATGAAGCCGGACATCGCGGCGCCCGGCGTGGACATCACCGCTGCTCGCTCGCAGGAGATGACCGGCGGTGGTGAGGGCCTCTACCGCACCATCAGCGGCACCTCGATGGCCACCCCGCATGTGGTCGGTGCGGCGGCGATCCTGGCCCAGCAGCACCCGGACTGGACCGGCGCGCAGCTCAAGGAACACCTGATGAGTACCGCCAGGGGTCTGGACGGCGGGTACTCGCCGTACGAGGTCGGCACCGGCCGTGTCGACGTGGCCGCCGCCGTGCGCACCACGGTCCGCGGCACCGGATCGCTCTTCTTCGGCAACTACACATGGCCGCACGAGCCGAGCGACGGCGCCGTCACCAAGGACCTGACCTTCACCAACACCGGCTCCGCCGACGTCACGCTGAACCTGGCGCTGAGCGACGGCGGCGGCCCGTTCACGCTGGGAGCCACTACGGTCACCGTCCCGGCGGGTGGCACCGCCGCCGTCCCGGTGACCGGTGACCCGCAGGCCGCATCGGCCGGCCGGCACGTCGGCTATGTGACAGCCACCGACGCGGCCACCGGGCAGCCGATGACCCGCACGTCCGTGGCGCTGCTCAAGGAGGAGGAGCGCTACGACCTGAACATCAAGCTGGTCGGACGGGACGGCAAGCCCGGCGCCGGCTGGGTCACGATCAACCTGGCCGGCGACTTCTGGCCGTGGCAGGTCTACGTCGACGGCTCGACCACCATGCGCATGGCACCCGGCCTGTACACCGTCGCGGGGTACCTCGACGTGGCCGGCGAGAAGGCGGACCGCTCGGGTCTGGCCGTGCTGGTCGACCCGGAGACCGTGCTCGAGGACGGCGCCGCGGACGTGTTGCTCGACGCGAGCAAGGCACGGTTGCTGCAGACCGAGGCGCCGCAGCGCGCCGAGGACCGCCAGCGCAAGGTCGACTTCAACGTCCACTACAAGGACCTCGACCCGTTCACGGACTACCGCAGCGCGTACGTGCTGCCGCCGACGTACGACGACGTCTACGTCGCGCCGACGGAGCCGATGAAGCAGGGCGAGTTCATGCTGACCACCCGGTGGCGCAAGGGCGAGCCGCAGCTCAGCCTGAGCACGATGGGCGGTCGACTCCGGTTCGAGGCACTGGTGCAGGCGGGCAGTGCCCTGGGCACGGCCAAGGACACGCTGGACGCCGTCTACGCGGGCAACGGTGCGACGGCCGCATACGAGCGGGTCAAGGCCAAGGGCAAGGTCGTCGTCATCGAGCGCAGCGACGAGGTCTCACCCCAGGAGCGCACCGAGGCCGCGGTCGCGGCCGGTGCGAAGGCGCTGATCGTGGTCAACGACGGTGTCGGTCCCCTGATGGAGTACGTCGGGGAGTCGGCCATCCCGGTCGCCACGGTGCACCGCGACGCGGGCAAGGCCCTCGTCTCGACGGCCGAGGCCGGCAGCTTCAAGCTGACCGTGAAGCAGACCGAGTACACGCCGTTCGTCTACGACCTCACCCGGGAGTACCCCGGCCAGGTTCCGGACCGTGCCCTGGTCTACAAGCCGACCAAGGACGACCTCGCCCGGATCGACGCCCGCTACTACTCGGCCACGGCGGGCCGGCCGGCGGAGGGCTACCGGTCCGACTTCACCCTCAGCCCGTCGTTCAACTTCCCCGAGCGCGAGTGGCACCCGGGCACCCGCACCGAATGGGTGACTCCGGGCCAGGTCTGGAGGGAGTTCCACGCGCAGGGCGTCGACGGCGGCCTGCCGTGGGTGATGGTGTCGGGCGACAACACGTACACCAAGGGCAGCACCACCCGATTGGACTGGTTCGCTCCGGTGACCAGGCCCGGCCAGAGCGAGTCGTTCGGCGTGTACAACTCCCGCTGGCGGAACTACATGACCTGGAACGTGCAGGCGTGGGCCTCCTCCAGCGACAGAATGCGGCTGGGCGGCTACCTGCCGTGGGGTGGGACGCCGACCCACCTGCAGGTCCTCCAGGGCGACAAGCTGATCCACGACAACCCGAACAGCACGGACATGCAGTGGATCGAGGTGCCGGAGGGCAACCTGCCCTACCGCGCCGTCCTGGACGCGGAGCGGCCCGCTGACGTCTTCCGGCTGTCGACGCGCACCCACACCGAATGGACGTTCATGTCCGACACCGTCGACTCGGACCTCTTCGAGCCGTTCCCGGTGCTGAACCTGGACTACAAGCTGGAGTCGGACCTGCACGGCGACGTCAAGGCCGACGCGACCCGGCAGATCGCGCTCAAGCCGGTGTCGATGGGCCGAGGCACCGTGCCGGGCACCGTCACCACGGTGAAGCTGGACGTCTCGTACGACGACGGCGCCACCTGGCAGAAGGTGACCGTGACCAAGGGCGCCGACGGCTACTGGACGGGTTCGTTCAGGACGGCCAGGAAGTCCGGCGGCTTCATCTCGGTCCGCGCGAGCGCCGGGACGGACAGCGGCTTCGGCGTCAAGAACGAGATCATCCGGGCGTACGGCCTGCGATGAACCGCACTGCCGGGCCCCGGGGAGGTGACTTCCCGGGGCCCTTCCCCCCGCACCTGCTCCCATCAGGGACTATTCAGGGTCTGCCGCCGTGGCGCATACTCTCCCCGCTGCGGAAAGCGGAGGAGAGTCGGTCGCCGATGTTGGATGTTCTGGGCCTCGAACCCGATGACGAGCGCGTCTACCGGGCGCTGCTCGGACGCCCGGACTCCACCGCGATCCTGTTGTCCGACCAGCTCGACCTGCCGCACGCCCATGTCGACAAGGCCTTGTCCCGCCTGGTCGAGTGGGGACTCGTGACCAGGTCGGCGGACGAGCAGTTCACCGCCGCACCGCCGGCCATGGCGCTCGGCGCTCTCATCAGCCAGCGCCGCGACGGGCTGCGGATGGCCGAGCACGCCCTGGTGACCTTCGCCGAGGAACACCGGGCGGCGATGACCGGGAGCAGCATCAGCGATCTCATCGAGGTCGTCACGGGCGTCGACGCCATCCGCCATCGCTTCCTCCAGGTACAGCAGGCAGCCCGTACGCAGGTCCGCTCCTTCATCACCGCACCGTTCGTCGCCCTGCCGCCCGACGAGAACACGGCCGAACCCATGGCCATCGGCCGCGGCGTGCAGTTCCGGGCAGTACTGGACCGGGCCGTGCTGGCAGAGCCGGGCATCCTCGACGACGCGATCGATTCCCTGCGCAAGGGGGTGCAACTGCGTGTCGCCGACCAGCTGCCGATGAAGCTCGTGCTGGCCGACGCCGACCTCGGCCTTGTCCCGCTCGCGGTCACACCGGACGGGGAGCCCGGCGCCGCGCTGCTGCACCGCAGCGGACTGCTGGACGCGCTGGACGCTCTGTTCGAGACGGTATGGCGCAGTGCCGACCCGCTCGCGCTGTCGGCCGCGGTCGGAGGATCCGAACCCACCGTCGAGGTCGGTCAGCAAGGCCCGACCGAGCTCGACCGCAGGATCCTCGCGCTGCTCCTGGCCGGTCTCACGGACTTGGCGGCCGCGACACAACTCGGTCTGTCACCGCGCACGCTGCACAGGCGCCTGCGCCATCTCATGGACCTGGCCGGTGTCCGGACCCGGATGCAGCTCGGCGCCTGCGCGGTGCGAAACGGCTGGGCGGAGCCCCTTCGGGCGTGATGGGCAAGCGCCGGCGCGCGCCGCGGGAGACCGTGCGGGCCGACGTGGTCGTCCCGACGACTCGTCAGGCGAGGACGTTGACGGCGCGGGCGACCACGAGCCCGAGAATGAGCAGGGAGACGAGGGACTGAACGCCCATGGTGATCTTGGCCCAGGGTGCCAGGGGCATGACGTCGGTGGGGCTGAAGGCGGTGGCGTTGGTGAGCGCGAGGTAGAGGGAGAAGGCGAGGAGGGTGCGGTGCAGGCCCACACCGTGCCGCCGGTCTGCAGCAGGCTGATGGCGGAGTCGGTCTCCTTCCCGGCATGGAGGATGTCGTCGACCAGTTGAACGGTCGACCAGACGGCGCTGAGGGCCAGAACTCCCACCAGAGCGATCGACATGCTCCGCAGGGCGGCCGAGCGCCGGCAGAAGCAGTCCCTCGACGGCAGGGATGACCCAGCGAGGCGCCAGACGGAGGCCGTCGGGGAGCAGGAGGCTCAGCCCCATGGCGGCGACGACGGCCGCCGCCATCGGCCATCGGGCCTCGCCGAGGCTCTCGTTCGGGCTCGGGCTTCGGTTGGCTCGGGAGTGCGTCCGGTCACGATGGCGGCCCTTACGGTCGGGTGCGGAGTGAATGGCGCTGTCCAGCCCTCGGAAGGTACGGCCGGCCGGTGGGGGAGGCGTTGCTACGGGACCGCATGCCGACTCTGCAGGCGGCTGCCCGGACGGTCAAGCAGGCCACGCCCGTGAAGCCTTGCCGGTCCGTTCGAAGGCGCACCGCCGCTTACGCCTGCATCGGCTTCACCGAGGCCCGGCCAGGCGATCCCGGGCGCCACCAGCCATCTCTTCAGCCTGGCCGTGTCTGCCCGGGTCTGCAGTCCGGTCAAAGCAACGGTCCAGATGCAGTACACGGAGCGATCCCGCTGCCCGAGCTCGAACCGGCCGGGCCGTCCCGGTATCTGTCCGTGGGCGACCGCAGTCCGCATCGCCGACCGGCTGCGGGAGACGACCTCGCTCCGGACGATCGCGGCCGAGCCGGGCCGCAGACCTCCACCGTCAGTCGGGAGATCCGGCGCAACCGCACCGCCACGGCTCGGTCGGTCTTCCGGTGGCGGTGGTGGGCAGGACGTCACGGAACTCCACGAGGCGTGGGTACTTGTGGCCGACCATCCTCTCCTTGCACCAGGCGATGAGTTCGTCCTCGGTGAGGGCGGATCCGGGGGATGCAGGCCTTGATCTCTTCGCCGTAGGCGCTCGTGGGGGATGCCGATGACCGCCGCCATGCTCACCGCCGGGTGGGTGAGCAGTACTTCTTCGATCTCTCGGGGTAGGCGTCGAAGCCGCCCTGGTGATCGAGTCCTCGGCGCGGTCGACGATGTAGAACCATCCGCCGGCGTCCCGGCGTCCCGGCGTCCCGGCGGGCCAGGTCGCCGGTGTGGAACCACCCGTCGCGCATGGCGTTGGCGGTCGCCTCGGTCCGGTGGTGGTAGCCCTACATGACGTTGTGACCGCGTATGACGATTTCGCCGACGGCGTCGGGGCGCACGTCCTCGGCGCGGACGGAGAAGGTGGCGATCGGGCTGGTCTCCGACAGGCCGTACCCCTCGCGGATGGCGACCGAGAACCGCTCGGCGAAGCGGCGGTGGTTCTCCGCCAGCGGTGAGACGCCGCCGGAGACGGCGATCCGCATGTTCTTGGTGATCTGCAGGAGGTCGACGGCGGAGACGTCTTCGTCGAGCAGGGCCCAGTACATGGTGGGCACGTCGGCATCTCGTTCTGGCTGCACTCCGGTGCGGACCCGGATGAATCCGCTCGCCGCGCGGGTCAGAGCATCGAGGTCCTCTTCCGCGGCTACGCCAAGTTCCTGGACGGCGTCGGGGAGCAGCCAACCGCCTCATCGAGTAGTCCATGGAGCAGTGGGACAGTGTCGGCCGGGGCCAGGCGCCTGTGCGGTGAGTCGGTGGTTTGGCCCGTGACTGGTCCGGAAGTGCTGGTCAGGGACGGGACACCGGTGAGAGGAACTGGGAGTTTCCACGCGTATACGGCCCGCCCTGGGGGTGAGCCAGAGGCGCCTGACGGGCGAAAGCGCAGGTCAGGCCCCTCTCTTCATGCCGCTAGAAGAAACCGAGCTTCTTCGGCGAGTAGGACACCAGCAGATTCTTCGTCTGCTGGCGGTACAGCAGTTGCACCCATGATGACCTGGGAGAACGGCCAGTTGCGGCACTCGCTGGAGGAGGGTGGTCCGGAAATGGTCCGGATCTTGGTGCACGCGGTGGCGGGGAGAGGTGGGATCCGAGTGCGGTGAGACGGCGAGGGGAAGATCGGGAGCGGGTGCGGAGTCGACCTGCCGATGCCCCCCATGCCGACTTCGTGCTCCTGGCCCGGACCCTCGCCGATCGCGACTGCGTCGGCGGTGCACGTCGTCCCCGGGCGGCTCCGACTGAGCGGCCTGATCGGGCGAGGTGGGGCGGCAAGCCGTCGTGGCGTCGCTCACGAACTCCCGGCGGAGACTCGGACGCGCCGGGCTCCGGCGGGCCCTGGGCCCGGGGCCGACGGTCACCGTGCGCGGGCCGTGCGATGCCTGGTCGCGCTCGTGTCCGGTGGCGCGGAGGAGCCACGAGCAGGCGCGGACGCGGGCGGCGGACTTGTCGGAAGTCGCTGGGGTGGGGGCCGTACGGGACGGGCCCGAGGCCGTCGAGCTCCCGGTCCGAGGTGAGGGGACGGTCCTTCCTTCACGGTGTGCTCCCCCTCCTGGTGAGCAGCGACCGGTACCAGTGGTAGGACGCCTTGGGGGTGCGCCGCCCGGTCGGGAAGTCGACGTGGACCAGCCCGAAGCGTCTGCTGTACCCGTAGGCCCACTCGAAGTTGTCCAGGAGGGACCAGACGCTGTATCCGCGCACGTCCACGCCCTCCGCCAACGCCTCGGCGACCGCGTGGAGGTGGCTGTCCAGGTAGGCGATGCGGTCGGTGTCGTGCACGCTGCCGTCGGGGGTGGGGGCGTCGTGTTCGGCGGAGCCGTTCTCGGTGATGTGGATCGGCGGAAGGTCCGTGCCGTAGCGGTCGCGGAGCGAGACGAGGAGTTTCTGGAGGGCACCGGGGACGACGGGCCAGCCCATGGCGGTGTGACGGAACCCGGGGACGGGGACGGCCTCGAAGCGGTTGTCCATCGCGGTGCGGCGGGTGGGGTCGGGTTCGCGCCAGGGGGCGGCGCGCACCGTGGACGGCGTGTAGTAGTTGATGCCCAGGAAGTCCATCGGGGCCGATATGAGGGCGAGGTCACCTTCGCGGCGGAAGTCCTGGCGCTCGATCAGCTCGCCCCAGGTGTCCGCTTCGGCGGCGGCGTAACGTCCTTTGAGCAACGGGTCGGTCCACATCAGGTTGCGCTGCGTCTCGGCGCGAAGGGCGGCGGTCACATCAGCGGCCGCCGGGGTGGCCGGGGAGATGTGGTCGAGGTTGAGCGCGATGCCCGCCTCCTGGACGCCGACGGCGCGCAGCGCCTCCATGGCCAGGCCGTGACCGATCAGCAGATGGTGGGCCGCGGCCAGCGCCGGCGTACCCTCACGCGCTCCCGGGGCGTGCTCGCCGGCGGCGTATCCCAGGAAGGCGCTGCACCACGGCTCGTTGAGGGTGATCCAGCGGGGTACCCGGTCGTGGAGCCGCGTCGCGACCAGCTCCGTGTACTCGGCGAAGCGCTGGGCGGTGGCCCGCGAGCGCCATCCGCCCGTGTCCTCCAGGGCCTGGGGGAGGTCCCAGTGGTAGAGCGTCACGACCGGTGTGACTCCGGCGTCCAGCAGGTCGTCGACCAGGCGTTCGTAGAAGTCGAGCCCTCGCGGGTTCACCGGGCCTTCGCCGGACGGCTGGATCCGCGGCCAGGCGACGGAGAAGCGGTATGTGGCCACTCCGAGGTCCGCGAGCAGGGCGACGTCCTCCCGGTGCCGGTGGTAGTGGTCGCAGGCGGTGTCGCCGCTGCTGCCGTCCAGAACGGTGCCGCCGCGCCGGGCGAAGGCGTCCCAGATCGACGGTCCCCGTCCGTCCTCCCCCGTCGCGCCCTCGATCTGGTACGCGGAGGTGGCGGCGCCGAACTCGAAGTCGGGCGGAAAGGCCGCGGGGTCAGTCATGAAAGGGGACGTCCTTCGAACGGGAGACATGAAATCGGCTGCGGGAAAGCAGAGCCGAGCATGAGGCGATTCAGCGGTTCCGTCCAGGGCCCGAAGGCGAAATGGGCTCGGGTTTTACTAAACAAGAACTTAACTGAACCAGTTAACTGGACAACGTTGTCATGCTGCGCCCAGAGTGTGGTGCACATTTCCCTGTCCGCGCTTACGGAAGGCTCGACGCGATGGTGTACGGAGCATTCGACATCGGGGGTACGAAGATCGCCGGCGCCCTGATCGACGGCGAGGGCCGTCTGGTCGCCCGGTCCCAGCGAGCCACTCCCGCCCACGGTTCCACGCCGGAGCTCATGGCCGAGGTGTCCGCCGTCATGGAGGAACTGTCCGCCCACCCGGAGTGGGCCGCCCTCTCCTGCCTGGGCATCGGCAGCGCGGGGCCCGTCGACACCGTCGCGGGCACGGTCAGTCCGGTCAACATCCCGGCCTGGCGCTCCTTTCCGCTCGTTGACCGGGTGCGGGAGCACCCGCGGTTGCCGTCCGGGATCCGGCCCGTCCTCGTGGGCGACGCCGTGGCGATGGCCGCGGCCGAACACTGGACGGGAGCCGCGAGGGGGGTGGACAACGCGCTCTGCATGGTCGTCTCCACCGGGGTGGGCGGCGGGCTGATCCTCAACGGCGCTCTCCATGCGGGCCGCTCGGGAAACGCGGGTCACATCGGCCACATCACCGTGGAGCAGGACGGTCCCCTCTGCCCCTGCGGCGCGCGCGGCTGCGTCGAGCGCTTCGCCAGCGGCACCGCCATCGCTGCCCATGCCCTGGAGGCCGGGTGGACCCCACCGCCCGGCGTCGCCCCGACGGCCGCCGAGGTCGCGAACGCGGCCCGCGCGGGGGACCCGAGGGCCCGTGCCGCCTTCGACCGGGCGGGCCGTGCCCTGGCCGCGGGCATCGCGGCCACGACGGCGCTGGTCGAACTCGAGCTCGTGGTCGTGGGCGGTGGTGTCGCGCAGTCCGGCGAGACGCTCTTCGGTCCGCTCCGCCGCCACCTCGCCGACTACGCGGTCCTGGACTTCACCCGCGACGTCCCGGTGGTGCCGGCGGGCCTCGCGCTCGACGCCGGGCTGATCGGGGCGGCCGCGGTCGCCGCCGCGTCGGCCGGTCTGTCCCGCGCGGGCGCCGGTACCACCGTCAACCGCGCACCCCGTCCGTGACCCATCCGGAAAGAGAGCTCGTGGACCTCCTCTCCAACACCGTTCAGCCCTACGCCTGGGGCTCCCGCACCGCGATTCCGAACCTCATGGGAACGCCGCCCACCGGCGAGCCCCAGGCGGAGTTGTGGATGGGAGCCCATCCCGCCGCACCGTCCCGGGTCGACCGCGGGCACGGGCCGCTGCCCCTGGACCGGGTGATCGGCTCGGACCCGGCGACGGAACTCGGCACGCCCACCCTGCGCCGGTTCGGGCCCCGGCTGCCGTTCCTGCTGAAACTGCTCGCCGCCGACGCCTCGCTCTCCTTGCAGGTCCACCCCGATCCCGCCCAAGCCGAAGCGGGCTTCGCGCTGGAGAACGCCCTGGGGGTGCCCCTGGACGCTCCGCACCGCACCTACCGGGATCCCCACCACAAGCCCGAGATGATCGTCGCCCTCACCCGGTTCCACGGGCTGTGCGGTTTCCGAAGCGTCCGGCAGTGCGCCGATCTTCTGGACGCCCTTGCCGTACCTGCCCTTCGTCCCCATGCCGAGGTACTGAGGACCCGGCCGGAGGAGATCGCCCTCGCGGAGGTCTTCACCGCCTTCCTCAGCCCGCCCGAAGGGCTTCTCGACACCGTCACGGAAGCCGTCACGGCAGCCGCCGCGCACGTCGGCCCGCACCAGAAGGACTTCCTCTGCTACGCGGAGGTCGCCCGGGTACACCCGGGCGACCCGGGGCTGCTGGCCGCCCTGATGCTGCGCCGCGTCGAACTGGGTCCGGGAGAGGCTCTGTTCCTCGGCGCCGGCGTCCCGCACGCGTACCTCTCCGGCCTCGGCGTGGAGATCATGGCGAACTCCGACAGCGTCCTGCGCTGCGGACTGACGTCGAAACACGTCGACGCGGCCGAGCTGGTGCGCGTGGTCCGCTTCAGCGCCCTGCCCAGCCGTGTGCTCACGCCCAGGGAGCGGGCGGGTGAAGAGGTCTATCCGGTCCCCGTCGACGACTTCCGGCTGTCGCGGTTCCGGCTCCGCGGTGCGGAGCGGCCGCGCCCGCTTCCCGCCGGAGTGCCGCAGATCGTCCTGTGCGTCGAGGGTGCGGTGCGGGTGACCTCGGTGGCGGCAGGCGACATCCTGCGGATCGGACCGGGGCAGTCCCTCTACGTCCCCGCGGCCGAGGCGGTCTCCCTGGCGGGGGAGGGGATCGTCTTCCGCGCCACGGTCGGAATCGAGGTCGCGTCCGGCGCAACTCAGGGGCCACGCGAAGAGGACAAGGTGACTTAACCGGTTAGGTTAAGCCTATTGTTTTCCGGCCTTCTTCTCCTCTAGCCTCATCATCGGTCGCCGGGCGTCTCGCGAATCCGCCACGCCACCGCCGCGCGGGGACATCCCCCGCCGGTCGGCGCACTTTCTCCCCCTGCTCGGTAAGTGCCGCAGAAACACACCGGGCAGGGGAATCCACCGGCCCATCCTCGCGTCCTCGACGCGTCGCTCCGCAGGGCCGGCAGCACCGCACCCTCCATGTCAGGCAAGCCCGCACGCCACGGCACCGCGCCCCGGCATGCGCGCGACCGAGTTGGGAGCACCACATGAACAGGACAATGGCCACCGCGGCGGGAGCGCTGCTCGCCCTCGCCGCCGCGACGATCACCGCGCCCGCCGCGGCCCACGCGGCCGACACCTCGACCACCGGCTTCCACGTCGCCGACGGCCGACTCCTCGACGCCAACGGCCAGGACTTCGTCTTCCGCGGGGTCAACCACGCCCACGCCTGGTACCCCGGCAGGACCGGTCAGGCCCTCACCGACCTCAAGGCGCTCGGCGCCAACTCGGCCCGGATCGTGTTCAGCACGGGCGACCGGTGGACGAAGAACGGCGCCGTCGACGTCGCGAACATCGTCACCCAGTGCAAGGCCAACAAGCTGGTCTGCGTCCTCGAGGCCCACGACACCACCGGCTACGGCGAACAGAGCGGAGCCGTTTCCCTCGCCAAGGCGGTCGACTACTGGCTGGAGGTCGCCGGCGCGGTCAAGGGCCAGGAGAAGTACGTCGTCATCAACCTCGGCAACGAGCCGCACGGCAACACCGGTTACAGCGCCTGGACCGAGGACACCAAGAACGCCGTCACCCGGCTGCGCGCCGCCGGTTTCCACCACACCCTCATGGCGGACGCCCCCAACTGGGGCCAGGACTGGTCGAACACCATGCGGGACAGCGCGCCCGCCGTCTTCGCCGCCGACCCGGAACGCAACACCGTCTTCTCCATCCACATGTACGGCGTCTATGACACCGCCGCCGAGGTCCAGGCGTACCTGAACAGCTTCGTCAACCGGAAACTCCCGCTGGTGGTGGGCGAGTTCGGCAACGACCACTCGGACGGCAACCCGGACGAGGACGCCATCATGGCCACCGCCCGGCAGCTGAACCTCGGCTACCTGGGCTGGTCGTGGAGCGGCAACGGCGGGGGAGTGGAATACCTCGACCTCGCCACCGACTTCGACGCGAGCCGGCTCACGCCCTGGGGGCAGCGCCTGTTCAACGGCGCCGACGGCATCCGGCAGACTTCGCGCGAGGCGAGCGTCTACGGAGGGACCGGCGGCGACACCCAGGCGCCGACCACCCCCGGCGCTCCCGCCGCGTCCGAGGTGACCGCCACCGGGGCCCGGCTGACCTGGACCGCCTCCACCGATGACACCGGCGTCTCCGGCTACGACGTCGTCCGCGTCAACGGCTCGGCGGAGACCCCCGTCACCACCACGACGGGCACGAGCGCCACGCTCACCGGTCTGACACCCTCCACGGCCTACACCTTCGCCGTGTACGCCCGCGACGCCGCCGGCAACCGCTCCCCGCGCTCCGTCGCCCTCACCCTCACCACCGCGGCGGGACCGTCCGCCGGAGGCTGCGCCGTCGCCTACCGGCTGCAGGACTGGGGCACCGGTTTCAATGCCGACGTCACCATCCGCAACACCGGAACCCAGGCCGTCAAGGGCTGGCGGCTCGACTTCGCCTTCCCGGGCGGCCAGACGGTGACCTCCGCCTGGAACGCCAAGGTCGCCCAGGAGGGCAACCAGGTGCACGCCACGCACGAGTCCTGGACCGAGACCATCCCGGCCGGCGGCAGCGTGAGCTTCGGCCTGAGCGCCTCGTCCACCGGCGGCAACGCCGTCCCCGCCACCTTCACCCTCAACGGCGCCACCTGCGACAAGAGTTGATTGGCCTCACCCCTCCGGGCCCCGTCCCCCGTGACGGGGCCCGCACCCCACCCGACACGACCGGCCGCGCCGCCCTGACGGGCCGAGCGCGGCCGGCCCCCTCCGTGAGGAGCCTCCTGTGCCGTACACCGACCTTCCGCCGGACCACCCGGCCGCCCGGACCGCGGGCCTCCCGGAGGAGCCGGCGGACTTCGACGCCTTCTGGGACGAGACCCTACGGACGGCTCGGGAGGCCGGGGGCGATCCGGTCGTCCGGCCGGTGTCCGACTCGCCCCTCACCACGCTCGACGCCTACGACGTGAGGTTCGCCGGCTGGGCCGGCCAGCCCGTCGCGGCGTGGCTCCTCGTCCCTTCCGAGGCGGAGGAGCCCCTGCCGACGGTGATCACGTACATCGGCTACAGCGGAGGACGGGGGCGGGTCGTCGACCATCTCCTGTACGCGTCCGCCGGATACGCCCATCTCGTCGTCGACAGCCGGGGCCAGGGCCACGACACCCCCGATCCGCACCCGGACGGAGGCACCCACTGGGTGCACGGGTACATGACCCGGGGCATCGAGTCGCCCCACGCCCACTACTACCGGCGCCTCGTCACCGACTGCGTCCGGGCGGTCGACGCCGCACGCACGATCCCCCACGTCGACCCGCAGCGGATCGTGGTCCAAGGCGCCAGCCAGGGAGGCGGGCTCGCCCTGGCCGTCGCCGGTCTCACCGGCGACCGCATCGCGGGCGCCCTGCCCGATGTGCCCTTCCTCTGCCACATCCGGCGCGGTGCCGAGACGGCCACCGAAGGCCCGTACACCGAACTCGTCGACTACCTCCGCCATCACGCCCCGTACGCGACGGAGCGGGCCTTCGGCACCCTCAGGTACTTCGACGGCGTGCACTTCGCCCGCCGGGCCACGGCGCCCGCACTGTTCAGCGCCGGTCTGATGGATCCCGTCTGTCCGCCGTCCACCGTCCTCGCGGCCTTCCGCGCGTACGCGGGAGAGAAGGACGTCAGGGAGTGGCCCTTCGGCGACCACGCCGGAGGCAGGGGTGCCACCGCCGTCGAGCACCTGCGCTGGCTGCGGGCGCACCCGCGTCTGCGCCCCTCCTGAGACGGCCGCGCGCCGGGTGCTCCGGTGACCAGGGGCGATCCGCCGAAGGCGCCGGTGCCGAGGCTCGGGTGGCTCGCGAACGCGCCAGCTCCTCGGAACCGACGGTCGGGCGGGCGCTTCCATGGCTGTCGGGACGAGAGGCCGTACCTCCCTGCTGGAGGTACGGCCTCTCGTCATGCGCCTTTGCGCGTACGGGGCGGGCCTGTGGAACCCCGGGGGGTCAGCGATGGCGTCGGCACCTGGAGTGCCTCGCTCCGGGTGCCTTCGATCACCTCGAACAGGGAACGCGCGACCTCCTCGCCGAAGCGGTGCACGTCATGGCTCATCGCCGACAGCGGCGGATGCGTGAGTCGGCACAGCTGCGAGTCGTCCCAGGCCAGCAACGACACGTCGTCCGGCACCACGAGCCCCATCTCGGTCGCAACGGCGGCCCCCGCGACGGCCATGATGTCGTTGTCGTACACGATCGCCGTCGGGCGGTCCCGCGTCAGCAGAAGCCCGCGAGTCGCCCGGGCGCCCTCCTCGCCGGCGAAGCCGGTCGACACCTGGCGGCGGCCGTCGAGACCGAGCTCGGCCATCGTGGCCTCGAACGCCCGCGCGCGGATGGCGCTGTGCCCGAGCCCCGCCGGCCCGCCCACGCGGGCGATGCGCCGGTGGCCGAGCGCCGCCAGGTACCGCACGGCGTCCGCGGCCGCCGTTGCGTCGTCCGTCCACACCGAGGGGAAACCGCCGGTCAGCGACGGGTGCCCGACGGCGACCGCGGGCAGCCCCAGTGCCCGCAGCGGGGGGATCCGGGGATCCTCCTGGTGGAAGTCGACCAGGATGGCCCCGCCGATCGTCTTGCTCCGCCACCACTCCTCGTACAGGGCGACCTCCTCGTCGAGGTCCCGCACCAGACGGAGCAGCAGGGAGCACGAACGCTCCGTCAGCACGCTCTCGATGCCGGAGATGAACTCCATGTAGAAGGGTTCCAGACCGAGCAGCCGGGCCGGGCGGCAGACGGCCAGGCCGACGATGCCCGCGCGTCGGCCGGACAGGCTCCGCGCGGTCTGGTGCGGGGCCCAGCCCAGCTCGCGGGCGACCTCGAAGATCCGCTCGCGGGTCGCCCGCGACACCCCCGGGCGGTCGTTGAACGCCATGGAGACGGCACCCTTCGACACGCCGGCCCGAGCGGCGACGTCGTTGATGGTCACACGGGGAGCGCGGGCGCTCACGCCGGGTCCACGCTGAACAGGGCCGCACGGACCCGTTCGATGCCCTCGAGGTCGAGGTCGAGGTCCCCGCAACCGCTCACCCGGATCCTGGCCTCTTCGCCGGGGAGCAGCGTGAGCAGGCCCCGGTCGGCACTTGCCGCCGGACCGAGCCGGTCGGGCTGGAGGAGGAGGTCCCTCACCAGCGTCCGCGCCGTCACCACCACGTCGACGGCCGTGCCCTCACCGGGGACGGCCTCCAGCCGGATGTCGTAACGGGCGGGCAGGTAGGCGAACTCCCGGTCCGGCACCGGGAAGTGCACCGCACGCAGCCCGTCGGCGTCGGCGACGAGGAACTCCTTGGAGGATCCGGGGGCGGGCAGCAGTTCCGCCGGGAGCACCGACCGGGCGACCGAGCGCGGCGCGGCCTCGACCTCGACCACGCCTCTCGCCAGGACGGTGCCGTCCGCGTCGAACCGCCGCAGGGTGACCTGGGCGTGCCAGGAAGCGCCCGACTGGTTGTCGACGGCGAGCACCGGCCCGTCCTCGCCCGGCAGCAGCGTCAGCAGCCGGTCCGCGTACACCCGGCGCAGCTCGTGGTAGAGCGGCTTGAGCCGGCCGTCGCCGTCGATCGCCGCCCACGAGCTCACCGGCCAGCAGTCGTTGAGCTGCCACACCACCGTGCCGGCGCACACCGGCCAGTTGGCCCGCCAGTGTTCGATGCCCGCCGCCACGGCCCGCGCCTGCACCACCTGCGCCAGGTAGTGCCAACGGTCGAAGTCGGTCTCGGGGAGCGGGAAGTGCCGGGCGATGCCCCGGTCCAGTTTGCCGTTGCCGTCCTCGGCCTTCTGGTGATGGAGCATGCCCGGGGAATCCGGGGCGAGGTGCTCGCCGGGCAGCGCGCGGTGCAGCGTCGCGAGGACGGGGGGAGCCTGCCAGCCGAACTCGGCGACGAAGCGGGGGACGCTCGCGCGGTACTCGGCGTAGTCCTGGCGGTTCCAGACCTCCCAGGAGTGGTGGGTTCCGTGGCGGGGGTCGTTTGGGTGGTGGTCCCAGGAGCCCGACCACGGGCTGCCCGCCGTGTACGGGCGGGTTGGGTCCAGCTCGGCGACGATGCGCGGAAGCACGCCGAGGTAGTACCCCTCGCCCCAGGAGTCGCCCGCGAGAGGCCCCTCCCAGTCCCAGTCGCGGAAGCCCCAGAGGTTCTCGTTGTTGCCGTTCCAGAGGACCAGGCTGGCGTGCGCCATCAGCCGGACAACGTTGTCACGCGCCTCTGCCTCGACCTCGCCGCGCAGCGGCTGCTCCTCGGGGTAGGCGGCGCAGGCGAACAGGAAGTCCTGCCACACCATGAGCCCGAGCTCGTCGCAGACGTCGTAGAAGGCGTCGTCCTCGTAGATGCCGCCGCCCCAGACGCGCACCAGGTCGACGTTGGCCTCGGCGGCCTGAAGGAGCCGGATCCGGTAGCGCTCCGGCGTCATCCGGGAGGGCAGCACGTCGCCCGGGATCCAGTTGACCCCGCGTGCGAAGATCCGGACGCCGTTGACGACGAAGGTGCAGCCGGTTCCGTGCGCGTCGGGGGACCGGTCGAGCTCGACGGTGCGGAAGCCGATCCGGCGTCGCCAGGCGTCGAGCGGCCCCTCCTCCTCGTCGAGCAGGGTCACTTCGAGCTCGTACAGGGGCTGGTCCCCGTAGCCGCGCGGCCACCACAGACGCGGCGCGGCCACTTCGAGACGCAGCACCGCCTCGTCGCCGGTGAAGGAGACCTGGCGCTCGGTCTCCGCCTCCTCCCCTCGGACGGTGGCCCGGACGGTCAGCGGCCGGCCGGTGCCGCGCTCCGTGCGCTCCGCCCGGAGCCGGAGCTCGACGCGACCGGTCGCGCCGTCGACCGTGACGAGCGGGCGGACCTCGGCGAGCCGGGCGGTCGACCAGTGCTCCAGGCGCACCGGGCGCCACATGCCCGCCGTCACGACGGTGGGCCCCCAGTCCCAGCCGAAGCTGCACGCCATCTTGCGGATGTACTGGAAGGGTTCGGGGTAGACGTTGGGCCGGTTCCCGGTGAGCGTGCGGACCCGGTCCGCCTCCTCGTACGCCGAGTCGAAGCGCACCTCCAGGCGGCCCGTGCGGCCCGTGACGTCGAAGCGATGGGCGCGGTGCATGTTGCGGGTCGTGCCGAGGACGTCGCCGGCCAGGACGATCCCCGTGGCGGTGTCCAGTCCGTCGAAGACCAGCTCCGTGCGCTCGTGCGTGCTGTCGTGGGTCAACTCCGTGACGTAGGACCACCCTTGCCTGCCGACCCACGCGATCTCGGTCTCGTTCCGGCCGATGAAGGGGTCGGGTATGACCTGCGCGGCGAGCAGATCGGTGTGGACGCAGCCGGGGACGCGGGCCGGGAGCAGCGCGCCCTCGTGGCGCAGGCTCCAGCCCTCGGTCAGCTGGGTGACGTCCTTCATGTGTGCGGCTCCAATCGCCTGACTGCGGCGGGATGCGTATACGACCCGGACAACCTAGCCGTACGCACAGCGGCTGTCCATGAACCGGTAAAGCTCGTTTCGGTTACAGAACGTGCACGGGGGACTCGAATGACAGCGTGATAAGTCACCTCCTTGGCGCCACGGGTAACGATTGGGCATCGTGCGGGAATCCGGAGCTTTACCGGTTCACACGGTCCTGTCATAGTGCCGACATCCCACTTTGACCTGAGCCGTAACCCTGAAGGAGTTGGGCACATGGGGAAGACGAAGACGCTCACGGGCGCGCTTCTCACCGTCGCGATGCTGACCGTGGCGGGATGCAGTGGTGGAGGTGCCGCGTCGGGCGAGACCGCGGCGGCGCCCGCCGACCCGAACGAGGTCTCCGGAGAGATCAAGGTCCTCACCCAGCGGACCGACCTCGTCCAGAACGGCACGCTGAAGCGGTACGCCGCGGAGTTCAACAAGATCTACCCCAAGGTGAAGGTGAAGTTCGAGGGGATCACGGACTACGAGGGGGAGGTGAAGATCCGTATGAACGCCAAGGCCTACGGTGACGTGCTGATGATCCCCGCGGCGGTCGCCAAGAACGACTACCCGAAGTTCTTCGCCCCCCTCGGGCCGACCGCCGAACTCGCGGAGAAGTACCGCTTCAGCGACAAGACCGACGTGGCCGGCAAGGTCTACGGCATCGCCCAGTTCGGCACCGCCAACGGCTTCGTCTACAACAAGGCCGTGTGGAAGAAGGCCGGGATCGCCGCGTGGCCGAAGACCCCGCAGGAGTTCCTCGCGGACCTGAAGGCCATCGGCGACAGGACGGAGGCCGTTCCCTACTACACGAACTTCAAGGACGGCTGGCCGCTGGTCCAGTGGACCGCCAACGTGGGCTCCGTGACCTGCGACGCGAAGGCGACCGACAAGCTGGCCGGCCCGGTGTCGCCGTGGAAGGCCGGGGGAGAGCTCCACGCCATCGACACGCTGGTCTACGACATCGTGAAGCAGGGGCTCGCCGAGAAGGACCCGACCACCACGAACTGGGAGAGCTCCAAGGCGATGCTCGCCGAGGGGAAGGTCGGCACGATGATGCTCGGCTCCTGGTCGATCACGCAGATGCAGGGTGCGGCGAAGGGGGCCGGCGGCTCGCCGGCGGACATCGGCTTCATGCCCTTCCCCGCCCAGAAGGGCGGCAAGTTCTGCGCCACCCTGGTCTCCGACTACCAGCAGGCCGTCAGCGCCTACTCCGAGAACAAGTCGGCCGCGCGCGCCTGGATCGACTGGTTCACGGAGAAGTCCGGCTACTCGGAGGAGGAGGGCGCGGTGCCGGCGGTGAAGTCGGCTCCGATGCCGGAGACCCTCAAGGACTTCGTTGACAACGATGTCACCTTCGTGGAGCGCTCCGAGGCCAAGACGGGATTGGTCAACGACATCGACAACGCAGCCGAAATCGGCCTGAACAAGCCCGACTACCGGCAGAAGCTCATCGACACCGCCCGCGGAGCGCAGGAGGGCGGTCTCCAGGACTTCTTCGCCGACCTGAACAAGAGGTGGGACGAGGCGGCGAAGACCGCCGGTTCCTGACACCGGCGGAGCGGGGCCCGGCCGTACGACATCGGCCGGGCCCCGATCTCCCGCAGCCGCGGACACGAAAGGCCGACATGACCGACACACCTCCTGCCCCCTCCCGGACCGAGCCGACGCGGAGACCGCGTCACACGACGCGGGACGACCGCCCGGCGGGCCCGGTCGCCCTCGCGGCCCGGAAACTCCCGGGCGCCACGAGCACCCGGGGACGCTCCTGGCGCGACTCGCCGCTCCGGCGCGTCACCCCGTGGTTCTTCCTGGCGGTGCCGCTGGCGCTGCTGATCACGTTCACCTACGTGCCCGTGGCGAGCATGATCTCCTACAGCTTCACCGACTGGGACGGAGTGAGCCCCGACCGCGAGTTCACGGGGGTGGACAACTACGTCCAGATCTTCACCCGCCCCGAGCTCTTCCGGGTCTTCTTCGTCAGCGGCTACTACCTCGCCGCGTCCGTCCTCCAGATCGGAGTCGCCCTCTACTTCGCCACGGTCCTGAGCTTCGATCTCAGGTTCCGCAACTTCTTCAAGGGGATCCTCTTCTTCCCCTATCTCATCAACGGCGTCGCGATCGGCTTCGTCTTCCTCTACTTCTTCCAGGACGGCGGGACCCTCGACTCCGTACTGGCCTGGCTCGGTGTGACCACCGATCATCCCTGGCTCGGCGATCCCCCCTCTGCCAACGTGTCCCTGGCGGGCGTGTCGGTCTGGCGTTTCACGGGGCTGAACTTCGTCCTCTTCCTCGGCGCCATCCAGTCCATCCCCGGAGAGCTCTACGAGGCGGCCCAGCTGGACGGTGCGGGCAAATGGAAGCAGTTCCGCCACATCATCGCCCCGAGCATCAAGCCCGTCCTCAGCCTCAGCATCATCTTGGCGGTCTCCGGCTCCCTGTCCGTGTTCGAGATCCCCTACATCATGACCGGCGGCGCGACCGGCACGTCGACCTTCGTCATCCAGACGGTCAAGCTCGCCTTCCAGTTCAACAAGACCGGCCTGGCCTCGGCAGCGGCCGTGGTGCTGCTCGCGATCATCCTGCTGATCACCTGGATCCAGCGCCGGCTCGTGCCCGACGACAAGGTGGACCTGGTATGACCCCCGCCCTGACAACGCGCCGCCGCCGCTTGCCGGTCGGGACCGCGCTGACCTACCTGTCCCTGCTCGCCGCGACGGTGGTGGTCCTGCTGCCACTGGCCGTCGTCTTCCTCACCTCGCTCAAGACGTCCGAGGAGGTCTCCGACGGCGGTGCGCTCTCCTTGCCGGGGGACTGGCTGAACTTCCGGAACTACGCCACGGCGTTCACCGACGGCCACATGTTCGCGGCCTTCGGCAACACCGCCTTCATCCTCGTCTTCTCGGTCGGCGGCACCGTGATCATCGGCTCGATGACGGCCTACGCGGTCGACCGCTTCGACTTCCGGGCGAAGAAGCTCGTCATGGCGCTCTTCCTCGTCGCCACCCTCGTACCGGGCGTCACCACTCAGGTCGCGACCTTCCAGGTCGTCAACAGCTTCGGCCTGGTGGACACCCGCTGGGCCCCGATCCTCCTCTACATGGGCACGGACATCGTCTCGGTGTACGTCTTCCTGCAGTTCATCCGCTCCATCCCCCGCTCGCTGGACGAGGCCGCCCGCCTCGACGGCGCCAACGCGTTCACGATCTACCGGAAGATCATTCTTCCGCTCCTCAAGCCGGCGATCGCCACCGTCGTCATCATCAAGGGGATCACCACCTACAACGACTTCTACATCCCCTTCCTCTACATGCACTCGGAGGACCTCGGAACCATCTCCACTTCGCTGTTCCGCTTCAAGGGACCCTTCGGTGCGCACTGGGAGGCCATCTCGGCGGGCGCGATCCTCGTCATCCTGCCGACGCTCGTCGTGTTCCTGCTGCTCCAGCGGTGGATCTACAACGGTTTCGCGCAAGGGGCCACGAAGTAGCGGCCGCGGCGTCCGCAGGGCGGCTCAGGCCGACGGAGCGGAGGTACTGCCCCGTGGCACGAACCGGGCGTACTCCTCCTCCACGTTCCCGGCCTCCTCGTTCGCGACGAGGGCGAGCAGGGTCCGTGCCGCGCTGGCCCCGTACGCCGGGATGTCCCGGGCGAGGGCGGACAGCGCGGGCCGGACGACCTGGGTGAGCGGCGATTCGTCCCAGGCCACGACGGACAGCTCGCGGGGGATCGAGAGGCCGATCTCCTGGGCCACGGACAGCGCGGCCACCGCCATGATGTCGTTGTCGAAGATCATCGCCGTGGGGCGCTCGGCGGCGATGAGCAACCGGCGGGCGGCGCGGGCTCCCTCGTCACCGGTGTAGTCGGTGTGGACGATCTCCGGGTCGGGCAGCCCCGCCTCCGCGCAGCCCTCGCGGAGGGCGGCGTCCCGGACGGCGGTGTGCGCGAAGCCCTCGGGACCGGCCACCCGCGCGATGCGCCGGTGGCCGATCGCCGCCAGGTACCGCACCGCCTCCCGCACGCTCTCTCCGTCGTCCGACCACACGGCGGGCAGGGAGCCCGCCGTGTGCGGCGGCCCGATGACCACGGCAGGCAGACCGAGGGCCTCCACCGCGGGCACGCGCGGGTCGTCGGTGCGCAGATCGACCAGGAACACGCCGTCCACCCGCCGCTCTCCCCACCAGCGCCGGTAGATCTCCAGCTCGCGCTCCTCGCTGTCGACCATCTGCAGCATCAGGGCGTACGCGCGGTCGGAGAGCACGCTCTCGATGCCGCTGATGAACTCCATGAAGAAGGGCTCGGTGCCGAGGGTGGAGGCCGGCCGCCGCACGACGAGCCCGACCGCCTGGGCGCGAGCACCGCTGAGAGCCCGCGCGGCGCTGTTGGGACGCCAGCCGAGCTCCTCCGCGATCGCCTTGATCGACGCACGTGTCGAGTCGGACACCCCCGGCTGGTCGTTGAGGGCATAGGAGACGGCCACCTTGGACACTCCGGCGCGGAGCGCGATGTCCGCAATCGTCGGCCGCTTCACGCGTGACTCCCAATCTGCACAGGTCTCCCGTCATGGTGACCCTACCCGCAGGGGCACGGGGGCCTGCCAAGTACGGCTCTTGGCGCGGACGCCGGACCACCTCCCGGTCCTCCGAGAGCTCGTCCGACACCCCGGTCGCGCGATCGCGAAAGGCGATCGCTTGACGAGCGCCGGTGGGCAGCGGATGCCGCCGCTGAGGCCGTCGTCGGAGGGAAGGCGGGCCCCGGGGTCCGCCGCGTGGGCAGGCAGCTCAATGAGATGACGCTCGAGCAACAGCGGGCCGGGGCCCGCCGGGCACTGGCTCCGTTCCCACGTGGGGCACCGGCAGTGCACCGCGCCGGCCGTGTCCCGCGCGGGAGCGGGGGAGGAGCTTGAGGGAGACCTCCAGGTTCGCCCACGTCAGCATGACCTGGGCGAAGAGCTCGGATGGCCTGCCACGCTCGCATCCTGGGGGTCGTCCCCCGAAGTGCGGCGTCGTCACTCCTGGAGCCGATCAACTCCGCGAGCGCTGCGGCCGAGGCGTCACCGGTGGCCTGCAGTACGGGCCGCCGGCCGCACGTGGACTTGTGGCCGTACCGAACGGTCTTGACCGGACTCGCTTGGACCTGGACGAGCGGTGACCGGCGAGCCGGGACCGCTCGGTGACCGCGGTCTCTGGTGAGCGGCCGAAGGCGTACACCGGGCGGGTGCTCGATGCCACCACCGTTCTGCCCGGACCGTATGAAACTCCGTGCCGCGACGTGCGAGAAGGTTCAGAAGAGCCCGAGCTTCTTCGGCGAGTAGCTGACCAGCAGGTTTTGGGTCTGCTGGTGGTACAGCAGCCGCACTCATGCTGACCTGCGAAAATCGCGGCGGGCGGGGCTCTCTGGTGGGGGCTGGTCCGGAAATGGTCCGGATCTTGGTCCTGGTGGATCCCAGGCGGAGAGGCTGGCGTGGGATGGGAAGTTCTGGGAGCCATCCATGTCCTGCATGTCCCGTGCGCTCGCCGGCCGGACCCGAGGCTGTGGTCGTCCTATCGCCAAGGTGCCTGGACGCGCTGTGCCTGTTGTTGTGCGGAGGCGGCGTCTGCGCATGCCATGGACAGAGGCGGGAGAGGCGCCCGGCTGCCTGGGTGTCCACCAGCAGTGGGTGTCGGGCGAGAACGCGGCCTTGGGGACGTTGCCGATGGCTTCTGGTACACGGCGGACGAGTCGTGCCGTTCAGTGTCGTCGATCACTCACAGGGAGCGGCGCGAGAAACCGTCGAGGAGGGTGAAGAGCCGGGGAGCTGCCGTCAGGCGGTGTCGGCTGGGGCCGGCTTGGCGGGCACCGCATGGATATTGGGCCCAGAGGAGGTACTGGGCCGGCCACGGCAGATCGATCCCCTCGCGTCCGTCATAGGCCACGATCACCGGCTCGGCCATGGAAGCAGCGATGCCGGTCACCCTCCCGCGCCCCGCATGGTGCAGTTGACCGGCCAGCCTAGTAGTGCTTTGTTAGGTGGTCTTGTCGTGGTGGGTGGGTGGTAGTTCGCTGGCTGTATGAGGGCTGGGGAGCTTGCCGCGGTGCGGGGCCGGTTGGAGGAGTTCGCGGCGGAGGTGTTCGCGTCGTTGGTGCGTCGGGACCAGCGGGCGAAGGGTGCGTTATATCTGCGGGGGCTGCTGCTGGACGGCCGCAGGAAGTCGATGCAGCCGATGGCTGAACGGCTCGGTGTCGATCACCAGCAGTTGCAGCAGTTCGTCACGACCTCGACGTGGCAGGTCAGGGACGTGCGGGCCCGGCTGGCGTGGCGGGCGGTGACGGTCGTGCGGCCGCAGGTGTGGGTGGTGGACGACATCGGCTTCCCCAAGGACGGCCGTTCCTCGCCCGGGGTGGCCCGGCAGTACTCGGGCACCCTGGGGGCCTGTGTCTGAATAACTGTCAGAGTTGATCTGTGCAGGTGTCGTCGCGTGAAAGTAGGCGGGCTTGTAGTTGTGCGAGGGTGCGGGCTGGGGTTCCGGGTAGCGGGGTGACCGCGACGCGGTGCAGGTCCAGGAGGTGGTGGCCGTCTTGGAACTGGTTGGACAGGTTGGTGCGGGTGACGTTCAGGAGCTGGGCCGAAAGTGTGCTGGTGGCGGCTCTGCGGCGGCGCAACAGGGCGGTCAGCAGGCGGTGGTAGTGGTCGAGGCTGCTGGTTTGCGGGTGGAGGTAGCTGCGTGGGCGGCGGAAGCGTCGTTGGAATGCCGCCTCGGCCAGGGCGTCCCAATACGGTCCGAGATGGCGACCAGGTGGTCGAAGGCGGAGCGTGACATGCCGGTCAGGGCCGGGTCGGTGAGCATCGCGGTCAGGGCGGGATCGATTTGTTGTCGGCTCGGTGCCGGCTCGGGGTGCCGGGGTGTGACCGGTGCCAGGGTGTAGTTCCAGTCGCCGTGGAAGGCATGCCGGGTCAGTGGCAGAGCCGCCATCTCCGCGTCCCCGATCTGTACTTCGGTCGGGTAGGTGCTGGTGTCGAGTTCGGCGTGGACGCGCAGTCCGGTGCGGGTGGTCGTCGCGGAGATGGGCTGGACGATGACTTCGTGGCTGGTCAGCGGGCGGCCCCGCCAGTTCATGGTGATGTGGGAGAAGAGGCGGTGCTCGTTCTTGTTCCACTTCGATGTGCCCGGCGGTAGATGGCAGACGGTGACCGTCAGGCCCGTCTCGGCGGCGAGGTGGGCGAGTTCGAGTTTCCAGGCCCGGGTGCGGTAGCCGTTGGAGCCGCCCGCGTCGGGGGTGATCAGCAGCCGTGTCGCCCGCGGGTTGACTTCACCGTCCACCGCAGAGGCGACATCGGATCACCCCGCTCGTCCGGCTCGACCAGTGCCAAAAGAGCCGGCCTCAGCCCCGCATCGAGGTCCGCGAATCGCTTGCGGCCCCCTCCCGGACGCCGCACCCGCCCCAGGGGTTCCTCGCCGGCCTCCAGCTCGAGCACGCCCTTGCGGACCGTCGTCTCACTCACCGCGGCCGCCCGTGCGACGGCCCGGACGCCGCCGTGTCCCAGGACGCGGGCCTCGGCAGCCATCAACAGCCGACGCTGCCGCTCGTCCAAGTGGGGGAACAAAACCTCGAACTTCACGGAGAGCTGGCTACGAGTCTCAACCGGGATGCGCATACCACACCAACGACTCACAGAACGGGAAGCAACACCTTGATTCCCTGTAAGCCCTTAGCCACTCTTTGATGTCGTCGGGTTTGGAGAGCTCCTGGGTGCTTGCTTCGGGGCCATGGTTGTGCTTGGCATGACGAGGGGACGGGGGTGCCGCCGAAGTACATGGTCGATCCGTACGCGGCGATCCGTCGTGATGCGAAGGCCGGTCTGTCGATCCGTGCTCTTCAGCGGAAGTACGGCGTCGGGTTCCTGAACAATGAATCAGCCCGTTTCCCCTGATCAGCGGTCTTACACTCCTGGCTGTGCCTGTTGAATTTCTCTCTGATGACCGGGCTGCTACGACCGGTTCGCTGCCGCTCCGACGCCCGGAGGGCCGGAGAAGTTCTTCCCTCTGGGTACGCAGGTGCCGATGGCTGCGGCGGTCTGGCCTCGCGGCCGGCTGGCGTCCCTGTTCCTCAGAAGGCAGCTGACTCCGTCAGTGTGGGCCGTCGTGCTGCGCGAGGGCGTTTTCCCGCAGGTTCGGTTCCTTGCGGAGTGTCCTGGTGAACCATGTGCCGTAGCGGTCGCCCAGGATGGGCGCTGATGCTCCGTGGAGGATGATGCTCAGGCCCACGGTCACGGCGATGACCTCGCTCAGCAGGGTTTCCCCAGGCAGATGCTCTTCGAGGGCGAGCAGACCGAACACGAGGGATGCAAGCCCCCTCGGGCCGAACCAGCCGATGTACGCGATGGAAGGGGGGCGCAGGCCGGTGCCGGCCAGGGCGAGTGCGACGGGCAGCATCCGGATGACGGTCAGGCTGAGTAGCCCGTAGAGGACCGTGCACCAGGTCAGGTGCTGGAGTGTGGGGCCCAGGATGACTGCGCCGAAGACGAGGAAGCTCAGCGAGGCGAGCAGGAGACCGAGGCGTTCTGCGAACCTTGTGCTCTGCGCGGGGTCCGAGTCGCGGGGAGGGATGCCTGGGCCTGCGGGGGTGCGGCGCAGGTGGATGCCGAAGGACAGGCCGGCGACCCAGGCGCCGATGAAGCCGCTGCCCTCGACCATGGCACACAGGACGTACGCGATGACCGGGACGGCGAGGACCAGGAACTGTCGCCAGTCGGAGTTGCTCCACCCTCGGGCGAGCGACCATCGCGACAGGCTCGCCCCGGTCCAGCCGGCCGCGATTCCGATCGCGCCGCTCAGCAGCAGCGCACGCAGGAACGTCTCGGCCACGCCCGGATGCCCGTTGCCCTCGCCCGCCGCGGCGAGTGCCAGGACGAAGAACGGAAGGGCCAGGCCGTCGTTCAGACCGGATTCGACGGTCAGGCCGCCGCGGACCAGCGGGGGCACCCGCTTGTTGGAAAAGGCCTGCTGCCCGAGCGCGGCATCCGTCGGCGCGAGGATGACGGCGGCCAGGGCCAGCTCCCACACGCCCAGGCCGGGCAGCAGCGGCCAGGCCACCAGCCACCCCAGAGCCATCGTGACCGGCAGGCCGACCGCGAGCAGCCGCAGCGGCAGGAACTCCTCCCGGCGCAGGTCCCGGGCCCTGATCCCCGCCGCGTCCGCGAACAGAAGGAGCACCAGCGCGCTCTCCAGGAGCGTCCGCGTGACCTCGGGATCCTTCGCCCGGTCCAGCAGGTCCAGGCCCAGTGGGCCGATCGCCAGACCGACAAGCATGAACACCAGCGGTCCCGAGAGCACCGTGGTCGACAAACGCCGTGAGAGCGCCCCGTAGCCGACGACCGCACCCCCGGCGACCACGACGGCCCAGCCGTTCATCCGCACTCCTCACCCCGCCTCGCGCAGAGAGGCGAAGTCCGACCCTATGGTGGCGCCCGTCAGATCTGCGGGAACCGTGCTCCGAACGCCGCCAGCTCGGCCCGGTCGGCCCAACGCGGCAGCATCGAAAGGGACGGGACACGCCGATCCCATGACGCTGTGCATGGCGACAGGTCCGGGGATCGGGTGGGCGCGTCCTCAGTCGACGGGCTCCACGGTCGGGAAGGTCCAGGTGCCGTCGAGGATCTCCGGGCGCGGCCGGTAGAGGTGGACGGTGTAGTTCCAGCCGTCCATGATGCGCAGGCAGTTGGGGCGCCCGTCGGCGCACCCTCCGAGGTTGATGACGACCGAGCCGTCCGGCTCCCTTTGGGCGTTGAACTGGTTGAGGACGCATCCGCCTTCGCTGCTGTCCTCGAAGTAGCCGTCGGCGTTGTAGGGGGAGAGCGACCAGAAGCCGTCGACGGGCACGTCACCGACCACGATGCGGTACTTCCCGACGGGCAGGCCCGGCTCGACCAGCAGGTAGAACGCCTCGCTCTAGGGGAGGCCGGCCCAGCCCACGGCCGTACCGATGAGGTGCCGAACAGGATCGACGTCCTCACGGCGGCCGAACATTCGCTCAGTTCCGGGCAGGGTCCGGCCGAGCACGGCAAGCGCGTCCCGTACGGCGCTGAGGGTATCCTCGTCGTAGTCGGGTACGACGAGGGGTTCGGCCGACCCCGCGGACAGCCTCAGACCGTCCTGCAGGGCGTTGGCCTCGGCGACATCGGCGGGGTTGCCCGGGTCAACCAGGACGCGCATCGTCAGGAGTACGTGGCGGGTGCCGTGGTCGTCGATGGTGAGCCGGTGCTCGCCGGGCGTGTGGATGACCTGGGTGACGTAGTGGTCCTGGCTGAGAACCATGAGCGACGCGTAGCGTTGGCCGCTGTCCGGCATCGTGACGGTGGCGCCTTCGGTCAAGTCCAACACGGCGAAGCTGTACAGCGTGTCGCGGTTCATCCGGACCGATGTCTGCTGATCGAGCGGTGTCGGCACCCGGCTGTGGTGCCACTGGTTGACGCCACCGCAGACCACCATCAGCTTCGCCATCGCACGGTTGGATTCGGCCCGGACAAAGGTTTCGACCGTCACCTTGACCTTGTCGCTCATGGCCGGTGCTCATTCCCAGGGATCAAAGTTGTTCACCCCGTCGACGCAGTCCTGGTACATGTTGGCCAGGTTGTCGGAGGTGACGTGCGCCAGGCCGTGGGTGGTGATGGTCAGGTCCCGGTCCAGCGTCCGCGCCTTGTACGTCCAACCCTCTGGCAGAGTGAGGTGCTCGACCAGGCGTGGGAGCGCCGATTCGGTCAGGCTGTGATCCACGTGGTCGGTGAAGGTCTCCATCACCCAGGTGATCTCGTCGGGCGATCTCAGCAGGAAGACCGGCCGCCCGCTCAGGAACGTGTACGCGTTGGCCCGGTGGATCTGCATCGGGCGGTAGGCCAGCGCCGTCCCGGAGATCCGTTGCGGAGTGCGGGACCAATGTGGTGACCGCCTCGCACCAGGCGTCGATGGATTCCACATCTCTCCTTCCCGGTCGGCGCCCGTAAGGGAGCCGCTTGACGCGCGGAGGCCTGGTGTCGTCCGGGTCGCCTTTGGGTCACCAGGGTCGGCTGCTCATCGCTGGTCTTGCCCTGGTGGCTCTGTGGGAGTGCGTACGGCGAGCAGCGCGAGGTCGTCGGAGCCGTTGCTGGGACGGTTGTCGGCGAGTGTCCGGACCAGGGAGGCGAGCGGCTCGCCGAGCGCGGTGGCGGCGGTCGCCGCGACCGTGTGCAGTCCTTCCTCGAGGTGCCGGGCCGGGTGTTCGACCAGGCCGTCGGTGAACAGGACGACGATGGATCCCCCGTGGCAGCGGGTAGGTGTGATCGGTGCGCGGGTGGTCCGGATCCACGCCCAGGGGTAGACCCGGATCCGTTTCCAGATACCGGGCACGTCCGTCGGGGGTGAGCAGGAGGGGTGGCAGGTGTCCGGCACTGCTCCAGTGCAGCCGACAGGCATCGTCGGAGGGCTCTATGCGGGCCAGGCAGACTGTGGTGACGGGATTCTCGGTGATCGCCTGGAGGGGCTGGACGACCTGCGTCAGGACGGCACTCGGCGGGGTCCGCCGGTCGTAGAGCACGGCGCGAAGCATGTTGCGGGTCTGCGCCATGGCTGCCGCGGCCCGCAGGTCGTGGCCCCCGACGTCTCCGATGACCGCCGCGCAGGCGCTGTCGGGCAGCAGCATGGCGTCGTACCAGTCCCCGCCGAGGTAGTCGGGGGCGGACGCCGGCTGGTAGACCGCTGCGGCGGTGAACGGGTGCAGGTCGGGCAAGCTCGGCAGGAGAAGGCGCTGGAAGCGTTCGGTGGCACTGCGCAGTTGTTCGTAGAGGCGGGCGTTCTCGATGGCCAGGCCCGCCGCTCCGGCCAGGGCGATGAGGACCGTCTCGTCGTGGGCGTCGAACGGCTGACCGTCGCGCCGGTCGGACAGGTACAGGTTGCCGTAGACCTGCCCGCGCACGCTGATGGCGACCCCGAGAAGACTGTGCATGGGCGGGTGGCCGGGCGGAAAGCCGACCGATTTCGGGTGGTGCGCGATCTCCTCCACGCGCAGCGGCTCGGGGTGGCGGATGAGGTGCCCCAGCAGCCCGCCCCCGCGCGGGAACTCCACGCCGGACAGATCGGCCCGCTCATCCTCCGTGAGCCCGACGGGGATGAACTCCGACAGGCTGTCCCCCTGCTCGGCCAGTACGCCCAGTGCGCCGTACCGCGCGTCGACCAGCTCCATGGCGGTGCCCACGATCCGGCGCAGCACAATCTCAAGGTCGAGGTCCCGGCTGACCGCCAGCACCGCTTCCAGCAGTCGCCGCATCCCCCGTTGGTCGCTGCCCAGCTCCGTGATCTGCTCGTCCGTGAGCTCCGTGTGGATGTTCTGGTCCACCTGTGGTCCATGCAGGCCGGGGGACACCCACCGCGGGCTGTGGTGCTCGTCCATCCGCTGGCGCCTCTCCACCCCGTTCCACGTGGAGCGTTTGCCGTCGGCATCCTTGGGAGCCTTTCACTCAGGATGCCGAGTGCTGAGCCTCGTACCGCCATGGGGCTCGGCACATCGGCGCAGCACGGGTCAGTCGATCGCGAACCAGCCGCGGACTTGGGCCTCGTGGTCGATGAAACGCTCGCCGGAGACGTCGACGACGACCTTGTCGATCGTGCCCCCGGTGAAGCGGAACGGTGCCCGGTAGTCGGGCGTGACCGGCGAGGCGTCGTCGCGGCCCACGCAGATCCCGTCCCCGACGACGCAGAAGTAGCCGGGCTGGGTGACGATGTCACCGCTGCCCACCTGCTGGTCGTCGATGTAGAGGGTGAGCGTTCCGGCCGTACCCGGCATCGCGGGATCGGCGTTGCGCCCGCTCGCGGTGAACTCGGCCGTGAGCACGTGCCTGCCCGGTGTGATCTCACGGTCGGATTCCACGTGTTGCAGGTGGGTGCCCACCCAGTTGAACGCGTAGTGCAGGCGCTGGTTCTTGACGTAGAGGCTGTGCCCGCCGGCGATGCCGCCGTGGGCGTACACGACGCCCTCGGCGTCGGCCGACTCGATGTCGACCCCGGCGGCGATGGTGTACGACCGGCCGCTGATCACGACGCCGGACTGTTCGGGCACCGAGGCGCAGTCGGGGTAGTAGACGTAGCGTTCGCGCGGGGGAGTGCCATGCGGGCGCTCGGCCAGGGCCTGCTCGAGCGCGGTACGGTCGTCGAGCGGCAGCCCGTGGTAGCGGCCCGCGTAGTAGTACCACAGGCTCTTGAGCGTCTCGAGCCGTTCCGGCTCCCGTGCCGCCACGTCCGTGGACTGCGCGCGGTCCTTCGTCAGGTCGTAGAGCTCCCACCGGTCGTGCGCGAAGTCGCCCCAGCCGCTCAGCGGCGGGTGGACGGTACAGGCCAGCCATCCTTCGTGGTAGATCGATCGCTGCCCCAGCATCGCGTAGAACTGGGTCTGCTTGCCCGGCACGGTGGGGTCGGTGAGCGAGGCCGCGAAGCTCTCACCCTCCATCGGGGTCTGCGGGTACCCCTTCAGCACGGAGGGCGGCTCGATGTCCAGCAGCTCGTAGAGCGTCGGGACGACGTCGACCGCGTGGACGTACTGCTGGCGGACTTCGCGCTGGGGCTCGATCCTGGCCGGCCACGCGACCAGGCACATGTCGGCCACGCCACCCTCGTAACCGGCCCAGCGCTTCCAGTAGGGGAACGGGGTGTCGAACGCCCACGCCCAGCCGGTGTTGTAGTGGTTGTAGGAGGCCGGGCTGCCGAGTTCGTCGATGTGTTCCAGGGACAGCTCGGTCGGAGTGTTCAGGCCGTTGAAGAACCGCCACTCGTTGAACGTTCCGTCAGGCCCGCCCTCGCCGCTGCCGCCGTTGTCCGAGACGGCCACGATGATCGTGTTGTCGAGCTCTCCGGCCGCCTCCAGGAAGTCGATCACCCGGCCGAGTTGGTCGTCGCTGTACGAGACGTACCCGGCGAAGACCTCGGCCATCCTGATGAACAGCCGCTTCTCGTCCGCGCTGAGCGTGTCCCAGGGGCGGACGGTGTCCAGCCTCGGCCACGGCTGCCCGTCCGGCCCGGTCACGTCCGGCTCACCATGGGGATTGATCGCGGACAGCTCGGTGTCCTTGGGCAGCAGGCCGATCTCCTTCTGACGCCGGAGGATCTCCGGTCGGATCGCCTCGTAGCCCTCGTCGAACACACCCTTGTAGGCGTCGGCCCATTCCTTGAAGACGTGGTGCGGTGCATGGGCCGCGTCCAGCGACAGGTACATGAAGAACGGCTTGTCGGGCTCGACGACCTTGGCGTCACGGATGAACTCGATGGCCTTGTCCGACAGATCCTTGGCGATGTGGTAGCCCTCTTCGGGAGTGGCCGGCGGCTCGGTCCGGTGGTTGTCGTGGACCAGGTCCGGATACCAGCAGCTCGACTCGCCGCCGAGGAAGCCGTAGAACCGCTCGAAGCCGCGCCCCAGAGGCCAGCGCCCTTTGTACGCCGCCATGCTGGTCTCCTCACCAGGGGTGAGGTGCCACTTGCCGACGCAGTACGTGTTGTAGCCGCGCTCGGCCAGGACCTCGGAGATGAAACCGTTCTCGAACGGGATGCGGGTGGAGATCCCGGGGAAGCCGGAACTGAACTCGGCGATGGTGGCCATGCCGTTCGACGTCGCATTGCGGCCGGTCAGCAGCGAGGCGCGGGAAGGGGAGCAGAGTGCGGTGGTGTGAAAGTTCGAGTAGCGCACGCCCATGTCCGCGATCCGCGACATCGTCGGCGTTCTCACCGGGCCGCCGAAGCAGTCCATCGTCGCGTAGCCCACGTCGTCCCAGGCGATCACCAGCACGTTCGGGGCACCCTCGGCTGCCTTCGGCGCCAAGAACGGCTCCCAGTCCGGCTCCGAGTCGTGGATGTCGAGGGAGATCCTCCCCCTGAAGTCCTTCGCCATGCCCTGCTCCTCTGCCGATCGGTTCCGAGTGACTGCCGTCCGGGTTCCGTGCGCATTCGGCCCTGCCGGATCGTCAACTCCCTTACGACCGAGGTGACGCTGCGGTGGCACGACCAGGCCAAGGTGCAGGCCCAGAGCTCGGCTCGGGCCAGATCCTCGCTCCTCTTCAGGGTGCCGGGTTCTTTGAAGGAGGCGCGCTCGCGGTCAGTGCTGCGCCGCCGGTCTCGCGCGTAGCGGGCCGGCGGCGGCGGATCAGTCCTGCTCGGCTGTTCTGGTCGTTCCGGCGCACAGTGCCCAGATGACGAAGGCGTCGATGGCGATCAGGACGATGGCCCAGAACGGGTAGTAGGGCAGCCACAGGAAGTTGGCGATCATGCCGAGTCCGGCGAGGGCGATGCCGATGATGCGCGCCCACAAGGCGCCGCTGAAGAGGGCTATACCTGCCAGGACGATGAGGATGCCCAGGATGAGGTGGATCCAGCCCCAGCCGGTGGTGTTCATCTTGAAGGCGTAGTTGCGGGTGACGACGATCAGGTCGTCCTTGGCGATGGCGGCGATTCCCTGGAATATCGCCATGGCGCCGCCGAAGATCATCAGAACTGCGGCGAAGAAGGTCCAGCCGGTTGCGAACCGTCTTGGGGAAGTCTGGCCACGCGCTCCGCTGACGTTGCCGGCCATGTTCGGGCTCCTTCGAGAAGACCTCGTCGCCGGATCGGGCGACCTGGTCGGAGACTCCATACCCAGGCTGCCACGACGGAGGCCGGGCAGCACCTTGGGACTGCGCGATGCCTGCTTGCTTGGGGCCCGTCCGGCGGTGTCTACGGCGGAGGGTTGCGGGCGAGGCCCGGCCGCTGGTGCGGACTGGGGCGTGTGGCGGATTTGTCGGGCCGTCAGACCGGCATGCAAAACCATTACGCGGCCGGACGAACGGTCGTGGGAGCCACCCCAATACTCATGTCGTATCGGCGAGTTCGCGTGCTTCAGCAGCACCCCGCTACTCGAGATGGCCTGAGTGGCCGTCTCTGGCGACAACTGCTTCCCGTCAATGTGGTTGGTGGGTCCGGTCGGCTCGCCGGTCCGGCCGGTGGCGGCCATGAGTGCGCGAGTACGGAGAGGAGGATCAGCACCAGCAGCAGAACGGTCCGCACCGTCGGGTAGCTCCACAGCGCGAGAACCAATGAGAGCACGAGTACCACGCCGAGGGCGATCCAGCGCCGGTAGGTTTCCGTCCAAGTGCCGACCCGTGCGGTGTGCACTCCGTGGGCACCGCCCCAGCGTGCGGCGGAGTCGGCCATACCGTCCGCCTTCCCGCGCACGGCGCGCGGCAGACGGCCGGTACCGGACAAGTACACCCCGAGGGCCACCACCGCGATGACCGGCCCGATGACGAGGACAATACTGGCGCCGGCCGCGCCCAGCGCCGTGGTCACCAGCGCGCGGCGGCGCCGACGGGCGAGCAGCATGCCGATCGCGCCCAGCACCACCGTGAGGACGGGCAGCCAGTTGCCGAGGACGTCGAGCGGGTGTGCCGCGCCCGGGATCTTTTCCAGCTTGTCGGACTTGAAGTGCACCATCTGTTCGTTGACTGTGGGGATCTCCTCCGCCGGTGCGAGGCCGGCGTGCACGAGGTCCTGCCTGACCGTCTCCACGGCGGTGCCGACGTCCAGATGGTCTCGAACCTGTCGCTCTCGACGAAGTGGGTGTCGCCCCCTTGTTGACCACGCGGTCGACGGCGTCGTCCAGTTTCGGGCCGAGGGACTTGATCCCTGCGGCGGTGCGGGGCGGCAGATCCTGGGACTGCAGCCAGGCGGCGACGTCCGAGGTCACCTCGTTGCAGTTCACCCTGACGTCGACGGCTTGGGTCATGCGGTTCACGGCGGCAGCCTCGATCCGGGTTCGTCATGAGGGGGGGCGACGGACGAGACGTACCTGTCGGTGTTGAGGACGATGTCGTGCATCCAGACGGTGAGCAGGGAGGCCGGCACGAGGATGCAGGTGAGCGTGATCAGCCGACCGAGAGGGTGCTCATCGCGATCCGTCCCGCATGTGAGGCACCCGTCCGGCCCTTTGGGACGGGACGTGTGCCGGTGCCTCATGGGGGTTCGGACGGAGTCGGCTAAGGCAGGCTGCTCATGGCGCTCCAGGGGCTTCTGCGGCCGGGCTGCCGGGCACCCTCCATCGGGATGCACTGCAACGGGTGTCGCACCTGCGGCTACATCTCCCGAGCGAGTCTCCCGGAGACACACCATTCGGTTTCGCCGGCCTTCCCCCAGGTGCGGCAAGCTGCGGTCAGCCTTCCTTCGGCCACGAGGAAGCAGAGAGGCCGCACACATGACGCGAGACGCACCCTCCTGCTGCACCCCCGGTCGCCCTATGGGCGTGCCCGGCGAGTCAGAGCCGTCCGTGCCCTCGGCACCGCCGGCCGGGCGTGCCGGCGCGAAATCCACCGGCCCGCAGGCGATCCGGCTGGACGGTGGCTGGTTCCGCATGGGCAGCGATGACGCGCTCGCCTACCCCGCGGACGGTGAGGGTCCGGTGCGGCGCGTCCGGGTCAGCCCTTTCGCCGTCGATCCGCACTGCGTCAGCAACGCCCGCTTCGCCTCGTTCGTGGCCGCCACCGGCCATGTCACCGACGCCGAGCGCTACGGGGCCTCGTTCGTCTTCGGCGGCCTGCTGCCCGACGACTTCCCGCCCACCCGGGCGGTCGCCGCCGCTCCGTGGTGGCGCGAGGTGCTCGGAGCCGACTGGAGGCACCCGTACGGCCCCGGCTCCGACCTCGACGGGCGCGCGGAGCACCCGGTGGTGCACGTCTCCTGGAACGACGCGTTCGCGTACTGCACCTGGGTCGGCCGAAGACTGCCCACCGAGGCCGAATGGGAGTACGCCGCCCGCGGCGGGCTGGAACAGCAGCCCTTCCCGTGGGGCGAGGAGCTCCGTCCGGGTGGCCGGCACCGGATGAACGTGTGGAACGGCTCCTTCCCCGACCACAACACCCTTGAGGACGGCTACTTGGGCACCTGCCCGGTGGACGCCTTCCCCCCGAACGGCTACGGCCTCCACAACATGACCGGCAACGTCTGGGAGTGGACAGCCGACTGGTTCCACCCCGTCTGGCACGCCAACGGCCCCCGCGAGGACCCGACCGGCCCACCGACCGGCACCGCGCGCGCCCTTCGCGGCGGCTCCTACCTCTGCCACGCCTCGTACTGCCGCCGCTACCGGGTCTCCGCCCGGATGCCCAACACGCCCGACTCCTCCACCGGCAACATCGGCTTCCGCTGCGCAGGCCCGGCTGGTGGATGAGCGGCACGGAGGACCCTCTCTGCGGTCTCGGGTCACGTGCGTCGGCAGACCTGCACCGTGGGAGACTGCGGCACGCAGAGCAGCGCGTGCTCAGGTCGCTCGCCCTGGCCGAACGGTCCGCAGCGCAACCAGATGGCGGGCGTCGCGGTCGAGCACGACGCCCCCGCGGCCCCCAGCCCAGTTCGACCTGGCGACCGCGGCCACAGGCTC
The DNA here is from genome assembly GCF_042889835.1 of Streptomyces sp. NPDC002463. Lineage (NCBI taxonomy): Bacteria > Bacillati > Actinomycetota > Actinomycetes > Kitasatosporales > Streptomycetaceae > Streptomyces > Streptomyces sp. NPDC002463. Next base: position 65,078 of record NZ_JBIARL010000016.1, read on the forward strand.
GGATCAGCGCCGGTCCCGGCGGTCCTCCCGGCGGTCCTCCCGGTCATCCCGGCGGTCCTCACGCCGGTCACTGCGGCGACCGACCCCGTGGGCGACGACAGCCGCAGTGCCCACGACAGCCGCTGTGCGAACGACGGGTCGGTCGATGACCCCGCGTCGTCCTCTGCGCATGGGTCCGAGAGGCATCTCATTCTCCTTCTTCGTCGGCTTCGATCGAGGCCAGGATGGCCTGGATCGGAATGCGTCCGTTGGCGATGAGCTGGCCTCCCGCGCGGCGGGCGGCGGAGGCGAAGGGCCCCGCCCACACGTTCTCCCAGACCAGCACTCCGGCTGTCGTGCCGGGCTCCATGGCTGTGGCCAGGTTGACCACGTCCTCTTCCGCGAGCAGGCCGGCCAGCTGCGCCTCCGCGGCGCGCAGTTCGCCGACGCTGTCCGGGGCATCGACCTCCATGACGTCGATCTCGCCGTCTGCCCCCTTCGTCAGGATGATCAGGTCCAGGACCCGGATGGTCCCCGAGGTGACCAGCTTGTCGAGCTCTTCGGCCATCTCGCCGGTGAAATGCGAGGTGGCCGGCGGGAACTCGACCACGACGTAGTCGACCGGCCCCAGTTCGTCGGTGTCAGGTGACGTCATGTCTGCGTTCCGTTCTCTTGATGAATACCCGTTCGAGGTCAAGGGCCTCTTCGGCTGCCGGCAGCACTGAGACCTCACGCTTGGGCTTGCCTGCCTCCTGGCCCCGCCGACCACTGAGGGCGCACGTTGATGAAGATTCGAAAGGGATGAGCACGGTGGCCCCGAAGTAGTGGCAGGACCAGCGGAGGAAGTCGGCGATCACGGCAAGCCCGCGGGCGTGATCCCGCGCTACCGGTACAACGCACCATTGGCGAGGGCGATGAGGATGCCCAGAGTGAGGTGGTTCCGCCTGCCTGTCATTGAGGTACAAGCCGTATCGGCCCTGCCGAGAGGAAGCGGGAGCCGTCTTCGGTGGTAGGCGTGCGCCCCTCGGCCGACCCACCAATTGCCAGCCTCGCACGGTAGCGCTACACCCGCATCCTGGCCGAAGTCCCAGTCCGGAGGCGGCAGATGCCGTCTGTTCGCCCGTCCGTACCGACGACGCCGCTCAGCCCGCCCCCACCATTGGCGCGATCACGGCCGCGCACATAGTGAAAGGCTGTGCGGTGAGGAGGCGCTCTGCATCACCGCTGGCCATACCGCCTCGCTGCGTGTTGACTCGTCTACGGAGCCCTGAGGCAGTCCGCCAGACCCAGGGGGATGGCGAACGGGAGCCCACTGCGCTTGCTCGCTCTCGCGGGAGGGACGACGACGTACTTGACACGTCCCACGTCCATGGGTGCGCGCCCTCTTCCCCCACAGTCAGCCGGCGAGCACCTTCTCCTTTGCGCGCTCGTACTCCGCGGCCGTGATGTCGCCGTGGTTCTTGAGGTCGGCGAGCTTGCCGAGCTCCTCGGCGTGACCGGTCGTCCCGCCGCTCTCGGTGGCGGCCGCCCGTACGTATTCCTGGAACTCCTGATCGTTTCTGCGTGCCCGTTCCAGCTCACGTTGGCCCATGCCCTTACCCCGGGCGATGAGGTACACGAAGCAGCCGAGGAACGGCAGGATTACGACGAGGATCGTCCAGCCGGACTTGCCCCATCCGCTGAGCGAGTCGTCTCTGAATATGTCGCCGATGATGCGGAAGAGCAACATGAACCACATGACCCACAGGAAGACCCACATGATGGTCCAGAACACGTTCAGCAGCGGATAGTCCATGATCGTTCCTCCTGGGCAGTGACGTGATGGGTCCGCTGACGGCCCATGGCGATGCGGATGCGGTCTTCGGGGCCGGTGTAGTGGTCCGCGTCGCTCGGTCCCGTGCCGATCTTGACCCAGTGGATGTCGCTGGCGGAGAGGAAGGGCAGCGTGTGCTCGACACGTCCCTCACCACGCTGTCGCCGTCGTAGTACAGCGAGACGGTGCTGCCATTACCGAGGCCGCCGTCCTAGGTGAATTCCATGCGGACCTGTCGTGTCCCAGATGGCAGCGGCCGATCGGCCTCGACCCGTGAGATCTCCAGGTGCATAGGTTGTACGCGAACTTCGCCCGGCCGTGTTTGGGGTAGAGGCTACGGCCGTCGAAGCTGCCGCCCTGGGCGAGCATGACGTCCTCGACGGGGCGGTCGGTGGAGGCGATTTCGGCGGTGAAGGCGAACGACACGTTCTTGACATTGACCAGGCTGCTCTCGGTCAGTCGTCCCATCCCGCGGATCTCGGACATGAGCAGTGCCTTCTTTCCAGGTCACCCCGGTTGGGCCATGCTTTGCCCTGTTCCTATTGTGCGTGGCGGCGCGCTCGGGCGCCTCACCAGTCCTGGGTGAGGGTCCGGTGGGAAGTGGGCGGCCAGTTCCCCTTCTACCCCGGTCAGGCGCCGGTCGAGCAGGCCAGGTCGTGCCTGGTGCCTCAGGTCCTGGCGCAGTTTCCGGAGCCGAGTAGAACCATGGGGGAGCCGAGAGCAGAGCCGATGACGTCGTCGATGCCTGTGTGAAGGAAGTCCTCTCAGCCCGGCAGCTGTCCCACCACACGCAGTTCCGGCGCCGTCGTGGACGTGCAGCCGACCGATGTCACCGGCGGGGGAAGGGTTGAGCACGCCCTCCGGAGTGTCCAGGGCTTGCACCGCCGTGGCGGGGTCGTTCACGGCGGGGGACAGCGCGCGCAGGGCGATGTCGGCCAGGAGCCGGAGGGAGGGACTGCGTCACGCCTGTTGGTCCGATCAGGTGTGCAGGCGACTGTTGGCGCCGTCCTGATCGCCGGCAGCCTCGTCGTTGAACCAGTAGTCCCCTGCGGCCAGGTACCGGAAGGAGTGCGTGCTCTTGGGCGACAGTTTGACCGTGACGGCACGTTTACCGTCCTTGCGCGGGCGCAGGGTGTGGACACCGGGCTGCCAGTCGTTGAAGTCGCCCACCACGCTGACCGGTCCGGGCGGGGAGTCGACAGGAAGGACGAAGGTGATCTCGGTGCGGTCCTTGCGCAGCTTGCGTTCCAGCACGGGGCTCTGCTCCTGACGGCGCGGGCGAGTGGGATCGCCTTCATTTTCGGCACTGGGGCCGCGGGCGGCACTCCGACGCATCCGCCCGAGCCGCAGACCACCCTCCTGCCACGCTCACCAAACGGAAATCGTGCGTTCTGTGGCGCCCTATGTCGGGGTGAGCCAGTGGTACGCAGGACAAGCGTCAGGCGCTGGGCAAGGGCCTTGTGGAGTAGAAGCGGGCCAGCGGCCTGGGCAGCGCAAGCGCGCCACCAACCGCGCAGACGGCGCAGTGGTCGTGGTCACCGTGGTCGGCGTCTTCCTGATGTCGCTGGGCATGAAGCTCAGCCCTGCCGGTCTGTTCGTCCACCGCTGAAGCGGTGGATCGGCGTGGTCGTCCTGTTGATCGCAACGCTGGTCCTGGCGGCCTGGTACTACTCGACCTGGGGTGGTGCCGTGGATCACCTTCGCCGCCGCGGTGGGCTTCGCTCTCAGGTAATTCCTCGACATGAGGCCCGGACAGCAGCAGGCTCACCCGACCGAGCGTTGTCGGTGGGCCGCCTGGAGGTCCTACACGCGGTCGCGACCCCACACCGTCCCGCACCGCACGTCCTGACGGGGGATTCGGGAGGGTTGCTTTCGCGCCGGCCAGCGCCTCAGAGCCGGACGACGATCAGGGCAGTGCCGTCGGTGGCGTCGCCGGTGGGGGGCAGGCCGAGCAGCAGAGCGTCCGCGATCCTCTCGGGATCGGCCGCACGTCGGCGATGACCAGGTGCACCTCTTCACACAATGACGTTGGTCTCCCTCCCCTGGTGCGCGCAACCGATCCCTTGGAATCGATCATCTAGCGGGCAAGCGACCCGTTCTGGGCGTCGGACGCGGACTGCCATGCCCGAATGCCTGCTCGGGATGCCTCCTTGGCCTGTAGCCACTTCGCGGCCGCCTGCTGGGCAGTGGGCATGTCCATGTCGTGGATCACGCGCCGACCGGCCGTGAACACGGCGAAAGCCCCGATGGCCATGCCGGTGCATGCCACTACGGCACCGGCCGCGGTGAGCACGGCACCGATCGTGACGAGCCGGGTGTCGATCTCGATTCTCCGATGGGGCTGGTGATGGTTCTGTCTCATGACTCCACCATCCAACGGTGGGAACCACCTCGCATCCGGGCCAAGGATTCAATACGCCGTACGCGATCGGGTGTGCACCGAGACAGCGATGGAGGGTTCGTCGAGGCTGTCACCTCGGGGCACGGACCCGACAGTCAGGCATCCGAACGGCGACGGTGCCGGCGACGCAGGTACCAGGCCACGCCCGCCACCGTCGACAGGATGATCAGCGTGATCGCGATCGCCGGATACTGGCTGCCCGCGAGCCGCACGTCGGCGATGACCAGGAGCACCACCGCGCCGATCGGCACCACCAGCGAGAGCAGCACGTTGAGGATGCCTCCCACGAGCGCGGGCTGGGCCCGAGCGGTGTCGTCGGAAGGCGAGGCGGCCTCGCCCAGGTAGTACCGGGAGGCCCGCTCGCCGAGTTCCTGGGTCGCGCGATGGTAGGAGTAGCCGAGGTAGGGCAGCCAGACCAGCGGGGCGACGAGGCCGATGAGCACCACCGCCACGACCAGCACCCACCGCCAAACGCGGACGGCCGTCGACACCGGCCGCTGGTCGGGGGTGACGACGCCGAGCAGGTACGCCATCCGCTTCACCACGGTCCGAAGCGCAGCGGCACGACCGGGAGGGGCATCGGGTCGCGCCGTCGCGGCGGCCTCCAGCGCCGCAGCGGCCCGCTCCTCGTCCGGATACACGCCCTGAATCACCAGCAGCTCGGCCGCCCGGGCCGGGTCGGTCGCCTCCCGCCCGGCCACCGCCGCCAGCTCCAGCATCATCCGGCTCTGGGTGAGCAGAGCCGTGCAGAACGCGAACGGGGCGAGCACGATCAGCGGACCGCCCACGAAGGCGCCCTCGCTCTGGCTGACCCGCCGGCCCCGTGTGATCACCATGGCGCGCAGCTCGGCCTCACCGGCCTCCGGGTGGGTGTCGCGGGCGCGGGCGACCGAGACGGCGGCGCGCCGTCCGAGGTGGTGGACGGCGAAGTTGGCGAGGAGTTCGGGCAGGTGGGCCGGGTCGGCCAGGGCTGCCCGCAGCACAAAACGGGTCAGTGCGGACTCCGGGGCGTCGGCAGGAGGTTCCTCCACGAGGGTCACCCTCTCATCGTGGCCCGCCAGCCGGAGTGACGACTCGTTTGCCGCGTTGCGCACGACATGCGCCGCCACCCGGGCGGGGGAAAGGAGATCCGCTTCATCGGTGTGTCCCGAGGAGTTGTTCGTCTCGTGACTGGACGCTGAAGGGAGCGGTCTCGGCCGGTCCGGGAAGGCTGCTCACGATGCGCCGTCCCGATTCGAATCCTGGGGTCAGGGCGCGGACCACCCGCCCAACACCGGGCTGAGCGGGCGGGTCGGCTGCCGCCGACTGCACTCGACGGGCCACCGATCCGCCGTTGGGAGCCCAGCCGGAGCATCTCCGCAGGCCGCAGGCGACGACGGCGTTCGCGAACGGCAACACGCTGGTGCCGTACACGGACGGTCTGGTGGAACGCCGACGCGAGGACAGCGACACAAGCCTCGCCCGTCTCACCGCAGCCCTTATTCGCCATCGTGAGGCCGAACCCGGGATGTTCGCGGACGCGCTGCTGCTGGATCTGTTTCCTGCCGGCGGCGCCACCGACGACACCGCTCTGATCGGAATCCGGCTCTGAGTCCTCCTGGTCCTCGCTACGAGAGGCCTCTGCCGGGCCGTGCGGAGTGCGTGGGGTTGAGCCCGGTCCGTGTACGGGAGCCGGGGCGACGGTGCGTCAGCGGTTTGGGACCGGGGCCCGGGCCCGAGATCCGGTGGTCGGAAGGGGCGGGGGCTGGGGCCCGCCGCGGGATGCTCAGGTGGCGGCTGGCGGTAGCCCACCGGCATCGCTGAGTCGGTTGGGACGGTCGCCTTCGGGGCCCGTGTCGAGGAATTCCCTCAGAGCGAAGCCGACCGCGACGGCGAAGGTGATCCACAGCACCACTCCCCAGGTCGGGTAGCTCCAGGTCGCCAGGACCACGGCGGCGATCAGCAGGATGACCACGCCGATCCACCGCTTCCAGCGGTGGACGAACGGGCCGACAGGGCCGAGCTTCATGCCCAGCGAGTACAGGGCGTCGCGTACCGAGGCGATGATGCGGTGGCAGATGGTCCGCGCGGCGACCGCGGGCCGGGAGGGGCCGATCAGGAAGGCGCCGATCGCGGTGACCACGGCCACCGCGCCGACGGCGCGGATGGTGGCGCGCATGAACCGGATCAGGGTGTCGTAGATCGTCTGGGCGGCTGCCTGATTGGCACCCGGTGGCAGGTGGTCGAGGTAGAACTCGCGGAAGACCGTGAGGATGACCCCGAGCAGGAGCACGGCGAGCGCCACGCCGACGGCGGCGCCAACCAGTGCCCGGCGGCGGTTGACCGCGAGGAGGACGCCGCCGGCGGCTACCAGCACGGTGACGATCGGCAGCCAGGTGCCCATGATCTCCAGCAGCCGGAAGTACGTCTTGACCTTGCCGACGTCCTTCGACGCGAACACCACGAAGTTGGTGTGCACATCCGGGATCTTCGCCGCAGGCCCGAGCCCGGCGGCGACGAGCTCGTCCTTCACCTTGGCGACGATGGGCCCGAGGTCGATGACGACCTGGTTGTTCTCCAGTTTGATCGCACTGCCGCCCTGGCCTGTGAGGGCCTTGTCGAGAGCGCTGTGCACGGCCCGGTTGGCGTCGACCCAGACCGTCTCGAAGGCGCTGCTGGTGACCACCTTGTTCACCGTGGAGCTGACCAGCTGGGTCAGTCCGCTCTTGATCGGGCCGCTGAGGTTGTTGATGAGGCTGGCGGCGTTCTGCGGCACACCTTGCTGGGCGGCGGCATCGGAGAGCTGTTTCACCAGGGCCGTCCACGTCGATCTGCTCCAGGACTACCTGGGTCACGCGGTTGGTGACGGCATTCTGGATGTCCGGCTCGGTGGCGAGCGGAGCAACGGTCTGGACATACCGGTCGGTGTTGCCGACGAAGGTCGCCGTCCAGACCGCCAGGACGGACAGCAGGGAGAGCAGCGAGGCGATCACGATGAGGACCACGGCGCCGGAGGTCCGCCACCGATGGTGTTCCTTCTTGTGCTGCGCGGCCTCCAAGGCTGCGATCCGCGCCTGCAGCTGGGCTACATCGTCGGCTTCACCACCCGCCGAGGCGGGGCGACCGGGCCGGGGTGGGGGGCGCGGGCCTGCCGGCGGGCGACGACCCTGGGGGTTGCTCGGGCGGGCCTCGGTGGCCGGACTCGCCTCCAGCAGCTTCGCTGGGGCCAGGCTCCGGTGGGGTCGACGCCATCGCTTCCTCCTCGGATGGTGGCCAGCGGCCGCCGCGTGTCCTTCCAGGAGAAGCGCCCCGTGCCGCGCGCACCACCGGGAGTCGGCGTACGGGTGGTTCGTGCGGCCTGCCATCCGGGCCCTCGTCTCCGCATGGCCCGCCCACAACGGACTTCGCTACGACCAATCGGAAGGGTGAAGCGTGGCGCATGGCTCTCGGCCGCATGACGACGACCTGCCCAAGGGCCTCGACTTCAGCGGAACACCGAACTGGTGGGCCGTGCCCGTGCTCGCCGTGCCCGGCGTGCGGGGCCGCCCTCGCCATCCGCTACCGGCCGGGCAGGGGCGGGCACGAGCCGGACGAAGGACTCAAGACCGGCGGCACCCCGTTGGTGGCGGCGGTACCCGGGGTCGCTCTCGCCGCGGTCGCGCCGAGGGCCTGTTGTGAAAGTGCTGGTCACAGCCAAGAGCCGTGTCATCCACGAAAGAGTGATGCTGCTGGATTGTGGCGCGGCTTGGGCGATCATGTCGCGACGATGACCGTGTTCGGAATGACCGGCCGTGACACCAAGGAGTCGTCGAAGCATGTCCAAGCCTGTTGTCAGCATCTGGGCCCCCTTCCGGGATCTCAGCCCGCAGCCGCGGAAACGAACCCCTGGGACACCGAGTGGGAGCTCCGCAACGGGACCGCCTGGGTCTTCTACAGTTCATCCGACCGGACGGCCGTCAGGCGGCCGGTGATCCTCGCCGACGGCTTCGCCATGGGAGGAAGCAACGGCCACGTGCTGTACGACGGCCTGGAGAACGGGGACTACCCGTTCATCTCCACGCTGCGTGAGAACGGCTTCGACGTCGTCCTCCTGGGCTTCAACGACCGGTCCGCGTCCATCCTCGACAACGCCGATGTCGCGATCGAGTGCATCCGCAGAACGGTCGCCGACCGCGAAGGCGACGCCATGCTGACGGTCGGCGGCTTCAGCATGGGAGGAATGGTCACCCGCTACGCCCTGGCCAAGATGGAAAGGCAGAGGGAAGACCACCAGACCGCCACCTACCTCTCCTACGACACCCCGCACCGCGGCGCTTGGCTGCCTCTCGGAGTCCAGGCATTCGCCCACTTCGTGAAGGAACACTGGGGCAACACCGACCCGCTCCTCAGCCTCTACTCCGACCTGGTCAACAGCTCGGCCGCACGCCAGATGCTGCGCTGGCACGTCGAGACCGGCACCGAGGTCACCCTCGACGTCGCCGCCGGCCAGGACCAGGCACGAACCGACTTCCTGGAAGCACTCCAGCGGGTGGGCGACTGGCCCATGCGCCCCCGCCTCCTCGGTGTGGCCAACGGAACGGGCACCGGCGTCGGAAACAACATCCCCGCCGACGACACCGCGATGGCCGCCCACGGACCGAAGGCGAACGCCAAGCTCCGCACCCAGGGGCAGGGACAGCAGACCGTCGCCCAATTGGCGGAGGGGAGCCAAGCCACGGTCTCGATCAACACCACCGGCTTCCCCGAACTCGACGGCGCTCCCGGCGGCCTCTCCCCAAGGCACCTCTCCTGGAAGACGCCGCCAACTTCGGCATGGCTGCAGTGCTGGCCCGGATGGTCAACGAGCAGTCGGCGGAGCTCACCCACAACGCCTCCACCTTCGTCCCCACCATCAGCGCCGTGGCGTCGGCCGACATCGACGACCACACCGCCCTCTACTCCAAGGTCGACCTCGAGCGGAGCGAGCTCCACGACTTCCTCTGCGCCACCACCAACGAAGGCCACACCGTCATGACCCCGGAGCTTGGCAAGTGGATCCTGGCCCGGCTCCAGGAAATGTAACCACCGGCCAAGGACGCCTTCGGCGAGTACGGCTTCCGGCCATGACGGCACTGCCGAACGCCAGCGGCTGACACGCCCCCGACGACGGCCTCGCCCTTCAGCACAACAAGGGCGAGGTCGTCCGTCCGTGCTGCGGCCTACGGCCTGTTGTTGAGGTGCTGGTCACAGCCATTCGTTGATGGCTGCGACCAGCACGGTCGCGTCGCAGCGGACGGCAAGCTTGTCGTACCTCGTACCTCGTACCTCGTACCTCGTACCTCGTACCTCGTACCTCGTACCTCGTACCTCGTGGCGACGGCCCGGTAGGCGCTTGAGTGGGTTGATCCCGCACTCGACCGCGTGCCGCTACTTGTAATCATCCTTGTCGAACTTCGGTGGCCACCCGCCACGCGAACCGAGCCCCAGCCGGTTACGGGCCTCTCATGACGTCCCCGGCCAGCCGGAGGACGACTGCATCGCCCCCGTGCTCGGGTGCCGACGCCCCTGCCCAACCGAGGCATGCCGCGCGACATGGCCGCAGATGGCCGCCCACGGGGGCGGGGGTGAGGCTCATCTGCCACAGACCAGGGACCCACATGGGAGGCGCCACCGCCGCGCCGCCCAGGCGATTTCGGCTAGGGGGTGCCCTCATCGGCGCCTCCGTCGTCGCCAGACGGGGCCGTTCGAGGAGTGAGGGCGGGCTGCTCGCGCCGACCGAGCCCCACATCTACGGCGCCAAGGATGACGCGTGCGGCGACGCCGAGGAGGGTCAGGTTTCCCAGCATCTGCAGGAGTACAGCGACCCTGGCCCCCTCGCTTTTGGGCGTGATGTCGCCGAAGCCCACAGTGGAGAACACGGTGACCGTGAAGTAGACGGCATCCGTTCGACTCAGGGACTCCGTGAACGATCCGGATTGGCTCCTCGCCATGAGGAAATAGGCCGTCGCGAACAGCAGAATGAAGAACGGGAGGGTCGTCGCGAGGGCCTCAATGGCTTTGAGCCGGGGGTACGGAGAGTGGATGATCGAACGGGTCTGCCAGGCGATGAGGGCAGACACCAGGAGCAGCCCGAGGACAAGGCCTACCGCCGTGGCGGCGTCGAAGGGCTTGTCCAGCGGCAGCAGGTAGTACGCCGCCACCAGACCGGAGGCGGTCAGCAACGGTCGCAGCAGAGCACGCAGAAGGAGCAGGCGTCTCTTCCGTGTGGAAAGTTCCTCCGGCCCGGGCAGCCTTCTCATACCGACGTCCGTCAGCCCTGAGCCCGATGCAGCACCTCTTCAATCCGCATAGAAGCCAGGATGCAGGTAATTTCCGCTCCGCGCCTCTGGCACTCCGTCACGACGGCAAGATCAACACGCGGAACAGCCGACACTGGCGGCCGAGTGTGTCCTGGGCGAGGAGTTCGATCTCGTCCCGGTCCAAGCGTGCCGCACCAGGACGCGCTAGTGACCTGAGTCGGAGATTCCTCGCCAGTAACGGTGATTCTGTCGAGGAGCTCGTCGGCGGTCTTCGTCCAGACGAAGGGTCGTGGGTGTTCGTTCCAGTCGGAGAGCCAGGCCCGGATATCGTGTTCGAGCGCTGGGACTGAGCGGTGGACTCCGCGCTTTAGCTTCTTCTGCATGAGCTCGGCGAACCACCGCTCGACCAGGTTCAGCCACGACGAACCGGTCGGCGTGAAGTGCAGGTGGAAGCGCGGGTGGCCGGCCAGCCACTTCTTGATGACAGGCACGTTGTGGGTGATGTAGTTGTCCAGGATCATGGCACGTCGAGCTCGGGTGGAACCTCGCCGTCGAGCTTGATCAGGAAATCCGAATGCGATCGCCGAGCCTCGATCAGCTTCTAGCTGGGCGTCAGTCCCGGTGACTGTCAGATTCGGGAGGACCGGCTGGGCTTGGTTGCGGGCGAGCGGACGGGCCAAGCCAGGCTGTTGCCCTGCTACGCGGAGCACGACTGTCCTGTGGCCGCTCGGGCAGTGGTGGGCCGATCCCGTGATCGCCGTCAGTCAGCTTTCGGCGTTGTTCGTGGCCATGGAGCGCTGGGCTGTGCGACGGTGCGGTCGACCTGTAAGTTCGCCCCCTCTTTCGCCCTCACGTGGGCGGAGACGAGGACCGCGCGGGCCAGGTCGAGCAGGCCGGCGTCGTCGAGGCGTTGCAGGAACTCCTCGTGCAGCCGGCCGGGGGAGCCGGGTTCTTTGAAGGAGGCGCGCTCGCGGTCAGTGCTGCGCCGCCGGTCTCGCGCGTAGCGGGCCGGCGGCGGCGGATCAGTCCTGCTCGGCTGTTCTGGTCGTTCCGGCGCACAGTGCCCAGATGACGAAGGCGTCGATGGCGATCAGGACGATGGCCCAGAACGGGTAGTAGGGCAGCCACAGGAAGTTGGCGATCATGCCGAGCCCGGCGAGGGCGATGCCGATGATGCGCGCCCACAAGGCGCCGCTGAAGAGGGCTATACCTGCCAGGACGATGAGGATGCCCAGGATGAGGTGGATCCAGCCCCAGCCGGTGGTGTTCATCTTGAAGGCGTAGTTGCGGGTGACGACGATCAGGTCGTCCTTGGCGATGGCGGCGATTCCCTGGAATATCGCCATGGCGCCGCCGAAGATCATCAGAACTGCGGCGAAGAAGGTCCAGCCGGTTGCGAACCGTCTTGGGGAAGTCTGGCCACGCGCTCCGCTGACGTTGCCGGCCATGTTCGGGCTCCTTCGAGAAGACCTCGTCGCCGGATCGGGCGACCTGGTCGGAGACTCCATACCCAGGCTGCCACGGCGGAAGCCGGGTGGCACCTCCGGACTGCCCTGCCCGTGCCGCTTGGGTCTGCCCGGAGGTGTCTGCGGCGGAGGGTTTCGGACGGGCACGGCCTCTGCCGGTGGCGCGGCCAGAGTTATGGCGTTTTCTGTCAGGCCGTCAGAGCGGTACGCGAGACCTTCAGATGGCCCAAGAGCTACGCGACGCCAGTGCTCAGCCACCGACGCGCCGCTGCGGACACAACCACGCACGCTCGGACGGCTTGACAAGCGGCATCGGGAAATCGATGAGGCGGAACAGTGATCACGCCGGGGCCCGCACACATGGCTGCTCAACGGGGTTGGTAGTCCCGCTCGTGGTCATCATTGACCCCAGAGCCACTTGGCGCATCGGGTCAGGCCGCGAGCCGGCACCGGGATCTGATGTTGTGGCAGTTTGGCGATCTCGGCCCGGTGCCCGCAACCACTGGCCTGCCGGGCCTGTCAGTCCCTCGGCGCACCGCTCGGTCCCGGTCGTGGAAGCCCGGAAGCGGAGGCTCTCCGGCCAGGTCGCCCGGCTCGGGGGCAAGGTTCCCGAAGGAGCCAGAACACGGCCGGCAGAGGCCGGGAGCCGAGTGCACCCCATCCTGGGTGCCCTCATCGTTCCAGCGGTTGAGGCCTGCTTGCCGGCCCGTCATGCCTGCGTGGGGTCTTTCCGTGCCTCGGTCTTGAGCCTGTCGGTCGGATCCGGGCTGAGCCTGATCACCACCACATAGGTGACCACCACCGTGACGATCACGAGCGGCATGACGGTGAGTCCCTGCGACCCCAGCAGCAGGGTGGCCAGCAGCACCGAGGTCAGCGGGAGCCTGAGCATGGCCACCGACATGCCTCCGATCCCCATCGCGAACGCGGGGGTGAGATCCAGCCCCGGAAGGTGGGACATCGCGATCCCGCCCGCCGCCCCCAGGAACATCGCCGGGAAGATCGGGCCGCCTCGGAAGGCGCTCAGTGAGGCGCAGTACGCAAGCCCCTTGCAGGCGACGAGGAGCGTCAAGGTGCCGACGGTGTAGTCGGCGCTGTTCGCGAGCAGCGGGCCCAGGGCGGTCTGCCCCGAGTACAGCACCTCGGTCGCGCCCTTTCCGGTGCCTTCGGCGTAGGCGATGGCGAGCCCGGCGATCACCAGACCCATCAGCACGGTGGCGGGGATCAGGCGCCGTTCGACTCGCGGTTGAAGCAGCAGGGCGAGTCGTCGGAGGCCCGTGCCGAGGAGGGCCGCCGCGAGTCCGATGACGATGGCCCAGCCGAACTCGGCGACATCGGGCGTGTTGGCGTGCGGGACCTCCGGTAGCGCCAGGGAGTACGTGCCGAGACCGGTCCAGCTGTCCAGGCCGATGAAGACGAGCGAGCCGATGCCGGCGGCGAGCAGGCCCGGTACCAGTACGACCCCGAGCATCGGCCCGCCGATTCCCGATGCCTCCATGAGGAGGAACGCCCCGGTGATGGGCGACCCGAGCAGGGTGCTGACCGCGGCGAAGCTTCCGGCGGCGCCGACCACGGCCCCGGCCCGCTCCGGCAGGTCCCGCTTGAGCAGGCGTACGAGCCAGATGGCCGTGCCGCTGCCGAGGGCGATGAGAGGTGCCTCGGGACCGAGGACGGCACCGAGGGCCAGCGTGGCGACGGCGGCGACGAAGATGCCGGGAAGTTCGCGCGGTTTCGGTGCACCTGCCGTCGACAGCCCCTCGGCGGGCTTGTGGCCGCCGATTCCCGGAAGGTAACGGATGGTCGCTCCGACCAGCAGGCCTGCGACACCGAGCAGCGGCAGGGGCCACCAGGGAGGGGTTTCCTGGAAGCCCAGCGCCTTGGGCAGGTCGGTGTAGGTCCACGGCTGGAGCTCGTTGACCAGAGCGAGGAAGCCGTACGCGGCTGCGGAGATCGGCACTCCGAGCACCGCCGCCATGACCAGAAGCCCGATGTAGCCGCGATTCCTGACCAGGGCGAAGGGGTCCGGCGGCGTCCCCTGCGGTGCATCGACGGAACTCTCGGCCGACATGGGCATCAACTCCTCGGCATCGACGTCCGTCGGGACCGCGGCGGTCCACCGTCGCCACCCTGACGTCATACCACGTGGGGTGGCCCGGCGCTGGGAGCCTCCATGGCCGCTGTGCGGCCGTGGAGGGATCGTCATTCAGGCGGACCACCCGTCCGTCTGGGCGGTTCACTCGATCGGTCCTGCACCCCTTCTCGTACGCCGGTGGTGCGGTCGGTGGAGTAGCGGGTGAGGGTCACGGTGACGACCGCGGGAGCGGGATCCGGGGCTGACGCGGCCCTCACCTGGTGCCACGATGGAGAGGAGGGGTTGCCAGGTGCTTCAGGGAGGCGATCATGAGCCGGGAGTATCACTTTCATTGCGAGTACGCCGGCTGCTCGGTCACCGTGGACCTGCGGATGGGGCGAACGCGGGAACTGGAGCTCCTCGTGGACGGGAAGCAGGTCGCCGCCGCCCGCGCCCATGGCCACCATGCGCAGACGACGGTGATGACCACGATCCTGCCCACCGACCCCCCTCGCGGCATCGAGGTCGAAGTGACGCTCCCTGGCGCTCTCGGCGGTGATCCGGCAAGCACCCTGCTCGTGGGTGGCGAACGCGGGCCCATGCCTGCCCGGGAGGTGCCCCGGCGGGCGCGGCCGGCGGAGGCCGACTGGTACTCCTGACCGTGTCGGGGCGCCCGTCACGGCGTGTGAGTCAAGGTCTCCGCCGCCGGAGACGTCTTGTGGCGGCGGAGACCCGGGAGCGGACTGCCGAAGAGCTGTGCCGGTGACCCGCCTGCGCAGCGCCCGCGGGAAGGTGTCATGCGGCGGGCCCCCTGGATCCGGCTTCCACGCAGGTGGCGCGCCGAACCACCCCCGCGTGTCCTGAAACGCAGTCTGTTGGCTCGGCGGCCCGGGCAGGGGCGTTGCGGTATCGGGGTGGGCTTGTTCGGCCCGGCCGGGGTGGGCTCGCCACAGGCACCTCTGCAAGCCGGGATTCGTTCACGCGGCTTCCGCGGCGAGCCGACCGGAGTCGATCGCCTCGACCAGAGCCTCGTGGTCGCGCTCGTTCTGGTCCGCGTAGGTTTCCGCGAAGTCGGTCAACGCCCGGTCGAAGGAGTCGCCGCCGCCCAGGTAGGCCGCGATGGCGATCCGGTCGCCCGACCGGGCGTGAGCCCGGGCCAGCGAGAAGCCGCACAGCTCGCCGAGAAGTTGTATTCCCTCCGGCAGCATCACCGCTGTGTCGATGCTGCCTTTCCAGTCCCGCAACTGTCGGACGTAGAAGTCCCGCTCGAGGCCGTCGATGCCGGTGGCGCGCTCCCAGCCGAGGAAGATGTCACTGGCGGCCTGCATCAGCCGCTGTCCGGCGACCACGCGCTGACCCTGGTTCTGGTACTTGCTCTCTCCGGTGTACTCGGCGAGTACCGACCGCTCGGCCTCCTTCACCTGGATGAGCAGCGGGTCCTCCTCGTCCCTGCCGAGCATGAGGATGATCCAGCAGCGGGTGCCGACACTGCCCACACCGACCACCTTGCGCGCCATGTCGACCAGGCGGAACTGCGAGAGCAGCTGCTGGTAGTCCGGCCGCAGCGTGCCCGCGTACCGATCGATCAGCTCGCGGATCTCGTGCTCCAGGGCCGCGCGCTCGACATCCGGGAGCAGCTCGTCGATCGGCACGATGAGGGGCGGGGCGGGGATGATCCGGCGCTCCCCGTCGACGATGCCGGTGAGTTTCTCGAACGCCTGGATGTTGTCCCGGCCGCGGGCCTTCTCCATGACTTTCGAGAGCTTCTTGCGCTTGGCCTTCCCGAGTTGGTCGGCCACAAGGGCCTCGATCCGCTCCATCTTGGTCTGGGCGTACCAGACGTCGAGGTTGTGCATGCCGGCGAAGGTCCGGATCCACTCGCGGTACGAGCGAACCGCTGCCGAGATGATGTCCGCGCGCTCCCGGTCGGTGAAGCCGTTCTCCCGGCCGGCTATGGCCAGGCTGGCCGCAAGCCGCTTGACGTCCCACTCCCAGGGGCCCGGCAGGGTCTCGTCGAAGTCGTTCACGTCGAATACCAGGTGGCGCTCGGGAGAGGCGAAAAGCCCGAAGTTCAGCACGTGCGCGTCGCCGCACAGCTGGACCCTGATACCGGTGACGGGGGTGTTGGCGAGGTCGGCCGCCATGGGCGCGGCCGCGCCCCGGTAGTACCGGAACGGCGACTCCGCCATCCGGCTGCGGCGGATCGGCACCAGCTCCTGGACCCTCGCGGTCGCCTGCCTCTCGAGGATCTCCAGCGGATCGACCCGGCGCTTCGAGAAGGAGTACTCGGCATGGCTCGACCGAGGCACCCGGGCGCGGGCGGCCTTGCCGACAGCAGCGCGTTCACGTGGGCTCGGATGAGGGTGGCCCCGAAGGGACCCGGCGTCGTCGGTCATCGGGATGTCCTCCGTCCCGGACGAGGTACACGCGTGGCGTTCCGGACCTCCCCGTCCCACTCTAGGCTGGTGCAGAGGGCGGCGCCCGTCAGGTCCGTGCCCGGAGGCGAGAGGGCGATCCTCGAGTTCGCGACCTCGCTCGTCGGCATGATCGGCGTCAACCTGCAGAAAGCCCTCCTCGCCGTCGACGACGCCGAGACCCTCATCCGTGCGCTGAGGCAGGCCATGGGCGAGGAGCGTGCTGCCTGCCCCTCTCGGCGCACCCAACGGGGGATCAGATCGTGCAAGGAGCACTTGGACTTCGTACGGTCGGTGTCGGCACCCCTGACAGGGCGGGTGCGCCCCGTGGGCCGGTTCCGCGTTCCTTCGCACGTACGCGGGACCGGCCGTGCCACAGTCAGCACAGAGCCCGTGTGTCTTCCCCGTCGCGCCGGCTCATTCGGCTCGACCAGGCCCACCGCCTGGTGGAGCCTTCGCGCATCAGGTCGGAGCGAGGTAGGCCAGGACCTTCATCCCGAGCTTCGACGTGGGTACGAACAGCGTGACCCCACCCGCAACGGTCAGGGGGCGCGGAGGCCAAGGCCAACAGCAGCCGGTCCTGGCGTCGAGTGCCAGCTCCGATGGTGTGGCGGCCGCCCTACGGGGCGGCCGAGGATCGCAAGTTCGGCATGGTCAGTCGTGGCCGATTGGCTCGGAATGGGCGGCCGGCCTCCAGAACCGGTGGCACGGGGCGGATACTTGCCGGTGGCAAGCGCGAGGGCGGCGTCATGCTCCTCCTGGATGTCCTCTCCGTCGTCGGGTTCGCGGTCGAGCCAGACAGCGAGGGAGCCGGCCTCGATCACGGCCGCCCCGAGGGCCAGGATGGGGCTGCCCGTCGGCAGCGACCACCGGCAGTTCCCGCAGAGCCGCCCCACGGCTTCACTGGATGGGAGGCTGCTTGACGTCCGCAGCATCCCGCACTCGGGGCTCCGACAGTCGGGTTGGATCGATTCTCACCCGTCCCGCACGCTTTCCGATCGGACGGGTGTTATCAGGAGCCCAGTCTGCTAGCGCAATCGATTTGGGGACCAGTTGGGGACCACACGGTGTGCACGGTAGCGAACGGCTTGGGCGTTCACGCACAACTCGCGCCCGGAATTGGTCCGTTATGTCATGAGAATGACCGCGACTCCCGGGGTCAAGGGGGCGCAGGTTCAAATCCTGTCGTCCCGACTGTGCGGAAACGCAGGTCGGAGTCTTCGCTGCGTACGGCCTGTCCATCGCCCTCGTCGCCGCCGGCACCACCTTCGGCATCTGGGCCACCGCCCAGGTCCTCCTCGGCATCGGCACCGCGCTCGTCTACCCCACCCTCCTCGCCGTCATCGGCGACGTCGCCCACCCTGCCTGGCGCGCCCGGGCAGTCGGCGTCTACCGGCTGTGGCGCGATGGCGGCTTCGCCGTCGGGGCCCTCCTCGCCGGGGTCTTGGCCGACGCATACGGCCTGACCACTGCGATCTGGGCTATCGCCGCCCTCACTGCCGCCTCCGGCCCGGTGGTGGCGGTTCGCATGTACGAGACGCATCCGCGCACCTGACTTCGAAGCTGACCAGGCGATCGAGTGGCTCGGAACGGCCCCGCGCGTTTGAGGGCGGGGTCAGGACTTCCCGACGCCGTGGGGCTGGGACGTTCCTGGAACGGGTCGTCGAGGACATGAAGGAATCGGCCCCGCCGCTGGCGCACCCTCCTGACGTGAGGGCCGGGTCTCGGCATCGCACGTGACGCCGCCCGGGACAGGGGGGGTGCCGTCAGGCCAGAGCGCGGGCAGGGAGCCCGACCGTGCCCCGATGCCGGCGAACTGGAACGGGCCCGGCCGATCGGGGCTTCCTCAGCGGCCTGGCCTCGGGCCCGTTCCGCCGCCCGGATTGCAGAGGCCGTGTGAGAAGGGTCTTCACATGCCTTCCGCTTCCGTGCCTCCCTGAGTTTCGTGGCCCTCGCGCGGTGCCTTCCGGTAAGCCTCGCCGGACGCTCAGAAGAACCCGAGCGTCTTCGGCGAGTAGCTGACCAGCCTCGGACGGGTCTGGCTCGCACCATCCGGCTCCGGAGGAAGTGCTTTGGAGCCGGAGAGGCGAGCACGCCCGGCATCGGCGCCGAGGCGAGCGCGTTCGTAGGGGCGGATCGGTTCACCGGCGGGGCGGGTCCAGGCAGGCCACTGCTGTCTCTGCGGCCACGGAGGCAGCGGGCGCGTGGGCGGCAGAGCGGCGGCGGGCGGATGTCTGTGCTCTGAGCACACTCACCACGAGGTTCGCTGTGCTCGCAGCATGGTTCCGGCCGTGATGGCCTGTTTATGGTGCCTCGCATTCACACCGAACCCGATGGTGTGCGTCTCGGTACCAGTGCCAGGAGGGCAGCCGATGAGCGCAGTCTCAGTACAGTCCGGAACCGCCGGAGTCCCGGACGGGGCCGGCGGTCCGCAGCCCGTGGGTGCCTACTTCGAACGCATGCCGTTCGGGAGGGCCCACGTGTTGATCGCCCTCGCGCTGTTCATGGCTTTCGTCATCGAATCGTGGGAGCAGCTCGCTCTCGTCTACGTCTCCGCCGACCTCGGCGACGCCTTCGCCCTCGACGCCGGACGGATCGGGTGGGTCCTCTCGGCCGTGGCCCTCGGCATGATCCCCGGCTCGCTCGTCTGGGGGCCGGTCGCCGACCGCATCGGACGCCGGGCCGTGTGCCTGTGGAGCCTCGGTTCGTACGGGGCCGTGGCGCTGGCCGGCGCCTTCTCACCGAACTTCACCACGTTGATGATCACCCGGGTGCTTTCGGGGATGGCCCTGGCCGGCATCTACACCGTCACCTTCCCCTACTTCCTGGAGCTGCTTCCGGTCAGGCTGCGCGGCAGGGCCGCGGTCTACCTGTCGATCGGCTGGCCCATCGGCGTGCTCGCCGCCGTGGGGGTGACCCAGGCGCTGTCCGGGATGGGCTGGCACGTCGTGGCCGTGGCCAGCGCGCTGGCGGCCCTGTGGGTGTTCGCGATCCGGGCCTGGGTGCCCGAGTCGCCGTACTGGCTGGCCGCCCGTGGCCGGCACGCCGAAGCCCGGGCGGTGCTCCTGAAGCTTGGAGCCGAGGTCCCCGAGGGCGCCCGCTTCGCCGTGGTCGAGCCTGAGCGGGCCGGCAACCCCCTCGCCCTGCTGCGCGGTCGGCTGCTGCGCATCACCTTGCTCATGCTGATCGTGAACTTCGCTTTCAACTGGGGCTACTGGGGCCTGCAGACCTGGCTGCCCACGCTGCTCATGGAGAAGGGGCTGAGTATGTCCAGCAGCCTCGGCTTCGTGGCGCTGAGTGCACTCTTCATGATCCCCGGCTACGTCTCGGCCTCGTACCTGACCGGGCGCTTCGGCCGCAAGAAGGTCTTCCTGCCCTACGTGGCGGCCGCCGCGGTCAGCGGCGTGTTGTTCGCCTACTCCGGCAGCCTGACCCAGCTGTACGCCGCCAACTTCGCCCTGTCCTTCTTCAGCCTCGGCGCGTGGGGCGTCTGGAACACCTGGAACGGCGAGTTCTACCCGACCGCACTGCGCGCCACCGGCTACTCCTGGGCCACCGCGGCTCAGCTGATCTCCACCTCGGTCGCACCGTCGGCCGTCGGGTACCTGCTGGCGCGTGCCACCGGGTTCTCCTCCACCGTGCTGTTCATCACCGCGTTCCTGGTGGTGGCGCTGGTTGTGGCCGTGCCGCTGCCGGAGACCGAGGGCCGTGATCTGGAGTGATATATAGGGGCAGATGGTGACAGGATCATGCGGGTGAGGCTGGGAGTGGACGTGGGACGCGTCACCACCGTCGCCGTGCTGGTCGGGCCGGGCGGTCGGACGGTGGCGCGCGCGGTGGTGGACAGCGTTCCCGGCCTCGGCGAGTGTCTGCGCGCGGCGCTTGCCGCGCTGCCCCGGGCTCAGGCCGGTGAGGTGGACGCCGTCGGCCTCACCACAGATCTGGAGCGCCGTCCGTCGCGGCTGCGACCGGTAGCCGCATTGCGGATCGCCCCGCCCAGTCATCCGTCCCTCGGGCCGCTCGCGGGCTGGCCCGCGCAGGCCGCCCGCGAGGTAGGGCCGCTCCACGCGGTCGTCTCGGGCGGATCCGCGCTCACCGGGCGGCAACTGGCTCCGCTCGACCGGGCAGCAGTCGCGGACTTCGCGCGGCGGGCCGCCGACGACGGTGTCACCGCCTTCTCGGTCGCGGCGGCCGGCGCACTGACCCGCCCGGACCCGGAGCTTGCCGCCGCCGAGGTCATCGCCGAAGCCGTGCCCGGCGCGGAGATCACCTTGTCGCACGAACTCGGGCGGTCGGGGCTGCGGGAACGCGAGAACACCGCCGTCCTCAACGCCGCCCTGCGGCCGTGGGCGGCACGCGTGAGCGACACGGCTGAACGCGTGCTGCGCGTCGGCGGTCTCCGGGCGCCGCTGCACCTGGCCCGCAACACCGGCGGACTGGTTTCCGCCGCGTACTTCCGCCACTATCCGGTCCTCGCCATCGCCTCCACCACGGCGAGCGCCGTGCGGGGTGCCGCGCTCGCGGCCGGGGCGGACCGCGCCGTGGTCGTCGACGCCGGGGCCGCGGAATTCCGGTGCGCGAGCGTCACCGACGGCGAAGTGGAACGCTCCGACGCCGGCCCCGGGCTCGGCGGCGTCGACCTGGACCTGGCCCGGATCCGCGCCGACGTGCTGCCCCGCGCCGACCTCGTCCGGACCGGAGCCGAGCAGGTCGCCGACCTGGTGGCCAGGGTCCGGCGACGGACCCCCGGCGGTGAGCTCCTCGCGGCAGGCGGCGACTGCGGGCTGGTGCCCGTCCGAGCCCAGGATCCGGCAGCCGCCATTGCCGCAGCGGCCTACGGGGCCGCCCGCTCGGACATCGTCGCCGAAGTCGATCAGGTCGCCGTCGCCGGGGGCCGTGCCGAACTCGAGCGGCTCCTCGGGCTCGCCGGTGACCAGGCCATGGCCCGGGTCGTCGCCGCCGGTGCCGCCCCGGCGACCGCCCGCGTCGCGCTCGCCGCCCACACCCCCGTGTCCTACCTGCCCGAGGGCGTTCACCGCCTCCGCGTCCGCGCCGTCGGATCCCCCTCGGGGGTCCCGTCATGACCCGTAGCCGCCGCACATGACGCCCGGGGAGGAGACCGCGCTGGACGCGGCACGGCTGGAGGATCTCGCGAAGGGGGCGCTGGTGCTCGCAGCCGGCGCCGAGCATTCCTCGTACCGGGCGAGCCTCGACTGGGCGCGGGCGGCCATCGCGGAGCACGGGCCGGTGCCGCTGATCCGCCCCGGCGACCTGGGATCCGGGCGGATGTGCGTCACGGTCAGCCTGCTCGGCTCCTCGGCCGCGCTCGCCGAGCAGCTGCCCACGGGTGAGGAGCCGCGCCGGGCGGTCCGGGCGCTGGAGCGCCGCCTGGGCAGGGCGGCGGACGCCGTCGTGCCGCTCAACACCGCGGCCGAGAACGCCCTGCTCGCAGTGGTAACAGCGGCCTCCTGCGGGCTGCCGTTGGTGGACGGGGACGGCTGCGGACGAGTGCTCCCCCTGCTGGAACAGACCACGTTCACCATCGCCGGGATCGATCTCGCCCCGGTCGCCCTGACCACGCCCGCCGGGGACGTCGTCGTCGTGGAGGCGGCCGGCAGCCGGGTGGAGGAGCTCGTACGGCCGCTGGTCCTCGCGGCCGGAGGCTGGGCGGTCGCCGCCTGCTACGCCATGGACGGCGAACGACTGGCGGCCGCCGTGGTTCCCGGCACCGTGAGCCGGGCCGTGGCGGCGGGGCGCCCGACGCTTGGCGACCCCTTCGCGCTGTGGCAGCCGCGGCCGCGTCGACTGGGCATCGGGCGGATCACCGCCGTGGAGCACCCCGCGACGCCGGGACCGGACACCACCGGGGGCGCGGCGCTGCCGTCGCGGCCGACCAGTGTGGTCGTCTCCGAGACCGAGGGCCTGCACAGACGGTTCCGCCTGGAGGCACACAACGAGGTGCTGCTGGTCCTCGCCGACGGCGCGCCGGCCGCGGCCGCGCCGGACCAGATCCTGATGCTGTCGGCAGCGGACCAGCGGGTGCTGGACGTCGAACGTGCCATGCCCGGCATCGAGGTGGAGATCGTCGTGATCCCCGCCGCGCCCGCCTGGCACACCCCGCAAGGACGCCGACTGGCGGCTGCCGGTGGGCTCATCCTGCTGAGCCCGGAACCTGAACCGGATGCGCGGCAGGTGAACCAGCCGGACGCGGAACGACCCGAGGAGACCCGGTGGTGAGACGTCCTGACCTGTCCGCACCCATGACCGTCGCGGAGCTGGTGCAGTACGGCCCTTTGCCCGGCGTACGCATACTCGGCACGGCGGGGCGCGACACCCCGGTCCTCGACGTGCGCATCATCGACCGGCGTGAAGCCCTCGACAACCTGCGTCCACACACCGCGGTCGTCCTCACCGAAGCGCTGGCACGGTCGGGATGGATCGTGGAGATGGCCCTGCGCAAGGCTTGGGAGCAGGCGGCCGCCTGTGTGGTCGTACCCGAGACGGCGGCGGCCGCGCATCCGCCGGGCGCACTCGCGGACCGCCTCGGCGTTCCGCTGCTGCTGATCGGCGGCGACCCTCTGGAGGGCGCCGTACGGATCGCATCCGCGGTGTCCCGGCCGGACGCCGGCAGGACCGCGCTGCTGGCCGACGCCGCACAGCGCCTCGCCGCCGCCGGCCCGCACGTCGAGCGCGTACTCGCCGCGCTGCACGCGGCGCTGCCCTCGACATCCCTGGCCCTCACCGATCCGGTGGGCGGGATGCTGGCCGGGCGGCGGGCAGCACTCGACTCCGCGCACCCGGTGCGGCTGGACGTGCCGGGGCCCGACGGACACCCGCTCGCGGTTCTCGTAGCCGACTCCCGCTCCAAGGAGGCGGGTTGGGCATCGACGGTCGAATCATTGCTGCGGCTGGCGGTACCCCCGCTGACCGCATGGGCCGCCACCCGCCGCCTCGCGGAGGAACAGCTGGACCGCCGCAGCGAGTTGCTGTTGCACCAGCTGACGAATCCATCCGAGGGCGAGGACGAACAGGACCGTGCCCACGTCCGGGCCGAGGCCGCGGCGCTCGGCTGGCCGCTGGCCGGGCCTCTGATCGCGTTCGCCCTGCGACCGGCAGCCACCGCGGAGGTCGGCGCCGGGCCCGCGCCGGGACCCGCGCTGCGTGCGCTCTGGGCCAGGTACGGCATCGGCGGACCGCTCATCGCGTACGAGGACTGCTGGGTGTCGTGGCGTTCCGCGGCGGTCGGCAGTCCGGCCCCCGACCCGGAGGTGTGGCTGCGGCAGGGCGAGGCACAGCTGCGTACGGCCGTCCGGGCGATCGGTGACCAGCTGCCGCTCGCCGGGGGAGTGGCCGGTCCGGCCGGCGATACGGGCACGTTGGGCGTGGCGCTCGCCGACGCCAGGGCCGCCGCGGCGGTCGCCGCCGTACCCGGGTCGGTGGTCCGCGCCGACCGTATGGGGCCCGCCCAACTGCTGTCCGCGCTGCCCGCGGAGGCGCTGCGGCGGCCCGCCGAGGTCGTGCTGGCCCCGCTGCTCGCCGCGGACCGGGACGGAACGCTGCTGCGTACGCTGGCGGTCGTCCTGGACCAGGGCGCCGCCCCCTCGGCGGCGGCGGAGATCCTCGGTGTCCACCGGAACACGGTCGCGGCGCGCCTGGAGCGCATCCGCTCGCTCGGCTTCGACCCCGAGGACCCCGCCCAGCGACTCGCGCTGCACCTGGCCTGCCGTGTCCTGCTGGCCGAGTCCTGAGCGGGAAGCCGCGTTGAACGCGCCACGACGTGGGGAGGGCCCGGTCGCCGAGGGGGATTCGGCAACCGGGCCCGGTTCAGGGCGGATTCGGAGCGGTGGGACCTCAGGACTCCACGCCGTAGGCGGACGCTGCCCGCCCACGGCTCAGCAGGCCCTGCCGGAGGTCTTCCCGTACCGCCTCGGCGGGGCGCTCCGCGACGGGACCGAAGCCGCCGCCCCCGCCGCTCTCGCAGCGGAGCACGTCGCCCTGGCGCACGGCCAGCGCGTTCACCTTGAGCAGTTCGCGCTCGCCGTCCCGGCCGGGGTTGAGGACGACGCGGGGCGCCGCGCCGGTGCCGCCGCCGAAGACACCCCACGCGGGGGTCACGGAACGCTCCCACCAAAGCGACAGGTTCTGGTCGGCCTCGAACGTGTACTGGCGCACCACGCCGTTGCCGCCGCGGGTGCGGCCGGCGCCGCCGGAGTCGGTACGGATCGCGTACTCGGTGACTCGTACGGGGAACAGCGTCTCCAGCACCTCGACGGGCATGTCCCGCAGGGAGCCGTTGACGTTGTTGATCAGGCAGGACTCGCCGTCGTCGGTCTGCCACGCGCCCCAGCCGCCGACCGTCGCCTCCTGGGAGACGAAGAGCCGGCCGTTGCGCGGGTCGGTCCCGGTGAACTGCACGATCATCGAGTCGCCGTAGCTGGCGGCGGCCGCTCGCGCGGGCACCGCGGGTGCCAGCGCCTTGACCACCAGGTCGATGACGAGGCCGAGGTGGGAGTAGTAGTACTGGCACGCCGCCGGCTCGACGGCGGCGAGCATGGTGCCCGGCCGGGTGAGCACCTTCAGCGGACGGAAGGAACCGCCGTTGAGCGGGACATCGCCGCTGACCAGCAGCTTGTAGCCGACCCGGCAGGCGGCGACGGTCTGCGCCGCACCGCAGTTGACGGGCCCGGTGGCCTGGTCGGCGCAGTCGGTGACGTCCATGGTCATCCGGTCGCCGTCGATCTCGACGCGTACGGTGACGTGGAGCGGTGTACGCAGGTCGATGCCGTCGTTGTCCAGGTAGCCGGTCGCCTCGTAGACACCGTCGGGAATGGCGGCGATCTGCTCCCGCTCCAGCCGCTCGGTCTGCGCGAAGATGGCGTCCCGCGCGGCGAGGACGGTCTGCAGCCCCCAGCGGCGGACGATCTCGGCGAACCGCCTCGCGCCGGTACGGGCGCAGGCCACCTGGGCCCGCATGTCCCCGAGGGTGGGCTGCGGGAAGCGGACGTTGCGGGCGATCAACGAGTGCGCCTGCTCGCAGGGTTCGCCGCCCTCGTAGATCTTCAACGGGCCCATCCGCAGGCCCTCCTGGTAGATCGAGGTGGAGTCCATCGAGCCGCCGGGGTCCTTGGAGCCCATGTCGATCCAGTGCGCGCGGGACGCGGCGAAGCCGATCAGCTCACCGTCGGCGGTGTCCTCGGTGAAGATCGGCGCGTAGACCGTGACGTCGTTGAGGTGGGTGCCGCCGATGTAGGAGTCGTTGAGGACCCAGACGTCGCCGGGCCTCCAGACGTCCGCGCCGTACGTCTCCTCGGTGGCCCGGGTGCACACCTCCAGGTTGCCCAGGAAGATCGGCAGGCCCGAGGACTGGCCGAGCACGTTGTGGTCCCGGTCGAGGAGGGCGACCGCGCAGTCCTTCGCCTCGTAGATGGTGGGCGTGTAGGAGGACCGGATCAGGGTGGTGTTCATGTCCTCCGCGGCCTGCATGAGCGCACAGCGGATGATCTCGGTGGTGACCGGGTCGACGACCCGGGTGCCGTTGTCGGTCATGCCGTGGCTCCAACCTTGATGACGAGGAAGCCGTTCTCGTCGACGGTGACCGACGAGTCCGGGGGGACGACGGTGGTGGAGGTGGCCTCCACGATGACCGCGGGACCGTCGAGCCGCTGCCCGGGCGCGAGCCGCTCGCGGCGCAGAACGGTGGTGTCGTACGAGCGGCCGCCGAACACGACCGGCCGCTGCCGGACGGTGTCGGAGGCGGCCTCGTCGGCGGCGTACGGCACCGGTGCGGCCTCGGGCAGCGCGCCGAGCGCGGTGCTGCGCAGGGTGACGAACTCGACGGGCGCCTCGGGCGTGGCGTGCCCGTAACGGCGTTCGTGGAGGGCTGCGAAGCGCTCGGCGGCAGTGGCGAGGAAGTCCTCGCCGGCCGGTTCGGCGGCGGCGAGCAGCGGCACGGCGAGGGTGTAGTCCTGGCCCTCGTACCGCATGTCGACGACGTGTTCGACCCGCTGCCGCTCCACGGGGACGCCCTGCTCGGCGAGTGCGGCCAGCGACTCGCGCTCCAGGTCGGCCAGCGCGCGGGCCATGGCCTCACCGTCCAGGTCGGCGCCCGGGGTGAAGAACTGGCGGGTGAGGTCGCGGCGGACCTCGGTGCCGAGCATGCCCCAGGCGGAGAACGCGCCGGGGAAACGCGGCACGACGACTTCGCCGATGCCGAGCTCGCGGGCGATCTCCACGGCGTGCATCGGGCCGGCGCCGCCGAACGCCAACAGGACGAACTCGCGCGGTTCCAGGCCGTGTTCGACGGTGAGCGTACGGATCGCCTGGGCCATCTTGGCGTTGGCGACGTCGCAGATCCCGCTCGCCAGTTCTGTCGGCTCCAGACCGAGCTCACCGGCGAGCGTGGCGACGACCTGCTGGGCCGCGGCCACGTCGAGAGTCATGTGGCCGCCGGCGAACCAGTCCGGGTCGACGCGTCCGAGCACCGCGTTGGCGTCGGTCACGGTGGCCTGGGTACCGCCGCGCCCGTAGCAGGCCGGGCCGGGGACGGCTCCGGCGGACTCCGGGCCCACGCGCAGGCCCCCGGCCTCGGCATAGGCGAGGGAGCCGCCGCCGGCGCCGATGGTCTGCAGGTTGACCAGCGGCATCAGGACCGGGAAGCCGTCCGCCGAGCCCTCGTTGGAGACGTCGGGACGGCCGTCGAGGACCAGCGACACATCGAAGGAGGTGCCGCCCATGTCCACGCAGATCGCGTTGCGCCGGCCCAGCAGGCCCGCGGCCGCCGCGCCGCCCATGGTGCCGCCGACCGGCCCGGACAGCAGGGTCTGCAAGGGGTGGCGGCGGGCGTAGGCGGCGTTCACGATGCCGCCCGAGGACTGCATCACCTGGACCGGGACGGTCAGGCCGTGCTCCGCGAACCGCCCCTCGATCCGGCCCAGATAGCGGCGCACCACGGGGCCCGTGTACGCCTCCAGGACGGCCGAGCTCGTCCGCTCGTACTCGCGCCACTCGCCCGCCACCTGGTGCGACAGCACCACGACGACGTCCTCGCCGAGCTCCTGCTCCAGGATCTTCCCGGCCAGCAGCTCGTGGTCCGGGTTGACGTACGAGAAGAGGAACGAGACGGCGACGGCGTCGAAGCCCTCGTCCTTCGCGCGTCGGGCGGCGGCCCGTACGGCGTCCTCGTCGAGGGGTTCGAGCTCGGTGCCGCGCCAGTCGAAGCGGCCGCCCGCCTCCATCGTGTCGCGGCGCTCGACCAGCGGCTTCGGCTTGCGGTAGTGCAGGTCGAACATCCGGTCCCGGTTGCCGCGGGCGATGTGGTAGACGTCCCGCATCCCGGCCGACGTGAGCAGCAGGACGCGGGCGCCCTTGCGCTCCAGCAGGGCGTTGAGGCCCTGCGTGGTGCCGTGCACGAAGAAGGAGATGTCGCCGGGCGAATCCACCGCCCGGCCCAGCGAGGCGAAGACTCCCTCGGCCAGGTCACCCGGCGTCGTGGGGGCCTTGGCCGCGAAGTAGGTACCGCTGTGTTCGTCATAGGCGACGACGTCGGTGAAGGTTCCACCGATGTCCATGGCCACCCGGTATGTCATTGCGCCTCCCGGCTTTCTCAGGGGATCGCCGAGGACGCTAGCCCGAGGCTTCCGGGGAGGGCTGTGCGCGGCGCACGGGTGGCGGGCCGCCACAGTGCGCCGTGCCCGGTTCAGTGATCGCCGACGGGGACACCGCCCGGCTGCTGCACGTCCTCGTGCAGGTGGACGATGCGCCACTTCGCGTCGACGCCCTGTTGCAAGACCGCGGTGTTCCGGACCAGCTCGGGGCGCAGCTCACCGGCCGACGGGTCGGGCGCGAAGTCCACCCGCAGCCAGAAGCGCAGCACCGCGATGTCACCGAAGACGTCCACGACCTGCCCGTACGGCTCCAGCCCGGTCTCCACCGGCCCCTCACCAGCAGCCGGGCGTTCCTCGCGCACCCGGTCCAGGTCCGGCTTCCCGAAGAGCAGCCCGGCAGTCCCGGAATCCCACACGGTCGCCTCCGGGTCCAGGCAGGCGTCGATCCGTGCGCGGTCCCCGGCCGAGTAGGCCTCGTACATGGTGGTGATCACCCGCCACACGACGGCTGCCGTCTCAGGTGCCGCGCCGGGGCGGGCGCCGGCGGGGGACGACGGGAATGCGGGCATGGCGGGGCCTCCTGGAGCTGTGGGGGAGAGAGGGCGCGTCGAGCGGGGCAGCGACGGGAAGTCAACCTACACACCCAGGTCGGCAGCTCGTGATGCGCGCCCATGCGCCCTTCACGGCGCGTTGATGGGCACGTGGTCGATGTCCGGGCTCCGTACGAATCCTGGCCCGACATTCTGGACCTGGTCCGGGACAACCGCCGGATAGGTGATCGCTGGCCGTACGGAATTCCGCTCGCCGGCCGCTTGCCGTCGATCTCCGGCGTCCCCGGGGAGAAACCGGTCGAGCCGAACAGACCCATACCCGCGCGTCCGCAGGGAGTTCATGAACTGTTGTGGGCCGCAAGGAAGAGGAGAACCGCGGGGCCCAGGAGGCCTGGGAGTGACCATCGGCCGCTTCGGCGAGGTCAAGGCTACGACGGCGACCGCCTCCCGGCTGCTGACGTCCCCCGCCCCCTGAAGGCCTGGGGGTGGGGGAGCCGATCCGTGTTCTTCGACGGCCTGAAGCTGTGCGGCCTTGGTTCCGGGCGTTGTTCACGTCCTCCTGTGCGGCGTGGAGTGGCGATCGGTGTCCTGAGGCCGCGCCGTCGCACGCGGCTTGCCAGTCAGTGAGGGAGTGAGGCGCGGAAAGCGAGGCCGTGGCCGGTCACGCTCGTCTGACCGCCTGCGTGGGGGAGGAACACGGAATCGCCACGGCGGAGCTGTTCGGTGGCCGTGCCCCGGGTGATGGTGAGGTCGCCGTCGAGGCAGAGCAGGGCGGAGGGGCCTGGGGCGGTGATCTCGATGGGAGAGCCTGACGGCTGGAGCCGGGTGAGATGGAAGTGGGGGGTCGGGGTGGGGAAGGAGGCTTCGCCGTTGGCGAGGGGAACCGGCGTGACCAGTTCGGGGAGTGAGGGGGTGAAGTCGGTGATCGCCTGCAGTTCGGCGACGTCGACGGGCTTGGTGGTGAGACCGCCGCGTACGACGTTGTCGGAGTTGGCCATGATTTCCACACCGGTGCCGCAGAGGTAGGCGTGGAGGGTGCGGGGGCGGGCGAAGAGGGCTTGACCGGGGGACAGGATCACGTGGTTCATGAGGATCGCGATGACCACGCCCGGGTCGGTGGGGTACTGCTCGGCCAGTCGGCGGGGCCAGACGAGGTCGGCGGTGGTACTTGCGGCGACCTCGGCGACGAGGGCAGGGCGGTCGTGCTCGGGCCATGTGGTGAGGGCCGCGACCGCAGTGCGCAGGCCGCCGGAGGTGAGCATGTCCGCGATGTGTTCCAGGCGTTCGCCTCCCGCGGACGCGAGGACGGCGGCGGAGTGCTCCGGGGCGGCGAATCCGCAGAGGGCCTCGAACCGGGTGAGGGCGTAGATCAGTTCCGGTTTGGGCCAGGCGTCCTGGTAGCCGCGCTGCGCGGCCCAGCCGTCGCGGGCCTGGTCCTCGTCGGGGTGGACCTGGATGGACAGCGGGCGTTCCACCGCAAGGACCTTGAGGAGGAACGGCAGCCGGTCCCTGCCGGGGCCGAGAACCGGCTCCGGCGCGTCGGTGATGCGGTCGAGGAGGGAGCTGCCGTCGGGCAGCCGGGAAGGTGCGGTCGGGTGCGCGCCGATCCACAGTTCGGCCTGCGGGCCGGTGGCCGGGCGGCCGAGGAGCTCGGCGAGCACGGTGTGCGAGCCCCAGTCGTAGGTGCGGATCGGGTTGTCCAGGCGCAGCAGTTCGCTCACGGGTGACCTTTGTGGAAGAGGGTCGCGGGGGCCCCCCCCCGGCCCGGGGGGGGGGGGCGGGGGGGGGGGCGGGGGGGGGGGGGGGGGGCGGCGGCGGGGCGGGGGGGGGCCCCCCCCCCCGGGCGCGGGGGGGGGTTTAGGGACGGG
>NZ_JBIARL010000016.1:95510-224823 GCF_042889835.1 Streptomyces sp. NPDC002463
GTGTGGGGGGGGGCCGCCGTTGGGGGGGGGGGGGGGGTGGTGGGGTGGGGGGGGGGGGGGGGGGGGGGGGCGGGGGGGGGGGGGGGGGCCGGGCCCCGGGGGGGGGGGGGGGGGCCCCCGCGAGGAGGGGCTGTTACTTGGTGAGCGCGGCGAGCTTCGGGTCGTTGGCGTACGCCTCCGCCGCGTTGGCCTTGGTGACGATGACGGGCGGGAGCAGGTAGGCCGGGACGATCTTGGCCCCGTTGTTGTAGGACTTGGAGTCGTTGATCTCGGGGGCCTTGCCGGCCTGCAGCGCCTTGATCATCTTGATGGTCTCCGCGACGAGCTTGCGGGTGTCCTTGTTGATCGTGGAGTACTGCTCACCGGCCACGATGGACTTGACGGACTCGACCTCGGAGTCCTGGCCGGTCACGACCGGGAGCGGCTTGCCGGCGCCCTTGACGGAGGTGAGGATCGCGCGGGCGAGGGTGTCGTTGGGCGACAGCACCCCGTCGAGGGTCTTCCCGCTGTTGTAGGTCGAGGTCAGCAGCGAGTCCATGCGCTGCTGGGCGTTCTCGGCCTTCCAGCCCTGGATCGCGGTCTGCTTGACTTCGGACTGGCCGGAGCCGACAACGATGTCACCCTTGTCGATCAGCGGCTTGAGGACGTCCATGGCGCCATTGAAGAACACCGCCGAGTTGTTGTCGTCGGGCGAGCCGGAGAAGAGCTCGACCGTCCACGGGCCCTTCGGCTTCTTGGCCTTCATGCCGTCGAGCAGCGCCTGGCCCTGGAGCTGTCCGACCTTGAAGTTGTCGAAGGCGACGTAGTAGTCGACGTCCTTGGTGTTGGTGATGAGCCGGTCGTAGGCGACGACGACCGCGCCGGACTCCTTGGCCTGCTTCACCTGGGTGGACAGCTGCGCGGCGTCGGCGGCGCCGATGACGATGACCTTCGCACCCTTGGTGAGCATGGCCGAGATCTGGCCCTGCTGGTCGGCCACGGTGGCGGACGCGCCCGCGTACTGCACGTCGGACTTGAAGCCCGCGTCCTTGAGGCCGTCGGTGAACAGGTCGCCGGCGAGCACCCAGTTCTCCGAGGTCTTCGACGGCAGGGCGACGCCGATCAGGCTGTCCGCCGCGAAGCCCTTGGCGGTGGTGCCGCCGCCGGTCCGGCCGTCGGTGCTCTGGCCGTCGCGCTCGGAGGAGCAGCCGGTGGCGGCGAGTGCCAGTGCGGCCGCGGCGGCGACGGTGACGGCCTTGGTGAGTATGTTGCGCATCTTCGAATGCCTTTCTTGGCTTGCCGCTCGAGCGGGCGTCGAGCGGCGGACGGGGGTGACGGTCAGACCGCGGAGGAGACTCGGCCGCCTTCGGGGACCGGCTCGGTGGGCGCCGTGGCGGACGGCGGTTCCTGACGGCGGAACGGGCGCGTGATCGAATCGAGGACGGAGAACCGGCCCTGGCCCTTGTTGTAGACGTCGAGGGCGACCGCGAGCAGCAGGACCAGACCCTTGATGATCTGCACCAGGTCCACGCCGACGCCCATGAGCTGGAGACCGTTGTTGAGAAGGGCCATGACGAGTCCGCCGACGATCGAGCCGTTGATGGTGCCCAGGCCGCCGGAGACCGCGGCACCGCCGATGAACACCGCCGCGATGGCGTCGAGTTCCCAGCTGAGCCCGTCCTGGGGGCCGGAGGCGGCCGACCGCGCCACGAAGATCATGCCCGCCAGGGCGGCGAGAACCGACATGTTCATCATGACGAAGAAGTTGACTCGGCGGAGCTTCACGCCCGACAGCTCGGCGGCGCGGGCGTTGCCGCCGACCGCGTAGATGTGCCGGCCGCCGACGGCGTTGCGGGTGAAGTACGAGTAGCCGATGACCAGCAGGCCCAGGATGATGCCCGACACCGGCAGGCTGGTGCCGACGCGACCGCCGGCGAACCGCAGCGTGGCGAAGACGACGACGCCCACTGCCACCGCGAGCCGCAGGACCGAGGCCCACAGCGGGACGGGCTGCGCGCCCATCTGCACGCGAGTGCGCCGCGCGCCCACCTCTCGCCACACCACGGCGGCGCAGGCGACCAGACCGAGCAGCAGGGTCAGGTTGTTGTACCCGGTGTCGGGGCCGACCTCCGGCAGGTAGCCCGCGCCGATGGTGCGGAAACCCTCCGGTACGGGGACGGTGTCGGCGTTTCCGATGAACTGGTTGCCGCCGCGGAAGAGCAGCATGCCCGCCAGGGTCACGATGAACGCCGGGACGCCGACGTAGGCGACCCAGAAGCCCTGCCAGGCGCCGATGACCGCGCCGCACACCAGGCCGAGCAGGATCGCCAGCGGCCAGGGCAGGTCGTAGAGCTGCATCGCCTTGGCGACGATGATGCCGACGAACGCCGCGACCGAGCCGACCGACAGGTCGATGTGCCCGGCGACGATCACCATCAGCATTCCGATGGCCAGGATGAGGATGTAGGAGTACTGGCTGACGACCGCGATCAGGTTCCCCGACGTGAGCGTGAGGCCGTCGGTCAGCACTTGGAACAGCAGGGTGATCGCCACGAGTGTGAAGATCATGCCGAACTGGCGGCCGGCGGAGGTCGTGCCCCCGAACAGGTTCTTCTTGAGGTTCTGGAATCCGGTCATGACATCGACTTCTTCTTCGTAGTGGTCATCTGCTTCATGAGGCGTTCCGGGTCGGCGTCGGCCCTCGCCACCTCGCCGGTGACGGTCCCCTCGCACACGGTGTAGATCCGGTCGCACAGCCCGATGAGCTCGGGCAGCTCCGAGGAGATGACGACCACGCCCTTGCCCTGGGCGGCGAGCCGCTGGATGATCCCGTAGATCTCGAACTTGGCGCCCACGTCGATGCCGCGGGTCGGCTCGTCGAGGATCAGCAGGTCGGGGTCGGTGAACATCCACTTGGCCAGCACGACCTTCTGCTGGTTGCCGCCCGAGAGCGTGGCGACGCCCTGGTCGACGGTGGGGGTCTTGATCCGCAGCTCGCGACGGTACTGGTCGGCGACGCGGTGCTCGGCGGCCCGGTCGACGATCCCGTGCCGGGCGACCTTCGACGGCTTGGCCGCGACGACCGACGTCTTGATGTCGTCGAGCAGGTTCAGCCCGATCGCCTTGCGGTCCTCGCTGACGTAGGCCAGTCCGTGCTCGATCGCCTCCGTGACGGACGCCAGACGGATCTCCTCGCCGTCCTTGAACACCCGCCCGCCCTGCCACACTCCGTAGGACCGTCCGAACAGGCTCATGGCGAGCTCGGTGCGGCCGGCGCCCATCAGGCCCGCGAACCCGACGACCTCGCCGCGGCGCACGGTGAAGCCGGAGTTCTTGCACACCAGGCGCTCCGTGGAGACCGGATGGCGCACGGTCCAGTCACGGACCTCGAAGAACACCTCGCCGATGTCGGGCGTGTGGTCGGGGAAACGGCTGCTCAGTTCGCGGCCCACCATGCCGCGCACGATGCGGTCCTCGTCGACCCCGCCCGCGGCGACGTCGAGGGTCTCGATGGTGTGCCCGTCACGCAGGATCGTGATGGAGTCGGCGATCGCCTCGATCTCGTTGAGCTTGTGCGAGATGATGATCGAGGTGATGCCCCGCCGCCTGAACTCGCGCAGCAGATCGAGCAGATGCTGCGAGTCGGCCTCGTTGAGCGCGGCGGTGGGCTCGTCGAGGATCAGCAGCCGTACGTCCTTGGCGAAGGCCTTCGCGATCTCGACCAGCTGCTGCTTGCCCACCCCGATGTCCTTGACCAGGGTGTCCGGGTCCTCGTCCAGGCCGACCTGGGCCATCAGCTCCAGGACCCGCCGGCGTGCGTGCTTCCAGTCGATGCCGCCGCGCCCGCGGAGCTCGTTGCCGAGGAAGATGTTCTCGGTGATCGACATGCCGGGCACCAGAGCGAGCTCCTGGTGGATGATCACGATGCCCGCGCGCTCGCTGGCCCGGATGCCGTCGAACCGCACCTCCGCGCCCTCGTAGACGATGTCGCCGGCGTAGCTGCCGTAGGGGTACACGCCGCTGAGCACCTTCATCAGCGTCGACTTGCCCGCACCGTTCTCCCCGCAGATCGCGTGGATCTCGCCGGTGCGTACCGCCAGGTTGACGTCGTCGAGCGCCCTGACGCCGGGGAACGTCTTGGTGATCGCGCGCATCTCCAGCAGGACCGGGGCGCTCACGGCCGCGCACTCCTGTCGTGCGGCCCCGGGGATCCTGGTCCCCGGGAAACGAGGGCTGTCAGTGACATCGGCTTCTCCTATGTCCGGTCCGCTTGGGGGTCACAGCGGTGTGCCTGTCCGGGCTGTGGGCTCCGTGTCCGCAGGTTTCGACTGTGTGGCGGGACCGTAAATCCAATTGATTTACTTTGTCAACGGGTGTGAGGCAGAATGCCGTCGGGACGCAGACAGAGAGGATCCTCCGTGCGACAAGCAGGCACGAATCTCCCCAAGGTGGGCCGGTACAACCGGGCCGTGGTGCTCGAGGAGATCCAGCGCGCCGACGGCATCAGCCGGGTGGACATCGCCAAGCACACCGGTCTCACGCCGCAGACCGTCTCCGGGATCGTCCGCAGACTGCTCGACGAGGGCATCGTGCGCGAGGACGGCGCCAGCCGGGTCAAGACCGGCGGCAAGCCCCGCACCACTCTGCGCATCAACGCCGACGCGGGCAGTGCGGTCGGCCTGCACCTCGATCCGGCCGAGATCGCGTGCGTGGTGGTGGACCTGCTCGGGCGCCCCCTGGTGACGAAACGGATTCCGACACCGACCGGGGCGGACCCGGCCGAGGTGATCGCGGCGATGGCGGATCTGGTGGAGGACGTACTGGCGGAAGCCGACGTGCCGCGCGAGCGGGTGCAGGGCCTCGGGCTCGCCACCCCCGGCCCGATCGACCAGGAACACGGCAACGTGGTCGCGCCGCCCCAGCTGGCCCACTGGAACCGGGTCCCGATCCGGCACATGCTCAGCGAGGCCACCGGGCTGACCATCACGCTCGACAACGACTCCACCGCCGCCGCGGTCGGCGAGCGCTGGGCGGGAGCGGGGCGGGGCGTGGCGAACTTCGCGTACGTGTTCTTCGGCACCGGCATCGGCGGCGGCCTCGTCCTCAACCACCAGGTCTACCGGGGCGGTTCGTTCAACGCCGGCGAGTTCGGGCACACCACGGTGCTGCCTGGCGGCCTGCAGTGCTACTGCGGCAACCAGGGGTGCCTGGAGACCCTGGTCAGCACTGCCGCGATCCGGGCGGAGATCCGGCGCAGGCTCGGCGCGGGCGGCGCGAGCGCGCTGGCCGGACAGTTCCGCGCCGACCCCGACTCGATCGACATCGCCGCGATCTGCGAGGCGTCGAGCGAGGGCGACCCGCTGGCGACCGGCGTCCTGGAGGAGGCCGCGGCCTACGTCGCCTCGGTGGTCGTCAACGTCGTGAACGTCGTCGACGTGGACCTCGTCGTCCTCGGCGGCCACGGCATCCGGCACCTCGAAGACCTCTACGTCGACACCGTCCGGTCGGCGGTCGCCACCCGAGTGATGTCCCGGCACGTCCGGGCCGTCGACGTGACGCTCTCCCCCCTGGGCGCGGACGCCGCCGTCGTCGGCGCCGCCGCGCTCGTCCTGCATTCCACCTACTCGCCGCAGCTGTCGGCATTGTTGTCGGACTGATTCCCAAGGAAAGGACCCTTCATGAGTCAGGAACTCGTGCTCGCGGTGGACATCGGAGGCACCAAGCTCGGCGCGGGCCTGGTGGATGCCGAAGGGCACGTCCATCGGCATGCGGAAGCGCCCACTCCGGTGACCGAGCCCGAACTCGGCGCGGCATTGACCGGGTTGATCGGCACCGTCGTCGAAGACGCGGTGCCCCGCGCGGTCGGTGTGGCCTGCGCCGGGCCGGTCGACCCGGTGTGCGGCACGGTCAGTCCGG
The DNA here is from genome assembly GCF_042889835.1 of Streptomyces sp. NPDC002463. Classification (NCBI taxonomy): domain Bacteria; kingdom Bacillati; phylum Actinomycetota; class Actinomycetes; order Kitasatosporales; family Streptomycetaceae; genus Streptomyces; species Streptomyces sp. NPDC002463. The sequence continues at coordinate 101,406 of NZ_JBIARL010000016.1, forward strand.
TGAACATCCCCGGCTGGCGGGACTTCCCGCTGGTGGACCTGGTCGCCGAGGCCGTTCCGGGCGTTCCCGTCACCCTCGTCGGCGACGCCATCGCCGCAGCGCTCGGTGAACACTGGCTCGGCGCCGGGCGCGGCACCCGGTCGCTGCTCGGCATCGTGGTCTCCACCGGGGTCGGAGGCGGGCTCGTGCTCGACGGCGCTGCCTACCCCGGCCCCAGTGGCAACGCGGGCCACATCGGACACACCGTCGTGGATCCGGCCGGTCCGCCGTGCGTCTGCGGCGCCACCGGGTGCGTCGAGGCCTACGCCAGCGGTACGTCGATGGTCCGCTGGGCCCGCGAACAGGGCTGGGTCGGCGCGGACGCCCGCGCGCTCGCGGCGAGCGCGGCGAGCGGGGACGCCATCGCGGTGGCCGCCTTCGACCGGGGCACCGAGGCGCTGGCCCGCGGGATCGTCGCGACCGCCACGCTGTGCGACGTGGACCGCGTGGTGATCGGCGGCGGCGTGGCCGCGGCCGGCCCGGTGCTCCTCGACCCGCTGCGCGCACACCTCGCGCGCGCCGCCACCCTCGGCTTCGTGAAGCGCGTGACCGTGGCGTCGTCCACCCTCGGGCGCCACGGCGGGCTGCTCGGCGCCGCCCGTACCGCCCTGCTCGCGCAGAGTTCGGCTGCCGCCGTGTGCGCGTGAAGGGTCGCTGACACCTGCGGGCAGACGTCTCGTAAACCGGATGTCGTCGCAGGGTTGATGTAGTTCATCAAAATGATTTAGCTTGTCTCCGCCACACCGGGTTCCCACCGGGGAGTGGCCCGTCGGGCCGGTCGAACACCGCGGTCCGATCTCGCGGGGCCGGCGGATGAGGTCGTCCCGCCACATCCCCCGGCCCCGCGGCCCACGGAAGCGGTCGTCCTGCCGCATCCGCCCCATGCAGCTGATGCTCCCGACCTGCCGGAGAACGCAGTGAGCACTGTCCCATCACGCATACGTTCCAGAACGAAGTGGCGACCGGCGGCGGCGGCCCTCGCCGCCGCCCTCGCCCTGGGCGGGGTGAACGCGGCGCCCGTCCAGGCGGAGACCGCCGTCACCACACCCTCCGACCACGTCGACCCGCTGATCGGGTCCAGCGGCGGCGGCAACACCTTCCCCGGCGCGACGGCGCCGTTCGGCATGATGTCGTGGAGTCCGACGAGTACCCGCGGGGACCAGACCAACACCGGTGCCGCCAACGGCTACGACTACAACACCACCCGCCTGCGCGGGTTCGCCCTCACCCACGTCAACGGCGCGGGATGCCACCCGGGCGCCGCCGGCGACGTGCCGATCTTCCCGCACACCGGCGACGTGACCTCGTCCCCGACCGCCGACACCGCCGACGCGGTCTACGCCAGCAACTTCAGCCACGCCGACGAGTCCGCCACCCCCGGCCGCTACAAGCTCGACCTGGCGAACGGTGCGACGACCGACTTCGCCGCCACCACCCGCACGGCGATCGGCACGATCGGGTTCCCGTCGGGCAAGCCCGCGAACCTGCTGTTCCGCACCTCCAACTCGCTCAACGGCAGCGAGGACGCCGAAACCCGCATCGACGTGGCCGACCGGAAGGTGACCGGCTCGGTGCTGACCGGTGCGTTCTGCGGCAGGCGTGCCAACGGCGGTACCCCCAACAACAACCGGAAGACCTACTACCGGCTGTACTTCTCGGCGCAGTTCGACCAGCCCTTCACCGGAAACGGCACCTGGAAGGACGCGACCCTCCAGCCGGGCGGCACCTACCAGACGGGCGGCGAGGGCTACCTGACCGGTGCCGACCGGCTCGGCAAGGGCTCCGGCGGCTACGTGATGTTCGCGCCCGGCGCGCAGGTGACGATGAAGATCGGCATCTCCTACGTCTCGCAGGAGGGCGCCGAGCGCAACCTCCAGGACGAGCAGCCGTCCGGGACCACGGTGGACGGCGTGGCCGCCGCGACGCGGGCCGCGTGGGACACCCGGCTCGGCCGCATCCAGATCGCCGGCGGCACCACGGACCAGCGCAAGATCTTCTACACCTCGCTCTACCACAGCCTGCAGCAGCCCAACGTCATCAGCGACACCGACGGCCGCTACCGGGGCATGGACCAGGTCGCACATGACGTGGAGCCCGGCCAGACGGCGCAGTACAGCAACTTCTCCGGCTGGGACCAGTACCGCGCCCAGATCCAGCTGCTCGCGCTCCTCGAGCCGAAGGTGGCCGGCGACTTCGCCCAGTCGCTCTACAACTTCGCCAAGCAGAACGGCGGCGTCTGGGACCGGTGGGTCCACATCAGCGGCGCCACCCACGTCATGACCGGCGACCCCTCGGCGGTGACCCTGGCGACCTTCTACGCGATGGGCGTGCGCAACTTCGACTACAACGGCGCCTTCGCCTCCCTCTACGACCAGGCCACCGTCCCGCACGCGGACGGCCTGTCCGACGCGGGCTGCCCGGGCCAGTGCGTGGGCCAGCGCCCCAACCTCGCCCAGTACATGCAGTCGAAGTACTCGGCCAACGACGTCTGCCACTGCTGGGGCGGCGCCGCGGAGACCCTGGAAGCCTCCGTCGCGGACCACTCGCTCGCCCAGTGGGCCACCGCGCTCGGCCGCACCACCGAGGCGGCCCTCATGTCCGACCGCGCCGGCTGGTGGAAGAACGTGTACAACCCGGCCACCGGCTACATGCAGGCGCGCAACCTGGACGGCTCCTGGGTCGGCGGCTTCACCCCGTCCACCCAGACCGGATTCGCCCAGGGCAGCGCCGCCGCTTACACGTGGATGGTGCCGCACGACGTCGCCGGACTCGCGGCCGTCATGGGCGGCAAGTCGACCGCCGCCGGCCGCCTCGACGACTTCTTCCACGACATCAACGGCAACTGGCTGGTGCGGGGCGGCGGCGCCCTGAAGTACGACCCGACCAACGAACCCGACATCCACGCCCCGTGGATCTACAACGAGCTCGGCAAGCCCTGGAAGACCCAGGAGACCGTGCGCCAGATCGTCGACACCGTCTACACCACCGGACCCTCCGGCCTGCCCGGCAACGACGACCTCGGCACCATGTCCGCCTGGTACGTGTGGGCGGCCCTCGGCCTGTTCCCGCACAAGCCCGGATCCGGCGACATGATCCTGTCCACCCCGCTGTTCCCCAGCGCGACCGTCACCAACGCCGACGGTGTGGTGCTGACGGTCAACGGCATCGGCAGCGGAAAGTACATCCAGTCCGTCACCAAGGGCGGCACGGCGCACACCGACTGGAAGGTGGCGTCGGGCTTCATCCAGTCCGGCGGCACCCTCGACGTCACGCTGTCCTCGACGCCGACCGACTGGGCCGTGGTCAACCCGCTGGCCAACATGGCCCTGAAGCAGCCCGCGACCGGATCGGCCCCGTGCTCCACCTCGGAAGGCCCGGAGAAGGCGGTCAACGGCAGCATGACCGGCGGGTCCTCCGACAAGTTCTGCTCGTTGGCGACGTCGAAGTGGCTGCAGGTCGACCTCGGGTCGAGCAGGCCGCTCTACAAGGTCGTGGTCAAGCACGCGGCGATGGGCGGCGAGTCGTCCAGTCTCAACACCAAGGCGTTCACCATCAAGACGTCGACGGACGGGACCACGTGGACCACGGTGGCGACCGTCACCGACAACACCGCGGCGACGACCGTCCACGCGGTGAGCGCCACCGCGCGGTACGTGCGGATCGAGGTGACCACACCGACCCAGACGACCAACCAGGCCGCGCGGATCTACGAGCTCGAGGTCTACTGAGCCGGCCACAGGCGGGCCGTCGCTCCGGCGGCGGCCCGCCCTGTCGTTCCATCGCTCCGGGCGGGAAGGCCGTCCGGCGATCCGCCCGTGTGACGGACGCATGTGGTGAGGCGCCGGCTGGCGGCTCCGGTCTCGGAGGCCGAGCAATGCTCTCGGTATCCGGTTGCCGATCACGGGTGTCGTCGACCTCCTCGGGCCCGGGACGCGGGAAAGACCTCCGGTGTGGTGGAGACTGCCAGGCTCACCACACCGGAGGTCTTCGTGTCCCGGCTCGCGGGCGCGGCCGGTCAGGGCAGGAAGAACCGAGCCCGCGCCGGGGTCAGTTGCCCGCGAGCACGCGCAGGAGGCGTGCCACCTCGTCCGCGACGGCGGCGCGTGCGGGGCCCAGGTACTTTCGCGGATCGGCGGTGTCGGCATGGGCGCCGAGGTGATCGCGCACGGTCCGGGTGAAGGTCTGGTTGAGGTGCGTGGACACGTTCACCTTGGTCATGCCCGCGGCGACGGCTTTGGCGAGGTCCGCGTCATCGACTCCGGAGGAGCCGTGCAGGACGAGGGGGACGTCGACAGCGTCACGCAGGCGGGCGATGAGGTCGAAGTCGAGGACGGCGTCCCGGGTGAGCATGGCGTGCGAACTGCCCACGGCGACGGCCAGGGCGTCCACGGCGGTCGCCGTGACGAACGCGACCGCCTCGTTTGGATCGGTGCGGACGCCCGGGGCGTGCGCACCGTCCTTTCCTCCGACCTCGCCCAGCTCCGCCTCGACCCAAACGTCCGCGCGGTGGCAGTAGTCCGTGATCTCGCGCGTCGCCGCCAGGTTCTCGGCGTAGGGGAGTCTGGAGGCGTCGAACATCACGGAGGTGAAGCCGAGATCGACGGCTTCGCGGACCAGATCGGTCGACTCCGCGTGGTCGAGGTGCAACGCCACCGGGACGCTCGCGCTGCCGGCCAGAGCGAGTGAAGCCACCGCGATGGGGCCGAGCGATCCGTGGTAGCGGGCGGTGTTCTCGCTGATCTGGAGGATGACGGGCAGGCCGGCCCGTTCCGCTCCGGCGACGATGGCCTCCGCGTGCTCGATCTGTACGACGTTGAAGGCTCCGACGCCGGTGGTCTCCTCGTACGCGGGGTCGACGATCTCGTCAGTGGCTGACAGGGGCATGGGTTCTCTCCACAGGAACGGTGGTACGGAGTTGCTGGTAGAGGGCGGCGTCGAAGTCGCCCGCCAGGGGGCAGGGAACGGCGGCCGCCGAGAGCGCGACGGCTTCGCGCAGGACGGTCGGCCAGGGGTCACCGGCGAGGAGCCCCGCCGCGATCGCCGCGACACAGGCGTCCCCGGCTCCTGTCGGGTTTCCCGCCAGGAGGCGCGGGGGAGTGGCGTGCCAGCTCCCCTCGGGCGTGACGGCGTACAGCCCCTCCGGTCCGCGTGATGCCACGACACTTCGCGCGCCGAGGGCACGGAGGCTTCCGGCCGCGGCTTCGACGTCGTCGTGGCCGGTGACCTCGGTGATCTCCGCGGCATTGGGTTTGATCACGGTCGGGCACGCGTCCAGCGCCGCGAGCAGGGCGGGCCCACTGGTGTCGAGGATCGTGTGGGCCCCCGCCTCGGCGGACAGGCGGATCAGTCGCCCGTACGCGTCGGACGGCAGCCCGGGAGGCAGACTGCCGGAGAGGACGACCACCTGGGCGTCGCGTACCAGTGCGGCGAACCGGGCGGCGAAGTCCGCCCAGGACGCCATGTCGACATGAGGACCGGACTCGTTGAAGACGGTGGCGTCGCCGTCGTCACGGGACACGATCGTGACCGTACGACGGGAGTCGCCTGCCATGGGCACCAGTTCGTCGGGCAGCTGCGCCGCGCGCAGGTCGTCCCGGATCGCTCGGCCGGTCGTACCACCCGCCAGGCCGGTCACGACGGCGGGGACCCCCAGAGCGGACAGGACACGGGCGACGTTGATCCCTTTGCCTCCCGCCCGCGCGCACGCCTCACGCACGCGGTGCGAGCCATGAGGGACCAGGGCGTCGACCTCGTACGTGACGTCCAGAGCGGCGTTGAGCGTGACGGTGAGGATCACGACGCCACCTCCGACAGCGACGGAGGAGGGAACTGCGACGACGACCGGCCGCCCGCCGCCTGCCATGCGGCGAGAGCGGCGCCGAGACATCCCGCCATGTCCCCGAGCTCCGCGAGAACCAGCTCGGGCCGCCGCTGGAACGTCAGCCGACGGGCGAGGGACGCGCGCAGGGGGTCCAGGAGCAGGCCGCCGGCTTCGGCGAGGCCGCCGCCGAGGACGACGACCTCGGGCGCGAACAGCGTCGTGGCCATGGCCAGAGCCGTGCCCAGGGCCTCGACGGCCCGGGCCCATACCGCCCGGGCGTCGGGATCGCCCTGCATGAGTCTCTCCGCCACCGCGGAGGCGCCCTCGACGTGGCGCCCGGAGCGGGCGCCATACGCGGCGGCGACGGCAGCGGCCGACGCCACACCCTCCAGGCACCCCCGGGCACCGCAGACACACGGTTCCCCGCCGGGGTCGACGACCACATGACCGAGCTCGCCCGCGTAGCCGCGAGCACGGACGGGTCGCCCCTCGGAGAAGACGGCCGCGGAGATGCCGGTCCCGATGGGCACGAACCAGACGTCGTCCGCGCCCCGGGCCGCGCCGAGGCGGCATTCTGCGACCCCGCCGGCCCGTACGTCGTGCCCCAGGGCCACGGACAGGCCCGACGCTCCTTCCAGGTAGTCCGCGAGCGGCAGGTCACGCCAGCCCAGGTTCGCCGAGTAGACGGCTGTCCGCGTCTCCTCGTCGACGATCCCCGGGACGACCACCCCCGCACCCCGCACGGTCAGCCCGTGCGTGGCGGCGTTCCTGTCGAGCTCGTGCAGGACGGCCGCGATCTCGGCGATCACCGCGTCCGGGCCCCACCGGCGGGGCGTCGCCCTGCGCACGGTGTGCAGGGCCGCCATGTCGCGGTCGACGAGCGCGCCCTTCATGCTGGTCCCGCCCACGTCCAGCGCGATGACGCAGTCCCGCTCCTCGGTCTCGTCACGCATGGGAGGCCTCGAGGATGACGGAACGGGTCAGGTTGCGGGGGCGGTCGGGGTCGTAGCCCCGCGCCTCGGCCAGCCGGACGGCCAGCCGCTGGGCCAGGACGAGGTCCGCCAGCGGGTCCAGCGTGCCGGGCCCGTGGACGGATCCGGCGACGATCGTCCCACCGACGCGGGCGATGTCGTCGGCCAGGCCCGCCGGGGTCGGACCGAACACCCACGCCACACGGCCCGGTCCGGTGATGCTGATCGGCCCGTGCCGGTACTCCATGGCCGGGTACGCCTCGGTCCACGCCCCGGCGGCCTCGCGCATCTTCAGCCCGGCCTCCAACGCCAGTCCGTAGGTCCACCCGGTGCCCAGGAAGGTGAACTGCTCGGCGGCGCACAGCTCGGCATCCAGATCCAGCGCGATCGCCCGCCGCGCGTCGGCGATCGCCTCGTCGAGCGATCGCACACCGGCCGGCAGCGCGTCCTCCGCCTCCAGATGCGCTCGTAGCAGCGCGAGCGTGGTGGTGGCGAACCGGGTCTGCACCACCGACTCCTCGTCCGCGAAACCGAGTACGGCCACGGCGTCGGCCACCTTCATGACAGGGGTCTCGGGGGCGGCGGTTATCGCGCCCGTCGGCGTGGTGCCCTTGAGCCGGCCCAGGAGGTCGAGGACCTCGCTCGTGGTGCCGGACCGGGTGATTGCGAGCACCCGGTCGTACGCGCGCCCATGGGGGAACTCCGAAGCCGCGAACGCGTCGGTCTCGCCGTGCCCGCCCCGCTCCCGGAGCTCGGCGTAGGCCTGGGCCATGAACCAGGACGTTCCGCAGCCGACGACGGCGACCCGCTCGCCGCGACGGGGCAGGACCTCGGAATGGAGGCTCAGTAAGGCCTTCGCCCGTAGCCAGGTGTCCGGCTGGGAGGTGATCTCGATGGTGGTGCGGCAGGTCGTGGACATATGCGGTGACTCCCTGATGAAGCCGGGCGATGAGTGGCAGCCCGAAACCCGTCTATGCGCGAAGCTGATTGATCTAGCCACTCTTCGAGCATTTTCGAGCATAGATTCTGGCGGGAGTATGACGGAATGCGCGGCCTGTGGTCCAGAGGCGCAGGGCGCGGAGTCATCGCAGGGGTGTTTCGGCGCAGGGGACGCGCCTGTCGGGCGTTGCGCTCCCCCCCCCGTCGGTGAAGGCGAGGCCGCGCATGGGGGGCCGACGGCCTGGACCGCGTGAGGGAGGCCGGTGTCGATGCGGGCGGCGCCGGCGAGGACGGTCACGCCCTGGCACGTGGCGGCTCGGTGTGAGGAGCGGCTACGGGCGCACTACGTCGTGCGACAGCAGGTGTGCGGGTACCACCGAGTGCGGGTCGACGGCTCTCAGAGCCAGCCGCGGCGGGATGCCTGGACCCCGAGCTGGAACCGGGTCTGGGCGCCGACGATCTCCTGGAGGCGTGCGATGCGGCGGGCGATGGTGCGTTCGCTGACGCCGAGTTCCCGCGCGATGGACTCGTCGGTCAGCCCGGAGCTGAGGCAGGTCAGCAGACGGCGGGCGTCCTCGGGCGGGTTCGCCGACGCATCGGCGTCCGCGCCGACCGTGTCGTCGCAGGCGGGCAGGGGCACGCCCAGTCGCCAGTAGGACTCGAACACGCCGATGAACGCGTCCAGGAGCTCGGAACGCCGCACGATCATCGCGTGCGCCCGGCCGAACCTCGGCAAGGGGATGTTGACGACGCAGAACTCCTCGTCGCAGATCGTCAGGCTGAGCGGCAGGTCGGGGAAGACGCGCGCCTGTTCCCCGGCCTGCACACAGGTCTGGACGATCTCCCGGACGTCCGGGTCGTTGAGCGCCTGCGCCCGGTACACCACCTTGTACCTGAAGGCGAAGTACCTGCCGCAGGCCGTCCAGCTGACCACCCTCGCCGACTCCACGTGGGCACTCCCGCTCGACGCCGCCCCGCAGGCCTTCTTCTACCGCAAGGACCTCTTCGAGAAGGCCGGCATCACCACCCCGCCGAAGACCTGGGACGAGTACCGGGCCGACGCGCAGAAGCTCAAGGCGGCCGACCCCAAGACCCGGATCGGCACCTTCTTCCCCGACGACCCCAGCCCCTTCGAGGCGTTCTCCTGGCAGGCCGGCGCCCACTGGTTCGCCACCTCAGGCGACGCCTGGAAGGTCGACATCGACAGCCCCGAGACGAACCGCGTCGGCGACTACTGGCAGAAGCTGGTCTCCGACGACCTGGTACGCCTCCACCCGTCGTTCAGCCAGCAGTGGACCGCCTCGCTGCAGAAGGGCGAGACCGCCGGCTACCTCGGCGCCGCCTGGGGCGGCGGCGTGCTCAAGAGCAGCCTGGCCACCACCCCCGAAGCCTCCGGAAAGTGGGCCGTGGCCCCGGTCCCGACCTGGGACGGCAGCCCCGCCAGCGGCATGCTCGGCGGCTCCACCTTCGCCGTCTCGAAGAACAGCAGGAAGGCCGAGGCGGCCGTCGAGTTCGCGACCTGGGCCACCACCACCCCCGAGGGCATCAAGGCGCGCATCGCCTCCGGCACCTCCTCGATGTACCCCGCCGCGCCTGCGCTCGTGCCGGTCGCCAAGGCCGCCTTCAACACCGACTTCTACGGCGGCCAGGACATCTACAGCGTCTTCACCGACGCCGCCAAGTCGATCGAGCCGGACTGGCAGTGGGGCCCGGTCATGGGCGTCACCAACAACGAGCTGAAGGACGCCTTCGGCAAGCTCGGCCAGGGCGGCACCATCGAGGCCGGTGTCGACGCCGCCCAGAAGGGCACCGTCGCCGGGATCGAGAACCGCGGACTCAAGGTCGCCCCGTGACCGGCCGCACCCATGACTCCTCCCGCGCCACTGGGCGGCGGCGCGGGAGGTACGGGGCCCCCGCCGCACTGATCGCCCCGTTCCTCGTACTCTTCACCGCGGCGATGCTCGTCCCGATCGGCTACGCCGGCTATCTGAGCCTGTTCACCGAGCAGCGCTCCGGCCTCGGCTTCGGTGACGCCGAAGCCGTCTTCGACGGGCTCGCCAATTACACCCGCGCACTGACGGATCCGGCCTACCGGGACGGATTCCTGACGATCGCCCGCTACTGCCTGCTCTACATCCCGGTGATGATCGGCCTGTCGCTGATCGTGGCCCTGCTCCTCGACTCGGTGTACGCACGGGCCAAGCGCTTCTTCCAGCTGGCGCTGTTCCTGCCGCACGCCGTTCCCGGCATCATCGCGGCCCTGATCTGGACGTACCTGTACACCCCCGGCATCAGCCCGGTCATCGACGCGCTCGGCGGCGCCGGCGCGCAGATCGACTTCCTCGGCCATCCCCTGCCCGCCGTGGTCAACATCGCGGTCTGGGAATGGACCGGCTACAACATGATCATCTTCTTCGCCGCGCTGCAGGCCATCCCCCGTGAGGTCCAGGAAGCGGCCCTGGTGGACGGCGCGGGCGCCCTGCGCACCGCGGTCAGCATCAAGATCCCGCTGATCAAGGCGTCGATCACGATGGTCGCCCTGTTCACCGTCATCGGGGCGCTCCAGCTGTTCACCGAGCCGATGATCCTGCGCGGCGCGGCCCCGGGCGTCACCACCACCTGGACCCCCAACATGTACGCGTACACCGCGGCCTTCGAGCACAACGACTACGGTCTCGCCGCCGCCTCCTCGGTGTTGCTCGCGCTTGTCGCCGCCGTGCTCTCCTTCATCGTCACCAGGGTCGGCCGTGGCCGGTCCGAGCGCCGGACGGAGGCCGCCCGATGAGCGCGCACGCAAGGAAGCCCCGACCCTGGTCCCTGTCCAAGGGCGCGGTCAACGCCGCCCTCGTGCTGGTCACCCTCTACACCATGCTGCCCCTCGGCTGGCTGCTCACCGCCTCCGCCAAGAACGCCCCGGACCTGGTCGGCGGCAACAGCCTCTCGCTGAGCAACCTCCACCTCGGTGAGAACCTGCACGGCCTGGCCACCGCCGACGGCGGCATCTACTTCCGCTGGTACCTCAACTCCCTGCTCTACGCCGGCGGCGGCGCCCTGCTCTGCGCCTTCATCTGCGTCTGCGCGGGCTACGCCTTCGAGGTCTACCGGTTCCCCGGTAAGGAGAAGCTGTTCGGTCTGGTGCTGGTCGGTGTCCTCGTGCCCACCACGGCGCTCGCGCTGCCGATGTACCTGCTCGCCTCCAAGGTCGGCATCGTCAACACCTTCTGGGCCGTCTTCATCCCCAGCCTGGTCTTCCCCTTCGGCGTGTACCTCTCCCGGATCTTCGTCGCCGGATACGTGCCCGGCGAGGTCCTGGAGGCCGCGAGGATGGACGGCGCCGGAGAACTGCGCACCTTCTGGTCGATCGGCCTGCGGATGGTGATGCCGGGCTTCGTCACGGTGTTCCTGTTCCAGTTCACCGCCATCTGGAACAACTTCTTCCTGCCGCTGGTGATGCTCTCCGACGACCGGCTCTTCCCGGTCAGCCTCGGGCTGTACACGTGGAACGCGCAGACCCGCAGCTTCCCCGAGTTCTATCCGCTGGTGGTCACGGGTTCCCTGGTGGCCGTGATCCCGCTCGTCGTCGCGTTCGTCGCCCTGCAACGGCACTGGAAGGCCGGCCTCACCGCAGGCAGCGTCAAGTGACCGCCCCGACCGCGAGCCCCGCCGACCCAACGGAGTACCCCGTGCCCCAGCAGTCCACGTCAGCCGCCGGACGCTCCGGTCCCGACCGGCACCGACCGCGCGTGCTCCTCGCCATGCACCCCGAGCTCGCCCCCCGACTGATCGACGCGGACACCATGGAGCGGCTGAACGGGCTCGCCGACCTCGACCCCGCGCTCGTCCTCGACGACTTCACCACGCCCGAGGCCCTCACCGCACTCGCCGAGACGGAAGTCCTCCTCACCAGCTGGGGCTGCCCGTCCCTCGACGAACGGGTCCTGGCGGCCGCGTCCCGGCTGCGTGCCGTCATCCACGCCGCCGGCTCGGTCAAACACCACGTCACGGAAGCCTGTTGGGAACGCGGCATCCAGGTCGCCTCCGCCGCCTGGGTCAATGCCCTGCCGGTCGCCGAGTACACCGTCGCCGCCGTCCTGTTCTCCAACAAGCAGGTGCTGCGGCTGGCCGCCGACTATCGAGGGCGCCGCGCCCCGTACGACTGGCAGGTCGCCTACAGCCACATCGGCAACCATCGCCGCACCGTCGGCATCGTCGGCGCCTCCCAGATCGGGCGCCGTGTGATCGAACTGCTCCGGCCCTTCGACCTGGAGCTGCTGCTGCACGATCCCTACGTGGAACCCGACGAGGCCGACGCACTCGGCGTCCGTTCGGTGGGACTCGACGAACTGTGCGCGCTCAGCGACGTGGTGAGCGTCCACGCTCCGCAACTGCCGTCCACCCGGCACATGATCGACGGCCGCCGTCTCGCCCTCATGCCCGACGGGGCCACGCTCATCAACACCTCCCGCGGCTCCCTGATCGACCAGGACGCCATGGTCGACGAGCTGGTCTCCGGCCGTCTGGGCGCCGTACTCGACGTCACCTCGCCCGAGGTGCTGCCCGCGGACTCCCCGCTCTACGACCTGCCCAACGTCCTGCTCACGCCGCACATCGCCGGCTCCCTGGGCGGCGAACTTCACCGTATGGCCGCTGCCGCGGCCGACGAACTCGCCCGCTACACCACCGGGCTGCCCTTCGCCCACCCGGTGCTGGCACAGGACGTCCACCGCACGGCGTGACCGCCGCCCGCCCCACTGCACCACCAAGGAGTACCGACCATGTCCCGCAAGGTGATCGGCATCGTGATGAACGGTGTCACCGGCCGGATGGGCTACCGTCAGCACCTGGTCCGCTCGATCCTGGCCATCCGCGACCAGGGCGGCCTCGCCCTCGGCGACGGCGACGTGCTCTGGCCCGAGCCGATCCTGGTCGGTCGCAGCGTCGACAAGCTGAAGGCGCTCGCCGAGCGCCACGGCCTGGAGCACTGGACGACCTCGTTGGACGAGGCGCTCGCCCACCCACTGGCGGAGATCTACTTCGACGCCCAGCTGACCCAGGTGCGTGAACCCGCGATCCGTAAGGCGATCGCGGCGGGCAAGCACATCTACACAGAGAAGCCCACGGCCGAATCCCTCGACGCCGCACTGGAGCTGGCCCGACTCGCCCGCGAGGCGGGGGTGCGCAACGGCGCCGTCCAGGACAAGCTGTTCCTGCCCGGTCTGCTCAAGCTCAAGCGGCTGGTCGACAGCGGCTTCTTCGGCCGGATCCTCTCCGTCCGCGGCGAGTTCGGGTACTGGGTGTTCGAGGGCGACTGGCAGGAGGCGCAGCGCCCGTCCTGGAACTACCGGGCCGAGGACGGCGGCGGCATGATCCTCGACATGTTCCCGCACTGGCGGTACGTGCTGGACAACGTCGTCGCCCCGGTCCGCTCGGTGTACGCGCACACCGCCACCCACATCCCCGAGCGCGTGGACGAGCGGGGCGAGCCCTACGCCGCGACCGCCGACGACGCCGCGTACGGCATCTTCGAGCTGGAGGGCGGGATCACCGCACAGATCAACTCCTCGTGGGCGGTACGGGTGGACCGCGACGAACTGGTGGAGTTCCAGGTCGACGGAACCGAGGGCAGCGCCGTGGCGGGCCTGCGCAACTGCCGTGTCCAGCACCGGGCGTCGACACCCAAGCCGGTCTGGAACCCCGACCTGCCGGTCACCGAGTCGTTCCGCGACCAGTGGTACCAGGTCCCGGACAACGCCGAGTTCGACAACGGCTTCAAGGTGCAGTGGGAGCTGTTCCTCCGGCACGTCGCCACCGGCGCGCCCTACCAGTGGGACCTGCTGGAAGGAGCCAAGGGCGTCCAGCTCGCCGAACTCGGGCTGCGCTCCGCCCGCGAAGGCCGCCGCCTCGACGTCCCCGACCTGGAGGTCTGATGCCCTCGATCAGGCTTCCCGGCATCGGCGTACACCGGCTGCGTGCCCCCCAGCCGCTGGACCTGCCGGGGACGGCGTCCCCCTACCGGGCCGCGACCTCCTCCCGGACCGCGTTCGCCGCCGCGCACGTGGTCGCCGACCCGCTCGGACACAACGCCCCCGGCGCACCCGCCGCCGTGGACTGGGAGGCCACCCTCGCCTTCCGTCACCACCTGTGGTGGCTCGGCCTCGGCATCGCCGACGCCATGGACACCGCCCAGCGCGGCATGGGTCTCGACTGGGCCGCGACCAAGGAGCTGATCACCCGCTCCGGAGCGGAGGCCCGCGCCGTGGGCGGCAGCCTCGCCTGCGGCGTCGGCACGGACCAGCTTCGCTCGGTGGACGCCTCCCTGGGGGAGATCCTCGCCGCATACGAGGAACAGCTGGAGGTGGTCGAGCAGGCCGGCGCCCAGCCGATCCTGATGGCCAGCCGGGCACTCGCCGCCGAGGCCGGAGGCCCGGACGACTACCTGCACGTGTACGGCCGGCTGATCGGCCAGTCGCGGCGCCCCGTCATCCTCCACTGGCTCGGCGAGATGTTCGACCCGGCACTGAAGGGCTACTGGGGCTCCGCCGACCTCGACCTGGCCTCCGAGACGGTCCTCACCCTCATCAAGGAACACGCCGACCGGATCGACGGCATCAAGGTGTCCCTGCTCGAAGCCGACCGCGAGATCGCCCTGCGCCGTGCCCTGCCCGAGGGAGTCCGGCTCTACACCGGCGACGACTTCAACTACCCGGAGCTCATCCGCGGCGACGAACTCGGCCACAGCCACGCCCTGTTGGGCGTCTTCGACCCGATCGCCGCCACGGCGGCCGCCGCGCTGCACGCCCTGGACGCCGGCGACCCGGACCGGTACGACACACTGCTCGCCCCGACCGTGCCGCTGGCCCGGCACCTGTTCGCCGCGCCGACCTTCCACTACAAGACCGGCATCGTGTTCCTGGCCTGGCTGTCCGGCCACCAGGACCACTTCACCATGGTCGCCGGGGCACAGAGCGGACGCACCCTCCCGCATCTCGTGGAGCTGTTCCGTCTCGCGGACGCGGCCGGAACCCTGCCCGACCCGGACCTCGCCGTCCACCGGATGCGCGCGTTCCTCACCGTCGCGGGGGCGGAGGCCTGATGCGACTGTCGCTGAACCAGATCACCACCAAGGGCTGGAGCCTGCCCGAGGCCGTTCAGGACTGCGTGGACGCCGGCATCCCGGCGATCGGCCTGTGGCGGGACAAGGTCGCCGAGATCGGCGTCACCGAGGCGGCGAGGCTGGTCCGCGACGCGGGCCTGAAGGCCAGCACCCTGTGCCGGGGCGGCTTCCTCACGGCCCCCGGCCCCGAAGGTCGCCGAACCGCTCTCGCCGAGAACCTCCGCGCGCTGGAGGAGGTCGCCGAGCCGTGAACCGACACCTTGGTCACGGTGGCCGGCGGTCTGCCCGAGGAGGGCCGAGACCTCGCCACCGCCAGGAACACGTGGCGGATCTGCTCGCCGAATTCGCCCCGCGCGCCGACGACTTCGGTGTGCACCTGGCGATCGAGCCGCTGCACTCGATGTTCTGCGCCGACCGGGCCGTCCACCAGGTCTGTGACCGGCCCCTGCCCCTGCCCGCCGACACCGACGGCCGTGCTCCCTCAGACCGGACGATCACTTGATGAGCCGTCCTGTGACCGACGGCGGCGAGGGCACCCTCGCCGCCGTCACGGCCGCCCACCCGGAACCCCCCTGCACGGGTGGGCGGCTGCTCCGACCCCGACGGCCGATCGCCGGCGGGGAGTGCACCTTCCTGCCGGACGGCACCGCCGTGGTCGAGCTTGCTTCCGCCAGCGGATGGGTCCACCGGCTCCGTCCGTACGCGCCTCTCCGGGGTCGCCCTTGGGCGGGCCCGTGGTGGCGTCCGCCGAGTGCGACGGACTCGTGTCTTTCTTTTCCTGATGCGCGAAAAACCACGTCCGGGACAGCGCCGACGCCGCCGAAGCGCTCGACGGCATCCGGGACCTGGCCCAGATCTTCCTCGACGGACGCCTCGTCGCCGTACCCGAACGCCGAGCAGGTGATCCCCGAGGGTGGCACAGAGCTGGAGATCCTCGTCGAGCCCTTCGGGCGGGTCGGCTACGGCCCCCACCTGGCCGACCGGAAGGGCCTGGTCGCCGGCGTACGCCTGGACCACCAGCACCTGTTCGGCTGGGACATCAGAGTGCTCCCGCTCGAGGACCTGACCGGTCTGACCGGCGCGGCGGCTGCCGGATCCGCCACGGAAACCGTCACGGGCCCCGCGTTCCACCGTGCCGTCGTCGGCCTGCCCGCGGCAGCCGATGCCTTCATCGCCGTCCTCGGCAGCGACCGCACCCTGGGTCTGGCTCAACGGTTTCCTCATCGGTCGCCTGAGGACCGAGAAGGGCTCCAGCACACCCTCTACGCCCCGGCCCCCCTCTGGGGGCCCGGGCGACAACGAGATCCTGCTCCTCGACCTCATGGGACCACCGAGCCGCTGTCCGTGGAACTGTGGTCGGAACCTGCTCTCAGGCCGATCGCGCCGGCTCCCCGGTACTGACGGATCAACCTCGGGTAAATCTCGAGGAAGGCGCCCGGCGGAGTCCAGTTCAGGCACCTTTTTGCTACCCCTAGAAGAAGCCGAGCCTCTTGGGCGAGTAGCTGACAAGAAGGTTCTTCGTCTGCTGGTAGTGGTCCAGCATCATCTTGTGGGTCTCCCGGCCCACCCCCGACTGCTTGTAGCCGCCGAAGGCCGCGTGGGCCGGGTAGGCGTGGTAGCAGTTCGTCCAGACGCGGCCCGCCTGGATCGCGCGGCCCGCGCGGTAGGCGGTGTTCGTGTCGCGGGTCCAGACGCCGGCGCCGAGGCCGTAGAGGGTGTCGTTGGCCGTACGGATCGCGTCGTCGAAGTCGGTGAAGGAGGTCACCGCCACCACCGGACCGAAGATCTCCTCCTGGAAGATCCGCATGCGGTTGTCGCCCTCGAAGACGGTCGGCTGCACGTAGTAGCCGCCCGCCAACTCGCCGCCGTGCTCGACGATCTGGCCGCCCGTCAGGATCTTCGCGCCCTCCTTCTGGCCGATCTCCAGGTAGGAGAGGATCTTGCGGAGCTGGTCGGCGGAGGCCTGGGCGCCGATCATCGTGTCCGTGTCCAGGGGGTGGCCCGGGACGATCTTCTCCGTGCGGGCGACCGCCGCTTCCATGAAGTCGGCGTAGTGGCCGCGCTGGACGAGGGCCCGCGAGGGGCAGGTACAGACCTCGCCCTGGTTGAGGGCGAACATCGTGAAGCCTTCGAGCGCCTTGTCGCGGAAGTCGTCGTCCGCCGCCCACACGTCGTCGAAGAAGATGTTGGGGGACTTGCCGCCGAGTTCGAGGGTGACCGGCTTCAGGTTCTCGGCGGCGTACCCCATGATGAGGCGGCCCGTCGTCGTCTCTCCCGTGAACGCGATCTTCGCCACCCGCGGGCTGGACGCCAGCGGCTTGCCGGCCTCCTCGCCGAAGCCGTTGACGACGTTCAGGACGCCCGGCGGCAGCAGGTCCGCGACCAGGCTCAGCCAGAAGTGCACCGAGGCCGGGGTCTGTTCGGCCGGCTTGAGGACCACCGCGTTGCCCGCCGCCAGCGCCGGGGCCAGCTTCCAGACCGCCATGAGGATCGGGAAGTTCCACGGGATGATCTGTGCGACGACGCCCAGCGGCTCGTGGAAGTGGTACGCCACGGTGTCGTCGTCGATCTCGCTCAGCGCGCCCTCCTGGGCCCGCAGCGCCCCCGCGAAGTAGCGGAAGTGGTCGATCGCGAGCGGGATGTCCGCGGCGAGAGTCTCCCGGACCGGCTTGCCGTTGTCCCACGTCTCGGCGACCGCCAGCGCCTCCAGGTTGCTCTCCATGCGGTCCGCGATCTTCAGCAGGACTGCCGCCCGCTCCGCCGGCGCCGTCCGCCCCCACGCCGGGGCCGCCGCGTGCGCCGCGTCGAGGGCGCGTTCCACGTCCTCGGCGGTGCCGCGCGCGACCTCCGTGAAGGGCCGGCCGTCGACCGGGCTGGGGTTCTCGAAGTAGCGCCCGCCCGCCGGGGCGACGTACTCGCCGCCGATCCAGTGGTCGTAGCGGGCCTGGTACGACATGAGCGCGCCCTCGGTGCCGGGTGCGGCGTAACGGGTCATCGGCATGGCCTCCCTCGACGCGCCGGCCGTCCCTGGCCGGCGCTCACGCCCGAGTGTGGTGACCCGAACGTTGCAAGCCCGTTGCACCGGCGGACAGTTCCGCCTCCAGGGAGTCGAGCCTCGCCCGTACGGGAGGAAGCTGGGGCGCCGGAACCGCCGCGCACAGCGCCCGCCACACCACCACGTCGTCCTCGCCCCACGCGCTGTACGCCCAGTCGGCGAGCAGCCCGGGATCGGCCCGGTCCACCAGCGCCGCCCGCAGCCGGTCCGCCAGCCGCTCCCGCAGCCGTACGACCCCGGGCGCGGTCGACGCAGGGAGCAGCGGGCCCGCGTAGTCCCCGGCCGCCGCCGCCACGGCCCCCGAGGCGAGCTTCCGGTCGACCGTCGCGAAGTCCGCGTCCACCGCCCCCGCGAGCCGGTACGGCCGCGACCGCAGTGCGTCCGCGCCGAGCAGCGCCCGCAGCCGGGACAGCTCCGCCCGCAGCGTCACCGGGGTGACCGACTCGTCCTCGTACAGGAGCGTGAGCAGCTCGTCGCCGCCCACCCCGTCCGGCCGGTGCGCGAGGACCACCAGGATCTCGCTGTGCCGGCGGCTCAGCCGCAGTCGCCGCCCGCCCACCGAGAGCACCGCCTCGTCCCGGCCGAGCGCCGACAGCCGGATACACCCCGGGTCCGGGGCCGGCCCGAGCAGGGCCAGCTGGGACTCGGCCGCGCGCGCCACCGCCTGCACGAAGCCGAGACTGTGCGGGTGCGCGAGCCGCTTCCCGCCCGTGATGTCGATCGCGCCGAGCACCCGCCCGCTGTACGGGTCGTGCACGGGGGCCGCGGCGCAGGTCCACGCCCGCACCGGACGCCGGAAGTGCTCGGCGGCGACGACCTGCACCGGCCGGTCCATGGCCAGCGCGGTGCCCGGCGCGTTCGTCCCGGCCGCCGCCTCCGACCAGCGGGCCCCGGCCACGAAGTTCATCCCCCGGGCCTTGCGCAGGGTCCCCGGATGCCCCTCGACCCACAGCATCCGCCCGGCCGCGTCGCAGACCGCGAGTAGATGCTCCCCGTCCGTCGCGTACGCCCCCATCAGCTCCCGGATCACCGGCATCGCCGCGGAGAGGGGATGTGCTTCGCGGTACGCGGCGAGCTCGTCCTCGTCCAGCTCCACCCGCGCCGAACCGTCGGGGCTCACGCGCGCGCGTACGGACCGCCGCCAGGACGCCGCCACCAGCGGGCGCGCCTCCCGGAGGGTCCGGTCGACGTCAGCGCTCCCGTCGTCGACGCCAGTGCTCCCGTCGTCGTCCGTGGAGGGCCGGTTCTCGTCCGCACGCGGGTGGGTTTCCGTGCCCCGGCGAGTCGCCCTGCCCCGGTCGGTGCCCCCGCACCGGTCCGCGTCTTCGTCCCGTTCCGTCCGTGGCTCCGCGGCCACCCACGCTTCGCTCAACTCGGCCTCCTCGTCGAGGTCGTTCCGGCCCGTCGCGGTCATCGTGGTGCGCCCGGCGGCCGCCGACAAGCTCCCTCGCACCTCGGCATGTGCACCCTGTCCGGGACCGGCCCCCGGCCCCTCACGTAGAGTGGTGCTCGGGCCGTGACTGGCGCTTGAGGTGGATCACCACCGGGGAGCGGCCCGGCGGTGCGTCCCCTGCGGCGCGACCGTGTCGATGCCGTGCGCCTGGGCGAACCACCGGTCAGAGACGACGCCCAGGAGTTGCCATGTCCACCAGCACCGCCATCCTCATGGACGGTACGGCCCTCGCCCGCCGCACGGTCGAGGAGACCGCCGCCCGCGCCGCCGAGATCACCCGCCGCACCGGCGTCACGCCGTGCCTCGCGACCGTCCTGGTCGGCGCGGACCCGGCCTCCGTCACGTACGTGAAGATGAAGCAGAACCGCTGCGCGAAGGCCGGAATCCGCTCCAAGCACGTCGAGCTGCCCGCGGAGACGACCACCGAGGAGCTCGTCGCCGCCATCACCGCCCTGTCCGAGGACCCCGAGGTCCACGGCATCCTGCTCCAGCACCCCGTCGGCCCGCACATCGACGAGCGCGCCGCCTTCGAGGCCATCGCCCCCGAGAAGGACGTCGACGGCGTCACCATGGCCTCCTTCGCCGCCATGGGCTTCGGCCTGCCCGGCTTCGTCTCCTGCACGCCCGGCGGCATCATGCGCCTCCTCGACGCGTACGACGTCCAGCTCAGCGGCAAGCGCGCGGTCGTCGTCGGCCGCAGCGCGATCCTGGGCAAGCCGGCCGGCCTGCTCCTCCTCGGCCGCGACGCCACCGTCACGTACTGCCACTCCCGCACCGAGGACCTCTCCTCGGTCGTCCGTGAGGCCGACATCCTCGTCGCCGCCGTCGGCAAGCCGAACTTCATCAAGGGCGAGGACATCAAGCCGGGCGCCGTCGTCATCGACGCCGGCTACAACCCGGGCAACGTCGGCGACGTCGACTTCGCGTCGGCCGCCGAGCGCGCCTCGCTCATCACCCCGGTCCCCGGCGGTGTCGGCCCCATGACCATCGCCGTGCTCCTCGCCCAGACGGTCGAGGGCGCGGAGCGTCAGCTCGGCCTGTAGTCGACGGTGACCGGGCGGCGGCGGTGACGGGGGAGCGGCGGTGGCGTGGGCGCCCGCGGTCTGCGATCGTCACGATTCTGTACGGGTCGGTCCCGGCGGCCGACGAAGGCTGGCCGCGCCGCCGCCGAACGGCGAACCTGGTCCCTGTGTCCCACCCGCCGACCGCCACGCCTCCGACCGAGCCGGACCGCCCGGGCCCGTCCGGTGAGAAAGACGCCCGTACGGGCACTGACGCGCCTCGGTCTGTGGAGCCGCGTTCTCTCGCCCCCTCGAGCCCGGCCCGCTCGTCACCAGGCCCCCTGCCACCGGTGGCGAGTCCGTCTGGCCCACGCGTTTCGTCCGGCTCGGCGCGGCCCGGCCGGGGCCGGAGGCGCGGCGCGCCCGTTGGTTCGGTGTGCCCCTCCTGCCCCTGCTCACGGCAGCCCTCGTGGCCGGTGCCTTCCTGACCGCCCGAAGCGGGGCGGAGGGTGGCGGACTCGCCGACGGCCGGCCGGGCGGCGGCCCGGTCGGCGCGCCGGCGCCGGTCGTCACCGGTGGGACGGGTTCGACCGCCGGGACGGCCGACACGCCGAGCGCGGGCACGCCCTCGAACCGCCCGGCCACGGGCGGCACGCGGACGGCGTCCGAGGACCGCTCGGGCCGCCCGCAGGGCAGTACGTCCGCGGAGCCGCCCCGGTCCGGGGCCACCGCACCCGCCCACGGCACGTCCCCGACCGGCGCCACCCCCTCCGGCCGCCCGACGGACGCCCCAGCACGCGAGAGCTCCGTCTCCTACGAGGCGCTGCGCGTCGGCGACTGCTTCGACATCGACCGCGACGCGCCCGGCACCGCCCTCCGGCGGCGCTGCGACACGCCGCACCACGCCGAACTCGTCGCCCGGCCCCGCCTGGTCGGCTCCTTCGCCACCGATCGGGCGGTACGCGACGCCGCCACCCTGCTCTGCCGCGAACCGCTCCGGCTCAAGGCAGCCCGGCAGCCGCTCGGCACGCGCTGGACGACCTTCGTCCAGTACCCGTACCTGACGAGTCATCTGCTCGGTGCGGACACCGTCGCCTGCAGCCTGGCCGTCCTCGGAGGCACGCTCAGCCACCGGCTTCAGTAGCCCCGGCGGCGAACGCCGTCGCCAGGGCCGCCGCCGGGTCCCGGTCCGGCGGACCGGCCGGGGACCAGCGGGCCCCGACCTTCAGGTACGGCCACCAGCGCCCGTCCTCGCCGAGCCGCAGCTGAGCCTCCGTGCCCACGGCCGTCCACCGCGCGCCGCCCGTGCGCCGCAGCGCGGGGCGGTCGTCGTCCCCCCAGGCCTCGGCGAGCCGGGCCCCGGCCCGTTCCAGTGCCCCGGCGTCCGGCGTCCACTCCTCGTCCAGTACGGCGAGGGCGGCGGCGCCGCCGAACCGCCACGCGCGCGTGGCCAGGTCCAGCTCCGCCCGCGACCTGCCCGAACCGGCGGCGAGCCGCGCGGCGATCCACGGAACGGGAGCGCCCGCCGCGAGCCGTACCGCGTCCTGAGCGACCGTCGGACGGGCGCCGGCCGGGGCCGTCGCGTCCCCGCCGCCCAGCAGCGCTCCGAGCAGCCGGTGCGCGCGTGCCGCCGCGTCCGCAGCGAGGAACTCGAGGGCCGCCGGGTCGACCCCCGGCTCCGGCGGGGTGTCCGTGTCCAGGGACGGCGACCGGCCGGGCGCGGCCGGGAGGACCGGAGGGGCGGGCAGCGGCGGTACGAGGAACCCCGCCGCGAACGCCTCCTCGGCCGACACGCCGGGCGTCCCGTCGACCTCTCCCGACCCGTCGGCCTCCTCCTCGCCGAGCGCGGACGGCACGGCGGCCCGTGCGGCACTGCGCGCCTGCAGCTGCTCCAGGAGGGTGCGCTCACCCCGCCCCCGCATCAGCAGGAGCACGAACGGGTCCTCGTCGAGCAGACGGGCGACCTGGTAGCAGAGCGCCGTCGTGTGCGGGCAGTGGTCCCAGGCCTCGCAGGCGCACTCCGCCTCCAGGTCCCCGATGCCCGGCAGGAGTTCGAGTCCGGCCGCCGCCGCGTCCTCCACCAGGTGCGGCGGCATCTCGCGGTCGAGGAGCGCGGCGATGTGGCCCGCACTGTCGACGGCGAGGTCGAGGAGCCGCTCCCACTGCTCCTCCGAGAACTCGCGCACCAGCACGTCGCTGCGGTACGCCGTGCCGTCACGGTCCTTGACCATCGCGGTGATCCGGCCGGGCCGCACCGAGACGGCGCCCACCGCTCCCGCGCGCGCGTGCCGGCGTCCCGCCTTGAGCTGCTGCAGGTCCAGCGCGCTGTCCTCCAGGGCCTTCAGCCACACCCGTCCCCACCAGGTGCGGGTGAACGCGCCGCCGTGCGCCGGCGGCAGCGCCTCGAACGTCCGCTCGTCGTCCCCGTACCCGTGGGCGGGGCCGTTCCCCTGTCCGTACCCGCTCATCGTCCGTCCCCTCGCAGTCGCACCAGCTCCGTCAGTTCGGCATCGGTCAGTTCGGTCAGCTCCGGCGGGGCGTCCCCGCCGGTGCCCAGGACGGTGTCCGCCAGCTCGCGCTTGCGGTCGAGCATCGCGGCGATCCGGTCCTCGATCGTGCCCTCGGCGATCAGCCGGTGGACCTGCACCGGCCGGTCCTGCCCGATGCGGTACGCGCGGTCGGTGGCCTGGGCCTCCACGGCCGGGTTCCACCAGCGGTCGTAGTGCACGACGTGCTCGGCGCGGGTCAGGTTGAGACCGGTCCCGGCGGCCTTCAGGGACAGGAGGAAGACCGGCACCTCCCCGCTCTGGAAGCGGGCGACCATGGCCTCGCGCTCGGCGACCGGTGTGCCGCCGTGCAGGAACCGGGTCCGCACGCCCCGCGCTTCGAGGTGCGCCTCCAGGAGCCGGGCCATCCCCACGTACTGGGTGAAGACCAGGGTGCACGCGCCCTCGGCGATGATCGTGTCGAGGAGTTCGTCGAGCAGCTCCAGCTTGCCCGAGCGGCCCCCGATCCTCGGCCGCTCCTCCTTGAGGTACTGGGCGGGGTGGTTGCAGATCTGCTTGAGGCCCGTCAGGAGCTTCACGACGAGCCCGCGGCGCTCCATGCCGTCGGCCTCGGCGATCGCCGCGAGCGTCTCCCGCACGACCGCCTCGTACAGACCGGTCTGCTCGGGCGTCAGGGAGACGGTCCGGTCGGTCTCGGTCTTCGGCGGCAGCTCGGGGGCGATGCCGGGGTCGGACTTGCGCCGGCGCAGCAGGAAGGGGCGTACGAGCGCGGCGAGCCGCTCGGCGGCGGCCGGGTCCTGCCCGCCCTCGACGGCGGCGGCGAACCGGGTCCGGAAGGCGCCCAGACCGCCGAGGAGCCCCGGCGTGGTCCAGTCGAGGATCGCCCACAGTTCGGAGAGGTTGTTCTCCACCGGCGTGCCGGACAGCGCCACGCGTGCGCGTGCCCCGATGGTCCGCAGCTGTCGGGCCGTCGCCGAGTACGGGTTCTTGACGTGCTGTGCCTCGTCCGCGACGACGAGCCCCCAGTTCCGGGCGGCGAGCCGCTCGGCGTCCAGCCGCATGGTGCCGTATGTGGTGAGCACGAAGCCGCCGTCGGCGAGGTCCTCCAGGTCACGAGCCGCGCCGTGGAAGCGGCGCACCGGCGTGCCGGGCGCGAACTTCTCGATCTCCCGCTGCCAGTTGCCCATGAGCGAGGTCGGGCAGACGACGAGGGTGGGGCCCGCGGACGCCGGGTCGGCCTGCCGGTGCAGGTGCAGGGCGATGACCGTGATCGTCTTGCCGAGTCCCATGTCGTCGGCGAGACAGCCGCCGAGGCCGAGGGAGGTCATCCGGTGGAGCCAGTCGAGTCCGCGGAGCTGGTAGTCGCGCAGGGTCGCGGCGAGCGCCGGGGGCTGTGCGATCTCCGGCCGGTCGCCCTCGGGTTCGGCGAGACGCTCCCGCAGCCGTTCCAACCAGCCCGTCGCGGCCACCTCGACGGTGCGTCCGTCGACCTCGGTGGTGCCGGTGAGGACGGCCGAGAGGGCGTCCACCGGGGTGACCTTGCGGTCCTGGTGGGCCCGGGCCCGGCGGACCTCGGTCGGATCGACGAGGACCCAGCGGTCGCGCAGCCGCACGAGCGGCCGTCCCGCCTCGGCGAGCCGGTCGAGTTCCGCGCGGGTGAGCTCGTGGTCGCCGACGGCGAAGCGCCAGTTGAAGGCGAGCAGGGAGTCCGCGGCGAGGAAGGAGGGCAGCGCGGACGCACGGGCGGCATCGGCCGGGTCCGAGGTGGCGTCGACGCCGTCACGGCGTCCGGAGGCTCCGGTACCGACGGCTGCCTGCGGGCCGATCACCGCGTGGGCGGTGAGCCGGTCGGCGAGTTCACGCGGCCAGTGGACCTGGACGCCCGAGGCCGCGAGGGCCTCGGCCGCAGGGCCCAGGAGCTCCCCGACCTCCTCGTCGGCGAGTTCGACGGTGTCGGGCACGGCCGCCGACAGGAGCGGGGACAGCGGGGGCCAGGCACGGGCGGCACGCCGGAGGGCGAGGAGGGCGTCCATCCGGGCTCGGGGGCCGAACGCGGCTCCGGCCCGGCCGGAGCCCGCCCACACCTCCGCCGCGTCCGCCACGAGGGTCGGGTCGGCGACACCGTGTAGCTGGAGCACCGCCCTGAAGGCGGGCGCCTCCCGTGCCTCTTGGGTGAAGCCGGGCAGTTCGAGGCGGAGCGAGAGCCGTACGCCCGCGTCGTGCACCGCCGCCACGTCGGCGGCCCACGCCCGCTGTTCGGGGACGGTCTGCGGCGCGTCGGCCGCGAAGGCCGGCCCGCCGGCCGCGAGCGGGGCCGCGGGAGTTCGGGGCAGCGTGTCGGCCACCGCGTCGGCGAAGGCACGCAGCAGCGCCTCGGGTTCGGGCAGCAGCATCGGCTCGTCGTCGGACAAGGGGACGGCGTGCGCGGCGGGCGGCATCGACGCCGCCAGCGTGCGGAGTTCGTCCAGCTCACCGGGGCCGAGCGGTCCGACGCGCCACGCGTCGTGGTCGGCGGGTGTGAGACCGGGCAGCAGCAGGCCGCGCGCGACGAGGTCCAGGGCGAAGAGGGACGCGGCACCCCAGAACGCGGCCGCAGGAGAGGCGGCGTTCGAGAACCGGGCACGCGCGAGGAACGGCAGGGCGTCCCGTACGGACAGGCTGCGGGCGGCGACGGTCACGAGCTGCAGCGAGTCGCCGTCGACGACCGTGATCGCGGTGTCGCCGAGGTGGCCGTCGTCGGCGTCGCGGACGTCCGGCAGGGGCTCGTCGTCGGGTGACCAGAAGGCGATCCGTCCGGCACGCGGCGGATCGGCGGGCAGGAAGACGGCGGAGTGGCGGGAGAGTTCGTCTGAGGGGGAGGGGTCCTGGGCGGGTTCGCGGGCCGAATCATCGGGTCCGTGCGAGAGCGACAACGCATTCCTCAAATTTGACTACCTGGAGACCGAATCGCCGAGGATACCCCACGAAGCCCCCCGACGCGCACCTCCTTCATGTGATCCATGACACAGGCATTCGGCTCTCCCGGAGGGTAGGGCTCGCCCCACCCCCGTCCCCCGGCGCACCCCCGGCCACGGACGGGTGGTGACGTCATGGCCCCGGACGATCACGGATCCGTACGTTCTCGGTAGGCGCCAAGCGACCCAGAACCGTCGGTGGAACCACCGCACCGACCGACAGAAACCGGAGCCCCCGTCATGCCCCAGGCCACCGTCCTGCCTCCGGCCGCCGCCCCCGCAGCGGCGCCCGCCCGCGCCAGGAGCGGCAGCGAGTTCACCCCGCTCCTGCGGACGGTCAGGGAACAGGGCCTCCTCGCGCACCGCCCCGGCTGGTACGCCCGCGGCATCGTCGTCAACCTCCTCGGCATCGCCGCCGTGGTGGCCGGGCTCGCCCTGATCGGGCCCTCCTGGTGGGCACTGCTCCTCGCCCTGCCCCTCGCCCTGTTCTCGGCGCGCGCCGCCTTCGTCGGCCACGACGCCGGCCACGCCCAGATCACGGCCGACCGCAAGGCGAGCCGGATCCTCCAGCTCGTCCATGCCAACCTCCTCCTCGGCATGAGCCGGGAGTGGTGGAACGACAAGCACAACCGCCACCACGCCAACCCCAACCACCTCGACAAGGACCCGGACGTCGCCGCCGACATCCTCGTCTTCGCCGAGCACCAGACGGCCGGCCGCACGGGCCTGCACGGGTTCCTCACCCGCCACCAGGCCTGGCTGTTCTTCCCGCTCACCACCCTGGAGGGCATCGCGCTCAAGGTGTACGGGATCCAGGCCCTGCTCGCGAAGGACGGCCCGTGCCGCACCCGGCGCGAGCGGCTCGTCGAAGGCGCCCTCCTCCTCGCTCACTTCGCCGGATACGCGACGCTGCTCCTCACGCTCCTGACGCCCGCCCAGGCCCTCGTCTTCGCCCTCGCCCACCAGATGCTCCTGGGCGTGCACCTCGGCATGGCGTTCGCGCCCAACCACAAGGGCATGGACCGGCCGGACGAGCACGCGGACGGCGACAGCTGGGGCCATCTGCGCCGCCAGGTGCTCACCTCGCGCAACATCCGGGGCGGCGCCCTCACGGACTGGTTCCTCGGCGGGCTCAACTACCAGGTCGAGCACCACCTGTTCCCGAGCATGCCGCGCCCGAACCTCCGACTGGCGCAGCCCGCCGTCAAGGCCCACTGCGCCGCGCTCGGCATCCCGTACACGGAGACCGGTTTCGTGGACTCGTACCGCCAGGCCCTCGGTCATCTGCACGAGGTGGGCGCACCGCTGCGCACCCAGGCCGCCGAGTAGGGTCGTACGCAGAGGCGCGATGTGATCATCGGTCCGGGTGGGGGCGGGGAGCCTCCGCCCAGACCGGCAGAGAAGGGGAGCTCTCACCATGAGCGGCGGTACCGTCACCACGGTCAGCAGCAACGGCACGTACTCGTTCACCAAGCCCAACCGGGAGGGCATCACCCTGCTCGCCGGGCTCGGCGTGGAGGGCGACGTCCACGCGGGCGTGACCGTGAAGCACCGGTCCCGCGTCGCACAGGACCCCACCCGGCCCAACCTCCGTCAGGTCCACCTGATCCACGCCGAGCTGTTCGACGAGGTCGCCGGCGCCGGCTTCGAGGTCGCCCCCGGCGACCTCGGCGAGAACGTCACCACCCGGGGGATCGACCTCCTCGCCCTGCCCACCGGCACGCTCCTCCACCTCGGCGCCGAGGCCGTCGTCGAGGTCACCGGACTGCGCAACCCCTGCGCGCAGATCGACAACTTCCGGCACGGGCTGCTCAAGCAGGTCCTCGGCCGGGACGAGAACGGTGAGATCGTGCGCAAGGCGGGCATCATGGGCGTCGTTCTCACCGGCGGTGAGGTGCGGCCCGGCGACCCGATCCGGGCCGAACTGCCGCCGGAGCCGCACCGCCCGCTGGAGAAGGTCTGAGCGTCTGGGGTTTCACCCCTCCAGAGCACAGGAGTTGACCACGTCACCGCTCGCGGGCCGCGCGATCGTACGGTCCGCGGGCGGCGCCGTACCCTCCTCGACCCAGCGCGTCAGGGCGTCGAACGCGGAGCGGTAGCAGGGCAGGATCGGCCGCAGGCGGTCCGGATACGTGTCGTACAGGCCGTCCGTGTGCGTCCCGTCCTGCACCGTGTAGTAGCGGTGCAGGACGCCCCGGCCCCGCGCGTCGATCATCCGGTCGTACACGTCGGAGTCCGTGGCGATCGGCAGCAGGGTGTCGAGATCGCCGTGGAGCGTGATGAGCGGCTTGCCGATCCGTCCGGTGAGCGCGACCTTCGCGACCGCGCGGTGCACGGACGCCGGCCGGGAGGCGTAGTCGTAGGCGGCGTCCGAGGCACAGGGCGCGAGGATCTGCTCCACGGTCCCGCCGGCCGTGGAGCCGGGGCAGGCCGGGTCGTACGCGGGGTCGAACTCGGCCCGGAACAGCTTCTGCGTCAGGCCCCAGTAGGCCTTCTCGTGGTACGGCCACAGGAAGCGAGAGCCGGGCGCGAAGCCCGCCGCGATCAGGTCGTCGTCGGTGGCCAGGCCCTGGGTCCTGGCCACCGTCACCGGCAGGCTCGTGAGGAGGTTGGGGCCGCGAGTCGTCCAGAGCACGCCCTCCCAGTCCACCCCGCCGTCGTACAGCTCGGGCCGGTTCTCCAGCTGCCAGCGCGTGAGATAGCCGGCGTTGGAGATGCCGGTCATGTACGTGCGCTCCGGCGCGTGGCCGTAGCGCTGCCGTACGACCTTCTTGGCGGCCCGCGTCAGCTCGGTCACGCGGCGGTTCCACTCGGCGACCGCGTCGCCCGGCTCCTTCCCGTCGGTGAAGAAGTCCGGGCCGGTGTTGCCCTTGTCGGTGGCGGCGTAGGCGAAGCCCCGGGCGAGCACCTGGTCGGAGATCAGCGCGTCCGTGGAGTACTGACGCCGGCTGCCGGGGGAGCCGGTGACGACGAGCCCGCCGTTCCAGTGGTCGGGCAGCCGTATGACGAACTGCGCGTCATGGGCCCAGCCGTGGGTGGCGTTGAGACGGGAGTCGTCGGGGAAGTAGCCGTCGATCTGGACGCCGGGCACTCCCGAGGGGTTCCGGGTCGCCTTCGCGGCGAGTCCCGCCTGGTCCACCATGTCGGTGTACGGGGTGCCGGCGAGCCCGGTGGTCGTCAGGTCGTCCAGACAGGCGGACTGCTGGCGCTCGGCACCGGGTACCTGGACCCGGTCCTGGCGCGCGCAGTGCGCGGCGGCCGGAGCTTCGGCCCCGGCGGGGCTCGCGGGGGCGAGGACGGTGACCCCGGTGAGGAGCGCGGCGAACAGGGGGACGCCTGGGAACAGGCGCATGATGAGCCTCCGGTGGGACGACGTGAAAGAGGTGCGGCGCCACATCGTGCGGCGCACCCCAGCCACCGGTCCATGGCTCGAAACCACACCTCCGTCCGTCGTCCTATGGGGAGTCGAGACAGGGCGTGAGAGGGAGCCCCTGAGGAGGGCTGAGATCCTCAGGAGGGACGTACGGCCATCGCGTCGAGTGCTTCGAGGAGAGCGGGCAGATGCGGCCCCCGTGTCACGGGCAGCACCTCGCGCGGCAGCTCGTCGAGGAGGACGAACGCCATGTCGTCGGCCTTGGCCACGAGCGACCAGCCGGGACCGTCGGCACGCAGCATCCCCGCGGCCGATCGCACCCGGCCGACCGGCGGAGGCTCCTCCAGATAGCCGCGCAGCTCGTGCAGGGCCTTCCTGACGCCGGTGTACGGGTCGGAGGGGGCGCCTCCGGCAACCGGGGCCTGAGCCTGCGGTGCGGGCGGCTTCGGGCTGTCGGCGCGCGTGGTTCCCGCGCCGGCGGCCGCCGTCGGCGCCGGCTGTCCGTCCGCGCCCTCGTCGCCCACCCTGGACCGCCAGACGTCCCACTGGAGGGCCACCTCGTCGGCCCCCAGCCGGCGCTGAACCGGTCCCCACTCGTCACCGGAGGGCGGGGTCAGCGGCGCGGGGTCGCCCTCCTCGGGCTCCGGGTCGTGCGGGGCCGGGACACCGGGGGCGACGGTCGCCACGGGGAGCGGCCAGCCCGGCAGCCCGGCCACCACGGAACGCTCGTCGGGGGACAGGTCGTAGGCCATGCCGCAGTCCCAGGAGGAGATGGCCACCGCGACGAGCGACACGTCGTCGACGACGACCGTCCAGCGGGCCCCCAGCCCGTCCTGGCCGAACACGAGCCCGTATCCCTCGGCGTACGGCTGCAGGCCCAGCGCGGCGCAGGCCGCCGGGTAGTCGTCCCCGAGCACGCTCGGGAAGTTCCCGGGCGTCAGCAGTGCCGCGGTCAACACAAAGAGCGCGTCGGCGTCGGCCTCGGCGATCGGGTCCGTCCCAGCCACGGCGTCCTCCCCATCTGGTCGTCGGCGCACCTTAACCAGTGGGTAACCCGTGCGTCGAGGGTCTCCGCCCCGGAACCTCGCCTCTTCGGGGAATGCCCGTCACGCGTCACCGGCCTGCCGGGTGGGTGACGGGGAGCGGAGGCCGAGCAGCGAGCGGGCCACGACGCTCGGGGACTGGTTCCGTTCCCGGGCGAGGGCGATCAGGGCCCGGCAGGCCAGTTCGTTCACCCCGAAGGACAGCATGCCGGGGGAGACCCGGCTCGCCGCCTCCTCCGCCCTGGCCGGATCGTCCTCGGCGCAGGCGGCGACGTACTCGGCCGCCGCCTCGAAGAGGTTGTGCCCCTGTCGTGGGCGCGGTGGTGCCGACGCGGCGGCTTCGGGGGCCTTGCGGCCGGAGGGGAGGAGTCTGCGAAGTCTTTCGGGAATGGATGCCACGGCCCGCCGCCTTTCCCGGGCACGACTGCCCGGCATGTCCACGGTAGACAGTGAAGTGCCGGTAAAGAAGGGGGCGTTGGCGTCAGGACTCGCGGACCGCGAGGGCCAGGTAGCGTGCGTCCTCGTCGACGTAGCTGACGAGCCGCCAGCCGGCCTCGGCGAGCAGGGGGCGCAGCCGGGGTTCGGCGCGCAGGTCGTCCGGCGTGATCTGCCGGCCGTGACGGGCCGCGAGGGCGGCGCGCCCGATCGGGTGGAAGAGAGCGAGGCGCCCTCCGGGCCGTACGACCCGGGCGAGTTCCCGCAGATCGGCGACGGGGTCCGCGAGGTGCGAGACGAGCCCGGCCCCGAACACGGCGTCGAGCGCGCCGTCGCGTACGGGAAGCCGGCCGACATCGGCGAGCAGCAGCGTCCCGCCGTCCTCGCCGCCGCGTCCGGCGTCGACGGCCCGCTCGATCATCTCGGGGGTGAGATCGGCGCCGATGACCGTGCCGGAGGGGCCGACGGCGGCGCGGAGCGGCGGGAGCGCCCGGCCGGTCCCGCAGCCGGCATCGAGCACGGCGTCGCCGGGGCGCAGGCCGACCTCGCCCACGGCTGCGGCGTACGCGGGGCCGTCGTCCGGGAAGCGGTTGTCCCAGTCGGCGGCGCGGGCGCCGAAGAACTCTCGTACCTGTGTGGGGTCATCACTCATGCGTTCATGATCTCGCACGATTCGACACACGGAGGGGTGAAAGTTCTGTGTGTCCGTTCGAGTCCGGTCTGATCGTTCGGGATCATCTCTCTGTCATATTCCAACAGCTTTCGAAATGCGCCCCCGGTGCGCCCCCCGATGCGCACTAGCGTCCCGGAGCCATGGGACACCTGGACCACGCCACCTTCGGCTGGCTGACACCCGTGCTGTCGTACGCGATGGCCTGCATCGGCGCCGCTCTCGGGCTGCGCTGCACCGTACGAGCGCTCGACGCGACCGGCCGGTCACGGCGCAACTGGCTGCTCACCGCCGCCTCCGCGATCGGCACCGGCATCTGGACGATGCACTTCGTGGCCATGCTCGGATTCGGCGTGACGGGCACCGACATCCGCTACGACGTTCCGCTCACGATCCTCAGCCTCGTCATGGCGATGGCCGTCGTCGGGGTCGGCGTCTTCGCCGTCGGCTACGGACGCGACCGGGTCCGTTCGCTCCTGATCGGGGGGCTGACCACGGGCGTCGGCGTGGCGAGCATGCACTACCTGGGCATGGCCGCACTCCGGCTCCACGGCCAGGTGCGGTACGACCCGCTCCTCGTCGGACTCTCCGTGCTGATCGCCGTCGTCGCCGCCACGGCGGCTCTCTGGGCAGCGCTCAACATCCACGCGCCCGTGGCCGTGGCCGTCGCCTCGCTCGTGATGGGCGCGGCCGTCACCAGCATGCACTACACGGGCATGTTCGCCGTGCGGATCGACGTCGTCCCCTCCGGCGCCCCCCTCCCGGGAGCCATGCTCATGCAGTTCATCTTCCCCCTCGCCGTCGGGCTCGGCTCGTACCTGTTCATCACCTCCGCCTTCGTCGCCCTCACCCCGACGGCCGGCGAACGCGCC
Source organism: Streptomyces sp. NPDC002463 (assembly GCF_042889835.1). NCBI lineage: Bacteria > Bacillati > Actinomycetota > Actinomycetes > Kitasatosporales > Streptomycetaceae > Streptomyces > Streptomyces sp. NPDC002463. Next base: position 133,653 of record NZ_JBIARL010000016.1, read on the forward strand.
GCGTACGCCTCGGCCGGACGCCTCGCCGAACCGGACGAGCGCGCGGTCGACGTCGCACCGCCCGGCTTCCGCACGGCGGCGAGCAGCACACCCACGACCTGACCCGACCTCCCGACGTACGCCACGCCATGCCACACCGCACCAGAGACAGACGCAGCCGGAACGAGGAGGCCATGCGAACTCCCCGCAAGACCAAGGACGCCGACGCGGCCACGCCGCCGGCTGCGGCCGCGCGCGGGCGGCGCGCGCACGCGGGCCCGCCCGCCGACGAGCCGGGGGAGCGGACCCCCGCGGCCCACGGAGCACGACCCCGGACCCAGGAGGCCTCCTCGACCGCAGGGCACGGGGCACGACCCCGGACCGCCGAAGGCGCTCCGGCCACGGACCACACGGCACGCCCCCGGCCCATGGAGACCTCCCCGACCGCCGGGCACGCGGCACGAAACGAAAGCCCCGACGGGCCGCACGCGCCCGCCGCGCGCCCTGCCCGTCCCGCGTTCCAGGGGCTGCGCCCGCGCTCGGTCCGCGCCAAGATCGTCTCGCTCCTGATGGTCCCGGTCGTCTCGCTCCTCGCTCTCTGGGGCCTGGCCACCGTCACCACCGCGCAGGACGTCGCCCGGCTCCGCCAGCTCCAGCGGGTCGACGCCGAGATCCGCGAGCCGGTGACGGCCGCCCTCACCGCCCTCCAGGACGAACGGCGCGCCGCCGTACGGCAGGTCGCGGCGCCCGGTTCCACCCGGGCCGCCGAGCTCAAGGACCGGATCCGCCGGACGGACGAGGCCGTCGACCGGCTCCGCCTGGACGGCACGCACACCGTCGGCGACACCGGCGACCTCCCCGGCGAGGTCGCCGGCCGGGTGAGCGCGTTCGTCGGCAAGGTCGAGGGCCTCGCCCGGCTCCGTACCGCCGCGGCCGAAGGACGCGCCGACTGGGACCAGGCGTACGAGGCGTACACGGACACCATCTCCGCCGCGTTCGCCGTCGGAGGCGCTCTCACCGGCATCCAGGACGCCGAACAGGGATCCGACGCGCGCGTACTCCTCGAATTCGGCCGGGCCGGCGAGATGCTGTCCCGCGAGGACGCCCTCCTCACCTCCGCCCACCTCACCGGCCGGCTGACCGCAGACAGGCTCCGCGACTTCTCCGGGGCCGTCGAGACCCGGCGCACCCTCACCGCCTCGGCCACCGCCGACCTGCCCGCCGCCGCACGGGCCGCCTGGGCCCGGCTCGCCGCCGGTGGGGACCAGGCGCGGCTCACCCGGGCGGAGGACCGGATCGGCGCCGCGAGCCCGGGCCGCCCCGCCGCCCAGGCGGTCACCTCCGCCGAATGGGACGACTCCCTCGCAGCCGTCCGCGGCGGACTCGCCGCGATCGAGACGGACGCGCGCGGTGTGGCCGCCGACCACGCCGATCCGCTCGCCGACGGCGCCCTCACGGCGGGCGGCGCGGCGGTCGTGCTCGGCCTCGCCGCCGTCGCCGCCTCGCTCGTCATCTCCGTACGGATCGGGCGTGGCCTCGTCGTCGAGCTCGTCAGCCTCCGCAACACCGCCCTCGACATCGCGCGCCGCAAACTCCCCGCCGCCATGCGCAGGCTCCGTGCGGGCGAGGAGATCGACGTCCAGGCCGAAGCCCCGCCCGGGCCCGTCTCCCAGGACGAGATCGGCCAGGTCGGCGAAGCCCTCACCACCGTCCACCGCGCGGCCCTCTCCGCCGCCGTCGAACGTGCCGAACTCGCCAGCGGCATCTCCGGGGTCTTCGTCAACCTCGCCCGCCGCAGCCAGGTCCTCGTCCACCGCCAGCTCAACCTCCTGGACAGCATGGAACGGCGCGCCGACGACCCCAACGAGCTCGGCGACCTCTTCCGGCTCGACCACCTCACCACCCGTATGCGGCGCCACGCGGAGAGCCTGATCATCCTCTCCGGAGCCGCCCCCGGGCGCGCCTGGCGCATGCCCGTCCCCCTCACCAACGTCGTCCGCGCCGCCGTCTCCGAGATCGAGGACTACGCGCGCGTGGAGGTGCGCCGGCTCCCCGAGACGGCCGTCGTCGGCGGAGCCGTCGCCGACCTCACCCACCTCCTGGCCGAACTCATCGAGAACGCCGCCCAGTTCTCACCGCCCCACACCAAGGTCCGGGTCAGCGGCGAACCCGTCGGCAACGGCTACGCCCTGGAGATCGAGGACCGGGGGCTCGGCATGGGCAGCGAGACCCTCGCCGAGGCGAACGCCCGTATCGCCCAGTCCGAAGCCCTCGACCTCTTCGACAGCGACCGGCTCGGCCTGTTCGTGGTCAGCCGCCTCTCCTCCCGCCACGACATCAAAGTCCACCTGAGGACGTCCCCGTACGGAGGCACGACCGCCGTCGTCCTGCTCCCGACCGACCTGCTCCAGGGCGCCCTGCCACCCGGCCGCGGCACGTCGGAGGGCGACTCCGGCACGCCGCACGCCGGAACCCCGCGCGCGGGGGACCCCCGTACCCACGCGTCGGGCGTCGACGGGCCGAGGAACGGCTTCCGCGCCGAAGAGGCCCCGCACGCCGACAACCAGCGCGCCGCGCGGGAGCGCGAGGAGGCGCAACGCGCCGAGGCCCGCTGCTTCGGCCGGCCCCAGGTCGCGCGACCCGGCCCGCCCGCCCCGACGAGCCCTGCGCTGCCCGGGATTCCCACCCCGTCCGCCCCGTCCGGACACCGCGCCGCCCCGCAGCCGCCGGCGGGAACACGCCCCGCGAGCCTGCCCCGGCAGGCGGACGGATCGCGACCCCCGGGTCCGCCCCAGCCCCCGCAGGCCGCGCGCCCGCAGCCGGCGGCGCGCCCGACCGCCGTGCCCGCCCTCGCGGCGCGCCCGGAGCCCGGAGCAGGACCCGGAGCAGCGCCCACAGCCGCACCCGGCTCCGCGGACGTCACCGAACTGCGCCGCCGCGGTCCCTCCGTCCCCACGCCCCCGCGTGAGCAGCCGCCCGCAGGCCCGACCGACCAGGCCGGTTCCGAAGGCGAACTGCCGCGTCGCATAAGGCAGGCGAGTCTCGTACCGCAGCTGCGCGAGGCACCGGCCCCGACGCAGGCGTTCGTTCCCGCCACACCCGGCACGGACGCGCCCACCCCGGAACAGGCCCGGGACCGCATGGCGGCGTACCGGGACGGCTGGCAGCGGGGCGGCGGCGCGGCCCCGGGCACAAGGCGCCCCCTCGGCACGGGCTTCGGAACCGACCCCGGCCACGGCACCGCACCTCACGACCCTCGCTCCGAAGGAGACGACGCATGATCGACCACGAGCGGATCTCGCACCACCGGTCCGGTGAACTGGACTGGCTCCTCGACGACCTCGTCATGCGGGTCCGCGACGTCCGCCACACCGTGGTGCTCTCGAACGACGGGCTCGCCGTCGGCGCCTCCAACGGACTCAGCCGTGAGGACGCCGAGCACCTGGCCGCCATAGCCTCCGGCTTCCACAGCCTCGCCAAGGGCGCCGGACGCCAGTTCCACACCGGCGGAGTCCGCCAGACGATGGTCGAGATGGACGACGGCTTCCTCTTCGTCGCCGCGGCGGGAGACGGCTCCTGCCTCGCCGTCCTCAGCTCCGTGAGCGCCGACATCGGCCTCATCGCCTACGAGATGGCCCGCCTCGTGAAGCGCGTCGGCGAGCACCTGCACACCCCGCCGCGCGTCACGGCGACCCCGCCGGCCGCCGGCTGACCCGGAGGGAGCCATGAACGACGACAGCACCGGCGGCGGCCCGTCCGTGCCGGGCAGTCAGTGGTACGACGCCGACGCGGGACCGCTCGTCCGTCCGTACGCGATGACCGGCGGACGGACCAAGCCGGGTCCCAGCAACGTACGGTTCGACCTCATCGCCCTCGTCGTCGTCGACGACGAGCCGCCCGGACCGGCCGAGGAAGCGCTCCTCGGCCCCGAGCACCGGTCCCTGCTCACCCTGTGCCGGGCCGAGACCCAGTCGGTGGCCGAACTCGCCGCCGACGCCGACCTCCCCGTCGGCGTCGTCCGGGTCCTCCTCGGCGACCTCCTCGAATCGGGCTTCGTGCGCGTCAGCCGACCCGTACCGCCCGCACAGCTCCCCGACGAAAGAATCCTGAGGGAAGTAATCGATGGCCTACGAGCGCTCTGAGAGCACCGGCGCGGGCGACGGCGCGGACACCTCCGCCCTCGCCCTGAAGATCCTGGTCGCCGGCGGATTCGGCGTGGGCAAGACCACCCTCGTCGGCGCGGTCAGCGAGATCCGGCCCCTGCGGACGGAGGAACAGCTCAGCAGGGCCGGCGAACTGGTCGACGACACCGGGGGCGTCGACCAGAAGACCACCACGACCGTCGCCATGGACTTCGGCCGCATCACGATCCGCTCCGGGCTCTCGCTCTACCTCTTCGGCACGCCCGGCCAGGACCGGTTCTGGTTCCTCTGGGACGAGCTGTCCCAGGGGGCCCTCGGGGCCGTCGTCCTCGCCGACACGCGACGCCTGGAGGACTGCTTCCCGGCGGTCGACTACTTCGAGCACCGGAAGATCCCGTTCGTGGTCGCGGTCAACTGCTTCACGGGCGCGCGTACGTACGGGGCGCACGACGTCTCCCGGGCGCTCGACCTGGACCGGGGCACGCCCGTCGTACTGTGCGACGCGCGCGACCGGGATTCGGGGAAGGAAGTACTGATCCGCCTGGTCGAGTACGCCGGCCGGATGCACACCGCGCGGCTCCTGAACACTGTCGGCTGAAGGGAGTTGGGGGGGATGGGGCGGGGAGGGATAGCCGGGGCCAGGGCCGGTGATCCCGTTCTGCGGCACGCGCGGGCGTGGTGCAGTGCTTGCCCTGTCCACGACAGTGCGTAAGGCTTGCGGCGATACGCGGACCACGACGGTACGGACCACGAGGGCCTTGAGGACCACCAGGGTCCGGCCCGAGCGGGACGCACCGGCTAGGGGGAGGAACACTGATGGCCCTGGACAAGGAACTGGACTGGCTCCTGGACGACCTGACGCAGCGGGTCGGATACATACGGCACGCGCTGGTGTTGTCGAACGACGGCCTGGTGACGGGCGCGAGCAGCGGACTCGTCCGTGAGGACGCCGAGCACCTGGCGGCCGTCTCCTCCGGCCTGCACAGCCTCGCGAGGGGCTCGGGCCGGCATTTCCAGGCGGGCAGGGCGCGGCAGACGATGGTGGAGTTCGACGACGCGCTGCTCTTCGTGACGGCCGCGGGCGAAGGCAGCTGTCTGTGTGTCCTCAGCGCGGCGGAGGCGGACGTCGGCCAGGTCGCGTACGAGATGACGCTGCTGGTCAACCGGGTCGGCGAGCACCTGGGCGTGGCGGCGCGGCAGCCCGGGATCCCGGGCGGCGGAGTGCTCTGACACCCTTGCCGGGACGGTTTTCCACAGGCCGTCGTCCACAGGTCGCGCCGATGTCGTCACTCTGCGTTACGGTTTTCTTCGTGGGTCCGAGAGGCCCGCGATCTGGAGAGAACACTGATGCAGGGGGAGGGCCGCGGAATGACGGTGGACCAAGGCGCGCGCACGGTGACACCGGGGCGGGCCGCACAGGAACTGGAACTGAGGCGCGACGAGTTCCGGCTCGCCGTCCAACTCGGCCTGGTGAGGACGGTGCCGGCCGGCGAGGGAGAGCGGAGGCGGGTCGAGCAGCGCGAGCTCGACCGCCTCAGGGCTGCCCCGGACTTCCCCGACGGCCTGCGCGAGCGGGTGCGCGCGGTCGGTACGGGGGAGGCCGCCGCCCTCCTCGGGATCACCGCCGACCGGTTCACCCGGCTCGTCCGGACGGGCCACGTCAGTCCGGTGCGGTTCTCGCTGAACCGCTACCGGGCCGTGGTGTGGCTGTATCCGGCGCAGGAGGTCGCCGAGTTCGGCCTTTCCTGTCCGGCCCTGCTGGCAGGGCGGCTGCCGCTGGAGGTCCGCGAGCGTCTTGCCGCGCACGAGGACCTGCGGGCCAGGAACTGGCGGGCGCGGCGGCTCGCCCTGCTGCTCCGAGGCGCCGAGGACCCGTGGGCGCGGGCAGCCGCCATCGCCTCCCTGCTCGACCCGGTCCAGGTGGCCGAGGTCGTCGACGATCCCTACGAACGCACCCACCTCGACCGGCTGCGGCCACCTCCGCCACCCGGGATGCCGATGGCGCCGGTCGCGCGCGAGATCGCCGAACGGCTGACGCGGGCCGACGACCCGGACGAGATCCTCTGGCACCGAGTGAGCCTGGCCATGGCCCTGGACGAGGCCCGCGCGGAGCGGCAGGCGCCCCATCCAGGGGATGTGAGGGTTCCTGGGGTGCGGGTTCGCGCGGAGACGGTTCAAGTGGTGCAGGTGCCCGCCGTGTCGGTTCCTGTGGTGTCGGTTCGCACGCCGCCGGTTCCAGGGGCGTCCGTCCCCGGTGCGTCTGTTTCCCTCGGAGCCCCAGGGGCCGTTCCGGAAGCCTGGTCCGCGGTGATCGATCGTCCGCCGGGCCGCCCCGCGCGGGCGAGGTTCCTGGAGCGTTTCCGGCGGGGGAAAGGGGCTGGTGCGGGGCTTCCACGGCGGCGGAGGCGTCCGGTGGCCTGGCCCTGAAAGGGGGGGCGCCCTGGCATGCGGTCGGGGCGACGGGCGGAGAGGATGGGCCCATGCTGCTTGCGCGAGTCGCGGAAGTGTCCCGGGAGGTCGCCGTTGCGTCCGCGCGGTCGCGCAAGATCGCACTGCTGGCCGAGTTGTTCGCCGAGGCCGGGTCCGACGAGAGTCCGCTCGTCATCGCGTATCTGTCCGGGCGGCTGCCGCAGGGGCGGGTCGGGGTCGGGTGGAGCATCCTCAAGGACGTCATCCCGCCGGCCGTTCCGCCCGCCGACCGGCCCGCCCTCACGCTCGGACAGGTCGACGAGGCGATGGCGGAGCTCGCCGCCGTGTCCGGCGAGGGGGCGCGCGCCGAGCGGACCCGGCTCGTGCACCGGCTGATCTCGGCCGCGACCCTCGACGAACAGGAACTGCTGGTGCGGTTGCTGGCGGGTGAGGTGCGGCAGGGGGCGCTGGACGCCGTCGCCCTGGAGGGGGTCGCGCGGGCCGCCGGGGTGCCCGCCCCCGACCTGCGGCGCGCCGTGATGCTCGAAGGGTCGCTGCCTCCGGTCGCCCAGGCCGTGCTGGCCGAAGGGGCTTCCGCGCTCGACCGGTTCACCCTGCGGGTCGGCAGCCCCGTGCAGCCGATGCTCGCGCACACCGCCGGCTCCGTCGCCGAGGCGATCGCCGGTCTGGGGGCGTGCGCCGTCGAGGAGAAGCTCGACGGGATCCGCGTGCAGGTGCATCGGCGCGGCGAGGACGTCCGGGTGTACACGCGCTCGCTCGACGACATCACCGATCGGCTTCCGGAGGTGGTCGCGACGGCTCGTGCGGTCGACGCCGACGTCTTCATCCTGGACGGTGAGGTGATCGCCCTCGACCCCGGGACCGGACGTCCCGTGTCCTTCCAGTCGATCGCCGCCCGGGTCGGCTCCCGGGTCGACGTGGCCGGTGCGCGGGCCACGCTTCCCCTCACGCCGGTCTACTTCGACGTCCTCGCGGTGGAGGGCGAGGAGCTGATCGACCGGCCGGGCCTGGAGCGGCACGCCGTCCTGGCCCGCCTGCTGCCGGAGGCCCAGCGGGTGCGCCGTGCCGTCGTCGTCGATCCGGCCGACGCCGCGCAGGCCGAGGCCGCCGAGCGGTTCTACGCGGACACGCTGTCGCGGGGGCACGAGGGCGTGCTCGTGAAGGCGCTGGAGGCGCCCTATGCGGCGGGACGCAGGGGACGGACCTGGCTGAAGGTGAAACCGGTCCACACCGTCGACCTCATCGTGCTCGCCGTGGAGCGGGGCCACGGCCGCAGGACCGGGCTGCTCTCCAACCTCCACCTCGGTGCGCGGACCGCCGACGGCGGGTTCGCCATGCTGGGCAAGACCTTCAAGGGGCTCACGGACGAGATGCTGCGCTGGCAGACCGAGCGGCTCCGTGAACTCGCCGTGTCGGACGACGGGTTCACCGTGCGTGTGAGGCCCGAGCTCGTGGTGGAGATCGCGTACGACGGGCTCCAGGCCTCGACGCGCTACCCGGCGGGCGTCACGCTCCGCTTCGCCCGGGTCGTACGGCACCGGCCCGACAAGCGCGCCTCGGAGGCCGACACGGTGGAGCGCATCACCGGAGGCCGCTGACGGCGGTCGACGTCGACGGGTCTCGCGGGGCGGCCTCCCGCGAGGGATGCTGGAGACGTGGCACGACGAGCGCCCGGCACGAGGCGTGCGTGGCACCACGAGCGGCCGGCGGGCCGCGAGGAGATGAGCGACGTGTACGACTTGCACATCGACACCGACGTCACCGTGCAGCTCAGCGACTGCTGCAAGGAGGACGCCCAGGCCGTGTTCGACGTCCTCGACCGGGTCTACCAGCTGGAGGACATGACGACACCGAGCCCGCAGGTGGCGACGGGACCGGCTCCCACTGTCTGGACCGCAACGTTCGACACGGCCGGTGGACGGCACGAGGACGTGGCCCCCACCCACCTGTCCGCCCTGGTCGGAGCCACGCTGACCGGCGGCTACCACGCCGTCGACGAGGTCGAGAAGGTGCTCGCCACGGGCTTCGACATCCAGTCGATGCAGTCCGTCTCCGGTGACCAGGAGACCGAGGCCCGGCTGTTGCTCGCGTCCCGCTGAGCGGGGCGTGTGAAGGCTCCGGGTGGCGCGGACGGGCGTCGCCCGGGGTTCCTGCGTGCCCGTGAGCTTCTTGCGGTCCATGCGCCGGCCCGCATCGCGTCGCGCCGCATTGCGGCGACCCGCACCGCCTGAACGGTCGGCGACCCCGCCGATCTCCCCGGTATACACCATGTGTAGAGTGCCTTCCGGTTGTGATCACCGCCCTGACCAGCGGTGACGGCCGTATCGAAGACGCCACGGGGAAAGCGGGTCCATCATGTTCCGATCCAGGTCTGGCCGCAGCAGGACGATGGGCACCGCCCTGCTGGCCGCGGCCACGCTGATGCTGACGCTCGGAGCCTGCGGCGTCGACCCGGTCACCCCGCAGGACGCCCGGCGCGACGCCGCGACGGACGACAAGGCGGGCGGTACCGCCCGCCGCGTCGACTGCACGAAGGTCAAGTGCATAGCCCTGACCTTCGACGCGGGGCCGGGCAAGGACACCCCCCACCTCCTCGACGTCCTCAAGGAGAAGCAGGTGCGCGCCACCTTCTTCCTACTCGGCAGCAAGCACGTCGACCGCTATCCCGACGTGGTCAGGCGCATCTCCGACGAGGGCCACGAGGTCGCCAACCACACCTGGTCGCACCGAATCCTGACCGACCTCGACGAGTCCGAGGTCCGCGAGGAGCTGTCCCGCACCCAGGACGCCATCGAGAAGATCACCGGCCGGAAGCCCACGCTCATGCGCCCGCCGCAGGGCCGCACCGACGGCACGGTGTCCGACGTCAGCCGGGAGCTCGGTCTGGCCCAGGTTCTGTGGAGCATCACGGCCAAGGACTACTCGACCACCGACTCGGCCCTCATACGGCAGCGGGTCCTGGAACAGGCGCACCGCGACGGGATCATCCTGCTCCATGACATCTACGACGGCACGGTGCCGGCCGTGCCCTCGATCATCGACGAGCTCAAGCGGCGAGGCTTCACGTTCGTGACGGTGCCGGAGCTCCTCGCTCCCGGGAAGGCCGAGCCCGGCACCGTCTACCGTCCCGAGAAGGACTGACGGACCTGCCGAAATCGGGTGAGGTGACTCACATCGCCCACCGGGGGTGCCTCGGAACATTCGGGAAAGGTTTACCGTTCATATGTACGTGACTGCGAAGGGGCCCGGTCCCCAAGGTCCCCCCCCGAGAGGTGACCGCTCTTCGCCCCGTCACGGCAATCGGCCCCGGTTGGAATCCCCCGTCCAACCGGGGCTCTGTCGTTCCCGTTCGTGTCGTCCCCGTCAGCCGCGCGGGAGCGTGCCCGCCGGGTGACGCAGGGCCGAGGCCAGCATCAGGCCCGCGCCCCGGACGACGCTGGTGGACGGGTCGTTCGCCAGGCGGAGCCGGGCCCGCAGGAGGTGGGCCAGGCGCCCGGTCACGTCGAGCCGCAGCGCACCGCCCCCGGTGACCAGGACGCCCCGGCGCAGCGCCCCGCGGACGGCGCCTGTGTGGTCGTGCCGCCACAGGTCGCTCACCATGTCGGCGGTCGTCGCGGCGATCGTGTCCGCCCCGCTCCCCGATTCCGGCAGGTCGTCGAGGCCCACCTCGGCCAGCCGGGCGTCCTCGACGAGACCGTCCACGACGAGGGTGACCTCCGTCAGCTGGGCGCCGAGGTCGACGACGAGCAGTGGTCCCCCGCCGGACGGGGCGGCGTAGGCGGCGGCCGCGCGGGCGCTGTCCACGGCGATGACCCGCACCGGGCCGAGACCGTCCACCATCCGCCGTGCCGCCGCCCGCTCCTCCGGAGCCGCGAGGACCGGGTGGGTGAGCATCACGACGGTGTCGTGCCCGCCGTCGCCCGGGGCCGAGGCGGTCAGGCTGCGGAGCAGCCGGAGCTGGGAGTCGGCATCGGTCACCCGGCCACGCCGGACGGGGCCGCTCGGAACGTCCGCGAAGACGCCCGCCCCCGGCGCCCAGGCGCGGGTCCGGGAGCTGCCGATGTCGAGGGCGATCCCACGCACCGGCCGCCCTGTGGCCCGGCCGCCAGCTGCTGCTCCGAACGATCCCATCGTTTCCGTCCATTTCCTGCGAACCCGCTGATTGCGAGGTTGATATGGGACCTCACTATGCAATATCCGTGGCTGCGGCGCCATGCTGCTTGGGGATCGAAGGGGGCGGGCGGTGAGGGTGGGTCAGCCCTCGGTGCCGAGCCACAGGTCGGGGCCGAACACCTCGTAGTGGATGTCGGCCGCGGCGGTGCCCCGGCCGAGGAGGTCGCCGCGCACCGCGCGCAGGAAGGGCAGCGGCCCGCACAGGTACGCGGTGGTGCCCGCCGGGAGGTCGATGAGCGTGACGTCCGCGCGGCCCGGCCGGGCGCCGGACTCGCCCGGCTCCTCGTACCAGAGGTGGAGCGTCCCCTGCGGCAGCGCGTCCACGAGGCGCCGCAGCTCGTCGGCGTGCGCGTGGGAGGCGGGGGAGCGGTCGGCGTGCACCACGACGACCGGTCGCTTCGACCCGGTGGCGACCAGGTGGTCGAGCATCGCCAGCATCGGGGTGCTGCCGATCCCGGCGGAGGCGAGCAGCAGGGGGCTGTCGCCCTCGGGCAGGACCAGGTCCCCGAACGGGACCGAGACCTCCACGGTGTCGCCCGCGCCTGCGTGGGCGTGCAGCCAGGAGGAGACCTCGCCCGCCGGGTCGCCGTCGACCCGCTTCACGGTGATCCGCCACTGCGGGTGTCCGGGAGCGGCGGACAGGCTGTACTGGCGGATCTGCCGGGCGCCGTCGGGCAGGGCGACCCGGACGCTCACGTACTGCCCCGGCCGGAACGGGGCCGTGGGGGTCCCGTCGGTCGGCCGCAGGACGAAGGACACCGTGTCGGCCGTCTCCTCGCGCCGTTCGGCGATCTCCATGGTCCGCCAGACCTGGCCCTCGGCGACGCCGGCCTCCTGGTAGAGGCGGGCCTCCACGGCGATGAGCGCGTTCGCCATCAGCCAGTACACCTCGTCCCAGGCCTGCGCGACCTCGGGGGTCACGGCGTCGCCGAGGACCTCCACGATGGCGGCGAAGAGGTGCTCGTGCACGATCTTGTACTGCTCGGAGGTGACGCCGAGCGAGGCGTGCTTGTGCGCGATCCGGGACAGCATCGCGTCGGGACGGCTGTCGGGGTTCTCGAGGAGGGCCACGGCGAAGGCGGCTATGGAGCCGGCCAGCGCCTTCCGCTGCTCGCCGTTGGCCTGGTTGCCGCGGTTGAACACGTCGCGCAGGAGCTCGGGGTGGGCGGCGAAGAGACGCCCGTAGAAGCGCTCGGTGATCTCGTCGAGGGCGCCGCCGACGGCGGGCAGGGTGGCGCGGACGACCGGAACGGCCTGCTCGGACAGCATGGGAACTCTCAATCTGGTAGATGATCTGCGTATTTAAAGGTGTGCGGATGCTCCGGGGGGAGCGGGCACGGTCAGGGTGAGTGCGGGGGGCGTGGGCTGAGGGTCAGGAGCAGCGGGCCGGTGGGAGAGCCCACGAGTTCCGCCACGGTCAGCGGATCGAGCGTGCGGTAGAAGGCCTCCTGTGCCTCGCGCAGCGCTCCGCGCAGCCGGCACGCGGTGCGCAGCGGACAGGGCGGATCGCCCTCGCAGGCGACGACCTCCTCCTCGCCCTCCAGGGTCCGGGTCAGCCAGCCCACCGAAGAGCGCCGCCCCAGCTCCGTCAGGGCCAGACCGCCGCCACGGCCGCGCCGCGCCTCGACCACGCCGAGGTGCTGGAGCCGTGTGACCACCTTCGCCATGTGGGCGTAGGGCACGTCCATCGACTCCGCCACCTCTCGGGTGGTGACGGACTCCTCCGGTGCGGTGACCGCCAGGCGCATCACGGCACGGAGCGCCAGGTCGGTGAACTTCGTCAGCCTCACGGTCTGACCGTACCAAAGAAGCATCTCGCGTACGTATTAGGGGGGTCCCCGTACTAGGGGGATGATTCCCGACGCCTTCGCCCTCGCCGCCACATCCACCAGCCGCCCGTGACCAGGCAGCCCGTCGTCAGGACGATCCCGGCCACCGGCCACCGCCCGCCCGCGATGCGGGTGTCGGTGGCGATGACCAGGAGCAGGGCGACCGCCGGCAGCATCATCGATGCCAGCGCGCGCAGCCCCGCCACGGCCGTGGCGGGATCGACCCGGACGCCCCGCGGGGTGCGCTGGTCGCGCGAGCCGACGTAGAAGACGGTGGCCCGGTCGGTCAGACGGTTCGTGGCGCGGTTGTACGAGTAGGCCATGTACGGCAGCCAGACGAGCGGGACCACCAGGCCCACCAGGAACACGCAGCCGACGAGCGCCCACTGGCCGACGCGGGTCCACAGCCCGACCTTCTCGTCGGAGGGGGCGAGCAGTCCGAGCAGCCAGGCCATGCGCAGCACCAGAGCGCGGAACGCGACCACGCGGCCCGGCCGCTTCTCCGGTCGCGGCCTGTCGGGGGCGGCGTCGAGGGCGGCCCGGGCCGCGATGGTGTCCGCGTACACCCCTTGCAGGACGAGGAGTTCGGCCGCACGCTGCGGATCCGTGGTGTCGAGCCCCTCCGTGGCGGCGAGTTCGAGCACGATGCGCACCTGGGAGAGCAGGGCGCCGCAGAACGCGACCGGGATGAAGAGCATGAACGGGCCGCCGACGAAGGAGCCCTCCGCCGTCACCCTCCGGCGCCCGCGTGTGACGACGAGGGCCCGCAGGGCTGTCGCGTCGGCGTCGGGATGGGCGGCACGAAGGCGTTCGACCGACGGCCCCGCCCCGGGACCGAGGTGGCGCAGGGCGAAGGAGGCGAGGGCTTCCGGCAGTCTCCCGGGCTCCGCCGTGACCTCCCGCAGCAGCGAACCCTCGAGCCGGGCGCCGTTCCCGCCCCCCGCCGCACCGGCGCCGCGGCGTCCGGAGCGCCGCTTGTGGAATCTCAGGACAGGACCTTGGCCTTGGCCTTCTCGAACTCCTCGGCCGTGATCGCGCCCTTCTCCTTGAGTTCGGAGAGCCGGGCCAGTTCGGCGGCGGCTCCGCCACCACCGCCCTCCGAGCCGGCGGTCTTGCGGATGTAGTCCTGGAACGCGGCCTCGCTCTCCTTGGCCTGCTTGACGTCCCGCTGGCTCATGCCCTTGCCGCGGGCGATGACGTAGACCAGGACGCCGAGGTAGGGCAGCAGGATGCAGAAGATCAGCCAGCCGGCCTTGCCCCATCCGCTGAGCGAGTGATCACGGAAGATGTCCGTGATCACCTTGAACAGCAGGAAGAGCCACAAGATCCAGAGGAAGAACCACAGCATGGTCCAGAAGAGGTTGAGGGCGGGGTAGTCGTCCATTCCTGCACTCCGTTCCCGCGCAGGCCGGTGGGAGGCCTGGCGATGGAGCGAGTCTCACCCAGTCGCCACGCGTCCGCATGTCGTGGCGACTCCAAGTGCGCACCTGATCCCGCCGTGTTCGGATGGAGGCCGAGGACCGACGAGCAACAGAACGGAGCACCATGGGCCCGGTGGAATGCGTCGTGCTCGCCTTTCCGGGAGAGCGGCTGAAAGTGGCGGCCGTGACGGCCATCGGGGAGCTGCGCCGGGCCGGACAGGTGCGGCTGATCGACTCGCTCGTCGTCGTCAGGTCCGCCACCGGAGAGGTGTCCACCTCCGAACTCGTCGGGTACGAGGAGTACGACGAGGCCACCGCCGAGATCGGCCCCGAGGCCAATCTGCTCGGCCCCGAGGACGCGGCCGAGGCGGCCGAGACGCTCGAACCGGGCTCCTGCGCGCTGATGCTGCTCGTCGAGCACGTCTGGGCCGCGCGGGCCGCGGAGGCGATTCGCGAGGCCGGCGGACGCATCGCCGGGACGGTGCGCATCGCGCCCGACCTCGTCGAAGAGGCGCGGCACGCCTATCGCGAGGCCGTGGCCGCCGCCGCGGTCGGAAGGGGCTGAGCATGTTCCTGCGACGACGCCCCCTCGTACGACCGGTCGTACGGCCCGTGGGCGCTCCCCTGCTGCGCGGCGCCCTCGTCGGTGGCGCGGCCTACGGGGCGGGCCGCAGCTCGGCCCGCGCCGCGCGCCGCGAGGAGGACCAGGAGGAGGCCATCGCCGAACTCCAGGCGCGGCAGCAGCCCGTGGCGCCTCCACCGCCGGCGCCCGCCCCTGGCGGGGCGGCGACGATCACCGACCAGCTGGCACGGCTCGGTGAGCTCGCCCAGCAGGGCCTGCTCACCCCGGAGGAGTTCGCGGCGGCCAAGGCGAAGCTGCTCGGCGTCTGACCGGAAGCGGAATCAGGCGCCCCGCAGGGCCGCCAGTGCGCGGTCCGCGTGGGCGCTCATGCGGAGTTCGCTGCGTACGACCTCCAGGACCCGGCGGTCCTGGCCGATCACGAACGTGACCCGCTTCGTCGGGGCGAGCGAGAACCCGCGCTTCACGCCGAACCGCTCCCGTACGGCACCGTCCGGGTCGGACAGCAGCGGGTAGCCGAGCGAGTGCCGCTCGGCGAACTCCTGCTGCCGCTCCACCCCGTCGGAGCTGATGCCGACGGGCAGGGCGCCGACGGCACGGAACTCGGCCGCGAGGTCGCGGAAGTGACAGGCCTCGGCGGTGCAGCCCGGGGTGAGAGCCGCCGGGTAGAAGAAGAGGACGACCGGACCTTCCGCGAGCAGGCCGGTCAGCGAGCGCGGGGCGCCCGTCTCGTCCGGCAGCGTGAAGTCCTCGGCGAGGTCACCGACGTTCATCTCAGGCCCGTCCCGATCCGTTCCTGTGTCGCCGCCGGTGCCTCCGGTGGCCGGGCGGTGACGTTACCGCACAGTAGGACCGGCGTCATCCCTCGGGGCGACTCACGCCCGCTGGGCCGCCCGAGGCGCCGCGCTCCGTGCGGCGGTGCGCCGGTCGAGCACGGTGAGGGCCTGTTCGCCCCAGCGCAGGTTCTCCTCCTCGAAGAACCGCCCGCGCATGAGCGTGAGGTACGGGCCGACGCGCTCCGCCTCACCCAGATAGGTGTCCTCGTCACGGCCGTCGAGCATCCACTCCCGCAGCCGGTCGTAGCGGGCCAGCTTCGCCCGCGCCGTCTCCATCCGCTGGGCCACGAACTCGCGGACGGCCGCGGTGTCGCCCTCGTCGCAGGCCTGCACCTGCACGAGCAGCTCGTCGCGGACGGCGCTCGGACGCGGAGGCGCCGTCGTGTAGGCGACCAGATCCTGCCTGCCCGGCTCCGTGAGGCTGAACATCCGCTTGTTGGGGCGCCGTTCCTGCTCGACCACGCGGGCCTCGATCAGACCGGCCTCGGCGAGCCGCTCCAGCTCGCGGTAGAGCTGCTGCGGTGTGGCGGCCCAGAAGTTGGCGACGGACACGTCGAAGATCTTGGCCAGGTCGTATCCGGAGGCCTCGCCCTCCAGGAGAGCTGCGAGGACGGCGTGCTTGAGGGACATCCGGACACGCTAGCAGCACGTTGAATAGTTTCCTCCGCACCTAATCAACTCCTCCGCACCCGGTCGGCCGACGGAGCACCGAGGTGCCGGACGGGGGTTCTTCGCTGGCACGTCCGTCCGGCGCCTGCCTAGGCTGGAGGGGGGGCAGGCCGCGGGGGAGCAGATCCGAGGGGCAGCGCGATGGACAGCGACACGTTCGTCTACACCACCTATATCCGGACCACCCCCGAGGAGCTCTGGCAGGCGCTCACCGAGCCGGAGCTCACGCGCCGCTACTGGGGCGTCGCCTTCGAGTCGGTGTGGACCCCGGGCGCCCCGATGGTCTGGGACGAGAACGGCCGCAGGACCGAGGACCCCGAGCAGGTCGTCCTCGCGGCCGAACCCGGCCGCCTCCTCTCGTACACCTGGCACACCTTCACCCCGGACTGGGCGGAGGCGGTCCGGCTCGACGACGAGGTGTACCAGCGCCTCGTCCGCGAGCGCCGGTCCCGGGTCACCTTCGTGATCGAGCCCTCCGGCGACACGGTCAAGCTCACCGTCACCCACGGCGACCTGGAGCCCCACGGCACGATCAAGGCACTGATCGGGGAGGGCTGGCCCGCACTGCTCTCCAGTCTCAAGTCCCTCCTGGAGACGGGCGAGGAGCTTCCGGAACCGCCCCGCTGACCCATTCGAGTCGTCTCGCCCCCGACTACGCCGCCACGCCCATCGCCTTGATCATCTTTTTCTCCTTTCATCCGCTTTGATGCTGTGGTCGGCACCGCCCGCCGACGTCTCCGCGGGAAAGGGGAGGGTGTCCGACGTGCCGTCACGCCGATACGCACGGGGGTGGGGAGCGCTCTCCCTCGCCGTCGGAGCCGTCCTCGTCAGCACGGCGGCCCAGACTCCCGACGAGGACTCCGAGCGTCGCCACCGCTCCTCCGCCTCCCGGGACGCCACAGCCGTCGTCGCGGTCGACGGCTGTGCCGCCGGCGGCGGCCTGTGCTCCGCCCCGCGCCACACGGTCGTCCTCGGGGGCGACCGCGTCCTCACCGGCCGGCCGTTCACGCTCGGCCCACGGGCCACCGGGCCCATCGAGCTCGCGCTCCGCACCCCCGGAGCGCTCGCCGACGTCACCGTCACCGACCAGCGCGGCCACCGGATCGCCGGAACGCAGAGCGCGGACCACACCCGGTGGACCAGCGCCGCGCCCCTGCCGGCCGGAGCGCGCTACGCCGCCCGCCTCGTCGTCGACGGGACCGGGGCCGGCGGCGCCCACCGCGCCCGCCTCGACTTCCGGACGGCCCCGATGTCCGCCGGGGAGCGGCTGACGGTCACCTTCGGACCCGAGGACGGCGGCACGTTCGGGGTGGGCCGGCCGGTCACCGCCGAGCTCAGCCGGCCCGTGCCGGAGGACGACCCCTACGCCCGGCGTGCCGTGGAACGGGCGCTCGACGTACGGTCCGTGCCCCATGTGGACGGCGCCTGGTACTGGGTGGACGACGCCACCCTCCACTACCGGCCCCGCACGTACTGGCCGGCCCATGCCACGGTCCGGGTCCACAGCGGCCTCGACGGGGCGCACATCGGCGGCGGCCTCTACGGCGGCCCTTCACAGTCCCTCACGTTCACCACGGGCGCCCGGATCGAGGCCGTCACCGACGTCTCCGCCCACCAGATGACCGTCTTCCGCGACGGGGAACTCCTGCGCACCCTCCCGGTCACCACCGGCAAGGCCGGCTACCGCACCCGCGGGGGCATCAAGGTGGTCCTCGGCAAGGAGCCGCTGGTCCGCATGCGCGGCGACACCATCGGCATCAAGCGCGGCAGCACCGACTTCTACGACCTCAAGGTCCGCTGGGCCACCCGGGTGACGTGGAGCGGCGAGTACCTGCACGCCGCGCCCTGGTCGCTCGACTCCCAGGGCAGCGAGGACGTCAGCCACGGCTGTACGGGCATGAGCACCGAGGACGCCGCCTGGCTGTTCCGGACGGTGCGCGAGGGGGATCTCGTACGGGTCGTCAACGGGTACGGGAAGCCCATGACGCCGTTCGACAACGGCTTCGGCGACTGGAACCTCAGCTGGCCCCAGTGGCTCCGGGGCAGCGCCCTCGCCGCAGACACGACGGAAGGCATCGGTATTACAGGCAGTACAGGCAGCACAGGCAGCACGGACACCGCGGATGCCGCCGGCCCCGCGTCCAGGTCGACCGCGGGTGCGCTGAGCCCGACACTCTGAACAGGGAGCTTCGATGCCGGACATCACCAAGGTCGACGTCGGCGACGCGACGCTCTTCGTGGAGGCCCGCCGCCTCGGCACGGAGACGGACCTCGAGGGGCTCGGCGGCCGCCTCCCCGACCTGTCGAGCGTCACCGAGGCGCTCTCGTCCTTCGCCGGACAGATCGGGCAGGCGCTCCATCAGGCGGCCCCGGACCGCGCGACCGTCGAGTTCGGCTGTCAGCTCGGCCTGGACGCGGGCAAGCTCACCGCGCTCGTCGTCCAGGGCGCCGCGAACGCCAGCGTGCGCGTGACCCTCGAATGGGTGCGGAAGGAGCCGGGCTGATCCGTCACACCCGTCCGCCGCCGGCCGTGTCCGAGGAGAGCCGCTGCGCCGCGTAGATCGGGATCACCGAGAGCAGCACGAGCGCCGCCGCCACCACGTTCACCACCGGAGCCTGCTGAGGGCGGGTCATGTTGTTGAAGATCCACACCGGCAGAGTCTGCACCCCGGGTCCCGCCGTGAACGTCGTCACCACGATCTCGTCGAAGGACAGCGCGAAGGCGAGCAGCCCGCCCGCGAGCAGCGCCGAGCGCAGCAGCGGGAACGTGATGTCCCAGAAGACGCGGAACGTGTGCGCCCCCAGGTCCATCGCGGCCTCCTCGTACGAGCCGGGAAGCCGCCGCAGCCGCGCCACCACGTTGTTGAAGACGACCACGATGCAGAAGGTGGCGTGGCCGACGACCACGGTGAACATCCCGAGTCCCACGCCGAGGGGAGCGAGGACCGTGCCGAAGGCCGAGTTGAGCGCGATGCCGGTGACGATGCCCGGCAGCGCGATCGGCAGCACGACCGCGAAGGAGACGGCCTCCCGTCCGAAGAAGCTGTACCGCTGCACCGCGAAGGCGATGAGCGTGCCGAGCACCAGGGCCACCGCCGTCGCCGCGAGTCCTGCCTGGACCGAGGTCCACAGCGCCGCGCGGGCGCCCTCGTTGTCCCAGGCCGTCGCCCACCAGTCGAGCGTGAGGCCGGGCGGCGGCCAGCTCGCCGAGCGGTCCGGGTTGAGCGAGCCGAGCAGGACGAGCAGCAGCGGCAGGTAGATCGCCGCGAAGCCGAGACCGGCCGCGGTGCGCAGCGCGATCCGCGCGGGACGGGAGAGGTTCATCGGTCGCGGTCCTTCCGGCCGGTCACAGGCTGCGCAGCGCGCCGGAGCGCCGCACGGCGAGGAGGTACAGCACGATGACGGCGACGGGCACGGTGCCGAGCGCGGCCGCCAGCGGCAGGTTCAGGGTGACGTTGGAGTAGACGAGGTTGCCGATCAGCTGGGTCTTGCCGCCGACGATCTGCACCGTGATGTAGTCGCCGAGGCTCAGGGAGAAGGTGAAGACGGACCCGGCGGCCACCGCCGGCCACACCAGGGGCAGCACCACCGAGACGAAGGTCCGCCACGTCCTCGCCCCGAGGTCCGCCGAGGCGTTCAGGAGGTTGTCGGGGAGCTGGGCGAGCGCGGTGTGGATCGGCAGCACCATGTACGGCAGCCAGAGGTACGTGAGGACGAGCACCGTCGCCGTGAGCCCGTACCCCGGTCCGCTCAGGCCGAGCGGCCGCAGTGCCCAGTCGAGCGGTCCGCCCTCGGAGAGGATGAGCCGCCACGCGTACACCTTCACGAGGTAGCCGGCCCACAGCGGCATGAGCAGCGCCACCACGAACAGGGGGCGGCGGCGCGGGTGGGCGACGCGCGCGGTGTAGAAGGCGAGCGGGAAGGCGATGACGGCGCAGAGCGCGGTCACGGCCAGGGCGACGCCGATGGTGCGCAGGGCGACCGTGCGGTAGACGGGGGAGCCGACGAGTTCCTCGAAGTTCTGCGAGGTCCAGATCCGGACGACCTCGGAGGTGAAGGCGTCGGTCGACCAGAAGGCGGAGAGGAACAGGGCCGCGAGGGAGCCGAGGTAGGCGAGGACCAGCCACAGCAGCGGGGCGGTGAGCAGGGCGGCGAGGCGCAGCCGGGGCCGCCGGTGCAGGGCCCCGGCGAACCGCCGGACGGCGCTTCGTCCGGGGCCGGCGGTTCGCGTCGCGGACTCGGGGGAGAGCCCGGGGGAGAGTGCGGTCATGGCGCCGGGGTCAGCCCTTGATCTCGGTCCAGGCCTGGACCCACTTGGCGTACGGCACGCAGCGGGTGTCCGTCCGGCCGTCCAGGCACTGCTCGATGGGCGTGGTCCAGAAGTGGACCTGCTTCCAGTACGCCTCGTCGCTCGCGTGGAAGACGGCGCAGTGGTTCTTGTCGGCGGTCTCGGCGCACGACTTCGCGTTGGCCGGGGCCTCGCCGAAGTACTCGGCGACCTGCGCGTTGGTCTTCGGCGAGACGATCCAGTCGAGCCACTTGTAGGCGCAGGTGGGGTGCTCGGCCTTGGCCGAGACCATCCAGGTGTCGGACCAGCCGGTGGAGCCCTCCTTCGGCAGGACCGCGTCGACCTTCGCGCCCTCGGACTCGGCGAGGTTGGCGATGACCTGCCAGCTGGTGCCGACGACCGAGTCGCCGCTCTTGAAGGCGGAGATCTCCTTGAGGTAGTCGCTCCAGTACTCGCCGATGTGCGCGTTCTGCTCCTTGAGCAGGGCCACGGCGGCGTCGAACTGCTTCTGGTCGAGGGCGTACGGGTTCTTGATGCCGAGCTCGGGCTTGGTCGCCTTGAGGTACAGGGCGGCGTCCGCGAGGTAGATGGGGGAGTCGTACGCGGTGACCTTGCCGCTGTGCGCCGAGGCCTTGTCGAAGACGGCGGACCAGGAGTCGGGGGCCGGCTTCACCTTCTGCGTGTCGTACATGAGGAGGTTGGCGCCGCGGCCGTGCGGGATGCCGTAGGCGACGCCCTTGACGGAGTTCCAGTCCTTGTTCTTGAGCCCGGCGAAGACGTCGGCGTAGTTCGGCACGAGCGCGGTGTTCACGGGCGCGGCGTCGCCGGAGGCGATCAGGCGCAGGGAGGCGTCGCCGGAGGCGGAGACGGCGTCGTACGCGCCGGTCTTCATCAGCGAGACCATCTCGTCGGAGGTGGCGGCGGTCTTGGCGTTGACCTGGCAGCCGGTCTGCTTCTCGAAGGCGCTGACCCAGTCGACCTTCGGGTCGTTGGAGCCGTCCTCGACATAACCGGCCCAGGCGATCAGGTTGACCTCGCCCTCGGCTTTGCCGAGGGCCGTCGGCGCCTTCAGGGCGGGCGGGTTGAGGCCGCCGGACTTCCCGGACCCCGCCGGGTCGGCCGATCCGCAGGCGGTGACGAGGAGCAGCCCGGAGAGGGCGGCTGCGGTCAGGAGGGAGCGGTGCGGTCGCACGTGGTTCTCCGTTGCGTGAGGGGGACGGTGCCTGACGAGACGTAGGGGGACTCACGGGGTTTCCGGGACGCTCACCGCGTGGCTCGGGTGCCACTGGAGGCCGATCCGGGCGCCCCGGAAGGCGGCGAGGTCGGCGGAGGAGGTCTCCAGGTTCTGCTGGAGGGCGGTGAGCCGGCCGCCGCCGTCGAGGTCGACCAGGAACCGGGTGGAGTCGCCGAGGTAGACGACCTCCGCGACCGTGCCGGCGGCGGTGGCGTGCCCGGGGTCGCCGGGCGCCTTGTGGTCGGCGAGGATCCGGATCTTCTCCGGCCGGATGCTGTACGTGCCCGGCGCGCCGACCACCCGCCGGGCGGTCTCCCCGGTCAGCAGGTTGGAGGTGCCGACGAAGCCGGCGACGAAGGGGGTCGCGGGGCGCTCGTAGATCTCGGCTGGGGCGGCGACCTGTTCGATCCGACCCTGGTGGAAGACGGCGATCCGGTCGCTCATCGTGAGCGCCTCCTCCTGGTCGTGCGTGACGAACACGAAGGTGATGCCGACCTCTCGCTGGATCTCCTTGAGCTCGACCTGCATCCGCTCGCGGAGCTTGAGGTCGAGCGCGCCGAGGGGCTCGTCGAGCAGCAGCACGCGGGGGCGGCCGACGAGCGCGCGGGCCAGGGCTACCCGCTGGCGCTGGCCGCCGGAGAGCTCGGCGGGCCGGCGCTTCCCGAGACCGTCGAGGCCGACCTGGGTGAGGGCGGCCCGGGCGCGCACGAGGCGCTCGGCGCGGGGCACGCCGCGGACCTTGAGCCCGTACGCGACGTTCTGTTCGACCGTCATGTGCGGGAAGAGCGCGTAGTCCTGGAAGACGGTGTGCACGTCCCGCTCGAAGGGGGCGAGCCGGGTGACGTCACGGCCGGCCAGTTCGACGGTGCCGGCGCTCGGCGCCTCGAAGCCGGCGATCATCCGCAGCACGGTCGTCTTCCCGGAACCGGAGGGACCGAGCATCGAGAAGAACTCGCCGTCCGCGATCTCCAGGTCCACCCCGGCCACGGCCTCGGTCCGGCCGTAGGTCTTGCGCAGTCCCGTCAGCCGGATCGCCATTCCCTCCATGGGCGGGAACCTTTCTGGTGCGGTGGAGCGTTGCTCGGGCGTGAGCGTAAAGATATGAAGTCATAGTTCAAATCTCAAGACCCCTTTAAGGTAAAGCCTGAGTCAACGCTCGACGCGAGGTGGTTAACCGTGAGACCGAACGGCAGGCCGGACGACGGAGGCGGCGCGGCCCGGACCGGCGCCGCCCGCAGAGCCGTCTTCACCCCCGTCGACACCCGGGCCCGGGTCGACACCGTCGCCCGCCGCATCGGCGACGCCATCGAACTCGGACTCCTCGCCGACGGCGAGCAGCTGCCCGGCGAGACCGAACTCGCCGGACAGCTCGGCGTCTCCACCGTCACCCTGCGCGAAGCCCTCATGGCCCTGCGCCAGCAGGGCCTCGTCACCACCCGCCGGGGCCGCGGCGGCGGCAGCTTCGTCACCCTCCCCGACACCCCGCCGCAGGAACGGTTGCGCGCCCGCCTCGCCGACTGGTCCACCGAGGAACTCCGCGACCTCGGCGACCACTGGGCCGCCGTCTCCGGCGCCGCAGCCCTGCTCGCCGCCCGCCGCACCCAGCCCGGGGACCTGCGCCCCCTCGCCCGTACCGTCGAGGAACTCGCCGCCGCCGACGACCCGGCGACCCGCAGCAGGCTCTACGGCCGCTTCCACGTCGAACTCGCCGCCGCAGCCCAGTCCGCCCGCCTCACCCGCGAGGAGATCGCCCTCCAGACGGACCTCGGCGCGCTCCTCTGCCTCGTCCTCGACGACCCCGTCCATCTCGGCAATGTGTCGGATCGTCACCGCGCCGTGATCTCCGCCGTGCAGGATGAGGCCGACGAGCGGGCCAGAACGCTCGCCGAGACGTGCGTACGGGAGTCAGTGGGGCGGCTGATCGCGCTGCGCCTCGGCACCCCCGGCCGCGCAACCGAGCCTCGTCCCGAGGAGGACACGCATGGGCAGGAGCACCGGGCCCGCGAGCCCCGCGGGGGCCGTCACTGACACCGCACGCGCGGGCGTGACGACGGCGCACCGGGCCCCGGACCCGTTCGACGAGGCCGCCGACGAGGTGGTCGGCCGCGTCCGGGACACCCTCGAAGAGGTCTTCGCCGCCGTCGCCGAGACCGGCACCGACACGGCCGTCCTGCTCGCCCGGGTGGCCGGTCCCGGCCGCGAGCCCGTCGCCGCCGACCTGGCGGCCCTGCGCCCCGGCCTGCGTTCCCGGCTCGCGGACCATCCGCTGGTCTCGGGCGTGGGCTTCGTCGCCGCTCCCGGACTCCTCACCGACGTACCGGGCTGGCTGGAGTGGTGGCAGCGCGGCCCCGACGGAGCCGTCCGCCCGCTCCTCCTCGACCTCGACCCGGAGCACTCCGCCTACTCCGACTACACGCACTGGGACTGGTACACCCTGCCCCGCGAGACCGGGCACCGGGCCGCCGCCGGACCGTACGTGGACTACCTGTGCTCCGACGAGTACAGCCTCACGCTCTCCGCGCCGGTCGAACTCGGCGGCCGCTTCGTGGGCGTGGCCGCCGCCGACGTCTACCTGCGGCACTTCGAGGCGGCCGTGCTCCCCGTGCTCCAGCGGCTGCCCGCACCGGCCCGGCTCGTCAACGCGCGGGGCCGGGTCGCCGCCTCCACCGACCCCGGCCACCTGGCCGGGTCCCTCACCAAGGGCCCCGACTTCGCCGCCGTCCTCGCCGGGCCGCCGGCCGAACACCGCGTCGACGGCCTGCGCCTGCGTCCCTGCGGAGGCACGCCCCTCGTCCTGGTCACGACGGACGCCTGAGCCCCGGGGCGGTCACAGACTCCGCAGAAGCCCGTCGAGCGGCTCCGGCACCCGGCCCGTGTCGAGGGCCTCCACGAGGAGGGTGCCGTAGCGGATCTTGCGGCCCTTCTTCGTGCCGAGGAAGCGCCGCAGCTGCTGCTCCCGGGGCCGGCCGTGCTGGGCGGGCTGGCTCAGGAAGGTCTGCCAGGGGCGCAGATCCCCTTCCTCACGGATGATCTCCTCGACCTTCGCCGGGCCCAGCGCGCGGATGAGCTCGTCCTCCAGGTCCGCCACACAGACGAAGAAGTCCTCCTGCGGCGCTCCGGCCCGCGCGAGGCCGCGCTCGTAGAAGCCCCGCTCACGCTCGTCGCACAGACCTGTCAGACGCAGGTCGAGGCCGGGCGGTCCGAGCAGTTCGGCGTAGCGGGCGATGCTCATCGCCCCGCCCATGGACACCACGCACACGCCCTCCGCGGCGAGGTCCCGGCCGCGCCGCGCCGCCAGCGTCTCGACGGCCGCGAAGTCGCTCGGTCCTTCCAGGAGCACCGCCGTCCGCAGCCCCAGGGTCACGGCCAGCTCCCTCGCCGTGTCTCCGCCGGACGCGCCGGCCGCCCAGCGGCCCACCTCGTCCTGGAACGCCCTCGTGTCCGCCCACGTCCTGTCCGCCCGCGCCCTCGTGTCCGCCATGGGGCGAGTCTGCCCGTCCCCGGGCCGACAGGGCAGCGAATATTCGACCGGGGCCCGGCTCTCAGTCGTTCACGGCCGTGAGCAGCACCACCGCGTCCTCGAGCGCCGTCAGCCCGTGCCGCTCCTTGGGGATCATCCGCAGCGTGCCGGAACGCAGCTCCTCGGTCCACCCGGCCGCCGTCAGGTTCACCCGGCCCCGGAGCACCTGGAGGCTCGCGGCGGGCGGCGCGTTGTGCTCGTCGAGCGACGTGCCCGAGGTCAGGGCGATGACGGTCTGCCGCAGCACCCCGTCGTGCATCACCAGGTGGGCGCTGCGCCCGTGCGCGGCCGTGCGGGCCGCGGTCAGGTGCTCGTCGGCGAGTGCGGTGAGGTCCAGCATCATGACTCTCCCTGCGGGATGCGCGGGCGGATACCCCCAGCCTCCCGTGTGACGTCCCGGACGCAACTCGGGGCCGCCGGTCGCGCGCGGACCACCACGAGCCCGCCGACGGCGACGCACGCCCCCGCGGCGAGGAGCGCGGCGGTCCAGCCGTGCGACGCGTACAGCCAGGTCCCGGCGAGCGAGCCGAGAGCCCCGCCGCCGAACGTGGCCAGCATGAAGACCGTGTTCACCCGGGCGGCCACCGCCCGGCCGATCCCGAAGATCCGCGCCTGGCTTGCCACCTGGCAGGAGCTGACCCCCACCACCAGCAGGTTCGCCCCGGCCACCAGGGCCACGGGGGAGTACGGGGCGAGTCCGGCCGCCGAGAGGCCGAGCCCCGCACAGACCAGCCCTCCGGCGTTCACCGCCGAGGCCCCGTACCGGTCGGCCAGTGACCCGGCCGCCGCCGAGAGCAGCGCCGCCGGCAGGGTCAGCACCCCGAAGAGCCCCGCGGCCCCCGGCCCGTACCCGAGCGGCGGGGCCGCCAGGTGGAAGGCGAGCACGGACCAGAAGACGCTGAACGCGGCGAAGGCGCACGCCCCGAGCAGCGCCGAGATCCGCAGCTCCCGGTGGACCGCGAGGAGCCGGGGAAGCCC
Source organism: Streptomyces sp. NPDC002463 (assembly GCF_042889835.1). Lineage (NCBI taxonomy): Bacteria > Bacillati > Actinomycetota > Actinomycetes > Kitasatosporales > Streptomycetaceae > Streptomyces > Streptomyces sp. NPDC002463. The sequence continues at coordinate 159,732 of NZ_JBIARL010000016.1, forward strand.
CGCCAGGAGCCGGGCGTACGAGGTGTCCGCCCGCGATCCCAGCCGTTCGGGCAGCCGGCGGGGAAGGACGAGGAGCAGCGCCGCCGTCGCCACCGCCGCCACCGCGTAGGCGACGCGCCAGCTGCCGCTCGCGTCGGTCACCGCGCCCGAGACCGTACGGGACAGGGTCGAGCCCAGCGTCAGGCCGAGGCCCACCAGGCCCACGACCCGGCCCCGCCGTCCGGGCCCGGCGAGCACCGCCGCCACGGGGGTGAGGATCTGCGGAAGCACGGTCGTGGTGGAGAGCGCGAGGGTCGCGACCGTCAGGGTGACCACGTCGGGCGCCGCCGCCGCGACGAGCAGAGCGGCGCCGGTCAGGGCGAGCAGCACCGAGGTGAGGCGGCGCAGCCTCGCGGAGTCGGCGAGCGGCACGAGCAGCAGGATGCCGAGCGCGTACCCGATCTGGGCGGCCGAGGCGACGAGCCCCGCCGTCCGCTCCGACACGTCGAGGCCGCGCGCCACGGCGGCGAGCAGCGGCTGCGGGAAGTAGATGTTGGCGACGGTGACCGCCCCCGCCACGGCGAGGAGCAGGACGTTCACGGGCCGGGCGGAGGTGGCGGGAGCGAGGGGGCGCGGGACCACGGAGGGCCTTCCGTACGGGGGAGGAGGATGCCTCCAGGCTCCCGGCGGCCACCGCAGCCGATCAAGCTGTCATCATGAAACCGGCGTTGAGTCACACTCAACGATCCGTAGACGTGAAGGGCGGGGCCGGTGCTCGAACGGTACGAACTGGAAGCGTTCCTGACGCTCGCCGAGGAACTCCACTTCGGGCGCACCGCCGAGCGCCTCGGCGTCTCCACCGGCCGGATCAGCCAGACCGTCAAGAAGCTGGAGCGCCGCGTCGGCACCCCGCTCTTCGCCCGCACCAGCCGCAGCGTCCGCCTCACCCCCGTCGGCCACGCCCTGTACGAGGACCTGCTGCCCGCGTACCGGCAGATGAGGGCCGCCCTCGAACGCGCCACCGCCGCGGGGCGCGGAGTCAACGGGAGGCTGCGCGTCGGCTTCGGCACCCCCTGGGGCGGCGAACTGCTCACGGCCGCCGCCGACGCGCTGCTCGCCTCGTACCCCGACTGCGAGATCACCGTCCGTGAGGTACCCCTGGACGGCGGCGTCCGCCCCCTCCAGGACGGCACGCTCGACGTCCAGTGCGCCGCCTTCCCGGTCCACGAGCCGGACCTCACCACCGGCCCCGTCGTCGTCACCGACGAACGGGTCCTGCTCCTGCCCGCCGGACACCCGCTGGCCCGCCGCGATTCCCTCGGCCCGGAGGACCTCGCGGGCCTCGACCTCATCGCACCCGGCGGAGCCGTACCCCGTTACTGGACCGACCACCACTACCCGCGCAGGACCCCGTCCGGCGCCCCCGTCGGCCGGGGGCCGACCGCCGCCACCTGGCAGGAGGTCCTCTCCCACGTGATCGCCGGCCGGGGCGCCTCCCCGGGGGCGGCCCGGGGCGCCCGGTACCACCCCCGCCCCGGCATCGCCTACGTTCCGCTCCACGGCGTCCCGCCCCTCGAATACGGCCTCGTGTGGCTCACCGCCGCAGACTCCGCCCTGCTCAGGGCCTTCGTGGCGACGGTCGAAGGTCTCGCTGCCGAACGACCAGGTCACCCGTCAGATGGTCGTACGCCACGTGCGCGTGGAGGCGGACGCCGGTGACCAGGGTGTCGTCGTCCGCGTAGAAATGCGGGTTGTGGTTGGTGACGAGGCCGCGCCCGCCCTCCACCGGGACCGGCCGTCCCGAGGCGTCCAGGGCGGCGTCCTGCACGCCGAGCATCACGTACAGGCCGCCGAACCGGCCGATGAACTCGGAGACGTCGTCGTAGCCGAGCGTGGCGCCCGTCTCCACCACGCGTTCCCCGCCGGCCACCCGGCGGAAGGTCGGCAGCGCCGCCTCCACCCACGGCCCGCTGTTGTGCACGGGCGGCACGGACTGCAGGTACTCCACCGTGGCCGTCGCGCCGTACGCCGCCGCCGAGTGCTCGGCCAGCGTCGTCAGACGACCCTGGACCTCGGCCATGTCGGACTCCACGGCGCAGCGGACCGTCCCCCACAGGGTCACCGTCTGGCCGATGATGTTGAAGCGGCCCACGTCCTCGACGTGCCCGATCGTCACCGTGACCGGGTCGAAGGCCGAGACCTGCCGGTACAGCTGGCCGATCCCGGTGAGCACCGCGCCGGCCGCGGGCATCGGGTCGACGCCCTCCCAGGGCGTGGAACCGTGCACCTGCTTTCCGGTGACGACGATACGGACCAGGGTGGACGCGCCGTACTGGTTGCCGACCCTGTACCCCACGTACCCCTTCGGATACGGCGTCACGTGCATCCCGAAGGCCATCGTCGGCACCGGGCCGGCGAACGCGCCCGCCTCGACCATGGCCCGCGCCCCGCCCTCCTCCGCCACCGGCGGGCCCTCCTCGGCGGGCTGGAAGACGAAGAGGACCGTGCCGGGAAGCCGCTCGCGGACACCCGCGAGGACCGTCGCCGCACCCATCAGCATCGCCGTGTGGCAGTCGTGCCCGCAGGCGTGCGACACGGGGAAGGGGCCGCCCGGGTAGTCGGCGTCCACCGTCCCGGAGGCGAAGTCCGTCCCGCACAGGTCCTTCACCGGCAGCGCGTCCATGTCGGCCCGCAGCGCCACGACCCGCCCGCCGTCCGGCGCCGACCCGCGCAGGACGCCCACGACGCCGTGCCCGGCGATGCCCGTACGGATCTCGTCGAGGCCGAGGGAGCGCAGGTGGTCCGCCACCAGGCGGGCCGTGTTCACCTCCCGGTTGGACAGCTCCGGATGCCGGTGCAGATGGCGCCGCCAGGCCACCACCTGCTCGGCCGTCTTCGCCGCGCGCCCGTCCAGTTCGCCGTGGATCGCCTCGCTGCCCATCGGGGACTCCCTCTCGTGGCGGCCTGCGCCGCGGCCCGGGAACCGTGCCCCACCAGACTGCCACCCGGGACCGTCCCGGTCAGCCGGTCGGGCCCACCGGGGCACTGCTGCGCCCCTGCTCCCTGCCGCTGAGCTCGGCGTCGAGCGTCGCCTGGGCCACCCGCATGGTCTCGGCGTACGCGGGGTCATCGAGCCGCCGCCACATCTCCTCCTCGGCGACCTCCTCGACGAGGCAGGTCACCCACCAGATGTTGCCGAAGGGGTCCCGGACCCGCCCACCGCGCTGTCCGAAGGCGTCGTTGGCGAGCGGGGTGACGACATGGGCCCCGGCAGCGGTGGCCCTGGCGAACGCCTCGTCCGCGTCGGCGACGAACACGCGCAGCAGGCTCGGCAGGACGGGCCAGTCCGCGCGCCGGTCGAAGGCAAGCACGACCGTGTCACCGACCCGGATCTCACCGTGACCGATCGCTCCGTCCTCGGTGGACACCCGGGCGAGCTCCTCACCCCCGAACGCCCGGGTGACGAAGTCGAGGAAGGCCCCCGTGTCGTCGGTGACGACCCAAGGCGCCACGGTCGTGTAGCCCTTCGGAGCGGTGCTGTCGTGCTCGGACATCTTCCTGATCCCTTCACCGATGTGCTCTCGTCGCCGTACGGGAGTCACGTTAGGTCCGAAGTAGGTCAGGTCCTGTCCGAGATGACGGTCAGGCCGGCGTGCTCACCGCGTCCGGGCCGCTCCGCGCGATGATGGCCGCCGTGTCCACGCCCGTCGGCAGCGTCCCGAAGGCGAGGCCCCGGTCCCCGTCCAGGCGCGAGGCGCAGAACGCGTCCGCGATCGCCGGGTGGCCGTGCCGCACGAGCAGCGAACCCTGGAGGACCAGGGCGAGGCGCTCGACGAGCCGCCGCGCCCCGTACGCCACGGCCTCCGGGTCGCCGAGCCCCGCGAGGTCCTTGCGGAGGCCCGCGACCGCCGAGTCGAGCCGCCGGTCGGCGCCCGCGCCCCGGTCGACCTCCGCGAAGTACGCCTCCACCGCCTCCGGCTGACGGGCCATCGCCCGCAGCACGTCGAGGGCGGCGACGTTCCCGGAGCCCTCCCAGATCGACGGCAGCGGCGACTCCCGGTAGAGCCTCGGCAGGCCCGAGTCCTCGACGTAGCCGTTGCCGCCGAGGCATTCGAGCGCCTCGGCGGCGTGCGCGGGCGCCCGCTTGCACACCCAGTACTTGGTGACCGCGAGCCCGAGCCGGCGCAGCTGCTCCTCCTCGGCGTCACCGCGCGCCGCCCGGTCCACCGCACCGGCGAGCCGCAGCGACGCGACCGTCGCGGCCTCCGCCTCCACCGCCAGGTCCGCGAGCACGTTCCGCATCAGCGGCTGGTCCACGAGCCGTGCCCCGAACGCCTCGCGGTGCGTGGCGTGGTGCACGGCCTGCACGAGCCCGAGCCGCATGCCGGAGGCCGAGCTGATGGCGCAGTCGAGCCGCGTCATGTTGACCATCCGGATGATGGTCGCCACCCCGCGCCCCTCCTCGCCGACCAGCGTGCCGAGGGCTCCCTCGTACTCGATCTCGGAGGAGGCGTTCGACCGGTTGCCCAGCTTGTCCTTGAGGCGCTGGAACCGGACCGCGTTGCGGGTGCCGTCGGGCAGCACCCGGGGCACCAGGAAGCAGGACAGGCCGCCGGGAGCCTGCGCGAGGGTGAGGAAGACGTCCGACATCGGCGCCGAGGTGAACCACTTGTGGCCGGTCAGCGCGTACTGCCCGGGCTCGCCCGACGGCACCGCCCGGGTCGTGTTCGCCCGGACGTCCGAGCCGCCCTGCTTCTCGGTCATCGACATCCCGGCGATGATCCCGCGCTTCTCCGTCGGCACCCGCAGCCCGAAGTCGTACGAGGAGGAGGTCAGCAGCGGCTCGTACACCCCGGCGAGCTCCGGCTGGACGCGCAGCGCGGGCACCGCCGCGTACGTCATGGAGACGGGACACAGGTGCCCGGCGTCGGCCTGCCCCCACACGAACACCTTGGCCGCGCGCGCCACGTGCGCGCCCGGCCGCTCGTCGCGCCAGGGAGCACCGTGCAGCCCGTGCCGGACGGCCGTGTCCATCAGCTCGTGCCAGTACGGATGGAACTCGACCTCGTCGATCCGGTGCCCGTACCGGTCGTGGGTGTGCAGGACGGGGGAGTGGCGCTCGGCGAGCCGCCCCCACTCCTGGGCCTCCTCGCCTCCCGCCTTCGCGCCGAGCTCGCGGACCTCGGCCTCGGCCCAGCCCGCGCCCTCGCGGCGCAGCGCCTCCAGGAGCGCGGGGTCGGCGGAGACGTCGTAACCGGTCAGCGGCGGTACCTGGTTGGTGACCTCATGCGTGGGCGGCATCGGGAACTCCCAGAGCTCTCAGGGTGAACGTGACGAGTGCGGGTACGGTCTCGGGCCCCACGGACCCCTCCGCCAGCGGCCCGACGAGCGCCTCCGCGCCCGCCCCGACCAGCGCCGAGGCCGTCAGGACCGCGTCCTGCGGCGGCAGCTCGCCCGAGCGCACGCCCTCCTCGACGCGCGCGGCGAACACGTCCCGGAACGCGCGCCGGAACACGAGCCGCTCCGCGTCCACGGCCGGGTCGACCGGTTCGGCGAGCAGCGCGTAGGCCAGGCGCGGCGACTTCAGGGCCCGCTGGGCGAAGGTCTCGATCACGGCGACCACCCGCTCGGCCGCCGATCCGTGCCCGGGATGCCCGGCCGCCTCGGAGACGGCCGCGACCTCCCGGCTCACCACCGTCCGGAACAGCTCGACGGAGAGTTCGGCCTTGCTCGGGAAGTGGCGGTACACGCTGCCCGTGGCGATTCCGGCGCGCGCGGCGACGGCGGCCATCGTGCAGCCCGCGTACCCCTGCTCGGCGAGCAGTCCGAGGGCCGCGTCGACGACCGAGCCGCGCTGGGCGTCGAGCCGGGCCTGGACGGCGGGGGTGCGTCGGTAGGGCATGGAAGGAGTGAAGCAGTGATTCACTGCTTCATCAAGAGGCCGGACGGGGGTGCACACCCGGCGACGCCGAGAATCAGCCGCCCGTCAGGTCGCGGAGTGCGAAGTCGTCCGGCAGCGGGGTGCCGAGCTCGTCGAGGGCCGAGACGAGCTTCTTCTCCTCGTACGTGAAGTGCGACTCCACCAGCGCGACGAGACCGTCCAGCTCGCCGCGCACCCGCCGTGCCTCCGCCGGGTCCGGGTCGGTCCCCGGCTCGGCCGGGAGCGTGTCGAGGAGTTCCTGGAGGCGGACCAGGATCTCCTCCACCTGCACGTGGTCGCGGGCCAGTTCGTCGAGTACGGGCCGCAGCGCCGGATGCGTCTCGGCGAGGACGGGGAAGACGCCCTGGTCCTCGGCGGTGTGGTGGCGGGTGAGCGCGGAGCAGAAGGCGAGGCAGTGCGCGCGGAGGTCGCGGGGGCGGGCGCCGCCGCCGGAGAGGAAGGAGTCGAGGTCCTCGCGGAGGCGGGCGAGCTCCTCGCGGAGCCAGAGGTGCACGTCGACGAGCTGGTTCCCGAACGCCGTGAGGCGGTCGGCCGGTTCGGAGGTGGTGGCCATGCGCCGCATGATTCCACCGGCCCCGGAACGGCGCACGCCCCTTCCCGGAGCGGGAAGGGGCGTGCGCCGGAGCGGGTGGCTGCTCAGCCGGTGAAGACCTCGGTCAGGGACCAGATCGCGAGGCCCGCCATGCAGACGCCGCCGATGCGCTGCACGGTCTTGAGCGGGACGCGCTTGGCGATGAAGCGGCCCGCGATCAGAGCGAGGGCGGAGACCGTCGTCAGGGCGGCGAAGGAACCGATCGCCGTCGACCAGGTGCCGTTGGTGGCGGCCAGGTTGGCGGTGGTGATCTGGGTCAGGTCGCCCCACTCGCTGATGAAGACAGCCATGAACGCGGTCGAGAAGACGGGCCAGAAGCCGCTGACCGTCCGGCCGCCCTCGTCGGCCTCGTCGTCGTCGCCCCCGCCGCGCAGCAGCATGAACGCGCCGAAGCCGAACATCAGGGCCGAGACCAGCTTGACGGTCCAGCCCGGGAGCAGCCCGAGCAGGCTGCCGGCGCCCACCGCGATGGCGACGTGGGCCAGGAAGGCGGTGGAGGTGCCGATCCACACGTACAGCGGACGCATGCGCGTGCCCATGGCGAGGGACGCGAACATCGTCTTGTCGGGAAGCTCGGCGAGGAAGATCAGCCCGAAGGCGGTGAGGATCGCCAAGGGGTCGAGGTGCATACCGGGGCTCTCTGCTCGGTCCGGGCCCCGCGGCTCCGCACGACACCTCGGTGGGCGACGGGAGGACCACTCGGCCCGGCATGACGGACCACGCCCACGGGAACGCGGACGTGACTGTTGCCTGGCCGAAGGTCTCGCCCGTCCGCGTCGTACGCGGACCCGGTCACCGGGAACCCGGGGGTTCCAGTGTGTCGACGACCGGTTCGCAGGGCTACTCCCCTTCGCTGTCGCCCAGTGTAACGGATCACGGCGCGACGTGATGTAGACACTGTCTACTCGATCTTGGTAGACAGTGTCTATGTCCCTGCACGAGAACGCTTCCGAAGGCACCCACGAGGACGGGCTGCGCGTCCGACTCGTCCGGGTCGGCGTCGAGCTGGTGAACGCCGAAGGCGCCCAGGCCCTCTCCCTGCGCGAGATCGCCCGCCGCGCCGGCGTCTCCCACGGAGCCCCGCGGCGGTACTTCCCCACCCACCTCGACCTGCTGTCCGCCATCGCCCGCCAGGGCTTCGCCGAACTCGCCGCGCGCGTCGCCGAGGAGGACCCCGAGGGGGCCCCGGCGCGCGAGCGGATCGAGGTGCTCGCCCGGGTCTACCTCGACTACGCCGACACCCGGCGCGGCATGTACGAGCTGATGTTCCGGCACGACCTGCTCGAGAGCGGCCGGCTCGGGCTGCGCGAGACCAGCCTGCCGCTCTTCGCCCACCTCACCGGGCTCGTCGCCCGAGTCCGCCCGGCGGCCGACCCCGCCGTCCTCGCCGGCGCCCTCTGGGCCAACCTGCACGGCATCGCCCAGCTCTGGCACTGGGGCAGCCTCCGCCTCGCCACCGGCGACGACGACCCGGGCCCCTTCCTGGCCGCCGCGCTCGACGCCCACCTCGGGGACGCCGCCCGGTGAACCGCACCCTCGCCTGCAGCGTCGTCGGCGCCGCCGTCGTCGCCCTCGACGGCACGGTCCTGACCGTCGCCCAGCCCGCCCTCCAGCGCGACCTGCACGCCGAGGTCGGCCAGGTGCAGTGGACCAGCACCGGCTACCTCGTCGCCGTCGCGAGCCTCCTCGTCCTCGCGGGCCGCCTCGGCGACCGGTACGGCCACCGCCGGGTCTTCGCCGTCGGCGCCCTCGGCTTCGCCGCCGCCTCCACCGGAATCGCCCTGGCGCCCGGCATCGGCACCGTGATCGCGCTGCGCGTGCTCCAGGGCGTCTGCGGGGCACTCCTCCAGCCCGCCACCCTCGGCATGCTGCGCACCGCCTTCCCACCGGAGCGGCTCGCGACCCCGATCGCCGTCCGCACCGCCGCCATCGGCCTCGCCGCCGCGACCGGCCCCGTCATCGGCGGCGCCCTGGTCTCCTCGTACGGCTGGCGCGCGGTCTTCCTCCTCGGAGTGCCCCCGACCCTGGCGATCGGGCTGCTGGCCCTGACAGGGCGGGACCGCCGTCCGGCGCACGCGCCCGAGCACCCGACGTCCGGCTCCGCCGCGCTCGATCCGCTCGGCGCCCTCCTGCTCGCCGTCTCGCTCGGTCTGCTGGTCCACGGGCTCGACCAGGCGTCCCGTCCCGGTGGCCGCGGGATCGCCCTTCTCGCCTGCGGTGCGGCCCTCGCGGCCGGGGCGGCCTTCGCGTGGCACGAGCGGCGGGCGGCAGACCCGCTGCTGCCCCTGGCGCTGCTCCGGAGCGTGCCGGTCGTCGCGGGGCTCGCCGCGCTCCTCGCGGCATCGGCCGCCCTCTCCGGCGGGCTCTTCGTGGTCACGTACTTCCTCCAGGACGTCCAGGGGCTCGACCCCCTCGCCTGCGCGCTGCGCGTCCTCCCGCTCGCCGTCCTCATGGTCCTCGGCGCGCTGCTCTGCCCGCCGCTCCAGCGCCGCTTCGGGCCCCGGCGCACCGCGACCACCGGGGCCGCGCTGCTCACGCTCGGGGTCCTGCTGCTCTCCCGGCTCGACGAGACGGCCGGCGCGGCCGCCGTGGGCGGCGCGTCCGCGCTCCTCGGCGCCGGGTTCGTCACGCTCATGGTCACCGCGACCTCCGTCGTCGTGCACCGCGCCCCCGAGGCCCACGCCGGCGTCGCCGGCGGCCTCCAGCAGACGGCGATGAACGTCGGCCCCGCGCTCGGCGTCGCCACCGCGGCCCTGCTCCTCGCCCTCGTCCCGGACGGCGGCTTCGTACCGGCCCGGGGCGCCGCCCTCCCGGCCCTGGCGGCCATCGCCGCGCTCGCCCTTTTCGCCGCCCTCGCCCTCCCCGGCCGCCCGGACCGCGGTGGGACACGCCCGGAGTCTGCGCCACCCGGGCGTCGCCGACAGCCCTGCGTACGATCATGAGATGCCCGCAGCCGGTCACCGCCCGCCTCCCGGCACGGCGACGCGCACCCAGTTCAACCTCGGTCGCGCCCTGCCCTTCCTGGTCCTGGTCCTGACGGTCCTCGCCGACCTCCTCACCCCGGACCGGGAGCGCTTCGACCGGCTCCTCGTCGCCGCGCCCGCGCTCGCCGCCGTCACCTGGAGCGTGCGCGGGACCATCGGCATCGGGCTGCTCGCCATGGCCGCCCGCTTGCTCCTCAACCCCACCAGGGACGTCACGTCCCCCTCCGAGCTCCTCGCCAGCGAGGCCGTCATCGCCGCCGTGACCGCCGTCGCGGCCTGGGTCAGCCGGGTCAGGACCCGCTACGAGCGGGACCTGCAGGAGGTCACCGCCGTCGCCGAGGTCGTCCAGCGGGTCGTCCTGCGCCCGCTGCCCGAGCGCCTCGGCCGCTTCGAGCTGCATCTGCTGTACGTCGCGGCCGCGGCCAAGGCGAGGATCGGCGGCGACTTCTACGAGGCCGTCAGGATCCCCGGCGCGGTGCGCGTCATGCTCGGCGACGTCCAGGGCAAGGGCCTCGGCGCCGTCGAGACCGCCTCCGTCCTGCTCGGCTCCTTCCGCGCCGCCGTCAACGAGGCCCGCGACCTCGCGGACCTCGCGGACCGGCTCGACGAGGGCCTCGCCCGCTACGGCGCCTGGGACCCGGACTCCGACGCCGCCGAACGCTTCGCCACCGTCGTCCTGGTGGAGCTCCCCGACGGCCGTGACGTCGTACGGCTCCTCAGCTGCGGCCACCCCGCCCCGCTGCTCCAGCGCAGGAGCGGCGTCGAGGCCGTGCACTTCGCCGACCCCTCCCTGCCGGTCAACCTCGCGGGCCTCGCCGAAAACCACCACCGGATCGAGGAGGTGCCCTTCGGCCCGGGCGACCGGCTGCTCCTGTACACCGACGGCGTCAGCGAGACCCGCGACCGGGCCGGCACCTTCTACCCGCTGGAGCTGCGCCTGCGCGGCTGGGCCCGGCAGCCGGCCGCGGAGCTTCCCGAGCTCCTCCACCGCGACCTCGCCGCCTACGGGGCGGGCGGCCTCGACGACGACGTGGCCGCCGTCCTCCTGGTCCGCCCGCCGGAGGCCGCCTGACGCGACCGCGCCGCACCCGCCGGAGTCGCCCGGCGGGCGCCGGCCGTGACCCTCCGAACCACCCGCCCGGGGCGGCTTGTGCCGTTGACGCCCGGTTGCGCGTCCTGTGCGCCGTTCGTGCGCTCTGGTCGCTCCGTTCCCGGTACGTGAGGCTTGCGACCGTCCGCAGAGCGGACCGCCAGCAGCCCAGTCGAGAGGAACGGGTGCACGTGCCCCAGGACAGCCCCTTCGCCAACGGATCGTCCGAAGAATTCCCCGGCTTCCCGGGCATCACGGCGGGCCTCACCGCAGCCGAGGCATCCCGCCTCACCGGCCGCGGCCTCTGGGCCCCCGACGGCACCGTCGACCCCGACGTCGTCCGGCTCGGCCAGACCCTCACCACCGCGCTCCTGAACGGCACCGGCGAAGGACCCGAGGCCCTGCTCCCCGCCGAACTCGCCGCGGACGTCGAGGAGGTACGGAGCCGCGCCCTGCCCTCGTACCACCGCATCGAGGCCACGGACGGCATCCGGCTCTCCGCCCTCAGCCTCCGGCAGCTCGGCCCCGGCCCCCACCCGCTGGTGGTCGTCCCGGCCGGCTGGACCCCCTTCGGCTGGCCGCTGTTCCTCCGGGCGTACCTCGACCTCGCCTGCAGGGGCCACCACGTCCTCGCCTACACGCCCCGCGGCCTCGGCATCCCCGGACTGCCCTCCACCTCCGAGGGCTTCGTCGACGTCGCAGGACCCCACGACTGGGCCGACGGCTCCGCCGTCATCGACTTCGCGACCGATCACCTCGCCCCGAGCGCGATCGGCTTCCTCGGCGAGTCCTACGGCTCCGGCATCAGCCAGCTCGTCGCCGCCCACGACGACCGCGTCACCGCCGTCGTCGCCCTCAGCACCTGGGGGAACCTCGCCACCAGCCTCTACGACCACGGAACCCGCCACCTCGCGGCCGTGAAGGCCCTCCTGGCGCTCACCGGCGGCCCGGTGGAGACCAAGTTCGACGCGAGGAACCAGGAGATCCTCGCCGACTTCCTGGCCGACCGGAACCTCGACCGGGTCGTCGAGTGGGGCCGGCTGCGCGCCCCGGAGTCGTACCTCCACCTCACCAACGACAACGAGACCCCGACCTTCTTCTCGAACACCTGGCACGAGGGCCTCTTCGCCGTCAACCAGCTCCTGCGGACCTTCGAGGGCCTCGACGTCCCCAAGCGGCTCAACCTCTGGATCGGAGACCACGCCGCCCCCGAGGGCCCGGGACTCATCGGCACGGAGCCCGGAAGGCCGAACCTCCCCCTGGCCGAGGCGTACGCCTGGCTCGACCACCACCTCAAGGGCGAGCGCAACGGGGTGGAGCACTGGGAACAGGTCTGCAGCGAGGTCATGTTCACGTACGTCACCGAACCCGTCCTTGACCCCGGCACGGGCGAGCCGACCGGCGAGTGCCGCATCGTCGAGGAGGCCCGCCGGGAGAGCCGCGCCGACTGGAGCCTGGTCACGACGGGTGTCGAGGTCCTCGGCCTCACCGGCGACGGCGCGGGCGGCACCGACGGCCGGCTCCTGCCCGCGGGCGAGACGTCGGCGCCCTCGGAGGTCACCGGCTGGCGCCGCGCGTACCTCGCGGGCGTGGACACCGAGGCCACCGTCATGGACGGCCTCATGAAGACCGGCCAGGCGGAACGGGCCGGCAACCCCAAGACCTACGACACCCGCAAGATCGACCGCCGGCACGCCGTCGTCTGGACCACCGCCCCGTTCACGGCCCCGCTCACCGCCCCGGAAGGCGAGGAAACGCCCGGCCGCCGGATCCGCGGAGTGCCTCGGCTGCGCCTCACGGTCCGCTCCACGGCCACCTCCGCCTGCCTCGTCGCCCACCTCTTCGACGTCGCCGAGGACGGCACGGCCCGGATCATCACCCACGAGCCGCTCAGCGTGTACGGGCTGACGCCCGACCAGGACCGCACCGTGACCTGGAGGCTCCAGGCCGCCGCGTACGACGTCGCCGCAGGACACCGTCTGATGCTGGTCGTCGACAGCAAGGACCCGCTGTACGGCGACGCGTCCGTCACGTGGACGCAGACCGTCGTCAGCTCCCCGGAGGGCGCGCCGGCCTTCCTGGAACTGCCGCTGGGGTGAAGCCGCCGGAGCCGAGGCGGGGACACCGCCTCGGCCCCCGTGTCAGACCGCCGGCGCGAGCCCCAGGTGCTCCCGGAGCGTCGTGCCCGTGTACGCCGTCCGGTACGCGCCCCGCTCCTGGAGCTCCGGCACGAGCAGGTCGACGATGTCGTCGAGGCCGTCCGGCACCAGGTACGGCGAGACGTTGAAGCCGTCGACGGCGCCGTGCCGGGCGAACCGGGCGAACTTCTCCGCGAGCCCGGCCGGGGTGCCGACGTGACCGCGCTGCGGACCGAGCTCGATGACCGTCTCGCGCAGGGACCAGCCGTTGGCGTCGGCCTTCGCCCGCCACTCGGCCACGGTGTCCAAGGTCTCGCCCAGCTGACGGGTGCCGAACTTCCCGTCGTACTCGGCGACCACCGGGTCCTCGGCCGGCAGCGGCCCGTCCGCGTCCCGCCCGGACAGGTCGAAGCCCCACAGCCGGCTCGCGATGCCCAGCGCGACGGCGGGCGTGACCTGCTCCAGGCGGACCCAGCGGGCCTTCTCCTCCGCCTCCTTCTCGGTGGCCCCGATGACGATCTCCGTGCCCGGCAGGATCCGCAGGGCGTCCTCCGGCCGCCCGGCCGCCCGCAGCCGGCCCCGGATGTCCTCGGCGAAGGCCAGCGCGTCGTCGAAGTCCGTACCGTGCGCGGAGAAGATCACGTCCGCGTTGCAGGCCGCGAAGTCCCGGCCCTCGCCGGAGTCGCCCGCCTGGAAGATCACCGGATGCCCCTGTGCGCTGCGCGGCAGGGTCGGCGCCAGATCGACGTCGAAGTGGTCGGTCCGCGACCGTACGCGTCCCACCGCACCCGGCACCGACCAGGAACGGGCGTCGGTGGAACCGGCGACAGCGCCCTCCGCCCAGCCGTTCCACACGGCCCGCGCGACCGTGAGGAACTCCTCGGCGCGCCGGTACCGGTCGGCGTGGTCGAGGAAGCCGCCGCGGCGGAAGTTCTCGCCGGTCCAGGCGTTGTGCGTGGTCACCACGTTCCAGCCGGCGCGGCCGCCGGAGAGCAGGTCGAGACCCGCGAGCCGCCGGGCGAGGTCGCCGGGCTCGTTGAAGGTCGTGTTGGACGTCGAGACGAGCCCGATCCGCTCGGTCGCGGCGGCGAGCGCGGAGAGCTGGGTGATCGAGTCCGGGCGGCCGGCGACGTCCAGCTCGTGGATGCCGCCCTCCGACTCGCGCAGCCGCAGGCCGTCCCCGAGGAAGAACGCGTCGAAGAGCCCGCGCTCGGCGGTCCTGGCCACCCGGAGGAAGGACGCCGGATCGATCTGGGAGCCGCTGGAGGGGTCCGACCAGATCGTCCAGTGGTTGACGCCCTGGAAGAACACCCCGAAGTGCAGCCGGGCGTCCGGGCGGGGAACGTCGTTCGCGTCGGCGCGGGTCATCGGGTCTCCTCCCGGACGGGCGTGGCGGCGCCGTCGGTCGTGAAGCGGCTGAGGGGCCGGGGGAGGCCCAGGGAGGTACGCAGGGTGGTGCCCGGCAGCGGGCGGGCGGCGAGGCGGCGGACGAACAGCTCGGGCAGCACGAGACGGGACAGCACCGCCAGGTCCTCGTCGAGGACGAGCGGTCGTAGCCGCACGCCGTCGACACGTCCGGCGAGCTCCGCCAGGAGGTCCACCAGACCCGCCGCGGGCCCGGTGTACCGCAGCCGGTCCGGGCCGGGCTCCCAGGGGGAGTACCGCTCCAGGTCGGCGATCCGCTCCCGGGCCGACTCACCGGGGGTGTCGAGGGCGACCTCGACCTCGGCGAACGCGAGCGGCGCGCCGGTCGCCCCCGCGGCCTCTCCCGCCTCGGCGGGCGTCGCCCCGCCGACCAGCGCCACGTCGGCGAGACCGGCCGGGACGAGCCCCGGGCGGGCGAGGACCACGGGACGGCCCTGCGGCGGACGCGGCACGATCGACGGGCCCTTCACGGAGTACGTCTCCCCGACGAAGTCGACGGCGTGGAGCCGCGACCGGTCCAGATAGCGGCTCGTGGCCACCGACCGGATCACCGCGTCGTCCTCCCATGAGTCCCACAGGTCCCGTACGACACGGAGGCCGTCACGGGCCTCACGGGCGAGCGCGTCCGCGCCCTCGACGACCGGCCGCCCCCAGGCGCGCGCGGCGGCCGGATCCTCCTCGGTCCCCACCACCCAGCCGGCCCGGCCGGCCGAGACGTGGTCGAGCGAGGCGAGCTGCGAGGAGACGTGGAACGGCTCGGCGTACGTGGTCGCCACGACCGGCGCCACGCCGAGGACGCTCGTCGACGCGGCCACGAACGCGGCCCGTTCCAGGGCGCCGATCCGTCCCACGGGACCGGAGCCGCCGTCGGCTTCGGGCGGGAGGATCGAGTCCTCCAGGGTGACCAGGGTGAACCCGGCGTTCTCGGCGACGGCCGCCACCCGGGCGAGCCGACGCGGGGTCAGCAGTTCGCCGGGGGAGTGGGCGGCACGGCGCCACGCGGCCGGATGGGCACCGTCGCCGTCGATCTCGACGGCCAGGTGCAGGGCAGGGCGGGGCATGGGAGTCCTTCCGAACGACAGGGACGCGCGACGGCACGGCAGCGGTGCGGGGCACGGCTGCGCGGGGCCGGGCGACGGGGCGTCACGGGACGCGCGGACCCACGCGGGGCGGGGTCAGGCGCGAGGGGAAGGACAGATGGCCGAGGAGGTGCGGCAGAAGTCGACGTGCCGGCGGCAGACCAGGCGGGCACGCGGGCGGGCGGGGGCGTGCGCGGCGACGATCACTGCGAGCACGCGTGCCTCCCCCACGGTTCAGGCCCCGGCCAGGTGCGACCGGGGACGCCTCACCATAGGCAGCCCGCCTTCGACACTGTCAAGGCCGTCCCGTCCACCGGGACGTCAGGAGGGCGGCAGGAGAGGGGAGTCGGGGCGGCGGAGGGCGGGATCCCGCCGCCCGCGGGCGGATTCCATGTCAGACCCTGGGCTGAGGCGACGTCGGACCGTGTACGGACGCGTCGGGGCGGGCCCGGCGCCTAGCGTGCCCGCATGATGCGATTCAGCAAGGCGGCCGCGGCCGCCGTCCTCGTCTGTTCCCTCGCCTTACCCGCCGGCATCGCCACGGCCGCCGGCCCGGGCACGCCCACCGCCGGCGCTCCGGCAGCCTCCGGTGCGCCGCAGGTGACGCGGCCCGCCACGCTGCCGGCCCCCACCGGACCGTACGCCGTCGGCAGCACCGTCCTGCCGCTCGTCGACCGCTCCCGTACCGACCCCTGGGTGCCCACCGCCGACGGCCGTGCCCTCATGGTCACGCTCCACTACCCGGCCGCCCACCCCGGTGGAGGCCGCCCCGCCCCGTACGCCACCCGGGAGGAGGCGCGGCTGCTCGCCGAGCAGCTCGGGCAGGGCGTCTCCGGCGACGTGCTCGCCCGCACACGCACCCACAGCAGCACCGACGTCCGGCCCGCGCCCGGCCGTCACCCCCTGGTGCTGCTGTCGCCCGGCTTCAGTGTCTCCCGCTGGACGCTCACCCATCTCGCCGAGGACCTCGCCTCGCGGGGTTACGTCGTGGCGTCCGTCGACCACGCCTACGAGTCGTACGGGATCAGCCTTCCCGACGGCCGCACCCTCACCTGCGTCGCCTGCACGGCCCTCGACGAGGGCGGGGTGCACGGGAGCGTCGTCACCTCGACGCGCGCCGCCGACATGCGGTACGTCCTGGACCGGCTCACCGGGCCCAAGCCGGTCTGGCGGTACTCAGGCGTGATCGACGCGGGCCGCGTCGGCATGGCCGGCCACTCCATCGGCGGGGCGAGCGCGGCCTCCGCCATGGTGGCCGATCCTCGTATCGACGCCGGGATCAACATGGACGGCGCCTTCTGGGAGGACCTCCCCGCGGAGGGCCTGCGGGGCCCCGCCCGTTCCTGATGCTCGGGACCCACGACACCATGCACCTGCCCGGCGGGCAGGACGCCGGCTGGGACCGGGCGTGGACCGCGCTCGACGGCTGGAAGCGCTGGATCACGGTCGCCGGATCCGAACACTTCACCTTCTCCGACGGCCCCGTGATCGCACGTCACTTCGGCCTTCCCCAGCCGGAACTGCCCACCGACCGGGCCGTCGCCGTCACCCGCACGTACGTCGCCGCCTTCTTCGACCAGCACCTGCGCGGGCTCCCGCGCCCGATCCTCGACGGCCCGACGCCCGCGAACCCGGAGGTCCACTTCCAGCACCGCTGAGCGGCCCGGGGACGGGGATCAGGAGCGGTAGTGCGGGGTGTTCACCTCCGCCCAGTCGGCCAGCGCCCGCGCGCACTCGGCGACCGATTCGCGCCAGGTGCGCGCCGCGCCGTCACCGGCCTCGTCGCTGACGTGCTTCACGATGCGCAGCGGCACCCCGGCGAGCTCGGCCGCCGTGGCCAGCGCGTACCCCTCCATGTCGACGAGCGGCGCGCGCACCGCGAGCCGGGCGCGGGCCGCCTCGTCCGAGACGAACGTGTCCCCGGTGGCCAGGACCACGTCACCGCCGTCGGGCAGCGTCAGCGGGGCCCCGTACGTCTCGCCGGTCAGCGTGGCGAGCAGCTCGCCGTCCAGGTCGTGCTGGACCACGGTGCCGACGACGTGCGTCCCGGTCCAGCCAGGCCGCAGGGCCCCGGCCGTCCCGAGGTTCACGATCCCGGACGGCTTCGGGCCCCGGCCGAGGACGCTCGCCAGGGCGGTCGCCGCGTTCACCTTGCCCATGCCGGTGAGCAGGACGGGCAGCTCCGTGTCGAGGAACTGCGCCTCCTCCTTGACGGCGAGGACGAACAGCGGTCGGTCGGCCGTGATCTCTCCCAAGAGTTCCATGGAGGCCACGCTAGTTCGAGGGCCCGCCCCGCGTACAACCGGCCGGTGCTCAGCCCAGCGAAAGACCCTGCTCCGCGAGCGCCTCGCCGAGCACCCGAAGGGCCTTCGGCCCCACGCCGTGCAGGGCCGCGAGCTCGGCGGCGGGCACGTCGGCGAGCTGGGCGAGTCCGGTGTACCCGGCCGCGACGAGCGCGCGCGTCGCGGGCGCTCCGATCCCGCGCGGGAGGTCGGTCTCAGGTCGGTCGGGTCCGTTGGTCATGGACCGATCGTGCCACGCTGGGAGCCGGGAGCCGGGAGCCGGGAGCCGGGAGCCGGGAGCCGGGAGCCGGGAGCCGGGAGCGGTCGACGGGATGGGGCGGGGGAGTGGGCCCCGGTGCTCACACCGGGAGCAGCCGGCCGATCAGCGCCCCCAGCTGCCGGGCGTTCCGGCACGGGCGCATCTCCACGAGCTCGGCGTACGCCGGTGCCACCGAGTCGCCGGTGCCCCAGAGCGAGGGCTGCTCGGGGTTGAGCCAGTGGACCCGGCGGGCACGGTCCGCGATGAGACGCAGCGCCGCGAGGTTCGGGTCGGCACCGTTCGTACGGGCGTCGCCGAGGACGAAGACCACCGTGCGCGGGCCGACCGCCTCCGCGTACCGCTGGGCGAACTCCCCGAGCGCCGTCCCGTAGTCGCTCTGCCCGTGCCACCCGGTGAGCTCCGCCTCCGCGAGGATGCGGTCGCCCAGCCCCGCCGGGTCCGCCGCGCCCCGCGCGATCAGCCCGGTCACCTCGTCCACCCGGTTGACGAACGCGAAGACCCGCACCCGGCTGAACTGGTCGTGCAAGGCCTGCACGAGCAGCATCGTGAACTGTGCGAAACCCGCCACCGACCCCGACACGTCGCACAGCAGGACCAGTTCGGGACGGCGGGGGCGGCGCCGTCGCAGGACCGGCCGCACCGGCACACCCCCGGTCGACAGCGAGCCGCGCAGGGTCCGCCGCAGATCGATCTCGCCGCGCGCCGCCCGGCGCCGCCGCGCCGCGAGCCGGGTGGCCAGTTTCCGCGCCAGCGGCCGTACCGTACGCCGCAACTCGTCCAGCTGCGCCCGCCCGGCCAGCAGGAAGTCCACGCTGTCCGCCGTTCCCGCGACCGCCCGCCGCGCGACCCGGTCACGGCCCTGCCGCTCGGCGACGCGCCGCCGGGCCTCGGTCCGCACCCGCTCCCGGAAGGCCTCGATCCGCCGCCGGATCTCGTCGTCGAGGAGCCGCTCGGTGAACTCGGGGTCCTCGGTCGTGGCCGCCGCCCGCAGCCGGTCGCGCACCCGGGCGAGCAGCGTCTCGGGGCGCAGCCGGGAGAGCGTCTGGTACGAGGACCAGCCGTCCGACTCCGGACCGGAGCCGTAGCCGCCGAACCCGCCCACCGCCTCGGCGGCCAGCCTGTCGAGCGCGGCGCCGTCCCCGGCGGTGAGGGCCTCCGCCAGCCGGTCCCGGAGCGCGGCGAGGTCCGCGGCGCTGTTCTCGTACGCCTCGGCCGACTCCGGAGCGGCGCCGAGCGGGAAGTACAGGTCGAAGACCTGGTCGAACACCGTCCGCTGGCCCTCTCCGTGGAGCAGCGTCGCCGCCAGCGCCTCCCGGACGCGCTCCCGGTCGGCGAAGCCGACGGCTTCGAGGGCCAGCCCCGCGTCCACGGTCTCACCGGTCCCGATCCCGAACCCGTGCGCACGCAGCGCCGCGACGAGCCCGGTGATCCGCGCGACGGCCCCGGAGGTGCCGGCCACGTCCGCCGGGCTACCCGCAGCCCCGGCCGCGCCCACCGGGCCCGCGCCGTCCGCCCGCCTCACACCGCGTCCAGGTCGAGCTTGGCCGCCGCCTTCACGATGTCCTCCTGGTGCTTGAGGAGGACGCCGAGGGTCTCCCGTACGACCCGCTCGTCCAGCCGGTCCGCGCCGAGCGCGAGCAGCGTGCGGGCCCAGTCGATCGTCTCCGACACGGACGGCACCTTCCGCAGGTCCATCGCCCGCAGCACCCCCACGACCCGGACGACGGACGCGGCGAGCGCGGCGTCGAGGCCGGGGACCTTGAGGGTCACGATCCGGCGTTCCAGCTCCTCCTCGGGGAAGCCGATGTGCAGGAAGAGACAGCGCCGGCGCAGCGCCTCGGACAGCTCGCGGCTCGCGTTCGAGGTGAGCACGGTGAACGGCCGTCGCGTCGCGGTGATCGTGCCGAGTTCGGGCACGGTCACCTGGAAGTCGCCGAGGACCTCCAGGAGCAGCCCCTCCACCTCGACGTCGGCCTTGTCGGTCTCGTCGACGAGCAGCACCGTCGGCTCCTCGGACCGGATGGCGGTGAGCAGCGGCCGGGGGAGCAGGAACTCCTCGCCGAAGATGTCCGTCCGGGTCTCGTCCCAGCTCTCGCCCCGACCCGCCGTGATGCGCAGCAGCTGCTTGGCGTGGTTCCACTCGTACAGCGCGCGGGACTCGTCGACGCCCTCGTAGCACTGCAGCCGGACCAGGCGCGCGCCCGTGACCGCGGTGACGGCCTTGGCGAGCTCCGTCTTGCCGACGCCGGCCGGGCCCTCGACGAGCAGCGGCTTGCCCAGCCGGTCGGCGAGGAACACGGTGGTGGCGACGGCCGGCGACGCCAGGTAGCCGGTCGTGGCGAGCCGTTCGGCGACGTCGTCGACGGAGGTGAAGAATCCGGTCGTCATGGCTGTCCCCCCGGGAAGCGAAAACTCGTACTGGCCAGTAGCCTCAGGTGTACTTGATCAGATCGGCCACCGGCGCACAACCGTCCCGCGAGAGCCCCGTGCCGCGCGCGTGACGCCGGGCGCTGGTGCAATGGGGGACCGGGTATGGCACCCGGATGCCCGCACGGCGGTGGAGGTGTCGTGACGGAACGGGACGAGGCCCTCCTGACCAGGGCACGCGCCCTTGAGCAGGCGATCGGCGAGATCGGCACGACGCTCGACGAGACGACCACGTGCCGCGAACTCGCGTCCATGCTCGCCCGCCACCTGCACGGCTCCGTCACGGTCGACCTCCTCGACGAACCGGGAGGCCCGATCCGCCGGGTGGCGTTGGCGGGAGCGGCCGACGCCGGGGTCGGCGGCAGAGCGCTGACGGCCGCCACCGGCGGCGGCAGGGCCGCCACCCGCAGCGACAAGGCCACCGGCGCCGACGTGATTCCCGCGGCCGGCACCGGCGCCGACAGGGCCCCCAGCCTCGCCGTTCCCCTCGCAGTCCGCGGCGGGCGCCCCATGGGCACCGTCATCGTCAGGCGGAGCGGGCCCGGGTTCTCCGCCGACGAGGTCGCGGTGCTGCAGCACGTGTCCCGGCTCGCCGCCCGGCACCTCGGTCACGCCCGCCGGCTCGCCGCCACCGAGGACACCGCCCTCCACCTCCAGCGCGCCCTCGTCGCCGAACCGGGCCGGCCGCACCCCAACCTGGAGGTCGCGGGCAGCTACCTCCCGGCGGGCCCGCGCGCGCTCGTCGGCGGCGACTGGTTCGAGACCGTGCGCCTCCACTACGGCCGCAGCCTCCTCGTCGTCGGCGACGTGATGGGCCACGGCCTCGACGCGGCCGTCGACATGAACGCCTACCGCGCCGCGCTCCGCGAGGTCGCCTCGACCGATCTGCCGCCGCACCGGGTGCTGCGCCACCTCGACTCGGTGGTCGCCGAGGACGACGCCCGCCGCCCCGCCACCTGTCTGCTCGTCCAGGTCGATCCGTCCCGCGGCACCGCGACCTTCGCCAACGCCGGGCACCTGCCGCCCGCCGTGTTCGGCGCGGACGGTTCCGCGGAGCTCGTCGACCTCCCCGTGGGGCCGCCGCTGGGCACCGGCGTCGGCGGCTACGAACCCACCACGCGCCCGCTCACCCCCGGCGAGACCCTGCTGATCTTCACCGACGGCCTCGTCGAACGCCGCGGGGAGGACATCGACATGTCGCTCGCCCGTCTCGCCGCCCTCCGGCTCCCCGAGGACTGCGGCCCCGAGCGGGTCGTCGAGGAGGTGCTCCGGCGCCTCGACGCGCACCACGCGGAGGACGACGTCGCCGTCCTCGCGGCCCGCGTCCGTATCCGCCCGGGACCGTGACATCGAGTCACATCCTCCCCACGCGCTGCCGTGACGCACGGTCACACCACCCCCGCCGACGACCTGTTTTGCGCCGCGGCGGGATTGTTGCGGCAGGACGCTTGTGCACGGCCCTCGCGCCCGGCACGCTCCTCGTATGAACACGGCCAGGCATGCCAGTGAACGTCTGATGAGCTGGCCCTCGCTGACCCCCGGCCGCGCCCATTGCGGCGCCGAGCTCGGACTGGGCACCGGGACGCAGGAGATCGTCCACTTCCACGGCGAACACGAGGCGGACGTCCACCTCACCCGCGCCATGGTCGCGAAGCTGCGCCCGGCGCTCCTCGGGTCGAGCGCGGTCCGGCTGCGGGCCGGATCCGGCTGGGTGACGGTCCGTCTGGACATGGGCTCGGACATCGACCTGCTCGCCACCCTGGTGAGCGCCGCCCTCCAGGCGAGCGGCGCCCCCGACGTGGCCCCGGACGGCTGCACCCGCACCCGCCCGGTCTCCGGCAGCCGCTGAAAGACGGCTACGAAGGAACCGGGAAGAGCATGCAGGTGCTCGTCGCGTGACCGAGGAGCCGGTCCTCCGCGTCGTACAGGCCCGCCTCCGCGAGGGCCGTGCGGCGTCCCTGTGAGAGGACCGTGCCCACGGCCCGGATCTTGCCCGTGTCCATCGTGATCGGGCGGAGGAAGCGGGTCGACAGGTCGAGCGAGGTGTACGCCATGCCGCGCGGGAGCGTGCTGTGCACCGCGCAGCCGGCGGCCGAGTCGAGCAGCGTCGCGTAGACCCCGCCGTGCACGCTCCCGATCGGGTTGTAGTGCTCCTCGCCCGGTTCCATCGCGAACACGGCGCGCCCCGGCTCGACCTCCTCCAGGGTGAAGCCGAGCAGGGCGGCGATCGGCGGCCCGGGCAGCCGGCCCGCCACCATCTCCCGCAGGAAGTCGATGCCCTCCATCGACATCGCGGCCCGCGCGGTGGCCCCGGCGTCCTCCCACTCGACCGTGCGTGACCGCCCCATCGCCACTCCACTCCGCTCACCAGCTGACTCTGTACAGCGAAGCTAGCTTCCGTGTCGGCTGACTGTCAACGGCAGAGCCAGGTGGCTACAGTGGGCGGATGAACTGGCTGGAGACGGATACGGAGAACTGCCCGGTCCGCCGTGCACTAGACGTCGTGGGCGAGAAATGGAGCCTGCTCATCCTGCGCGAGGCCTTCAACGGCGTCCGCCGCTACGACGAGTTCCGCCAGCACCTCGGCCTTTCGGAGGCCGTCCTCGCCGACCGGCTCCGCAAGCTCGTCGCCGCCGGCGTCCTGCGCAGCGAGCCCTACCGCGAGCCCGGCGCCCGCACCCGCCACGAGTACCGGCTCACCCGCAAGGGCGTCGACCTCTGGCCCGTGCTCCTCGCCCTCAAGCAGTGGGGCGACACCCACGCCGCCGAGCCCGAGGGCCCGGTCCTCGACATCCGGCACACCGACTGCGGCGCCCCCGTCCGCGTCGTCGTCCAGTGCGAGGGCGAGGAGCGGGCCCTCCTCTCACCCCGCGATGTCACCGTCCGCCCGGGCCCGGCCGCCCGTCCGCGCCGCGCCGGCTGACGGTCCACCACGCACCTGCCCGCCCGCGCCGCGCCGGCCGACGCCCCGCCACGCACCCGCCGCTCCCCTCCCATCGCCGTGCCTGCTCACGTCATCCGTTCGGCCGCATCCCTGCGATGCGTCGGTGCCCGACCGGGTACTTCACCAGTCATGCCCTCCACACCCGGTCCGCCGAGCGACGGAGCCCCCGACGAACACGGCCACTGGTTCGCGCGGCTCCACGCGCGCGTCCTCGCCTCCTCCGTCGGCCTCGCCTGGAGCCGCGGCCGGGCCATGGAACTCATGCACCGCGCCATGGGCTTCGCGGCGCTCAGCCTGCTCACCCTCGTCCCCCTGCTCATCGTCGTCGCCGCGGCCGACCTCGCGAGCGGCCAGGGCTTCGCCCGCTGGCTCGTCCAGGGCCTCGGGGTCACCGAGGTCTCGCAGGAGGAGGTCGAGCGGCTCTTCGGCCAGCCGGGACAGGCCCTGCAACGCACCACCGCCTTCGGCCTCGCCGCCCTCGCGGCCTTCGGCGTCACCTTCGGGTCCGCCGTACAGACCGGGTACGAGCGGGTCTGGGACCTCCCCACCGCCCGCTGGCACACCATGTGGCGGCACGTCGTCTGGCTCGCCGTCCTGGTCGGCTCCCTGCTGCTCTTCGTCGCCTTCCCCGCGCCCGACCGGGCGCCCGCCGGCGTCACCGTCGTCGTCGCCCTCGGCGACGTCCTCGGCACCTTCCTCTTTTTCTGGTGGTCGCAGCGCTTCCTGCTCTGCGGCCGCATCCGCTGGCGGGCCCTCGCCCCCGGAGCCGTCCTCACCGCGCTCGGCCTGCTCGGGCTGCGGATCTTCTCGCAGCTCGTCTTCTCCCCGCTGATCGCCTCGAACGCCGTGACGTACGGCCAGTTCGGCACGGTCCTCGTCCTGCAGTCCTGGCTCGTCGGCGTCGGCTTCGTCGTGTACGGAGGCGCCCTCGCCGGGCGCCTCGTCCACGAGCACCTCGTCCGCCGCCGGCTGCGGCGCTCCCTGTGACCGCTACTGGTCCCGGCGCCGCACCGCGAGAACCGTCACCACGGCCCCGCCCAGCGCCCACAGCGCGAACACCAGCCACGCGCCGCCCGCCGACCACGGGAACGGCTCCTGGACGGCCGGTCCCGAGTCCCCGAGCCGCTGCCAGGCGTGCAGCGGTGTCGCGTGCGCGAGGACCGCGCTCAGATGACGCCGCTCCGTGAGCACCGCGGGCAGCAGGAGGAGCAGGACGAACGCGCCGACGATCGAGACCGCGCTCTTCCGCAGCAGTGCGCCGACCGCCATCCCCGCCAGCGCGCACACCGGGGCGAGAAGGGCCGAGGCCACCACGATGCGCAGTGCCCCCGGGTGGGTGATCGGCAGCCCGATGTCCCGGGCCGACAGCATCGCCTGCGTCGACCAGAACGACGCGCCCGCGACCACGGCCCCGAAGAGGACCTGCACCACCGTCACGACCAGCACCTTCGCCGCCATGAGCGAGCCCCGGGCCGGTACCGCCGTGAACGTCGTACGGATCAGACCGCTGCCGTACTCGCCGACCACCGCGACCACGCCCATGGCGGCCGAGGCGAGGATCAGGACCAGCGCCGCGTTGTACGTGAAGGCGTCCCACAACGCCATGTCGTTCGCCACGAACTCGGCCCGGCCCGCCTCGTCGTACTGGAGCCAGTAGCGGTAGTGGTCCCAGGCGGTGCCGAAGTTGAACGCGACCACGGCCAGCGCGCCGAGCAGCAGCGACCAGCCGGTCGAGCGCAGCGACCACAGCTTCAGCCACTCCGACCCCACCAGGTCACGGAACCGGGCACGGGGCTCCACCACGGAGGCCACGGGAACATCGAGGGTCGTCATCGGGCGTCTCCTGCCAGGTACTCGACGCTGTCGGCGGTCAGTTCCATGAACGCCTCCTCCAGGGAGGCCGTACGAGTGGTGAGCTGGTCGAGCAGCACCCGGTGCTCCAGGGCCAGTTCGCCGATGCGGGCCGCCGGAAGACCGGTCACCGTCAGCAGACCGGCCTCCTCCTCGACCTCCGCGCCTTCCCCGAGCAGCAGTGCCGTCAGGCGCGCCCGGTCCGGAGTGCCGACCGTCACGCTCAGGCGCCTGCCCCGCGCGGCGAACTCGGACAGGCTCTCCGCCGCGATCAGCGCGCCCCGGCCGATGACCACCAGCTCGTCCGCCGTGTGCTCCATCTCCGTCATCAGATGACTCGACACGAAGACCGTGCGGCCCTCCGCGGCCAGCCGCCGGAAAAGTCCCCGCACCCACTTCACACCCTCCGGATCGAGGCCGTTCAGCGGCTCGTCGAACAGCAGCACCGGAGGGTCGCCGAGCAGCGCGCCGGCGATGCCGAGCCGCTGCCGCATGCCCAGCGAGTACCCGCCGATCCGGCGCCTGGCCGCCGCCGCGAGCCCGACCTCCTCCAGGACCTCGTCCACCCGTGAGAGCGGGATGCGGTTGCTGCGCGCCAGGACCGCCAGATGCGCCCGCGCGGTCCGGCCCCCGTGCACGTCCCCGGCGTCGAGGAGTGCGCCGACGTGCCGCAGGCCGCGCGGCCGGTCCGTGAACGGCCGGCCGTCGACCGTCACCGAACCGCTGGTCGGCGCGTGCAGGCCCAGGACCATCCGCAAGGTGGTGCTCTTGCCCGAGCCGTTGGGGCCGAGGAATCCGGTGACCCGGCCCGGCCGGACGGTGAAGGTGAGCGCGTCGACGGCGGTCGTGGCGCCGTAGCGCTTGGTGAGTTCCCTGACTTCGATCATGGGAACCACCGTGCCGCCCGGGCCCCGCGCCGGGCATCGGACCAGCACGGACAATCGCCCGGGGCCCTGTCACCCCGGGTCGTACACCCTCGGTCCGATGTCCGCGCCGGGGACCGCCCTCTACGATCACCGCATGTCCGCCACCCCGTCAGCACCGTTCTTCAAGAGGGTCACACCCGGCGGGTGGGCCGCCGTCGCCTGGGGCGCGGGCATGGCCTTCACCGCCCTCCTCCGGATCCGCGTGCCCGGCCAGGAGGGGCCGGAGGTCCTGCCCGGCTTCGTCATACTGCGCTGGGACGGCCTCCTCATGCTGACCACCGGTACTCTTCTCACCCTGCGCGGCAGCGTCCTCCTGGCCCGGCGTCCGACAGCCGCCCTCAACTACCTCCTCGTCGCTCCGGTCGTCGCCACCACCCCCCTCGGCGTCACCGCGATCCCCTTCGCCCAGTACCTCGCGGTCGACGTCGCGCTCTACGCCATCGCCGCCGCCCGCCCCAGCCGCGAGGCCCGGCGGGCGCTCCTGCTCGCCCAGGGCCTGCTGGTCGTCTACCTGGCCGTCCGTCTGCTCGCCGGCTGGAGCGCCGGAACCACGGGCACCCTGGCCGTCGCCCTGACCGCCCTCGTGGCCTGGCTCCTCGGCCGCTCGGAAGGGCAGGCCCGGGAGTACGCGGAACGGAGCCGTGCCCAGGCCGCCGAGCAGGCCGTCACCACCGAACGCCTCCGGATCGCCCGCGAGATGCACG
The DNA here is from genome assembly GCF_042889835.1 of Streptomyces sp. NPDC002463. NCBI lineage: Bacteria > Bacillati > Actinomycetota > Actinomycetes > Kitasatosporales > Streptomycetaceae > Streptomyces > Streptomyces sp. NPDC002463. The sequence goes on from NZ_JBIARL010000016.1 coordinate 186,374, forward strand.
ACACGGTCGCCCACAGCATCGGCATCGTCGCTCTCCAGGCGGGCGCCGCCCGGCGCGTCATCACGACCCAGCCCGAGGCGGCACAGCAGGCCCTAGCCGAGATCGAGACGGCGAGCCGCGAGACCCTCGCCGGCCTGCGCCGCATGGTCGGTGCCCTGCGCACGACGGACACGGAGGAGGCGGCCGCACCCGAGCCGGATCCGGCCGCCGCCGGCCGTACGACGACGCCCACCGGCCGTACCACGAAGGCCACGGGCGCCACCGGCCGCACCGAGGCCCCCACCGGCCGCCCCGCGGCCTCCGTCGAGCTCCCGGGGCTCCCCGAGATGCCGGGTCTCGCCGCCCTCGACCGGCTCGCCGAACTCACCGGGAACGCCGGTGTCCGGGTCGCCGTCCGCAGGGCCGGCGCCCCGTGCCCGATCCCTCCGGACATCGACCTCTCCGCCTTCCGGATCGTCCAGGAGTCCGTCACCAACGTCGTACGGCACTCGGGCGCCGACTCCTGCACCGTCACCGTGGACCAGCGCGACCCCGAGACCCTCGCCGTCACCGTCGAGGACCGTGGCCCCGTCCCCGGCCACGCGCGCGTGAGCCCCGGACCCGGCTCCGGATACGGCCTGACCGGGATGCGTGAGCGCGTCGCGGTGCTGCACGGAGAGTTCAGCGCGGGACCCCGCCACGGCGGCGGCTTCCGCGTCACCGCCCGCCTTCCCCTGCCCACAGGAGTCACCCCCCGATGAGCCAGACCACCGCCGAGCAGCCGGTCCGCGTCGTCCTCGCCGACGACCAGCCCCTGGTGCGCACCGCGCTCCGGATGGTCATCACCGACACGACGGACCTCGTCGTGGTCGGCGAGGCCGCGAACGGCGCCGAAGCCGTCCGTCTCGTCGAGGAGACCGGCGCCGACGTCGCCGTCATGGACCTGAGGATGCCCGGCACGGACGGCATCGAGGCCACCCGCGTCATCACCGAGGGCCCCACCGGCGCCCGCGTCGTCGTCCTCACCACCTTCGACGACGACGACCACGTGTACGCGGCGCTCCACGCGGGCGCGTCCGGATTCCTCGTCAAGGACATGGCCCTGGACGACATCCTGGCCGCCGTCCGCGTCGTCGCCTCCGGTGACGCCCTCATCGCGCCCAGCGTCACGCGGCGCCTCATCAAGCAGTTCACCGACCGCCCCAGGACCGCGCCCGCCGCACCGCGCCGCCGCGCCGAGGGCATCACCGACCGCGAGCGCGAGGTCCTCACCCTCGTCGGACGCGGCCTCTCCAACACCGAGATCGCCGGCACGCTCCACATCAGCATCGCCACCGCGAAGACCTACGTGACCAGGCTGCTCGCCAAGCTGGACGCCCGCGACCGCGTACAGCTCGTGATCATCGCGTACGAGGCGGGACTGGTCTCCGCCGTCTGACGGTCCGGCGGCTCTCACACGATCCGGTGATCCACTCGCGAGCCGCCGGCCGGCCCGCTCAGGACCGCTTGGATGGAAGCGACCCATCCGGTCCGTCGAGAGAGAGCCGCCCATGGCGAACACCTGGCTGCCGCCCGCCGAGTACGTCGACACGCTGCCGAGAGCGACGGCGTACGCCTGCCTCTACTTCACCGACACCGCCGGCCGCCCCTTCCAGCTGCGGGCCACCTACACGACGGAGCCGTGGCAGTGGCCCGGCGGCAACATGGACCCGGGGGAGACCCCCTGGGAGACCGCCGTGCGCGAGTGCCACGAGGAGACCGGGCTCGTCTTCACCGGCGAGCCGCGCCTCCTCGCCGCCGACTTCGTCACGCACCGGGGCGAGGACTGGCCGGCCAACCACATCGGCTTCATCTTCGACGGGGGCGAGCTGACGGACGAGCAGATCGCCTCCGTCGTCCTCGACCCGGAGGAGCACAGCGAATACCGCCTGCGGACCCTGGACGAATGGGAGCGGGAGATGCACCCGCGCGAGTTCGCCCGCCTCGCCGAGATCGACCGGGCGCGAAGGACCGGCTCCACCGTGTACGTGGAGAGCGGCCCCACCGGAACGTGACGGTGGGGCCCGTCCGCAGGGACGGGCCCCACCCGTGTGCGCTCAGGCGCCGCAGCCCGTCATCGGGTGGGCGATGTCGACGACGAAGCGCTCCGGCGAGTGCAGTCGGAAGGTCTTGAAGTCGGGCTTGGTGTCGAAGGCGGCTCCGATGGTGACCACGCCCTCGAAGTCGCCGGTCAGTGCGACCCCCTTGAGCGCGGGCAGATGGATCTTCAGCAGCCGGGGGCCGTGATAGACGGACCGGCCGGCGTCGTCGTGGGCGGTCGCGGGGGAGAGCTTGATCTCCAGGAAGTGCTTCCCCGCGAGCGGGACCCTGTTTCCCGATCCGTCGTAGTACAGCGAGCGGACCTGATGGACGGTGACCGGGGGCATGGCCCCCCGGACGTCGATCACGAGCCGGTCGAAGGTGGCGTGGCCGCCCCAGCGGACGTTGACGACCTGGGCCGTGGCCGGGGTCGAGGCGTTCAGGGCCGGGGCGTTGGCGGCGCCTGCCGGGATCGTGGCGCCGATCCCGGCGGTCAGCAGGATTCCTGCGGCGACGGCCGCGAGGGTGTGGCGGTGAAGCATGACGTCCCCCAATTTCTGCTGTTCCGGGGACAGTGGTGTCACTGGCAGAGACAACCACCACCACGATACGGTTCCACCCGTTCTGCGGTATATGGGGTAAAAAGTTCCCATGTGCTGGAGTGCGACCGCCGACCTCTGGGCGGGTCTCGGGATCGCCGCCGTCGGCGTCGCCTCCCTCGCCTCCGTACGCCGCCCCGGGGACGCCCCGCTCGCCGCCCTGCCCCTCCTCCTCGGCGCCCACCAGGTCGTGGAGGCCGCCGTCTGGCACGCGGGCGGCGGCACCGGACCCGCCACCCTCGCCTGGGCCGCGATCGCGCTTCCCCTGCTGCCCCTCTGGGTGCCGCTGGGCGTCCTGACCGCCGCCCGCCCCGCCGACCGGCCACGCCTGCTCGCACCGCTCGCCGCCGGACTCGTGACCGCCGCCGTCCTCGCGTACCGCCTCGCCGTCCACCCCGTCGCGGCCGATATCCGCGGCCACACCCTCGGCTACGCCGTCGACCTGCCGTACGCCCCGCTCGTCCTCGCCGGATACCTGCTCGCGACCGTCGGAGCGCTGCTCCTCGCCCGCGACCGGCTCCTACGGATTCTGGGACTCGTCACCGGTACCGGAGCGGTCGTCTGCGCCCTCCTGTGGCGCACCGCGTTCGTCTCGACCTGGTGCGCGCTCGCTGCGGCCGCCTCGCTGCTGCTGTTCGCCTGGGTACGCGGGCGGCGGCCGGTCGCGGCCGCGTACGGATCCGAGGCCGGCCGGCCGTAACCCGACGGCCTCTCAGTAGTTGACCAGGGCATGAAGAAGCGCAGCATGCTCGCCATCGCCTCCCTCGCCGCAGGCGTCGTCACCGCCATCGTCACGCCGCCGCCGCAGGCCAGCGCCGCGGAGAGCCCCCTGGCCGGCACCACGGGCCTCCTCCAGGACGACCAGACCGCGACCGTCCTCCACGAGACCGTCCAGGGCGCCGAGGGCGCCCTCCAGAACCAGCAGGCCGGCGGGCTGCTCTGACCTCGCGTCCCAGGTGGCGGCCGGTGCCCCGTGTTCCCCGGCGGAACACGGGGCACCGACGCGCCGTGACCCGGGAGGAGGCGGCCCGTGCGCGCGCCGTACGTGAGTAATGACAGGATGTCCCCATGAGCAACGAGAACGTTTACTTCGACATCACCATCAACGACGAGCCCGCGGGCCGCATCACCTTCAAGCTGTTCGACGACGTCGTCCCGAAGACGGCGGAGAACTTCCGCACCCTCGCCACCGGCGAGAAGGGCTTCGGCTACGCCGGCTCCCCGTTCCACCGCGTCATCCCGAACTTCATGCTTCAGGGCGGCGACTTCACCAACGAGAACGGCACCGGCGGCAAGAGCATCTGGGGCGAGAAGTTCCCGGACGAGAACTTCAAGCTGAAGCACGACCGCCCGTTCCTGCTCTCGATGGCCAACGCCGGCAAGAACACCAACGGCTCGCAGTTCTTCATCACCACGATCGTCACCGACTGGCTCGACGGCAAGCACGTCGTCTTCGGCGAGGTCGTCGAGGGCCAGGACCTGGTCAAGAAGATCGAGTCGCTCGGCTCCGCCTCCGGCGCCACCAAGGCCAAGATCCGGGTCGCCGAGTCCGGCATCGTGAAGGCCTGAACGCCTTCCTGAGCTGAGCGGAGGGCCTGGAGCCCCTGCTCGCACCCGGACGGGGCGGGGAACGCGGTCCACCGGACGCGCGTCCCCGCCTCCGCGGTGAACTCCCGCCCGGTCCCGAGGCCCCTCGGTCGCACGGTCTCCACGCCCTTGGGCCTGCCGGGTCTCCAGGCCTCAGGCGTCTCCGGACCTCCGGGGCTTCAGACCTCCGGGCCCCAGGCCTTCGGGGCTTCAGACGAAGGCCGGCGCGTTTCGTTCCGCCCACGCCGAGAAGGGCCGGGGCGCCCGCCCGAGCACCCGCTCCACGTCGGGGCTCACCCGCTGCTCGTCCGCGCGGGGCTCGCCCATCACCGACAGCATCCCGTCGACGGCCTCCTCCGGCAGGAACCGCACCAGCTGCGCCCGGGCCTCGCTCGCGCTCTGCGCCACGAACTCCACGGGAGCGTCCAGCGCCTCGGCCAGCGCCCGCACCTGATCACGCGGCGAGACCGCGACCGGCCCGGTCAGGACGTACGTCCGGCCGGAATGCCCCGGGTCGCGCAACGCGGCGACCGCGACCCCCGCGATGTCCGCCGGGTCCACCACCGGCAGCGCCACATCGGCGAACGGAGCCGTGACGGTACGGGCCGAGCGCACCTGCTCGGCCCACAGGAAGGCGTTGGACGCGAAGCCGCCGGGCCGCAGCACCGTCCACTCGACGCCCGACTCCCGTACCGCCGTCTCGAACGCCCGCAGGATCTCGTGCGACACGGAACCGGTCCGCGTCCCCACCAGCTGCGAGGACTGGAACACGATCCGCCGCACCCCGCAGGCCACCGCCGCCGCCACGATCTCGCGCGGACGCAGCTCATCGCCGAGACCCGCGACGAGCAGATAGACGGCCTCGGCACCCTCGAACACCCCCTTGAGGCCGTCGACATCGGCCAGGTCGCCCTGCCGGTGCGTCACACCGGCGGGCAGGTCCCCGGCCGGACGGCGGCTCACCGCCGTGACCTCCTCGCCGGCCGCGGCCAGCATCTCCACCAGCGGTCGCCCGACGTTTCCGGTCGCTCCGGTCACCACGATCACAGCTGTTCCCCTCCAGGGAGTCCGTGGCGGAGCGCGAGCGCCCCGCCGTCTTCGTGACCTCATCCTGGAAGGCGAACTGGCCATCTCCTGGCCAGTTTCACGGACCGATTTCGGGAGACCTCACTTCTGCTCGCCGAACCGGCGCTCGAACTTGGCGATCCGGCCCTCGGAGTCCACCGTCCGCGCCGTGCCCGTGTAGAACGGGTGGCTCTCGGAGGAGATCTCGACGTCGATCACCGGGTACGTGTTGCCGTCGTCCCACTCGATGGTCCGGTCGCTGGTCGCGGTGGACCTGGTCAGAAACGCGTACCCCGCAGAGCGGTCACGGAACACCACGGGGCCGTACTCGGGCTGCTTGTCCTGCTGCACGTGTCCTCCTCGGGCTGCCGCCCTGACTCGTCCGGCCTGATCGGCACGGCACTCCCAGCCTCCCCGGGCAGGAGGCCGTCGACCAGTGCCACGGGCCCGACCGGGTGAAACCCTCCGGCCCGCGAGGAGAGCTCAGCCGCCGTCCGCCCACCGCGCCGCGAGCAGCAGCGCGATGTCGTCCGGCCGGGACGTGGCCGCCCGGGCCTCCCGGATCAGCCGGTCGGCCGTCTCCGCGAGCGCCAGCGACCCTGTTGCTGCGAAGGCGCGGCTCAGCCGCCCGATCCCCTCGTCGATGTCCTGGCCCGGCCGCTCCACCAGACCGTCCGTGAACAGCGCGAGGACCGCCCCCGGAGCCAACCGCAGCCGTGTCACCGGGTACGACGCCCGGACGTCGACCCCGAGGACCATCCCGCCCGCCAGCTCCACCTGCTCCGTCGTACCGTCAGGCATCCGCAGCAGCGGCTGCGGATGTCCGGCCCGTACCGCCCGCGCGTCACCCGTCTCGGGGTCGAGGAGTACGTAGCAGCAGCTCGCGAACTGCCCCGGGTCCAGATCGATCAGGAGCCGGTTGGTGCCGCGCATCACGTCCTGCGGCCGATGGCCCCCCAGCGCGAACGCCCGGACGGCGCTGCGCAGCTGCCCCATGGTGGCCGCGGCCGCCACACCGTGCCCCTGCACGTCACCGATCACCAGGGCGAGCCGCCCGTGGCCGGCCTCGATCACGTCGTACCAGTCGCCGCCCACGTCCATGCCCTGCGTGCCCGGCAGATAGCGGCCCACCGTCTCCACCCCCTCCCGCACCGGCAGCCGGTGCGGGAGCAGCGCGTCCTGCAGCCCGCGCGCGACCGCGGATTCGGTGTCGTACCGCTGCGCCCGCTCCAGGGCCTGCGCGATCAGCCCCGCGAGCGCCGTGAGGACGGTCCGTTCCTCCGGGCTGAACCCGCGTGGTGAGTCGAAGCCGAGGATGCAGGAGCCCACCGGCCGGCCGGAGGCGATCAGGGGGAGGAAGGCACGCGCGCCCGAGTGCGCGTCCATCGGCAGATCCGGATACGCCCGTCCCAGCTGCTCCATGGACTCGAAGAAGAGCGGCCTGCCGGTCGTCAGGGTCTCCACGCCCGGCACCTGGGCGTCCAGGGCCACCCCGTCGAAGGGTTCGAGGAACCCCGGCGGGAAGCCCGTCTCCCAGGCCAGATAGAGCCGCCGGTCGCTCAGCAGATAGATCGCCAGCTGCCGTCCGCCGAACGCGGGCAGCAGCTCCTCCGTCACCACGGCCGACACCTGGCGCGCCGTCACCGCCTCGGAGAGCGCGATCGCCAGGGCCACCGGCCGGTACAGCTCCGCCGCCCGGTCGCCCGGTTCCGTCAGGACGTCGTCCGTCCGCCGACGGCCGCGCGCGGCTCCACGGGCGACCGGCACCGGTTGCTCCTCCGGGACCAGCACCATCGTCACCCCGTCCCGGCCGGGGTAGAGCGAGACCGACAGCCAGCGGCCACGCTCCGGGCGGGCGAGGAAGCGCACCGGTTCACCGGAGAGCAGCGCGGCGCGCAGCTGCTCCTCGTGGAAGGGGTGACCGAACCAGGGCAGCGCGTCCCACAGCGGCCGCCCCGCCAGCGCCCGGCGCGGCCGGCCCAGCAGATGCTCCGTCCGCTCGTTGACGTAGGTGACGCGGCCCAGCCGGTCGGCGGCCAGAATGGCCCGCGGCAGCCGGTCCGTGGCGTCCGAGCCGACCAGACCCGTACCGAGGTCCACGAGCGTGCCCTCCAGCCGGCCGCCGCCCGCGGGCCCCGTCCCCGGTGCGGCCCGCCGCGCCCGCGCGGACACCTCGAGGAGGTGGAGGCCGCCGTCCGGCCCCCTCAAGTGGATCCTGCGGACCGACGGCCGCCCGTCCGCCCCGGTCGCCTGCCGGGCCGCCGCCCACAGCGCGTACCCGTCCTCGGGGTCGAGGAGCGACGTGAGCACCTCGACCGAGCACGGCGAGGTGACTTCTGCTCCGAGGACGGCCCGGAGGCCGTCGTCCAGCGTGACCGTGCCCGTCTCCAGGTCCCAGGCGAACGAGCCGAAGCGGACCGGGGGCCCCGAACCGGTCGGCAGCTGCACGCACACCGGGTCCCCGGGCCACTCGACCTCCGTCCCCTGCCGTGCCAGATCGGCCAGGGTCTCGCCGAGGCGGAGTGCGCCCCGGGTCATCCGGTTCCGGTCCCGCGCGTTCACCGGCACCCCCGGGGTCGGTGAACGCAGCGCCACGAGCACGCCGAAGTGCTCACGGCCCGCGACCACCGGCGCGTACAGCGAGGCGAAGGGGAACGGCAGGCTCGCCACCAGCTGGGGGAACCGCCGCATGGCCTCCTCGACGTCGGCGAGATGGACGGACTGCCCGGAGCGGTGCACCTCCGCGACGGGGAACGGCCGGTTCGCGTGCATCCGCCACCACGGACGGAACAGCGGCCCCGGCAGTCCCACCAGGACCGCGAGCCGCAGCAGCCCCGGGGTGCCGGAGCGCAGGTAGACCCCGCCCGCGTAACCGCCGACCTCCTCCACCGCCGCGAGGGCCGCCTCCGCGAGGGCCCAGGTCAGCGCGCCGGATACAGGCCCGATGGCGGCTTCGCTCCCGGGCGGAATCCCGGTGCCGCCCACCGGGCCGGGGCCGGGCGCGCCGTGCGAGGTCACACAGCCAGCATGCCCCCGATGCGAAAGCACCCGCATCCCGGACCGGAGACGCCCCGGCTCCGGGGCCCGACGTGCAGCCGGTCCGGGAGGCGCGCACCGCCGTCCGGGCTCCGCCACGCTCCCACGCGCCCCACCCGACAGTGTTGACCCCACGCGCCCACGCCGTCACACTCGGTCGTCGACCGTCGCCATCGGCGCGCGGCGGCACCACCTCGCGAGCAGGGGGCACGATGACGGGCCAGGTTCTTCCGTACGACGTACACGGCGAAGGCCCCGGGAGGGCCCTCGTGCTGCACAACTGGTTCGGCGACCGCACCAGCTTCTCCCCGCTGCGCGCCCATCTGGACGGCTCCGTCGGCACGTACGCCTTCGTCGACTGCCGGGGCTACGGCGACGCCCTCGACCACGCGGGCGCGTACACGATGGAGGAGGTCGCGGCCGACGCCCTCGCGGTCGCCGACGACCTCGGCTGGGACTCCTTCTCCGTCATCGGCCATTCGATGGGCGGCAAGGCGGCCCAGCTGATGCTCCTCGACGCCCCCGGTCGGGTCCGCTCCATCGTCGGCATCTCGCCGGTCTCCGCGGCCGGGTTCCCGCTCGACGGCGAGACCTGGGAGCTCTTCGCCGGTGCCGCCGACGAACCGGCCAACCGGCGCGCGATCATCGACAACACCACCGGCGGGCGCTACGACGACGCCTGGCTGAGCGCACTCGTCGACCGCTCCGTGACCCGCTCCTCCGCGACGGCCTTCCGCGCCTACCTGGACTCCTGGTCCCGCACCGACTTCCACGAGCGCGTCCGTGACAACCCCACGCCCGTCCTGCTCGTCGTCGGCGCCCACGACCCCGCGCTGGGCACCGAGGCGATGGAGGCCACGTGGCTGCGCTGGTACCCCAACGCCCGCCTCGAAGTCCTCAAGGACGCCGGCCACTACGCCCCCGAGGAGACGCCGCAGGCCCTCGCCGAGGCCATCGAGGCCTTCCTCGGCGCCTGAGGCCGTCGGCCCCGGTCTCCGACCCCGTCGATCCGGGGTCCGGTCCCGTCGAAGATCATCCGAAGGTCAACGGGACCGACGACTTTCGAGGACAGCGGTGAGGCCCCTCGGCAGCCGATCATCGTGCTCACGACCTCAGGGGGCGGTCTTCCAGGGACCGCCCACGACCGGCAGGAGCACAACCGATGGGCCTCGCACAGTCACAGCAGCGCTTTCTCGTCCGGCAGAAGGTGACGCTCATGGCCAACCGGTACCTGGTGCACACCATCGGCCCGGACGGCAAGGAGGGCGAACTCGTCGCCTTCGCCCACCAGAAGAGGATGGCGCTCAAGGAGCACGTCACCTTCTACACGGACGAGTCCCAGCGCCAGGTCCTCTTCACCTTCAAGGCCCGTCAGGTCATCGACCTCGGCGCGACGTACGACGTGGTGGGCGCCTCCGGCACCCGACTGGGCGGCTTCCGGAAGGACTTCGGCGCGTCCCTGCTGCGGAGCACCTGGCACCTGAGCCGGGAGGGCGAGGCGGGCGAGACCACCGGGCAGGAGCGGAACGAGGTGGTGGCGCTGCTGCGGCGCGCCTGGGAGTTCCTGCCCCTGGACCTCGTTCCGTTCGTCGTGCCGTACCACTTCGACTTCACCGCGGACGGCCGCTCCGTCATGTCGGTCGACAAGCTGTTCGGGATCCGGGACCGGTACGTGCTCGACATAGCCGACCCGGGGCTCGACCGGCGGCTGGCGATAGCCCAGACCGTGGCCCTCGACGCCCTGCAGTCCCGCTGACGGGGGAGGCCCACCGGACCGACGGGGCGCGTGGACGGAGCCGACCCGCTGACCGCACCGGCCCGCCGATCGAGCCGACCCGCTGACCGCACCGGCCCGCTGACCGAGCCCGCCCGTCGACCCGGGTGACGCGTCTACCCTGGAGGGACGGGCAGGGGACGGGGCACGCCGTTCCTCCCCGCGCCCGAGCCGCACACCAGCGGAAGGGCGGCGGACCATGTTCTTCAGCGATCGTACGGATGCGGGGCGCCAGCTCGCCGCCCGGCTCGACCACCTCAAGGGCCATGACGTCGTGGTCCTCGGGCTCCCGAGGGGTGGCGTGCCGGTGGCGGCGGAGGTCGCGGACGCCCTGGACGCGCCGCTCGACATCTGTCTCGTACGGAAGCTGGGCGTGCCGCACCAGCCGGAGCTCGCGATGGGGGCGCTCGGGGAGGGCGGTGTACGGGTGCTCAACGAGCGGGTGCTGCGGGAGGCCCGGGTGAGCGAGCGCGACCTCGCCGCGGTGGAGGAGCGGGAGCACACCGAGCTCGACCAGCGCGGCCTCCGCTACCGGGGCAGCCGGCCCTCCGTGCCTCTCGACGGGAGGACGGTCGTCGTGGTCGACGACGGGCTGGCCACGGGGGCCACGGCGCTGGCGGCCTGCCGGGTGGTGCGGGCCAGGGGTGCCGCCCGGATCGTGCTCGCCGTGCCGGTGGCGCCGAAGGGCTGGACGGCCCGTGTCGGCGGCGAGGCCGACGAGACCGTCAGCGTGCACGCCCCGGAGCTCTTCTTCGCGATCGGGCAGTTCTACCGGGACTTCTCGCAGACCCCGGACGCCGAGGTCATCGACTGCCTGGAGCGGAACAGAGCCGGGCGGGCCCCCGTCGTGCAGGACACGGACGTACGGATCCCGGTCGACGGCGTCAGCCTCGGTGGGCGGCTCGCGGTGCCCGAGGGTGCGGGCGGCATCGTCCTGTTCGCGCACGGCAGCGGCAGCAGTCGCCACAGCCCCCGGAACCGGGCCGTGGCCGCCGAGCTCAACCGGGCGGGACTCGGGACGCTGCTCTTCGACCTGCTGACCGAGTCGGAGGCGGTGGACCGGGCGCATGTCTTCGACACCCCGCTCCTCGCCGGGCGGCTCGCCGGGGCCACGGAGTGGCTGGCCGGGCGTCCCGAGAGCGCGGGGCTGCCGCTCGGGTACTTCGGTGCGAGCACGGGTGCGGCGGCCGCGCTGTGGGCGGCCGCCGAGCCCGAGTCCCCGGTGAGCGCCGTCGTCTCGCGCGGCGGTCGGCCGGACCTCGCGGCCGAGCACCTGGCACGGGTGCGTGCCCCGACGCTCCTGGTGGTGGGCGGCGCGGACGCGATGGTCCTGGACCTCAACCGGCGGGCCCTGGCGCTGCTGCGCTGCGAGAACCGGCTCGCCGTGGTGGGGGGCGCCGGCCACCTCTTCGAGGAGCCGGGCGCCCTGGAGGAGGTGGCGGACCTCGCCACCTCCTGGTTCGCCGAGCACTTCCGGCGTGAGGGGATCAGTACGCCGAGTTGACGTTGTCGATGGAGCCGTAGCGGTCGGCCGCGTAGTTGCAGGCGGCGGTGATGTTGGCGACCGGGTCGAACAGGTCCAGGGACGTGCCGGGCACGTGGTAGGCGAGGAAGGTCGGCTCGATGACCTGGAGCAGGCCCTTCGAGGGGGTGCCGGCGACCGCGTTGGAGTCCCAGAGGTTGATGGCCTGGGGGTTGCCGGACGACTCGCGCATGACGTTGCGGAAGATGCCGTCGTAGGAGCCGGGGATGCCGTGCTGGCCCATGATGGCCAGCGACTCACGGATCCATCCGTCGAGGTTGTCGGCGTAGTTCGTCGCGGCGACCGTGGCCGCCTTGACGGCGGCGGGGGCGGCGACGGCCGGAGCGGCCGCGGCGGCGGAGGAGCCCGTTCCGGCGGCGACGGCGGGGGTGGCCGGCTTCGTCTTCGCCTGCGTGGGGGCGGCCTTCACGGAATCCCGACGAATCGTCAGTTCGAGGCCGGGGTGAATGAGTGACGGATTGTCACCCACGACGCTCTTGTTGGCGTGGTAAAGGTTCTTCCAGCCTCCCTGAATTCCCTTCTTGTGGGCGATCAGGGAAAGCGAGTCACCGCTCACGACGGTGTACGTGTGCGCGGCGGCCGGGGCGGCGGGAGCCTTGGCCGCGACCGGGGCGGCGAGGCTCTGGACGGCGATCTCCGGGGCGCCGGACACGGGCGCGGCGTCGGCGACGGCCGGGGCGATGAGCGGCAGGGCGAGTGCGGCGCCACCCGTGCCGACCAGGGCGAGGCCGCGGGAGACGGGGCTGCGGCGGTGACGGCGGTGCTTACCGTGAGCAGGCATGACGGTTTCCTCTCCGGCGCCTGCGGGGTGAGCTGTCGGGTTCGGACGGGAGATGTCCGGCCGCGCGCACGCGGCTGCACCCCGAGCCGTTCCGGAATCCGGACCGGCGTATTCGTGGGTCCCCCGCTCCTGCCGTCGGGTGAAAGGGAGTTTTACCGAGCGGCGGCAGGATTGGGCGTTCCGCTCGAATGGAGGTGACCGTAGGCCAGTAATGCGACGGATAACAAGGGGAGTGGGTCGCGGGCATCGGGAAATGGATCACGGAATTCGGGGAATTCAAGATCGATGCCGTCCGGGAGGCATCGAACTTCCTTGTCCGGTATGGGGCGGGAGAGGGGGCGGCCGGACCGGCGGGTCGTATGAGTGAGTCGCGTCACCAGGACCGCAATGTCCCATATGGTGCGTAATTCCTTTCGTGAGTAAATGGGGGGAAATTGCCTGGGGTGGGGTGTTCGTCGAGGGGTGGAGTGGCATGGATGCGAGCGGTGCTCCATGTGGGGGTAAAAGTCGCAAAAGGGACATTCATCGTGAAAGGTGGAGGCAGTCGACCCAGGAGACACCTCCATGCCGCCCTCCACCGCCCTGCTCAGCCCCGACACCCTCGACCGCGAGGCGGCCGCCCTCTTCGAGAGCGCCACCTGGCAGCGGATCGTCACGGACTGGACCGCCCCCGAGGAGTCGCCGCCCGCTGAGGACGGCTGGCGGAAGCTGCTCAGCGTGCCGGTGGACCGGCTCGTGGCCGAGGCCCTGGCCACCCTCCCGCCGGAGCTCCCCGCCGAGCGCCGGATCCCGGGACGGCTCGGAGCCGTGCTTCCGGACCGGCTGCACACCTGGCGCCGCATCGGCCAGGCCGACCTCCGCCCCTCGGTGCACCTCGGCTACGCGCGCCTCGTGCTGACCGAGTGGGGCTGGCAGAATGCCCCGTACAAGCTGCGCGACGCACGCGGTGCCCGGTGCGTCTGCGGTGCCCTCCTCGCCGCCCACCGCCTCGGCTACGGCAGCGCGGACACCATGAACGAGGCGGCCGCCTGGATCATGACCGAACTCCGGTCGCGCGGCTGGCAGGAGCTGATCGGGCCGTGGAACCGGGCCCCCGGCCGTACCGCCGCCGACGCGGTGGCCCTCCTCGACGCCACGGTCCGGCGCGCCGCCGAAGCGGGCCGCTGACGCCGTACCGGAGGCCGGGCGGCGGCCATGCCGCCGCCCGGACCCGCGGGGGATCAGCCGCTGATGCTCGGGGCTCCGGTCTCGATGTGGCCGGTGTACCGGCGCGACCAGGTGCCGTCGATGTCGGCGAGGATCGTGAAGTCGTACCAGCCGTCGTTGTACGCCACCGCGTTGAAGAAGTCCTCGCGGCTGGAGTTCGCCGGCACCGTGTACGTCCACGGGCCGTCCGAGCGGTAGGCGTTCGAGCGGATCGTGAAGGTGACGGGCCCGGCCGAGGTGTTGGTCATCTTGAACCACAGGGCCGTCTTGCCCGTACCCGCCTCCGGCGCGTACCTGGCGGCCACCTCGACCGCCTTGCCCGCCTTCGAGGCGTCCCCGATGAAGCGGCGCAGGAAGCGGTTGGGGCCCATCATCGAGATGTCGTACTTCCCCGAGCCCGAGCCGAGGCCGATGTTGAAGTAGTCGGTGGCCGTGCCGCCGGGGTCGACGGTGTACTGCCAGGCGGCGGTGTCCCGGTACTGGTGGGGGTGGATCGAGAAGTGCGCCGACCGCTTGGCCTCCGTGCCCTGGTTCGTCATCGAGAACCAGGCGAGGATCTTGCCCGCGGAGCCGAACTCGAAGCGGTCGAGGTTGCCGTTCACCTGGTACGGCAGGGCGCGCGCCGGGCGGGTGCCGGACTCCTGTACGGGCAGCGCGTTGTTCTGCGGGGCCGGGTTCGGCAGCGGGCCGCAGGTGGCCTGCCCGATCACCTTCGCCGTGGAGGGAAGGTTGGCCGGCACTCCGTACACCGGGTTGGCGAAGTCGAAGACCCCGGTCAGGTCGCCGGTGACCTTCCGGCGCCAGGCGCTGATGTTGGGGCAGGTCGCCGGGGTGCCGAGCGCCGCCGTCCAGCTCTCCATGAAGCGCAGCACCGAGGTGTGGTCGAAGACCTCGGAGCTCACCCAGCCACCGCGGGTCCACGGGGACATGACAATCATCGGGACGCGGAAGCCCAGGCCGATCGGCACGCCGTCGATGTACTCGCCCGCGGTGCCCGGAGGGGCGACCGGCGGGGGCACGTGGTCGAAGAAGCCGTCGTTCTCGTCGTAGTTGAGGAACAGCACCGTGGAGTCGAACACCTCGGCGTTCGCGGCCAGCGCGCGGTAGACGAGGTCGACGAAGTGGGCGCCGTCGCCCGGAGGGGCGTACGGGTGCTCCGAGAAGGCCTCGCTCGCGACCACCCACGACACCTGCGGCAGGGTCCCCGCGACGACGTCGGCGCGGATCGCCGCGGCGATGTCGTCCGGCGTCGAGCCGGTCACCTTCGGGACCGAGCCCATGCCCCGGTCGTACAGCGGGTCCCCGGGGCGGGCGTCGGTGAACTTCTTGAAGTACGCGAGGCCGTTGTCGCCGTAGTTGTCCTGGGCGTTCTGGTAGACCTTCCAGCTCACCCCGGCGCGCTGGAGCGCCTCGGCGTACGACTCCCAGGTGAGGCCCGACTCGTCGCCCCCGTCCTTGCTGGTGCCGTCGACCTTCCCGCTCCACAGGAAGGTGCGGTTGGGGCCCGTGGCGCTCAGCGTCGAGCAGAAGTACGCGTCGCAGATCGTGTAGTTGTCGGCGAGCGCGTAGTGGAAGGGGATGTCCCCGCGGTCGAGGTGGCCGAGCGTCCGGGTGTTGCCCACGCCCGTGACCCAGTTGTCGAGGCGGCCCTTGTTCCAGGCGGCGTGCTGCGAGGTCCAGCTGTGCGGCAGGTCGCCGTTGCACTGCGCGAGGGTCTCGCCGTCGACGCCGCCGGCGGCCGGGGTGTCGCTGAGCTTCCAGGGGTACTGGCGGCCGCCCCAGTTGGGCTGGTTGAACATGCCCCAGCCGCCGGGAATGTTGCCGGCGGCGCGGTCGCCGAAGCCCCGGACGCCCTTCAGCGTGCCGAAGTAGTGGTCGAAGCTGCGGTTCTCCTGCATGAGGATCACCACGTGCTTGACGTCCGCGAGGGTGCCGGTCGCGCCGCTCGCGGCGGCGGACGCCCGCAGCGGCGGCAGCGCGGCCCCCGCCATGAGCCCCGCGCCGATCCCGACGAATCCCCTGCGGCTGATGGGAATCATGCCCCGCCCTTCCTGTCACCGTGTGCCCCAGCGGCACGTCGGAGACATGATGGGGGAGGGCAGCTTAAAGGTATACACACGCGCGGTAATTAGTGTGTGAATACGCGGAGGACCGTAGACACCAAGGTCTGGATTGGTTCACCATCAGACCAATGAGTCAGACGGTGAGGACCTCTACCCCGGCTTCGGTGAGCTGCAGGGCCGTCTTCGGGGCGATGCCGGTGTCGGTCACGAGCAGGTCGATCCGGTCCAGACCACAGATCCGCGCGAACGCCCTGCGGCCCATCTTCGAGGAGTCGGTCACCACGACGACCCGGCTCGCCCGCTCCGCGAAGAGCCGGCTGATGCTCGCCTCGTCCTCCTGGTGCGCCATCACGCCGAGTTCGGCGTCGACCCCGTCGACCCCGAGGACCACCACGTCGAGCACGACCTCGTTGAGCACCCCGACCGTCAGCGGACCCACCAGCTCGTAGGTCTGCGGGCGGGCGACCCCTCCCGTGGTGACGATCTTGATCTGCGGACGCACCGCCAGCTCGCCCGCGATGTTGAGCGCGTTGGTGACCACGGTCAGCGCGGGCCCGGCCGGCACCGCCGTGCCCGGAGCTTCGGTGCGACCGCTCGCGAACCGCAGCGCGAGCGCGCGTGCGACCTCCGTCGTCGTCGTGCCCCCGTTGAGCCCGACGACCTCGCCGGGCGCGACCAGATCCGCCACCGCCTCCGCGATCCGCCGCTTCTCCGGCGCGTGCCGCGTCGACTTGTACCGCAGCGGCAGCTCGTACGACACGCCGTGCACGACCGCCCCGCCCCGCGTGCGGACGAGCAGCTGCTGCTCGGCCAGCTCGTCGAGATCCCGGCGGATCGTGGCGGCGGAGACGTCCAGCGTGGTCGCCGCCTCCTCCACCTCCAGCTTCCCCGAGGCGGCAAGCAGCTCCAGGAGCGTGTTCCACCGCTCGTGCTTGGACATGGGTCCCTCCCTCCACCGGGGCCACGCCCGCATGACCACCCCGCTCGTGCGCGCGTCTGATTCTAGCCGCCGAAGGGCGCGGGATCTGGAAAGAGGATGCTTGTTTCTGCTTGAATAGGGGCGTCTTCAAGCATCTTCCGTCATTATCGCGCACACTTCTTGCAAGGAGATCGGCATGACCACCACCCGCACCGCCGTGGAGATCGCCTCCCAGCCGGCGACCTGGCGCCAGGCGGCCCGCACCCTGCCCCAGCACGTCGCGGCCCTGCCCCGACGCGGCGAGCGGGTCGCGGTGATCGGCTGCGGCACCTCCTGGTTCATGGCCCTCGCCTACGCCGAGCTGCGCGAGTCCGGCGGCCACGGCGAGACCGACGCCTTCGCCGCCTCCGAGTTCCCCTACGGCCGGCGCTACGACCGTGTCGTCGCCATCACGCGCTCCGGCACCACCAGCGAGGTCCTCGCCGTCCTGTCCCGGCTCCGCGGCACCGTCCCCACCGGCGCGATCACGGCCGACCCCACCACCCCGGTGATGGACCTCGCCGACGAGGTCGCCGTCCTCGACTTCGCCGACGAGGAGTCCGTCGTCCAGACCCGCTTCGCGACCACCGTCCTCGCCCTGTTCCGTGCGCACCTGGAGGCCGAGGACGCCCTCCCCGAGGGACTGGGCACCGTCGAGGACGCGGCCCGCGACGCCGAGCAGGCCCTCGGCTCCCCGCTCGACGAGAGCGTGCGCACGGCCGAGCAGTTCACCTTCCTCGGCACCGGCTGGACCTACGGACTCGCCCTGGAGGCAGGCCTGAAGATGCGCGAGGCGGCCGGCGCCTGGACCGAGGCGTACCCGGCCATGGAGTACCGCCACGGCCCGATCAGCATCACCGGCCCCGGCCGCGTGGCCTGGGGCTTCGGTGCCCTGCCCGCCGGGCTCGCGGACGACGTGCGCAAGGTCGGCGGCACCCTCGCCGAGAGCGACCTCGACCCGCTCGCCGACCTCGTCCGCGCCCAGCGGCTCGCCGTCGCCGTCGCCGAGGCCCAGGGGCTCAACCCGGACACCCCCCGGAACCTGACCCGCTCCGTCGTCCTCTCCGACGTCCATGCCTGACCGCCGCCCCACGCCCGCCCACCACCCGGGAGAAGCACCGTGCCGCTGACGCCCACCGACGAGATCGTCCGCCGCGCCCGCGCCGCGGGCACCGGAGTGGGGGCCTTCAACGTCCTCCAGCTCGAACACGCCCAGGCCATCGTGGCCGGCGCGGAGAACGCCGACCGTCCGGTCGTCCTCCAGATCAGCGAGAACACCGTCCGCTACCACGGAGCCCTGGAGCCGGTCGCGCTCGCCTCCCTGGCCGTCGCCCGTGCGGCCAAGATCCCCGTCGCCGTCCACCTCGACCACGCCGAGAACCCCGACCTCGTCCGCGAGGCCGTCGCCCTCGGCCTCGGCTCGGTCATGTTCGACGCCTCGAAGCTGCCGTACGCGGAGAACGTCGCCGCGACCCGCGAGGTCGTCGAGTACTGCCACAGCCACGGCGTCTGGGTCGAGGCCGAACTCGGCGAGGTCGGCGGCAAGGGCGGCGCCCACACACCGGGCGTGCGCACGGACCCCGAGGAGGCCCGTGCCTTCGTCGACGCCACCGGCGTGGACGCCCTCGCGGTCGCGGTCGGCAGCGCCCACCAGATGGTGACCAGGGACGCCGTCCTCGACCTCGAACTGATCGCCCGGCTGCGCGCGGCGGTCGACACCCCGCTCGTCCTGCACGGCTCCTCGGGCGTCTCGGACCCGCACCTCACCGAGGCGGTCGCGGCCGGCATGACCAAGGTGAACGTCTCCACCCACCTGAACAAGGCGTTCACCGAGGCCGTCCGCACCCACCTCGCGGAGCACCCCGGCACGGTCGACCCGCGCCACTACCTGACCCCGGCCCGTGAGGCCGTGGCCCGCGAGGTCGCCCACCTCCTGGCGGTCCTCTCGCCGTGACGGCCGTGGCGGCCGTGACGCGGTGCCCCCGCGTGCTCAGACCTCCTGAAGCGCCGTCAGGAGGTCCCGTACGGCGGGCAGGGTCAGGGAGGACTCCCGTACCGCCGCCTGGATCGAGCGGACCGGCTCGGGGCGGCGGACCTTGCGGACCACCACGTTCGGGTGGCGGCTGCCGAGGCCCATCAGAGGGATCAGGCTGATCCCGAGACCGGCCGCGACGAAACCCTGGGCGGTGGCGTACTCCTCGCACTCCACCGCGATGTCCGGAGCGAATCCGGCCGCTGCGCACGCGTCGAGGACCGCGTCCCGGCAGGGCCCCGGGCGCTCGCTGCCGACCCACGGCTCGGCGGCCAGGTCCGCCAGGTCGACGGCGCCCCGGCGCTCGGCGAGCCGATGCCCCCGGGGCAGCACCAGGCGGTACGGGTCGTCGACCAGAGGGACGAGCCGCAGACCGTCGCCGGACGCCGCCGGACCGGCGCCCCGGGGCCGTACGAGGAGGGTGAGGTCCGCCTCCTCGTCGGGCGTGCCGTCGGCGATCATCAAGTCGACCCGTACGCCCGGGTGTTCCGTACGGAAGCGGGCCAGGGCGGGTGCCACCAGGTCCGCGCCCGCCGTGGCGAAGTAGCGGACCGCGATCTGCCCGGTGCGGCCCGCCCGGAGATCGGCGAGCGCCGTCTCGGCCTCGGCAACCTGACGCCCGATCACGGCGGCATGCTCGGTGAGCAGCCGTCCGGCGGCGGTCGGCCGCACGCCCCGGCCGAAACGTTCGAGCAGTGCGATGCCGGCCTCCTTCTCCAGGACGGCGATCTGCTGACTCACGGCCGAGGGGGTGTAGCCCAGGTGCCCGGCGGCGGCCGTGACGGATCCGCTGGCGACGACGGCCCGGAGCACCTGCATGCGTCTCACATCCAGCATGTAGGAGAGCTTAACGCTCGATGCACGATCCTTCGCTTGTCCTGTCGGCCGGGAGCCGGGACCGTGAAGACATGACTTCGGCGATACGCATGGGCGTCCTGGCCCTGCTCTGGGGCTCCGGCTTCCTCTGGATCAAGATCTCCCTCAACGAGGGCCTCACCCCCGGATGGATCACCTTCGCCCGGTCCCTCCTGGGCGCGGCCGTCCTCCTCGCGCTCGCGCACGGAGCCGGACAGCGGCTGCCACGGGACCGCGGCACCTGGGGGCGGCTCGTGATCGCCGCTTTCCTCTGCAACGCGCTGCCGTTCCTCCTCTTCTCCGTCGGCGAGCAGACCGTCGACAGCGGCGTGGCGGGCGTCCTGAACGCCACCACCCCGCTCTGGTCCCTCCTCATCGGCCTCGTCCTCGGTACGGAACGCTCCCTGCGCCCCGCCCGGCTCGGCGGGCTCGCCCTCGGCTTCACCGGAGTCCTGCTGATCTTCGCGCCCTGGAGCACGGGCCCCGGCCTGATGACCTGGGGAGCCCTCGCCCTGATCGGCGCCTCCCTGAGCTACGCGGCGGCCTTCGCCTACATGGCCCGCCGCCTCACCGACCGGGGCACCGCACCACTCGCCCTCTCCGCTGCGCAGCTCCTCACGGCCACCGCCCTCGGTACGCCCGCCCTGGCGGCCGGCGGCCGGGCGACGGTGACCGCGGCGGGACTGCTCGCGGTCCTCGTCCTCGGCGTCTTCGCGACCGGGCTCACCTTTCACCTCAACTACCGCATGATCGCCGAGGAGGGCCCCACCAGCGCCGCCACCGTCGGCTACCTGCTGCCGGTCGTCTCCGTCACGCTCGGCGCACTGGTGCTCGACGAGCCGCTGACCGCCCGGGTCCTGACGGGTATGACGGTCGTCCTCGTCGGCGTGGGACTGACCCGCGTACGGCGGAGGCCCGCCCTGCGACCGGCGGGCCGCCTCACCGGCTGACGTTCCTGTCGCGCAGCCGGCGGTCGAAGTCGACGGCGACGATGCGCTCGTCGTGCACGCCGGCCGCGTCGTCGGACGCCAGCCAGACGATGGGCGGGCCCATGACCGAGGGGTCCAGGAACCGCCGGTCCTCGGGCACGGCGTCGAGGGGCAGCATTCCGGTGGCGGTCGGGCCCCCGGGTAGCAGCAGGTTGACGGTGACGCCCGTGCCCCGCAGGTCGGCGGCCATGATCCGGGACAGTGACTCGCTGCCCGCCCGGGACGGCCCGTAGGGGACGAACCCGGCCCGGTGCATGGTCGACTCGCTCACCGCGATGTTGACGATGCGGCCGCCGCCGGCGGCCAGCATCCGGGGCGTGACCTCGCGCGCCACCAGGAAGTACCCCGTCAGATTGGTCTCGATCACCGCGCGGAAGCCCGCGACCGGCACCTCCCAGAAGCCCTGTGGGTGCGTCATGAAGCGCGGGTTGACCGTACGCATGCCGACCCCGGCGTTGTTCACCGGCATGTCGACGCCGCCGAGCCGGGACCACGCCTCCTCGACGGCCCCGGCCACGGACGACTCGTCCCGCACGTCCATCTCCACCCCGACCGCCCCCGGCAGTCCGGCGGCGACCGACGTCGCGCGCCGACCGGACCGGCCGGTCAGCGCGACCGCCGCGCCCGCCGCGGCCAGGGCGGAGGCCATGGCGAGCCCCAGCCCGCTCGTCCCGCCCGTCACAAGGACCTTCATCGGGTCACTCCCGTCTCGAGCACGGCCCGCCAGGGCTGAGGTCTGCATGACCGGGACGCTAGGACCTGGAGCGCACGCGAAGGCAAGGGTGATGCCGGCGCGTGCCTACACGTCCTGGACCACCGGCTCGGCGACGAAGACGGGGATCTCCCGGTCGGTCTTGCGCTGGTAGTCGGCGTAGTCCGGGAACGCGGCGACGGCCCGCTCCCACCACGCCTGGCGTTCCCCACCGGTGACCAGACGGGTCTTCATGTCCCACACCTGCGTGCCGTCACGCAGTTCGACCAGGGGCGTGGCCACCAGGTTGTGGTACCAGACGGGGTGGTCGACCGAACCGCCCTTGGACGCGACGAGCGCGTACGCGCCCTCGTGCTCGACCCGCATGAGCGGGGTCTTGCGGAGCTTGCCGCTCCGGGCGCCGAGGTTCGTGACGAGGATGACGGGGAGGCCCCGCATGGTGGTGCCCTGGGTGCCGCCGGACGATTCGTACAGCTCGACCTGCTCGCGTACCCACGACGTCGGGCTGGGCTCGTACTCGCCTTCGAGGGGCATGGGGTGCGTCCTTTCGGATGGCGTCCGGTGTCACCGGCCTGCTTCTCCCGACGCTAGCCGACACGTCGTCACCCGCGGGGGAGGAGCGGGCGCACGCGGCGCGCGGGGTGTCGAGTCCTCGGGATTCCGGCCACCGGAGCGTCCGATTCAGCCAGGCGCTCCGGCTTCCTCGGGGGTTCCGTTGCAGGCGTATGGCGGATGCATGACAAGACCTCAACTCCCTTGAGTCACGCCCGTGGAGCGGCCAGGCTGCTGATCACGCCGGGACCGGACACACGGTCCCGACCGTGCGCGTGACCCCGCGTGCACCACCCCCACAGTCGCGCCGCCCCCACCCGTCGGGCGCGACGCCCATGAGGAGGACTCCCTCGTAATGGCACTCCCCAAGAGCAACAAGACGCGCCTCGCCGTGACGGCCTCCGCCGCGACCGCCGCCGCCCTGCTCGGCACCTTCGCCGCCGTCCCCGCCCAGGCGGTCCCCGCCGAAGGCACCGTCCTCGCGGCCGGCTCGGCCGACGCGGTCCCCGGCAGCTACATCGTCACCCTCAAGCAGGGCGCCGGCTTCAAGGCCGCCTCCGCCAAGGGGCGGAACCTGATAGCCGGTTACGGCGGCACGGTCCGCAAGACCTTCGGCTCCGCCCTCAACGGCTACACGGCCACCCTCGGCGCGACCGAGGCCCGCCGCCTCGCCGCCGACCCGGCCGTCGCCTCCGTCGAGCAGAACCAGGTCGTCCGCGCCGACGCGACCCAGTCCAACGCGCCCTGGGGCCTCGACCGCATCGACCAGGCCGATCTGCCGCTGTCCGGCACGTACACGTACCCCGACAGCGCCGGCAGCGGCGTCACCGCCTACGTCATCGACACCGGCGTGCGGATCACCCACTCCGAGCTCGCCGGGCGCGCCGTCAACGGCTACGACGCCGTCGACGGCGACACGGTCGCCCAGGACGGCAACGGGCACGGCACCCACGTCGCCACGACCATCGCCGGCTCCACCTACGGCGTGGCCAAGGCGGCGAAGATCGTCGCCGTCCGCGTCCTCGACAACAACGGCTCCGGCACCACCGCCGGTGTCGTCGCGGGCATCGACTGGGTCACCGCCAACCACGCCGCCGGCGCCCCCGCCGTGGCCAACCTCTCCCTCGGCGGCGGCGCCTCCACCGCCCTCGACAACGCGGTGAAGAACTCCATCGCCGACGGCGTCACCTACGCGGTCGCCGCCGGCAACTCCGGCACCAACGCCTCCTCCTCGTCGCCCGCCCGCGTCGCGGCCGCCATCACGGTCGGCGCCACGAGCAACACCGACGCCAAGGCCAGCTGGTCCAACTACGGTTCGGTGCTCGACCTCTTCGCCCCCGGTGTCTCCATCACCGCCGGCTGGAACACCAGCGACACCGCCACCAACACCATCTCCGGCACCTCGATGGCGACCCCGCACGTGGCGGGCGCCGCCGCGATCTACCTGGCGGGCCACCCCTCCGCCACGCCGGCCCAGGTCGCCACGGCGCTGGTCAACGGCGCCACGCTCAACAAGGTGACGAGCCCGGGCAGCGGCTCCCCGAACCGCCTCCTGAAGATCGTCCCGTAAGACCCGAGAGCGGGAAGGCGGGCACGGGACCGCCCCGGAGGCAGCCGGCGCCTCCGGGGCGATTCCCGTGACGTCAGGGTCCGGAGAGGACGTCAGGAATCCGACGAGGCGGGGAGCAGCATGGCCTGCCGTGTCGTACGGGCGAGCTCCTCGACGTCGGCGTGCGACATGTCCGAGGCCTTGAACGAGACCGACCCCATGCTGCCCTTGTCCGCCCAGAAGCAGATCGCCTTGTGCTTGCCGGTGATGTACTCGACGTACCGCGAGCACTGCATCCAGCCGCCGTAGGCGCCCGCGTCCGCCCTCCAGCCGTCGTCGAGCGAGCCCACACCGGGCGTGCTCGACAGGAGCGTGTCGCTCTCGTACACCATGGCGGCGGTGGCGTCGTGGAAGTCGCCGGTGGACGCGGTGACGGCGAGCTCGGACCCGTCGCCCGAACCGCCCGTGTAGTAGTACGTGAACGCCGCCGCGACCCGGCCGCTCGGGTCGCTCGCAGCGGCGGCGTCCAGCTCGTCGCCCATGTCCGTCCGCGTCATCCCCCGGAAGGTGTACGGGGCGGCCGCCTCGTACCTCGGATACGCGATGTCCTCCAGGTGCGTCAGGACGGTCGTCGTCACGAAGGCACTCAAGGCGAGCACGGCACCGGTGCCGATGAGGACCAGCTGACGCCGTGTGTACGGCCGCACGGCGGGCAACGGCGGCTCGGCCGGGGCGGGTCCCGCTGCAGTCGCGCCCGAGGCCCGTGCCCCACCACGCGCGCGGGCGCCGCGCAGCAGCAGCCGAAGCGCCAGGAGGGGGAGCTGGAGGAGCACGACGACCGCGCACGTGCCCCAGAGCGGGAACGGCCCGAGCACATGACGCGCAAACAGCAGTACGGCCACCGTCAGCTGGGCGAGGAACAGGTACTCCGGCTTGCGGCGCACGAGCAGGCGCAGCGGGGCCCGGCCGGGACGGGCGAGCGCGGTGAGCGACGCGTCGAGGACGGCGAGCCGCCGGTCGTACGGCGCGAGGGCCGCCCGGCGCCGCGCGTCCTTCTCCGCGGCCTGCGGCGAGGCGGCGGTGAGCGCCTGGAGGACGTCGAGACGCTGTACGAGGGCGGCCGACGGTCCCTTGGCCACGGCCGTGGCGAGGACCGAGGTCGAGGCGGTGGCCCGCAGCAGCTGCGGGGAGTCGGGCGCCAGTTCCCGGAGCCGCTCGAGCAGCACGGGGCCGCGTGCGTGGCGGCCCGGCCGGTCCAGGGCGTCGGACCGCAGACAGAGCTCGGCGTAACCGGCGAGGAGGTCGACGTGGTCGGGGAAGAGGTCGAGAGCCCGGCGGAAGACCCGCTCGGCGGCGTCGTCGTGGTCGTCCTCGTCCTCCGCCATGTGCGCGCGGGCCACGACGAGGAGGAGCGCCGGCTCGGGACCGTCCGCCTCCAGGGCCGTCTCCGCGACCTCCCGCGCCTCCGCGAGCCGGCCCGCCGCGATCAGTGCGGTGGCGTGAGCGCAGGCGGACGCGGCGTCTTCTTCGCTGTGCAAGAGTCCCCACCCCTGAGATTCCGGCCGACTGTTCCCGGCCAAGAGGCGTCACTATCGCCTGCGACGGAATGCCTGGTCAACCGCGTTTCCGGAGGCCCGGAGGTGTGCGGAGGGGCAATTCACGCCACTGAAGGGCCCTCGGCCCCTCCTCCCGGCCTCGCGGCCTTCCCGCGCCCGCCGGACGCTGAGAAGATCGTTCGCACGACCGCCCGGTCCCGGCCCTTCAGGAGCATCTGGTGCCCACCCTCGCGTACGCCGACGTCAAGACCGCCGCCGACCGGATCGGTGGCCACGTCCGCCCCGTCACGGTCACCCCCGCCGAACCCGCGGACGAGACGTACGAGCTCCACCTCGCCCTTGAACTCCTGCAGCACACCGGCTCCTTCAAGGCCCGCGGCGCGCAGAACTTCCTCCTCGCCCACCGGGAGGAGGGCACCCTCCCGACAGCCGGCGTCACCATCGCCTCCGGCGGCAACGCGGGCCTCGCCTGCGCCTGGGCGGCCCGCCGGCAGGGTGTCCGCGCCACCGTCTTCCTGCCGGTGACCGCACCCCAGGTGAAGATCGACAAGCTGCGGGGCTACGACGCCGACGTGCGGCTCGTCGGGACGGAGTACGCCGAGGCGCTCGCCGCCTGCGAGGCGTTCGCGGCCGACAGCGGCGCCCTCGCCTCCCACGCGTACGACCACCCCCTGATCGCCGCCGGGGCCGGCACCCTCCTCGACGAGATCCACCGGCGGATCCCGGACCTCGACACCGTCGTCGTCTCCGTCGGCGGCGGAGGGCTCCTCGCCGGCGTCGCCACCGCCGCCCGGCACCACGGCATCCGTACCGTCGCCGTCGAACCCGAGAACTCCCGTGCCCTCGACGCCGCCCTCCGGGCCGGACACCCCGTCGACGTGACGGTCGACTCCGTCGCCGCCGACGCCCTCGGCGCCCGCCGCGCCACCTCCCTGGCCGTGGCCGCCGCCCAGGAGCCCGACGTCCACACCGTCCTCGTCACGGACACCGACATCGTCCGCGCCCGCCGCGCCCTCTGGGACGACCGCCGCCTCGCCGTCGAACACGCCGCCGCCACCGCCCTGGCGGCCCTCACCGCCCCGTCCGACGCCCCCACCGGCTACCGCCCGGCACCGGGCGAGAAGATCTGCGTCGTCCTCTGCGGGGCCAACACCGACCCGGCCGACCTCACGCAGGGGCCGGCCGGCCGTCAGGGCCGGCGGGGCGGCGGTCCGCTCGTGCAGCGCGACTGAAGACGAGGTCGGTGGTCGTGCCGCCGAACTCCGCCAACGCGTCCAGGACCTCCTCCAGATGCGCCATCGACGCGGCTGCCACCTCCAGGACGCGGCCGCCCACCTCTCAGGAACGGATGCGTCATGACGACAGCCGACGACCACACCCTGCTCCGCCGCGCCATCGCCCTCGCCGCCACGGCACGGGAGGGCGGCGATCCCCCCTTCGGGTCGCTCCTCGCCGCACCGGACGGGACGGTCCTCGCCGAGGAGCACAACACCACTCTCACCGACCGGGACATCACGGCGCACCCCGAACTGAAGCTCGCGCGATGGGCAGCCCGGGAACTGGACCCGGCCACCGCGGCCGAGACCACGATGTACACCAGCTGCCAGCCGTGCGACATGTGCGCGGCGGTCATCCGGCAGGCGGGCCTCCGCCGCGTCGTGTACGCCCTCTCCGGCGCACAGCTCCTCGACATCCGCCCGGGCAGCGGCCGCCCGCCCGTACCGCAGGACGGCCCCGCGCTGCTCGACGAGGTACGGGCCGTGGTCGAGGCGTACTACCGCTGACCCGGACATCCGTGGGGACCCCGTATGCGTCAGGATGGGTTCATGACCGAGATCCTCACCCCCCGACTCCTGCTCCGCCGCTGGACCGACGACGACCTCGTCCCCATGGCCGAGATCAACGCCGACCCCGAGGTCATGCGCTGGATCGGCGACGGCTCGGTCCGGGACCTGGAACAGACCGCGGAGGGCATCGAGCGGTGCGAGGAGGAGTGGGACGAGGAGGGCTTCGGGCTCTTCGCCGTCGAACTCCTCGGCTCCGGCGAACTGATCGGCTTCGCGGGCCTCTCCGTGCCGGAGTTCCTCCCCGAGGTGCTCCCCGACGTGGAGATCGGCTGGCGGCTCGGCCGGCAGTTCTGGGGCCAGGGGTACGCCTCCGAGGCCGCCCACGCCGTCCTGGAGTTCGCCCTCCAGGACCGCGGCCTCGACCGCGTCGTCGCCATCACCCACGCCGCCAACAAGGCCTCCGAGAACGTCATGCGTAAGCTCGGCATGGTGCCGGAGCGGGAGACGAGCCACCCGGTCTTCGGCGTACCCCTGCGGGTCTACGCCATCGACCTCACCGAGTACCAGGCCTGATCACCGCGACCCGCCGGAGTGCCGTCGGCGGCGCTCCGGCACGGTAGGGTCCCGGCCGTCGCGATGACCTTCGCGGCGGCCCGATGACGGACCCGGTACGGAGGGGGAGCACGTGAAGCGCGCCGTTGTTCTGGGAGGGAGCTTCGCCGGGCTGCTGGCCGCCCGGGTCCTGAGCGACTTCGCCGAGGAGGTCGTGGTCGTCGAACCCGACCTCCTCGAAGGCGGGGACGGCACGGGGCCCGGCGCGCCGCACCGGCGGCAGCTGCACGCCCTGCTCGCCATGGGCCACACCCAGATCGAGCGCTTCTTCCCGGGCATCACCCGGGAGATGGTGAGCGGCGGCGCCCGCCTCGGCCGGGGCGACGAGGTGCGGTTCTACGTAGACGGCGTGCTCAAGGCACCGGTCGCCGACGCACGGATGCTCGGTGCGACCCGTCCGTTCGTCGAGACACATGTACGGCGCCGCGTCACGGCCCTCGACAACGTCCGCCTCGAGCCCGCCACCGGCAGGGGACTGCTCCTCCAGGGAGGACGCGTCGTCGGGGCCCGGCTCGCGGCGGCGGGCGCGCCGCAGGCGGGGGACGCCGAAGCGGCCGGGACGAGCGAGGGTGACGAGTACGACGTGCGGGCGGATCTCGTCGTCGACGCCATGGGCCGCTCCAGCCGGCTCGGCAACTGGCTCGCCGCCGAGGGCTGGGGCCAGGCCCCGGTGGACCGCATGCGCGTCGACCTCGGCTACGCCACGGCCCGCTTCGCCCGCGGGAGGGAGCTCCCGGACACGGTGATCGCCCACTCCACACCGGGCCCGGCCAGCGACTACCAGCCGGCGGTGTGCGAACCCGGGGCCCTGGCCGCCGTCGAGGACGACGCCTGGTCCGTCGTCCTCGCCGGATACGCAGGCCACCGCCCGGGGCGGGACCGCGCGGAGTTCCTCGCCCGGATGAGGCGCTGCGTCGCTCCCCTCCGCGAGATAGCCGACCGGTGCGAGATGATCGGCGCGGTGGAGCCCTTCCACTTCCGCGAGAGCCGCCGGCGCCGGTTCACCGACCTGACGAAGTTCCCCGGCGGGCTCGTCGTCCTGGGGGACGCCATGGCGACCGTGAACCCCGTCTACGGCCAGGGGCTGACCCTCGCCACCCTCCAGGCCTCCTCGCTCCACGTCCACCTGAGGAGCGGCGCCTCGCCGCACGACCCGGCCCGGGACTACTTCCGGCGGGCCGCCGTGGTCGTCGACGCCGCCTGGCAGCTCTCGACGACCGCCGACCTCGCGCAGCCGCACGTCACGGGCCCGTACCCCCGTGGCTACCGGTTCCTGCGCTGGGCGGGCGACCACATCACGACCGCGTCGGTCAGGGACGCGCGGGTGAACCAGACGTACATGGACGTCGTCCACATGCGCAGGCACCCGAAGGCCCTCACCGGCCCCCGCGTCCTCGCCCGCACGGCCCGCGTCCTCCGGCGCGGCTGAGGGCACTTCCGAGCGGCGGCCGGGAACGTCCGTGACCGCCGCTGACCAGCGAGGACGCGTGGCCGCGTACCCTCGTGGACGTGTCTGCATCCCGTCTCCACCGCGTCGCCGTCCTCGTCCTCGAAGGCGCCAAACCCCTCGACGTCGGAATCCCCGCGCAGGTGTTCACGACCCGGGCGAGCATGCCGTACGAGGTACGGGTCTGCGGCGCGGTACCCGGCGTCGTGGCCGGCGGCGACGGGCTGGCGTACCAGGTCGCCCACGGCCTGGAGGCGCTCGACTGGGCCGACATCGTCTTCGTCCCCGGCTACCGGCATCCGGACCGCGAGGACCCGCCGCGCGCCGTCGTCGACGCGCTGATCGCCGCCCACCAGCGCGGGGCGCGGCTGGCCGCCATCTCGACCGGCGCCTTCGCCCTCGCCGCCACGGGCCTCCTCGACGGGAAACGGGCCACTACGCACTGGCACTACGCGCGGGCGCTCGCGGCCAAGCGGCCCCTGATCCGCGTCGACGAGAACGTCCTCTTCGTCGACGAGGGCAGCATCCTCACGTCCGCCGGCGCCGCCTCCGGAATCGACCTCTGCCTCCACATCCTGCGCCGGGACCTCGGCATGGGCGCCTCGAACCACGCCGCCCGGCGGCTCGTCGCCGCCCCGTACCGCAGCGGCGGTCAGGCACAGTACGTGCCGCGCAGCGTGCCGGAGCCGCTCGGCGAGCGGTTCGCCGCCACCCGCGAATGGGCGCTGCACCGGCTCGGCGAGCCCCTCACCCTGGAGATACTCGCCCGGCACGCGGCGGTGTCGGCCCGCACCTTCTCACGCCGGTTCGCCGAGGACACCGGCTACACGCCGATGCAGTGGGTCATGCGCGCCCGGGTCGACATGGCCCGCGAGCTGCTCGAACGGTCCGAGCGGGGCGTCGAGCAGATCGCCGCCGACGTCGGCCTGGGCACCGGAGCCAATCTGCGGCTGCACTTCCAGCGCATCCTCGGCACGACCCCGAGCGACTACCGGCGCACCTTCGCGCAGGGGGAATAACCCCACGCCAGACCCCTCGGCAGACCCCTTTCGGCGCCGTGGCGGGATCTTGGCGCGATACTTGCGGACCGTGGCGATCACGCCGCTGGTTGAGACCAGTGATCCGCGCGAACCTGGGTGGCGAATCGGAAGGTCGGAAGGGACACCCACTCATGACTCGCATCGCCATCAATGGTTTCGGCCGCATCGGACGCAACGTGCTCCGCGCGCTGCTCGAGCGCGACACCGACCTCGAGGTCGTCGCCGTCAACGACCTGACGGAGCCCACCGCCCTCGCGCGGCTCCTCGCCTTCGACTCGACCTCGGGCCGCCTGGGCCGCCCGGTCACCGTCGACGGCGACACCCTCGTCGTCGACGGCCGCCGCATCAAGGTCCTCGCCGAGCGCGAGCCGGCGGACCTGCCGTGGGCCGAACTCGGCGTCGACATCGTCCTGGAGTCCACCGGCCGCTTCACCTCGGCCAAGGCCGCCCGCGCCCACCTCGACGCCGGCGCGAAGAAGGTCCTCGTCAGCGCGCCCGCGGACGGCGCCGACGTCACCCTCGCCTACGGCGTGAACACCGACGCGTACGACGCCGAACTGCACACGATCGTCTCGAACGCCTCCTGCACGACCAACGCGCTCGCGCCCCTCGCGAAGGTCCTCGACGACCTCGCCGGCATCGAGCACGGCTTCATGACGACGGTCCACGCCTACACGCAGGAGCAGAACCTGCAGGACGGCCCGCACCGCGACCCGCGCCGCGCCCGCGCCGCCGGCGTCAACATCGTGCCGACCTCCACGGGCGCCGCCAAGGCCATCGGCCTCGTGCTGCCGAACCTGGACGGCAAGCTGTCCGGCGACTCGATCCGCGTGCCCGTCCCGGTGGGCTCGATCGTCGAGCTCAACACGACCGTCGCCCGCGACGTCACCGTCGAGGACGTCCTGGCCGCCTACCGCACCGCCGCCGAGGGCCCGCTGGCCGGCGTCCTCGAGTACTCGGAGGACCCGCTGGTCTCCGCCGACATCGTGGGCAACCCGCACTCGTCCATCTTCGACTCGGCCCTCACCCGCGTCGAGGGACGCCACGTCAAGGTCGTCGCCTGGTACGACAACGAGTGGGGCTTCTCGAACCGCGTCATCGACACCCTGACGCTCCTCGCCACGCGCTGACGGCGCGTCACCCGACCGGCTCTCTCCCCGCACGGAGGAGCCGGCCCCCCACCGCACGCCGGCTCCGGAACCACGGGGCCGGCGTGCGGTGCGTCGTGCGTCCTTTCGGCGGACGTGCTGAGGGGCGTTGTCAGTGCCCTCCGACAGGATGGTGGACATGACGACAACTCCCGCCGTTGAGGCGTACTTCAGCCTGTCCAGCCGTGCCGCGTACGAGGCCGCCATCGAGCGGCTGCGTGAGGCTTCCCGCACGTACTACGGCGCGGGCTACAGCGTCATGGACGACGCCACGTACGACCGGCTGCGGCTCGACGTGAAGGCCTGGGAGGCCGAGCACCCCGAGGACGTCGCCCCGGACTCGCCCGCCGACCAGGTCGCCGACGGCGCCGCGCCCGTCGGCGACGTCGCGCACACCACGCGGCTGCTCAGTCTCGACAACGTCTTCGCGCCCGAAGGGCTCGTCGCCTGGGGTGCCTCGCTCCAGCGGCGTCTGGGGCAGGAGCCGGTGGGAGGGTTCACCGTCGAGCCGAAGATGGACGGTGCGGCCGTCGCCGCCCGTTACCGTGACGGACGGCTGGTGCAGATCATCACGCGTGGCGACGGTACGCAGGGCGAGGACGTCAGCCACGTCATCGGGACGATCGACGGGATTCCCGAGCAGCTGCCGGTCCCCGCGACCTTCGAGGCGCGCGGTGAAGTCCTCTTCACCCAGGAGCAGTTCGAGGCCGCGAACGAGATACGGATCGCGCACGGCGGCGACGTCTTCGCCAATCCGCGCAACGGCGCCGCCGGCACGCTGCGGGCGAAGGACCGGCCCTACCGACTGGCGATGACCTTCTGGGCGTACGGCGCCGTCGACCTCGACGGTAGGGAGTTCCTGCCCGCCGGGGGTGGGCACGCCGAGACGCTTGCCGCGGTGGCGGAGGCGGGGGTGCGGACCACGGCGGAGACCCCGGCCGGACTCCATGTGGTCCCCACCCTCGCCGAGGCCCAGGAGAGGGTCGACGCGATCGCCGCGATGCGCGCGAGCCTGCCGTTCGGCATCGACGGCGTCGTCATCAAGGCGGACAGCGCAGCCGAGCAGGCGACGGCGGGCTTCGGCAGCCGCTTCCCGTACTGGGCGATCGCCTACAAGCTTCCGGCCGTCGAGCGCCAGACCGTCCTGGAAGACGTGTTCTGGGAAGTGGGCCGTACGGGTGTGCTCGCCCCGACCGCCGTGCTCACGGCCGTGGAGCTGGACGGATCCACCGTCACCCGCGCCACCCTCCACAACCCGGCCGACATCCTGCGGCGTGACCTCCACATCGGCGACACCGTGACCGTCCACAAGGCCGGCGACATCATCCCGCGCGTCCAGGCCGCCGTCGTCGAACTCCGCCCGCAGGGCGCCGTCCCGGTCCCGCTGCCCGAGGAGTGCCCCCACTGCGGCGGGGAGATCGACAAGAGCCAGGAGCGGTGGCGCTGCGCCAAGGGCACCGCCTGTGCGCTCGCGCCGCTGATCGAGTACGTCGCCGGGCGCGACATCCTCGACATCGACGGGCTCGGCAGGAAGTACGTCGACGCCCTGATCGCCGCCGGTGTCGTCGGCGACGTCGCAGATCTGTTCACCCTCACCGAGGAGCAGCTCACCACCGCCTCCGGTAGCGCCAAGCGCGGCGCGAAGCTGGCCGAGCAGATCCGACTGGCCAAGTCCCGCCCCCTCAGCCGAGTCTTCTGCGCGCTCGGCGTGCCGGGCACCGGCCGCAGCATGTCCCGGCGCATCGCCGCGTACTTCGGCACGATGGACGCCATCCGGGCGGCCGACGCCGCCGCCCTCCAGGAGGTCGAGGGCATAGGCCCGGAGAAGGCACCGGTCATCGCGGAACAGGTCGCCGCGCTCGCCCCGGTGATCGACAAGCTGATCGCGGCGGGCGTCGCCATGACCGAGCCGCGGCAGGAGAAGGCCGAGGACGCGGTGGACGGGCCGCTCAGCGGGAAGACCGTCGTCGTGACCGGGAAGATGGCCGGCCCGCTGGGCGGCTGGGGGCGCTCCGAGATGGGCGCGCTCATAGAGAAGGCCGGCGGGCGTGCGGGCAGCAGCGTCAACTCCCGGACCACCTACCTGGTCGCGGCGCCGTCCGCGAACGGCAAGCCCAGCTCGAAGGCCGTCAAGGCCCAGGAACTGGGCGTCGAGGTCCTCACCCCGGAGGCCTTCGCCGAGTTGGTCGCGGCCTACCTGGACTGAGCCGGCGGCTCGCCGGCCGGGGCGGTGCCGGCCGCCTCGGCCGCGATGCGGTCGAACTGCGCCCCCATCGCCTCGGACAGCGCGTGTGCGGCGGACAGCGGCCGGACCATGACCGTGAAGTCGTCGATGAGGCCCTGCTCGTTCAGGTGGAGGAAGTCGCAGCCGGTGATGGCGCGGTCGCCGACCCGGGCCTCGAAGACGAGGGCGTGGTCGCGGCCGTCCTCGCCGCTGATCTCCCGGACGTAGCGGAAGTCGCTGAAGACGCGGGAGACTCCGCGCAGGATGGCCGCGGTGATCGCCTTGCCCGGGTAGGGCTTGAAGGCCACGGGGCTGGTGAAGACGACGTCCTCGGCGAGGAGCGCCTCGATCGCCGCGTGGTCGTTCGCCTCGACGGCCTGACGGAAGGACTTCATGCACATCTCCGCAGCTAGTCAATTAGTTGATTAGGTGAGGAGGAGGCTAGTGAGGCGACCCGGCCCTGTCCAGGCCTGCGACGGGCGTCAGGCCAGCTTCTTCAGGAGCTCCGCGGCGAGCGGGGCGGAGGAGGACGGGTTCTGACCGGTGACCAGGTTGCCGTCGACGACCACGTGCGGCGCCCACGGCTCACCGACCCGGACGTCCACGCCCGCCTCCACGAGCCGGGTCTCGAGCAGCCACTTCGCCCTGCCGGCGAGACCCGCCTGCGTCTCCTCGGCGTTGCTGAACGCGGCGACCTTGCGGCCGGCGAAGGCGTTCGAGCCGTCGGCGTCGGTCGCGGCGAGAAGCGCGGCCGGGCCGTGGCACACGACGCCCAGAGGCTTGCCCGAGCGCAGGGTGTCGGCCAGCAGCCTGCCGGAGACGGCGTTCACGGCGAGGTCCTCCATGGGGCCGTGGCCGCCGGGGTAGAAGACGGCGTCGTATTCGGCCGGACGGGCGTCCTCCAGCTTGATCGGGTTCTGGATCTCGCTGATCGAGGCGAGCGCCGCCGCGGCCTTGTCCGCGCCTTCCGGGCCACCGTTGGCCTCGGGGGAGAGGCTGCCCGCGTCGACGGTCGGGACGACACCACCCGGCGTGGCGACGACGACCTCGTGCCCGGCGGCCTTGAACGCCTCGTACGGCGCGATGACCTCCTCGGCCCAGAAGCCGGTGGGGTGCTTGGTGTCATCGGCCAGCGTCCAGTAGTCGACACCGGTCATCACGAAAAGAATCTTCGACATGGGGAAGCTCCAGGGGATGGCGGGCCCGACCGGGCCCGGAGAAGGCGACGACCTCGACAGTAGGCCGGGGATCCATAGGTATCCAATGGAGAATCCAATGCCTCGTATAGGCATCCCAATGGCCCTACCGGGAATACGAGCATGCGGCGACGGCACTCGGCGGCATCACCGACGGATGCATGAAGTGAGGCTGTCCGACGGGGTCGTCGCGCTGTCGCCGCTGCGCCTGGACGATGTGGAGGCGCATCTCGCGGGGGAGGACGAGGCGCTGGTTCGCTGGCTCAACGGCGGCCCCGGTACGCGCGAGGGCGTGGAGGCGTACGTCCGGCACTGCCGGGAGCAGTGGGACGCCGCCGGGCCGTTGCGCGCTTTCGGGATCCGGGTGGGCGCGGTCGAGGCACTCGCGGGGACGATCGACCTGCGGTGGGAGGGAGAGGGGCTGGCGCCCGGTCAGGTGAACGTGGCCTACGGCCTCCATCCGTCCTGGAGGGGCCGCGGCCTGGCCACCCGGGCGGTTCTCCTGGCATGCCGGTACGCGGCCGGGGAGGGTGCGAGGCAGGTGGTGATCCAGGTCGATCCGGGGAATCCCGCATCCGCCGCCGTCGCACGTCGAGCAGGGTTCGTCCCCGGCGAACCGCCGTACAGAAGCCCGGACGCGACGTTCGACCGGTACGTCCGGGACTTGTACGGCGCCGCGCACTGACGACCATCAGACAGGAACCATCCGCGAGGCCCCCTGACGGGCCGCTCGGAGCGAGCGGCCTCTCAGGGTTCGTTCCTCGATGCCATCCCGACCGCCGTCAGGCGCGCGATTCCTCGGTGGCCTCACGGAGGGTGATCGCCTGTACGGGGCAGGCTCTGACCGCCTCGCGGACCATCGTCCCGGTGCCGTCCTCCCGGCCCGGGACGACCGTTCCGAATCCGTCGTCGTCCTGCGTGAAGACGTCCGGGGACGTCAGGGCGCACTGCCCCGCGCCGATGCAGACGTCCGAGTCGATCGAGACGCGCATCGGCACCGCTTCCTTCGCCATGCTCCGCACCGCTCCTTTCACCACGTGACGGGGAGTTCGAGCATTCCCTGGATCGTGTCGCCCGGTTTGAACGGGATCTCCTCGGCCGGGACGGCCAGCCGAAGCCCCGGCAGGCGGCGCAGGAGCGTCCCGAGCGCGATCTCCAGTTCCGCGCGTGCCAGGTTCTGCCCGAGGCACTGGTGGATGCCGAAACCGAACGCCACGTGGTGGCGGGCGGACCGCGCCCAGTCGAGCGCGTCCGGGTCGCTGTAGGCGGCGGCGTCCCTGTTGATGACCGAGGTCGAGAAGACCACCCCCTCGCCCGCCCGGATCACCGTCCCCTCGACATCGATGTCCTCCCGCGCGACCCGGAGCAGTCCGTCGGCGATCGACAGGAAGCGCAGCAACTCCTCGACGGCAGCGGGTACGAGCGTGGGATCCGCCCGCAGCTCCGCCAGCCGCTCCGGGTGCCGCAGCAGGGTGTACGTCCCCAGGGAGATCATGTTCGCCGTGGTCTCGTGCCCGGCCACCAGCAGGATCGTGGCGAGCTGTACGAGTTCCTGGCGTTCGGGACCGCCGTCTCCGGACCCGCGCGCCACCAGGTCGTCCAGGACGCCCTCGCCGGGCTTCAGCCGCTTCTGGTCGATCAGGTGGCCGAGGTAGTCCTCGAGGCGGGCCAGCGCGTCCTCGGTGTCCGCGGCCGTCGGGCCGCGCAGCAGCCGCCGCGACTGCTCCTCGAAGAAGTCGTGGTCCGCGTACGGCACGCCCAGCAGGTCGCAGATGACGATCGACGGCACCGGCAGCGCGAACGCGCTCACCAGCTCGGCCGTCGGCCCCTGCGCCACCATCGCGTCGAGGAGCCGGTCCACGGTCTCCTGGATGCGGGGCCGCAGGGTCTCGGCACGCTTGAGGGTGAAGCTGGGGATCAGCATCCGCCGCTGGGCGTTGTGCTCGGGGTCGTCCCAGCCGAGCAGCGCCGCCCGCCGGCGCCTGCGCACGGCCGAGGCGCGTTCCGTCGGCAACGGGAAGTCGTCACGGGTGGAGTCGGTGGACAGCCGCTGATCCGCGAGGAGCGCGCGGGCGGCCGCGTGTCCGGTCACGAGCCACACCGTCCTCCCGTCCCACAGGGTGACCCGCGACAGCGGGCGCTCCTCCTCGGTGCGGGGGTAGCCGGTGGGCGGGTGATAGGGGCAGGTCCGGTTCTGGGGGAACGCCACGGTTTTCGTCACGGGGGCCTCGCTGGGGGCGTGTCGGTGGCAGGGACTGTGGTGCCGTCTCCACTACATGCCTCAGGCACCTATCTGGTCTACGCACAGTTCGGCCATTCCACCGGAACGGGCGCGGCCCGTACGGGGGAAGGAGCCGCGCCCGCCGTCAGGGCCGGGGCGGCAGGGGGATGACGGCGGTCAGCACCGTCCCCTCGCCCGGCGCCGATTCGATCGTGAGCGCGCCCCCGAGCTGCCGGACACGCGCGCGCATCGCGGGCAGCCCGTGGCCGCGCACGGCCTGCTCGCGCGAGAGCGCCGGGTCGAAGCCGCGCCCGTCGTCGGCGATGTCCAGGACGACCTGGTCGTCCAGATGGCTGAGGGTCACGGCCGCCGTGCCGGCGTCGGCGTGCTCGCGGATGTTGGCCAGCGCGCCCTGGGCGATGCGCAGCAACGCCGCCTGTACGCGGTCGGGCAGGGTGGCGGCGGGCGTGCCGTCCTGGTGGAAGCGGACCCGGAGGGTGTCGGAGGACTCCCGCTCGGCGAGGGTGCGCAGCGCGTCGGTGAGATCGCCGCCCCCGGCGAGGTCGGCGGGGGCGAGGTCGTGCACGAAGCGTCGGGCCTCGGCCAGATTGTGTTCGGCGATGGACTCCGCCGTACGGATGTGGCGGCGGGCCGCGACCGGGTCGGTGTCCCAGAGCCGGTCGGCGGCCTGGAGCAGCATCTGCTGGCTGGACAGGCCCTGTGCGAGGGTGTCGTGGATCTCCATGGAGAGCCGCTGGCGCTCGGCCAGGGTGCCCTCCCGGCGCTCGGTCGCGGCCAGTTCCCGACGGGTGCGGACGAGGTCCAGGA
This sequence comes from Streptomyces sp. NPDC002463, assembly GCF_042889835.1. Taxonomy (NCBI): domain Bacteria; kingdom Bacillati; phylum Actinomycetota; class Actinomycetes; order Kitasatosporales; family Streptomycetaceae; genus Streptomyces; species Streptomyces sp. NPDC002463. The sequence goes on from NZ_JBIARL010000016.1 coordinate 223,792, forward strand.
TGACCGCCCGCAGCCGGTCGGCCTGCCGCTGGGAGTAGAGGAAGACGGCGGTGGCGACGGCCGCGCCGGCGAACGGGGCGAACATCAGGTTCGGGTCGAAGCCGAAGCGCAGCCGCAGCTTCAGCTGAGCGGCCACCACGCACAGGGTGATCAGGCCGACGAGGACGATCGCGGACCGGGTGCGCAGCGAGCGCAGGCTGGTGTACAGGAGCGGCACCACGCACCAGCCGAAGCTGGGCGCGAGGACCACGAGGGCGAACCACACCCCGATGACGGCCGCCAGCCAGAGCCTCGAGGCGGTACTGGGCGGAGCCCCGCGTCCGTCGGCCTGCTGAGGGCCGAGGACCGGACCGAGCACGTACAGCAGGGCGAGCACGATGGCGAGGATGATCACCCACGGCGTCGTACGGGCGCCGGGATGGACGATCAGGTAGCGGGTCAGCGACGAGCAGAGCAGGACGAAGAACGCCATGTGCATCACGGTCGCGAGCCAGCCGGCGTCCGGGTCGGCAGCCTCCGTGTCGAACGCCTCCGGGTCGGCAGCCTCCGTGTCGAACGCCTTCGTGTCGATCGGCGACCGCCTGTCCGTCCGCACCGTCCGCTCCTCGCCGCCGACCGTTCCCACGAGCCCAGGCTATCCGGACTGATTCATTCCGCATCGACCGATCGGTTGACCCCCGTGTCGTCCGCCGGGTGCGCCGACCGGAGCCTGTAGGCCGACCGGACAGGGCCGTGACCGGCACCAGGATGGATGTCAGAGCGGGAACGCCGAGCTTCCCGAGCCCCCGAGGGGGTCGATGCCCAAGGAGCTGATGATCGTGAAGAAGATGACCCTGCGCACCCGTGTCCTGACCGGTACCGTCGCCGCCGGCGCGCTCGCCGCGGGCCTCTTCGGCACCGTCTCCGCGAACGCCGCCGCCCCGGCCGCCGCTCCCGCCGCCGTCATGGCCGACGCGGTGAACGACAACACGATGCAGACGACGCACCTGACGATCGAGGCCGCCACCAAGGCCGCGCAGGCGACCCTCGACG
>NZ_JBIARL010000017.1:0-194916 GCF_042889835.1 Streptomyces sp. NPDC002463
CGCGACCGCATCGACCACGAGCTCGGCTGGACGGCCGTCGTCCCCCGCTCCGGCGAGGCCGTCCTGGTCCGCTGACCCGGGCCCTTCGGCCCTCCCGGTGCCTGCCCGCCGCGCGGGAACCTGTGGGAGAAGGGCGGCAGGCCGGCCGCTTCCGCGTCGGCGCGGAACCCGTGGCCTGCGCCCGGTGAGGATGCAGCGCCATGAGCACACGACCGTTCACCGTCGCCGACCTGATGACCAGGAAGGTCGTCGCCGTCCTGCCCGGCGCGGACTTCAAGGAGATCGTGACCACGATGGAACGGTGGAGGGTGAGCGCCGTACCGGTCGTCGAGGGGGAGGGCCGTGTCGTCGGCATCGTCTCCGAGGGCGATCTGCTCCTCAAGGAGGAGTTCCAGGACCATCGCCTCGGCCTCATCGAACAGATGCGGCGCCTCGACGCCACCGCGAAGGCCGGTGCCCGGCGCGCCCGGGACCTGATGTCGTCGCCCGCCGTGACCGTCGCCCCCGAGGCGTCCCTGTCGCGGGCCGCGCGCCTCATGGCCGCCCACCGCGTCAAGCGTCTGCCGGTCGTCGACGCGAGCGGCACGATCCAGGGGATCGTCAGCCGGGCCGACCTCCTGAAGGTCTTCCTCCGCCCGGACGAGGACCTCGCCGCAGAGGTCCGCGCCGATGTCGTCGAGCCCCTGTTCCCCCTCTCCCACCGGCAGGTCGAGGTCCGGGTCGACGCCGGTGTCGTGACCCTGTCCGGCGCGGTCCACGACGGCGGGCTGATCCCGCTGGCGGCACGCCTGACGCGCGCCGTCGAGGGCGTGGTGGACGTGGAGTGCCGCCTCGCGGTCGGTCCGGGACCGGACGGCCCTCCCCTGCGGGGCTGAAACGGACCATCCTGAGAGACGGGGTCCTTCGAGGAGAGCGCACGGCTCCCGGGCGACGGGCCCGTGCGGGGAAGTGACGATCATGGAGACACAGCACGCCCCCTATCCGCCGGTGTCGGTGACGGCCGACCTCGACGCCCCGCTGTCCCGCTGGCTGTGGCTGGTCAAATGGATCCTGGTCATCCCGCACTGGATCGTGCTGATCTTCCTCTGGATCGCCTTCTTCGTCGTGACGGTGATCGCGTTCTTCGCCATCCTGTTCACCGAGCGCTACCCGCGAGCCCTGTTCGACTTCAACCTCGGCGTCCTCCGGTGGTCGTGGCGCGTGTCGTACTACGCGTACGGCGCCCTCGGCACCGACCGCTACCCGCCCTTCAGCCTCGGCCCGGAACCCGACTACCCGGCCCGACTGGACATCGCCTACCCGGAACGGCTCTCGCGCTCGCTCGTCCTGGTCAAATGGTGGCTGCTCGCCATCCCCCACTACCTGATCATCGCCTTCCTCACCGGCGGCATGCGCGCCGGCTGGTGGAGCGGCGGCCTGATCACCCTGCTCGCCATCATCGCGGGCTTCGCCCTCACCTTCACCGAACGCTATCCGCGCGACCTGTTCGTCCTGATCGTGGGACTGAACCGCTGGGTACTGCGCGTCGCCGCGTACGCGAGCCTGATGACGGACGCCTACCCGCCCTTCCGCCTCGACCAGGGCGGCGAGGAGACGGGCGTCGTCCACTGACGTCGTCACCGGCCCGCCGCAGCCGGTGACGTGCGCGTCGGACCGGGGCGTCGGTCCGGTCAGGCATCGTCGTCGTCCGGGCCGCTTCCCCGCCGGAGCCGGCCGGACCAGACGGGCTCGACCTGCTCCCACTCCCGCTCCCAGGCCGCGAGCCTGTGCGGTCCGACCCGCCGTCGGACGAGGACGACCGCACCGACCTCCAACGCCGCCACGACACTGGCGACGGAGATGCCGCCCGCGAACGAGGTCATCGCGCGTTCCGACGTACTCCCCGGCAGGCGGGCGGGGCTGCCGGTGTCGTCCACCCAGATCGTCACGGTGTGCCCCTTCGGGGTCGCGGGCGGTACCTGGACGGTTCCCGATCTGCGGACGTTGTCGGGGTACTCCCAGACCGCCGCCGCGACGGACCGCGGCCCGGCACCCTGCCGTACGGCGACCGGCGGGTCCTCGGCCCGTCCCGTGGTGACCGCCTGCACCTGGTGCCGGTGGGCGGCGCGTTCACGGTCGGCCCGGACTCCGGCGTTCCACACCATCCCGGTGGCCACGGCACCGAAGAGCAGAGCGACGGCCACGATGACGGTCACGGTGACGCGACCGAAACGCCCACGGTCCGCCGGCTCGCTTGGGGTCATGTCGTACCTCCCGGTGGGCTGGCCCGCCGGACGTCTCGACGACGTCGTTCATGGTGTGGCGCCGAGCTCCCTTCCGATGTGATGCGCCCACTCCTGGATCCGCGCCGGATTGCGGAAGTCTCCGCCCTTGCCATGGTGGACCATGGACCGGGCAATGCGCCCGGGCGTCTCGGCGGTCACGGCACCGCCGAAGGTGATGTGCTCGCGCGCGCCGATCTTCTTCATACGGCGGGCGACGCCGGGCGTCGGCGGAATGTCGTGCTGCTCGGCGGTGCTGTCGACGGGGCCGCTGCTGAAGAACCAGACGGGCCGACGGCGGAGCTGGTCGGCGTTCCGCCGGGCGCACCGACGCGCCTTGCCGTTCCACCGCCCGGCGTACAGGGCGCCGCCGAGAACGACTCCGTCGTAGTCGGTGACGTCCGTGACCTCGTCGGCGGGGAGGACGACGGCGTCGATCCCGTCGTCCCGCAGGGCCTTGCCGATCTCATCGGCGATGCCCGTGGTCGAGCCGTGCCTGCTGCCGTACGCGACCAGGACCCGCTTGGCGTTCATGACCGCTCGCCCCCGGCCTTGTCGCCGGCTCGCCGCACGGGGATGGTCCGTCGGGTCTCGGCCTTCTCCTCGGGCATCGGGACCCGGATGGTGAGGATGCCGTCCTGGTACGAGGCGTCGACGTCGTCCGGGATCATCACCGGCAGTCGTACCGTCCTGCGGAACGATCCGTAGCGGAACTCCGAGTGTTCCTTGTCCTCCGTGCTCTCGCTGTGCTCGGCGCTCACCGTGACGAGGTCGTCGTCGACGGTGATCGCGATGTCCTCGGGGTCCATTCCGGGCAGTTCGGCCCGGAGCACGTACGCGCTCCCGGCACTGGTGACCTCCACCGGGATGGAGTGCGCGGCGGAGCCGGGGCGCCATCCGGGCAGCCCCGGGAACTCGCGGTTGAACCAGTCGTTGAAGTCGGGGAAGCGGCTGCGCCTGCGTTCCACCTTGTCTCCGGTCATCGTTCTGCTCCTCGTCTGCGTGTTCCGGGGAAGCCGCCGGTCGGCGGCGGATCCGCGTGGGCTGTGCTCCTCCTCCCACCGTGCCGCCCGACGCCGCGCGCACCCAGTGCCGAGGGGGTCAGCCCTTCGGGGCCGGTCGGTCCGTCGGGGACCGGGTCCGGTCGGCCCCGGAAGAGGCGTCGTCCGTCTCTCCCCCGCCGGGAAGGGGCACGGTGATCACGGGGCAGGCGGCGTGGTGCAGCAGGCCGTGGACGGTGGAGCCGAGCCGCATGCCGGAGTAGCCGCCTCGTCCCCTGCGTCCGACGACGACCGCGAGGGCCTCGCGGGAGGCGCGGGTGAGTTCCTCGACGGGGTGCCCGCGCATGATCACCTGTTCGATGTCGACGTCCGGGTGGCGCTCGGCGCAACCGGCCACCGATTCGGCGAGCAGCCGGCGGTGTTCGGCCGGGCCCTCGGACTCGTCGCCCCGGGCCAGCAGCGGGCGCGGCCAGACCCAGACCGCCATGAGCCGCGCCTCGCGCAGGCTCGCCTCCGCCGCGGCGAAGGCGACGGCGGCCCGGCAGTCCCTGCTGCCGTCCACGCCGACGACGACCAGTGGCGGGTGGACGGCCGTGTGCTCCGGCTCGCGGATCACGACGACCGGGCAGTGGGCACGTGCGGTGAGGGGGACGACCACGGAGCCCTCGCTGAGGACTTCGGCGGCCCTGCCGAGGCGCCGCGAGCCCACCACGACGAGTGCGGTCCCCCGCGTCCTCTCGTACAGCACGGTGGCGGGGGTCCCGTCGACGAGTTCCGTCGCGGTCCACAGCCCGCTGTGCAGCTCCTGTACGAGGTCTTCGGCGTTGGCGAGCGCCGACTCGCCCCGGATGCGCAGGGAGCTCCGGTGGCCGGTCGCGCCGTACGCGAGCCGGTCGTGGACCGGGGGGGACGGCGGCGACCAGGCGCAGCCGGGCACCTCGGCGTTCGCTTTCGTCGGCGGCCCAGACGAGGGCCGGGACGGACAGGTCGCGGGGGTCGATGCCGACCAGGACGTCGCTCATGGCTCCTCTTCCCGGGAGACGAAGGCGGCCGGGATGATCTCCACCGGGCAGTGGGCGTGGTGGATCAGAGCGTGGGCGACGCGGCCGAGGGACGGGCCGACGCCGAGGGGGCGGCGTCCGCGGCCCATCACGAGCAGGTCCGTGTGGGCGCTGGCCTCGGTCAGGATGCCGGGGGTGCTCGTGCCCGTCTCCACGTGGTGCCCGACGATCAACTGGGGGTAGACCTCGCGGACCCGGTCGGCGAGTGCCTTCGTCTCGTGGACGCGCCGACGGGCGATCGCGTCCAGGTCGTCGAGCATGGTGGCCACGCTGCCGACGTGGGTGAGGACGTTCCACACGCTCACGATGCGCAGCGCCGCCTTGCGCGCGTCGGCTTCCGCCGCGGCGAGCAGCAGCCAGTCCAGGTCGGCGGGCTCGCGCACGGCAGCGGTCACGGAGCCTGTCCGGGGCCGGTCGTCCTCCCCTCGTACGACGACCACGGGCACCTCGGCGCGCGCGGCGACGCCCAGTCCGACGGAGCCGAGCATGAGGGCGGAGAAGCCTCCGAGACCCCGGTTGCCCACCACGATCGTCCCCCGGTCGCCGGCGGCCTCCCGTAGACCCGACACGGCTTCCTTGCGGCCGAGCTCCCTGGTCACGGCGAGGTCCGGATGGCGCTCGTGGACCGCTTCCGCCGTCCTGATCAGCAGGTCGCGGCCCGCCTCGCGCACCGCCTGCATCGTCTCGGCATTGGACCAGTACGCGCGCCGGTCGGTGTCGGCGGCGTGCACGAGCCGCAGGCGACGGCCCCTGCGGTCCGCCTCGGCGGCGGCCCAGAGCACGGCCGTGTGCGCGGAGGGGGACCCGTCGACTCCCACGACCACGTCGCCGAGCTCCGGCCGGACGGAGTTCTCGCTGGTCATGGTTCCTCCTCCTGAGTACGCCCCGGACACCGGCGACGACGTCCCGGGAGCGACATCTCCCACGCTGGCACCGTGGTGGCCCTTCCGGGATGGGCCGTTCGGTCCCCGATCGAGACCTGCCCGGCCCCTCCTGCGCCGGGGCCGCGGGCACCAGCCTGATGTCCTGGAGGCCGTGCGCCTTCCGGCTCCCGGAGCCCATGGCACGGCCCCTGAGGAGGAGGCAGGTCATGACAGCCCAGGTCACCGTCGGTCTCGACGGCTCGGAGGAGAGCATCGCCGCCGCGCGCTGGGCGGCGAGGGAAGCGGTGCTCCGTGAAGTGGCGCTCCGGCTGATCCACGTGGACGAATGGCCGAACGTGCCGGAAGTCCCCCTTCCGGACGCCCTCGCCCGCGCCGAGGCCCTGGTGCGGGACACGGCGGAACAGGCGCGGAAGGAGCACCCCGACCTGGAGGTGTTCGGCGAGGTGGCACACGGCAGGGCCACGGACGTGCTGGCCGCCGCCGCGAACGACTCGGATCTGACGGTTCTCGGCTCGCGCGGGCTGAGTGGGCTCCTCGGTTACCTCGTCGGCTCGGTGTCCCTCGCCGTCGTGGGCGCGGCCTGGATGCCCGTCACCCTGGTGCGCGCGGAGAGCGGGCGGTCGGCGCGATCGCACACCGGGATCGTCGTGGGTGTCGACATCCAGCACCCCTGCGAGGCTCTGCTGGGGTTCGCCTTCACCGAGGCGGCCCGCACGGGCCTGCCCCTCCGGCTCCTGCACACCTGGACGCTCCCCGCCTCGTACGGCTACGCGTCCGTCGTGGACCCCGGGATCGGCGAAGAGCTGGGCGCACAGCTCGCGGGCGGCCTGGACGAACTGCTGCAGCCGTGGGAGAGGCACTACCCGGGTGTGGACGCCACGGCCGAGCAGGTCATGGGCTCCGCCGCGTACCAGCTGGTCGAGGCGTCACGGAACGCCGATCTCGTCATCGTGGGACGCAGGAACCGGAAGGTCCCCCTGGGCCCGCATCTCGGTCACGTGGCCCACGCCGTCATCCACCACAGTCCCGCGCCCGTCACCGTCGTCCCCCTCGGGTAGACCAGCCGGTTCAGCGTCCGGACCGGGCGACTCAGGGCTCCGAACCGGACGGTGTGCCGGGCGCGCCCGGCGTCAGAATGCGCCGTCCGGACACCCGGCGGGGGGACAGCAGCACGACGGAGTCCCGCTCGGCGCCGGCCCACGGCGTCGAGTACGCCGCGTTCTTCAGCCCCCGGGCGGCGTCCCGGTCCGACACCTCTCGTACGGGGCCGACGAGAAGGACGCTCCATCCCTGGCTGAAGGCCTCGTCCACGTGGTCTTCCTCGAACGCGATCTCCGCGCCGGAGGCCGCCGCCCGCGCGAGTGGCGTGTGCTCCGCGGTCATGAAGAGGATCTCCCTGCCCACGACCTGGTAGTTCAGGGGGAAGATCTCGGGCCCGTCGTTCCCGGTGACGGCGACGCGGCCGACGCCGTGGTCGTCGAGCAGAGCCCAGCATTCCGCCTCGTCGATCTCGTGCATCCGGGCGCCACGTCCGGCCCGGGCTGTTCCGGGAGCGACCTCCGCGGTGTACCCGGTCAGGTCCTGGACGGTCGTCTCCAGAGCGTTCGCGAGCCGCACGAGGAACTCGATCCCGGGACTGGGCAGCTGCTCCTCCAGGACTCCGATGTAGCCGGGTGTCGATCCGGCCCGCGCCGCCACCTCCTCGCGGGAGAGGCCGAGACGCGTGCGCCGTGCCTCGATGCGGCGGCCGAGGTCGCTCATGTGGTGCCGGTCGGTGGGGGGCATCACCGGTCTCCTTCCGAGGCGGCGGGGTCGTGCCGTGGGACGACGGCGACCGGGCACGAGGCATGGTGCAGAGCGCGGTGCGCGACCCTGCCGAGCTCCAGGCCGACCAGGCGGCCCTGGCGTCGCGCCCCGACGACCAGCAGGTCGGCGGCGGCGGAGCGCTCGGTCAGCACGCGGTGCGCGGGACCTTCGACCGTGCTTCTGCGCAGCCGGACCCGGGGGTACGCGCGCGCCACCGGTTCCAGGGCTTTGTCGAGGAGCTGCGCGGCTCGTTGCTCAAGGGCCGAGCCGTGCTCACCCGTCAGGGGCTGGTGGCCCACCGGCTCGTGGGCGGGTCGTCGCCAGGTGCTGACGACGTCGAGTTCCGCGTCCCGTGCCGCCGCCTCGCGGAAGGCGAACCGCACGGCCGGCGCGTCCACCTCGTGGTCGCCGACGCCCAGCAGGACCCGCTGATGGCGCGCCTCCAGGGCATGCCGGTCCCCGCGGACGACGACGACCGGCCCGGGGGCCCGGGCCGCCACCACGAGGCCGACGGATCCCAGCAGGAGGTCCTTCAGCTCTCCCCGCCCGCGCGACCCGACGACCAGGACCATGGCCTCCTGCGCCTCGCGGAGCAGCGCACCCGATGCGTCCTCGGCGAGCACGTCCGTGCCGAGGGCGAGTCCGGGTGCACGCCGCCGGGCCCGGTCCGCGGCCGTGCCGACGATGTTCTCGGCGAGGACCTGACCCGAGGGCCGGTCCGTGCTCCAGGCCGGCACGACGCCTTCGTACCGCTCCCAGAGCGAGGCGTGGACGATGCGCAGCGGCGCTCCGTGCCGTACCGCTTCGTCGACCGCCCAGTCCAAGGCCGTGAGACCGGCGTCGGACCCGTCGACGCCCACGACCACGGGACCTGCCACCGCGGGTGATTCCATCGTCCCCACCGCCTTCCGCGTACGAAGTGGCTCCTCGCCACGCCGGCACCGGGGGCGGTGCCGGGTAGGGCCGTCTCCTCCGGGGGCACGATCGCGGAGCTGCGATGCCTCCGCGACGGCTCTTGCCTCCATGGTGCGGGCGAGCGGGTCTGCCTCGTAGGGGCCAACGGTCCCGGAAGGGGACCGTTCGGCACTCCTTCCGGGGAGGGCCCGCACCGCAGGGTGGACACCACGGGGGCCGCCTCTCCCGAGAAGGAGCGCGTGATGCGTCACCGAAAGATCGGCGAGCTGATGACCCGCGAGGTGGTGAGCGTCGGCGGCGACGCTCCCTTCAAGGAGATCGTGCGGATCCTGTCGCAGCACCGTGTCACCGCGGTTCCGGTGGTGGACGGCGAGAACCGGGTGATCGGGGTCGTCTCGGAGGGCGATCTGCTCCGCAAGGCCGCCGACCAGGCCGCCGCACCGGGAGACGTACCGGCCGTGCCCGGGCTCGAGGCGTGGGAGCGGGCGAAGGCCGGGGGCACGCGCGCGGAGGAGTTGATGTCGGCGCCCCCGGTGTGCGCCCGTCCCGACTGGACCGCGGTGGAGGCAGCGCGTCTGATGGAGGTGCAGGGGGTCAAGCGGCTCGTCGTCGTCGACGAAGCGGATCGGCTGGTCGGCATCGCGAGCCGCAGGGACCTGCTGGGGATCTTCCTCCGGGAGGACGAGGACATCAGCCGCGAGATCACCGAGGACATCCTCACCGGAACCCTCGGCCTGGACCCCGCCGGTCTGTCCGTCGAGGTGCGCGACGGCCGTGTGGAGCTCAGCGGCGAAGTCCCGTACCGGGGCATGATCCCCGCGATGGAACGCATGTGCGCGATGGTCGACGGAGTCGTGTCGGTCTCCCGCACCCGGCTCCGCTACGAGAAGGACGACACCCGATCGGGAGGTGGACGGTCATGACACAGGGCGTCGTGGTCGGCATCGACGGTACGAAGCAGGCGGAGGCCGCCGCCGCGTGGGCGGCGGACGAGGCCGTCCTGCGCGGCACCGGGCTGCGTCTGGTGCACGCGAAGGAGCCTTGGCCGGAGTCGGACGAGCCGTGGGCCGAGCAGCTTCTCGCCCGGACCGCCGACGGACTCCATGCACGGCACCCGGGCCTCTCGGTGACCGTCGGGCTCATCCCCTCGGGTCCGGTCCCGGGCCTGGTGGCAGCGGCCGAGGAGGGTGAGCTCCTGGTCCTGGGGTCGCGTGCCCTCGGCAGCGTGGCCGGCTATCTGGTGGGCTCGGTCGGCCTGTCCGTGGCCGGTGTCGTCGAACGGCCCGTCGTCCTCGTACGCGACCACGGCGACGTATCGCCGCGCGGCTCCGTCACGGTCGGGGTCGACGCGCAGCAGCCCGAGGACGCCGTCCTGCAGTTCGCGTTCGAGGAGGCCGAACGACGGCTCGGCTCCGTCCACGTCGTCTACGCCCAGCAGCTCCCGCCGTACGGCACGCTCGGACCGGCCATGGTGTCGGACGTCCGGCTCGCCGTGTCCCCCGAGATCGAGCGCTCCCTCGACGACCTCCTCGAACCGTGGCGGACCAAGCATCCCGACGTGACGGCCACCGCCCGCGTGACGATCGGATCGGCCGGCCTCGAACTGGTGCGGGCCTCCGGCGACGGCGCTCTCGTGGTCGTCGGCCGGCGCACCCGGCGCTCGGTCCTGGGCGCGCGTCTCGGCAGCGTGGCCCACGCGGTGCTCCATCACAGCCGCGCGCCGGTCGCCGTCGTCCCCCACGACTGACCCTCCGGTGGGCCGGGGCTCAGTCGTCGGAGGCCGTCGGCCGCACCCGTACCGCCGTGACCTTGTACTCCGGGCACGAGGTCACGGTGTCGGCGTGCTCCGAGGTGAGGGAGTTGACGCCCTCGTCCGGGAAGTGGAACGCGCAGAAGACCTGCCCGGGGGCGAGGTCCGCGCCGACCCGGGCGATCAGCCGCGCCTGTCCGTGGCGGCTGTCGACGACGACGGGGGCGCCGTCCCGCACCCCGTACCGCACGGCGTCCTCGGGGTGCAGGTCGAGCCGGCCGCGGGTGTCCAGGAGGAGGTTGCCGCCGCGCCGGGTCATGCTGCCGGAGTTGTAGTGGGCCCAGCGGCGTCCCGTGACGAGCAGGAGCGGGTAGTCGGCGTCCGGCTCCTCGCCGGGCGGCAGGTAGGGGGCGGCGGAGAGGTGGGCGCGGCCGTCGGGGGTCGCGAACTCCCGGGCGTACAAGGTCGCCTCGCCGGGCCGGTCCGGTGAGGGGCAGGGCCAGGGAACGGCGCCCTCTCGGTCGAGGCGCGCGTGCGAGAGTCCGGCGAAGACGGGCGCCACCCGCCCGCACTCGGCGAGGGCGTCGGCCGGTGTGGGGCAGCCGAGGTAGGCGCCCGTCGCGGCGGCCACGGCGTGCACGACCTCGAAGTCGGAGCGCGCTGTACCGGGCGGAGTCACCGCTTGCCGCACGCGCTGGAAGCGGCGGTCGAAGTTGACGAAGGTCCCGTCCTTCTCCAGCCAGGAGGCGACGGGCAGGACGACGTCCGCGTGCCGGGCGGTCCCGCTGAGGAAGAGCTCGTCGACGACGACCAGCGGGCAGGCGTCGAGGGCCTCCGCGACGCGCCGGCTGTCGGGGTCGGTCGCGCAGACGTCCTCGCCGATGACCCACAGCGCCCGCAGCCGGCCCTCCCGGGCCGCCGCGAACATCTCGGGTATGCGCAGTCCCGGCGTCGGCGGCACCGGTCGGCCCCAGACCGCCTCGGCGCGAGAGCGGGCCTCGGGGTCGGTGACGTGGCCGTAGCCGGGCAGCAGGTCGGGCAGGGCGCCCATGTCGGAGGCGCCCTGGACGTTGTTCTGGCCGCGCAGCGGGCTGATGCCGAACCCGTGGCCGGTGCCGCCGACGGCGCCCCGGAGGATGGGGAGGTTCGCCAGGGTGCGGACGCCGTCGGTGCCGTGCAGGTGCTCGGTGACCCCGAGACCGTAGAGGACGGCCGGACGCTCGGCCCGGCCGTAGAGGCGGGCGGCCGTCCTGATGTCGTCGGCCGGGACTCCGGTGATCCCGGCGCCCCGCTCGGGCGGGTAGTCGGCCAGGAGCTCGGTGAGTCCGTCCAGTCCGGTGGCGCGGTCACGCAGGAAGCTCGGATCGGTCAGGCCTTCGTCGACGAGGACGTGGGCAAGCCCGTGGAAGAGGGCGACGTTCGTACCGGGCCTGGGTCGCAGGTGCACGTCGGCGTGGCGGGCCAGGCCGACGTTCCTGGGGTCGGCGACGACGAGGGTGGCGCCCGCCAAAGCCCGTTGGAGGAGGCGGGCGCCGACGACGGGGTGCGCCTCGACCGGGTTGGCTCCGACGACGAGGAGGCAGTCGGCGGTCTCCACGTCGTCGAAGGAGTCGGTGCCGCCGGCGTGTCCGAAGGAGGCGGTGAGTCCCGCGGCGGAGGGGGCGTGGCAGAGACGGGAGCAGTTGTCGACGTTGTTGGTGCCGATGACGGTCCGCAGGAACTTCTGGACGAGGTAGTTCTCCTCGTTGGTGGCGCGGGCCGAGGAGATCGCGGCGACCGCGTCGGGACCGCCGTGGCCGACGGCGGCTCGCAGTCCTTCCGCGACGACGGCGATCGCCTCGTCCCAGCTCGCCGGAGTCAGGATCCCGCCGCGGCGGACCAGGGGTTCGGTGAGGCGTTCGGCCGAGGTGAGGTAGCCGTACGAGAAGCGGCCCTTGACGCAGGCGTGCCCGCGGTTGACCGGGCCGTCGCGGGCGGGCAGCACGGCGGCGACCCGTTCGTCACGGACGACGACGTCGAGGGCGCAGCCGACTCCGCAGTACCCGCACGTGGTGCGGACCCGGTCGGGATCCGCTCGCCGGGAGGTGAGTCCCCGGCCGGCCCCGGGCTGGGTGATCGTCCCGGTGGGGCAGGTGTCGACGCAGCCGCCGCAGGCCACGCAGTCGGATGCGGCCCAGGGACCGCCGGTACCGGGGGCGACCACGGTGTCGGCTCCGCGTCCGGTGAGGGTGAGGGCGAAGGTGCCCTGCACGTCGGCGCACATGCGGACGCGGCGGCCGCAGGCGATGCAGAGGTCGCGGTCGAGATGGACGTAGGGGTGGCTCTCGTCGCTCCCGCGCGGCGGTGCCGCGCCGGAGTCCGTCGGAGCGATCCCCGACTCGTGGCAGGCTTCGGCCAGTTCGCTGGGCGAGTCGTCGGCGAGCGCGCGCGGTGGGAGCACCGAGGCGATGAGGGCGACGGCGTCCCGGCGCAGCTCGCGCACCTCCTCGCCGACGGTGTCCACCGCCATGCCGGGCTCGGCGGGTGTGACGCAGGCGGCGACGGTCCGGCCGTCGGCGTGGACGAGGCACGTCCGGCAGGAGCCGGCGGGCCGGAGCCGGTCGTCGTGGCAGAGGGTCGGCAGCTCGGCGCCGGCGGCCCGCACTGCGTCGAGCAGGGTTGCTCCGGCGGGCAGTTCGACCGTGACGCCGTCGACCTGGAGGCGGGTCATCGGTCCCACCCGGCCAGGGCGGTGCCGTAGGCGCGGGCGAGGCTGCGGACGGCGGCCGGCACGCGACGGCCGAAGGCGCACAGGCTCGCCTCGCCCATGAGCCGCGCCAGCCGTTCGTACGCCTCCCCCGGCGCGCCCCGGTCGTGGGCGAGCCGGAGCCCCCGCCGGGTGCCGAGCCGGCAGGGCGAGCAGGCTCCGCAGCTCTCGTCGGCGGCGAACTCCCATACGTGCCGCAGGAGTTCCCGGGGATCGGTGTCGGCGTCGAAGGCGACGAGGCCGGCGTGGCCGAGTGCGGCGCCGCGGTCGGCGAGCGCGCGGGAGGTGAGCGGCACGTCGAGTGCGTTCCCGGCGAGGAAGCCTCCGAGGGGGCCGCCGATCTGGAGGGCGACGAGGTCCCGGCCGTCCTTGAGACCGTCTCCGTATCGTGTGACGATCTCCCGTACGGTGGTGCCGAGTTCGATCTCGTAGGCGCCCGGCCGGGCGAACCGCTCGGAGAGGCAGACCAGCTTCGTACCGCTCTCGCCCGGTACGCCGCGCCGGGCGTGGGCCGCGCCGCCGTGGCGGATGATCCAGGGCACGGCGGCGAGCGTCTCCACGTTGTTCACCACGGTGGGCGCGTCCCACAGCCCGTGGTCGGTGGGGTACGGGGGCCGGGGGCGAGCGACGCCACGGGCGCCCTCGAGGCGGCGGGCGATGAGCGCGGTCTCCTCCCCCGCCACGTACGAGCCCGCCCCTTAGAGGACCTCGACGAACGGCTGCGGCCCGGCGTCCTCGACCGAGGAGGCGAGATCCCCTGCCGCCACCGCGTCCCTGACGGCCCGCCGCAACCGGGCCGTCGCCCTGGGGTACTCGGAGCGCACCAGGACGATCCCGTGCCGGGCGCCGCAGGCGGAGCAGGCCAGCGCCAGCCCGGCGAGAACCCGCGCGGGGTCCTCCTCCATGAGCAGCCGGTCGGCGTACGAGCCCGGGTCGCCCTCGTCGCCGTTGGCGACGACGAACGGGTCCTGCCCGCCCGCCACCGCGGTCCACTTGGCCGCCACGGGGAACCCTGCGCCGCCTCGTCCACGCAGCCCGGAGGCGGCGACCTCCTCGCGCACGTCGTCGGGGCGCACCCCGGTCACCGCGCGACGCCGCACGTCCCACGCGGGCTCCCCGAGGACGACCCCGGCGAGGAGGACGGGCGCGCCGGTGGTGTCCGCGGCGGGGATGCCAGGCGCGCGAGGCTCCGCACGTCCGACGAGCTGGTCGGCCAGGTCGTGACCCGCGCGGGCACGGGTGCCGTCGAGGGCGGCCGGGCCCGCGTAGCAGTAGCCGAGGCAGCGCACGCCCTGCAGCGAGGTCCGGCCGGCGGCGTCGACGTGTCCGACCGCCACGCCGAGCGCTTCCTCGGTCTCCCCCAGGTGCCGTACGCCCCGTGCGGCGAAGCACGCCGTCGCGGTGCACACGCGCACGTGCCGCTCGCCGTGCGGGGCGGCGAGGTCGGCGAAGTACGTGGCGGAACCGAGCCCCGCGGCGCCGGGCAGTCCGGCCGCCCCCGCGACCTGCGGCGCCCATTCCTCGGGCCCGGCGGCGGTCGAGGCCCTGATCCGATCCAGTGCGGCCGGCAACGGGCCACCGCGCTCTCCGTGCCGTGCGGTCAGCTCACGGAGCGCGTCGCGGTGCCCACCCGACTCCGCGGGCATCCGACCGGCCATGGTCCCAGCGTGGCCGCGTGCGCCTGCCCCCGCATCCCGGCGGCACGCCATGGCGGAGAGGCTACGAGTCCCCGCGTCTCAGGGCGCTCAGGCGCCTGCGGTACTCCTCCTCGTCGATCTCGCCGCGGGCCAGCCGCTCGCCGAGGATCTGTTCGGCCGCCGCGGTCCCCTGACGCGGGGGCGGTCCCGCGGCACGGTCGAGGGTGCGGAAGATCAACACGACGGCGGTGATGAGGAGGCCCCAGAACAGCACCATCCCTGCCGACACAGCGAACCAGCCCCATCCGTTCATGCCGTTTCCGTACCAGAACATCATGGCCGTTCACGCTCCCGGCGGCCGGACCGCACGAGTGGGGGCGTCCCCGCTCCGGGTCGGGCCGGACACCCTCACGGTCCCGCGGCCGGGGCACGGCGCACAGGGCCTTCCGGACCCCCGATCGGGACCGGTCGGCCGTGGAAGGGGACGGGTGGCCCCTGGCACCGGGACGGGCGCTTGCCGAGGGTGGACGCGCAGGGCTCCGTGCCGAAGGCGCGGGCTGCCGACGGGAGGCGCCATGTTCCCCGGCACCGGGAGAGCGCGCGCCGCGGACGGCACGCTCCGGCCTTGGCAGATGCTGGTCCTGACCACGACCGGGTCCGCCCCCTGTTTCTGGGCCTGGGCGCTGCTCGCACCGCTGGGTCCGCGGCTGCGGGACGAGCTCGATCTCAGTTCGTTCGAGCAGTCCGTGGTGGTCGCCGTGCCCGTGGTCGTCGGCGCGCTCGGCCGGATCCCGGCCGGATCCCGGCCGGAGCGCTGACGGACCGGTGGGGTGCTCGCCGGGTCTTCCCCCTCGTCGCCCTGCTGACGACTCTGCCGGTGCTCTATCTGGGGCACCTGGCCGACTCGACGGCGGAGGTGCTGGCGGGCGGCTTCCTGCTCGGGCTCGGAGGAACGGCCTTCGCGGTCGGCGTCCCGTTCGTCAACGCCTGGTACCCGCCGGCGCGCAGGGGTGTCGCCCTCGGGATCTTCGGCATCGGCACGGGCGGCACCGCCCTCTCGGCGTTCACCACCGTTCAGCTGACGGACGCCGTCGGGCGCGCCTTCCCGTTCGGTCTCGTGGCCGGCTGCCTCGCCGTGTACGCCGTGGTGGCCTGGTTCCTGCTGCGCGACCGACCGGGACGCGCGACGGCGACGGGGTCGCTGCTCTCCCGTACCGCACTGGCCGTGCGCACGCCGGCGACCTGGCATCTGGCGTTCCTGTACGCCGTGTCCTTCGGCGGGTTCGTCGCCTTCAGCGTCTACCTGCCGACCTACCTGACCCGGGCCTACGAGCTCGGCCGTTCGGATGCCGCGCTCCGCACCGCCGGGTTCGTCGTCCTCGCGGTCGCGATGCGGCCCCTGGGCGGCTGGCTCTCGGACCGCACGCATCCCGTGCCCGTCCTGACGGGGTCGTACGGGCTCGTCGCCGTGTGCGCGCTGGTCGCCTCGTTCGAGGCGGATCTGGTTCCGGTCGGGACGGCGGCGTTCCTCGGCATGGCCGCCGGTCTGGGGGCCGGCTCAGCGGCGGTCTTCGCCCTCGTCGCGCGTCTCGTCCCGGCGGAGCGTGTCGGCTCGGTGACGGGCGTGGTCGGGACCGCCGGCGGCCTCGGCGGCTTCTTCCCACCGCTGGTGATGGGGGCCGTCGACAGCGTCGCGCACGACTACACGGGGGGGATTCGTCCTCCTCGCCGTCACCGCGGTGATCGCCCGCGCCCTGACCCCCACGGTCGTCCGCCGACGTGCGCGTGCCGCGGGCGTATGGCCTGTCCCGGTTCCGGATGGGGCCGGTTGTCCCCTCGCACGGACCCGGATGGCCGTCGCCACGGCTTCCTTCCGGGTTTCGTATGGGAGACATGGACAGCGACCGCCCTCTTCTGGTCGCCACGGGAGTCCGCAAGACCTACCGGACGGGCTCGGTGGCGGTCACCGCCCTGGACGGCCTTGACCTCGTCGTACGCCGGGGAGAGCTCGTCGGGGTCATGGGACCGTCCGGATCGGGGAAGACCACTCTCCTGAACTGTCTGTCCGGGCTCGACGACATCGACGGCGGCCGGGTGGAGATCGACGGCCACGATCTCTTCGCGATGTCGGACGCCGCGCGTACGGAGCACCGTGCGCGGACGATGGGCTTCGTCTTCCAGTCGTTCAACCTCATCCCGGTCTTCTCCGCCGTGGAGAACGTCGAACTCCCCCTGCTGCTCGTCGGCACCCGGCCGCGCGAGGCACGGCGCAGGGCCCTGGCCATGCTCGACCGGGTCGGCCTCGCCCACCGGGTCGAGCACCGGCCCAGCGAGCTGTCCGGCGGCGAACAGCAGCGGGTGACCATCGCCCGCGCCCTCGCCGGACGGCCCGCCATCGTCTGGGCGGACGAACCGACGGGCAACCTCGACACCACGATGGCCGACCAGGTCATGGACCTGCTGTGCGAACTCAACGCGCGGGAGGGCCAGACCATCGTCCTGGTCACCCATGACAGCGCCATCGGAGCCCGCGTCCCCAGGCTGGTCCGGATGCGCGACGGACGGCTGGTGGAGGACCTCCGCCGGCGCGTCCCGGACCCGGCCACCGATCTCTCCCGGGGCCGGTGATGTATCCGAACCTCCTCGCCCCGCTGCTCGTCGCACTCGCCGTCGCCTGGTCATGGGCGAGCAGAGCATGCGCCTGCTCTTCGACGGCCAGGCCCAGAACGCCTCCGCCCTGGTCAGCACGAGCCCGGGGACCTCTCCCGACGCCCTGGCGACCCAGTTGCAGGGCGAGCAGCTGTCGTCCAGCCTGGTCGCCACCCCGATCGCCTCCGAGATCCGGCACCAGTTCGACTCCAGCACCGCCTTCTTCTGCCTCATGCAGGGTTTCCTCGCCCTGGGCCTCGGCGTGGGCATCACCGGCCTCGGCGTCGTCATGGTCCGCGCCGTACGCGAACGCCGGCGCACCATCGGCATCCTGCGGGCCCTCGGCTTCCGGGCGCGCACGGTGCGACGTTCCTTCCTCTGGGAGAGCGCCTTCGTCGCCTCGGAGGGAATCGTGCTGGGATCCGTGCTCGGCGTCCTCACGACCTGGCTCATGTACCGCAACAGCGTGGCGTTCGAGGGCCTCGAAGGCAGTTTCCCCGTCGAGTGGACCAGCATCTGCGTCCTGGCCGCGGCCACCTTCGCCGCCTCCCTCCTGGCCACGCCGGGCCCGGCCCGCCGCGCCGCCGCGATCCGCCCCGCGCAGGCGGTCCGCGTCGCGGACTGACCGATCACGAGCGGGGCGCTCGGGAAGGTCGCCGGGGCCTCCGGCGCCCGCCTCTGGTCGAGTCCTGCGCATGGCACGGGCATCAGCGGCGACACCGCGCCCCGCTCCAGCTCCGTTGAGGTGACAGAGCGTTCACCCGACAGGGTTGAACTGGGGCAAATGCGTCTGAAACGCCTAAGGTCCGAGCATGCACACGGTGAACTCCCCCGTCAGCAGCGCCCCGCCCCGGTACGTCCCGGACGGTGACCGCACTCCCCCGCCCACCGTCCCGCCGAGCCGCCTCGCCACGGCGGGCGCGGTCCTCGTGCCCGCCGCCGTCATGCTCGGCATCGCACTGTGGGGCCTGAACCGCGGCACGATGTGGCGCGACGAGTCCGCGACGTTCCAGATCGCCCGGCGCTCGGTGCCGGACATCTGGCGTCTTCTCGGCGAGCTCGACGCCGTCCACGGCCTCTACTACCTCCTGATGCACGCCGTCCTCGCCGTCCGGGCCGACGAGGTGATGCTGCGGCTCCCGTCGGCGCTCGGCGCGGCGTGCTCCGCCGGACTGGTCGCCGCGATCGGCTGCCGGCTGGCCCGTCCCCGGGTGGGCCTGTGGGCCGGACTGCTGTACGCGGCCACCCCGTTCACCTCCTTCTACGCGCAGGAGGGCCGCTCGTACGCCCTCGTGGCGGCCGGCGCCGCGCTCGCCACCTGGTGCCTGGTGAGCGCCGTCGAGCACGACTCGGCCGGGCGCTGGGCCGGGTACGCGGCCGCCGTCGCCGGCACGGCCCTGCTGCACGAGTTCGCCGTGCTGATGTTGGTCGCCCACGGGGCCACGGTGCTGGCGGCCGGGTCCCGTCCCGGGGCCTGGCGGCGGTGGGCGACGGCCGCGGGCGCGGCGGTCGTGCCGCTGGTGCCGCTCGCGCTGGTCTCCTCGCGCCAGGGCGGTCAGACCTCGTGGATCCAGGAGCCGGGAGTGGAGGAACTGAGGCTGCTCGCCCTGCAGTTCGCCGGCCCGGACGTCCGGGTGCTGACGGTCGCGGCGTTGCTCGCCGGGCTCGCCGCGCTGTCGCCTCTGCGGCGCACCGGCCGTGTCGGCCTGACCGCGGTGGCGCTGCCGCTCGTCGTCCTGCCGGTGGCGGTGCTGTTCGCGGTCTCGCTCGTGAAGCCGCTGTTCGTCGACCGCTACCTGTTGTTCGCGTTCGCCGGATTCCCTCTGCTGGTCGCCGCGGGCCTGGAACGCCTCCTGGGCACGCTGCGCTCCGCGCCCTGGCGGCCGGTGGTGACGGCGGCCGGCGTCGTGGCGGTCGCGGCCGCGTTCTGGTGCCAGCTCCCGTTCCAGGAGCAGGAGCGCGGCAAGGACGGCCGCGTCGACGACCTCCGGGAGGTCGCCGCGTACGTGGCCGCGCAGACGCGCCCGAA
This sequence comes from Streptomyces sp. NPDC002463, assembly GCF_042889835.1. Lineage (NCBI taxonomy): Bacteria > Bacillati > Actinomycetota > Actinomycetes > Kitasatosporales > Streptomycetaceae > Streptomyces > Streptomyces sp. NPDC002463. The sequence continues at coordinate 18,740 of NZ_JBIARL010000017.1, forward strand.
CGACGCGGTGCTGTTCGTCCCCTCGTACCAGCGGCACATCTTCCTCACCTACGACCGGGAGTTCGCCGGCCGCCGTGACATCGCCCTCGATGCGGGCGCGGCCGCGTCGGGCACGTTCTACGGCCAGGAGTTCGACGCGGCCCGGATCCGAGCGCGCATCGGCGCGGAACGGCGGGTCTGGGTGGTGGCCTGGCCGAGCGCCTGGAGCGAGCAGTGGTTCGACGAGGACCCGAAGATCATCGCCCTGCGCAAGGGATTCGAACTCGCCCGCAGCACGCGGCTGAAGAGCGGCCTGGTCCAGTTGTACGTACGGGAGTGAGCAGGCGGCCGCGCGCGGCCGGTCTCCGGGCGCGCGCAGCCCGCACTCACACATGCGGGTGACGGTGACCCGCAGGCCGTACGACAGCGGCGGCCCTGGAACTGGGGAACTTCCCGGGGAGACGGTCACCGAAGAGATCGGCCGAACAGCCGAGCCGCCGGAATTGCCTCCGAAACAATGACTATGTACGGCCATACGCTTTTCCTTACTTTTCCCGAGAGTGCTGCGTTTATCGGCTCGCCCGATCAGCATTTCTCCGGCCGTCACGCCAGCGGGGCGTGAGGCCGTTTCCGCTTCTCATTCCTGGAGAAACACATGCGCGTGGCCGTGACCGGTGGCGGTGGTTTCCTTGGGTCGCATCTCTGCGAAGCGCTCTTGCGGCGCGGTGACTCGGTGGTGTGCCTGGACGACTTCTCGACGGGTGATCCCGAGAACATCGCTCCGCTCCTCTCCCACCCGGGTTTCGTCTTCCAGCACGCCGACGTGAGCGTGTCGGCGGAGGTCGCCGGCCGCGTCGACGCCGTGGCCCATCTCGCGTCCCCCGCCTCGCCGCCCGACTACCTGCGCCGGCCGCTGGAGACCCTCAGGGTCGGCAGCCGCGGCACGGAGAACGCCCTGCGCCTCGCCCTACGCAATGACGCGCGTTTCGTCCTCGCGTCGACCAGCGAGATCTACGGCGATCCGCTGGTCCATCCACAGGAGGAGGCGTACTGGGGAAATGTGAATTCCATCGGCCCGCGCAGCGTCTATGACGAGGCGAAACGATACGCCGAGGCGGTCTCCGCGGCGTACCGCCGTACCCACGGCCTCAACGTCGGCATCGCGCGCATCTTCAACACCTACGGGCCGCGGATGCGCCCGCACGACGGGCGGGTGGTGTCCAGCTTCATCACCCAGGCCCTCACCGGTGAGCCCCTGACGATCTACGGCGACGGCAAGCAGACCCGCAGCTTCTGCTACGTCGACGACCTGGTCCGCGGTCTCCTGGCGCTCCTCGACTCCTCCGAGATGGGCCCGTTCAACCTGGGCAACCCGGTCGAACGGACCGTCGCCGAGCTCGCCGAGGCGGTCCTGGCCATGACCGGGTCGACCTCCGAGGTGAAGCACCACCCGCTGCCGGTCGACGATCCGGTCCGCCGCCGCCCGGTGATCACCCGGGCCCAGGAGGTACTGGGCTGGCAGCCGGAGATCGACATCACCGAGGGCCTGCGCAGGACCGTCGCGTACTTCGCCGCCCGGCCGGACCGGCTCGGCGCCTCGGCCGCGGCGATCCGCGGCGGCCAGGACGAGACGGTGCCGCTGACCGCGGTGACCGGCGCCACCCCGGCGGCGCAGACGATCCCCGGCCCGGCGGCCGAGACCACCGGTGCGACGCCCGCGACGGCCGGCCCGTCCGGCTCGGGCGGCTGATCCGCGCGACGCCCGCGCCTCCCCCGCCGCACCGTCCAGGGGCCTCCCGCCCTTCCGCCGCCGGCTCTTTCCCCGACTCCCCCTCCTCCGTATCCCACGGCCCGCTCACGCACCGCCTGGAGAACTCGCTGCCATGACGTCGTTGGAGCAAGGTCCCACCCTCGCCACCGGGACCGTCCCGGATCCCCCGCTCCTCTCCCCCGTCCCCGGCTCCCCGGAGGAATGGGAGGCGCTGGGCGCGGAGATCCGAACCCTGTCCGGCGGATCCGTGGCCTCCATCAGCCCGGACGGCCCGGTCCTCGCCGGGCCGCCGCGCCGGCTCGACACGCTCCCGTCGAGCTTCGTACGCGCCTTCTCGCGCTTCGACCGCTTCCTCGTCGTCCTGCTGTCCCTCGGCTGGGCGGCCTGCCTGGTCTGGTTCTGGGTCTGGTGGCTCCAGCCGTCGCACCGCATCGGCTGGCTCGGCCTCGTCGTCAACAGCGCCCTGCTGCTCTATCTGACCTACCTGCCGGTGCACTTCCTCGTCGCGCTGCTCCGGATGCGCCGCTTCGATCCGGCCGTCGGCGTGCCGGCGCTCCACACCGCGTTCGTGGTCACCCGTGCCCCTTCCGAGAGCTGGGACATCGCCCGCACCACCCTGGAGGCGATGCTCGCCCAGGACTTCCCGTACGACTACGACGTGTGGCTGTGCGACGAGGACCCGACCGAGGAGATCCTCGACTGGTGCGAGGGCCACGGTGTCCACGTCTCCTGCCGGCGCGGCCGCGCCGACTACCACCGGGCCGAGTGGCCACGTCGCACCCGCTGCAAGGAGGGCAACCTCGCCTTCTTCTACGACCACTGGGGATACGCCCACTACGACGTGGTCGCCCAGCTCGACTGCGACCACGTGCCCGGCCCCCGGTACCTCTCCGAGGTCGTGCGCCCCTTCGCCGACCCGGCCATCGGCTACGTCGCTGCTCCCAGCGTGTGCGACTCCAACGCCGCCGAGTCCTGGGCGGCCCGCGGCCGGCTGCAGCGCGAGGCCATGTTCCACGGGCCCGTGCAGCTGGGCCACTCGGCCGGCCTGGCGCCCGTGTGCATCGGCTCCCACTACGCCGTCCGCACCCAGGCCCTGCGGGACATCGGCGGCCTCGGACCCGAGCTCGCCGAGGACTTCTCGACCACGTTCCTGCTCAACTCGGCCGGCTGGCACGGCGCGTTCGCGATCGACGCGGAGGCGCACGGCGAAGGACCGCTCACCTTCGGCGCGATGATCACGCAGGAGTTCCAGTGGTCCCGCAGCCTCGCGGTGATGCTCCTGGGGATACTGCCCCGCCACCTCGGCCGGATGCCGCTCAAGCTGCGCGTGCGCTTCGCCACGGCGCTGATGTTCTACCCGCTGCTCGCCGCGGCCACCGTCATGGGCATCGCCCTGCCGCCGATCGCCGCGATCACCGGCGTGCCCTGGATCAACGTCGACTACGGGGAGTTCCTGGCGCACTTCTGGAGCATGTCCGTCTGGCTGATCCTGCTGACACTGCTCTGCCGCCGCCGCGGGCTGCTGCGCCCCCGGGACTCCGCCGTCCTCAGCTGGGAGATCTGGCTGTTCGGCCTGTCCCGTTGGCCCTATGTGGCCTGGGGCGTGCTCGCCGCGGTGCTGCAGAAGCTGCGGCCCCGTCAGGTCACCTTCAAGGTCACGCCGAAGAAGCGCGACGGCCTGGAGCCGCTCCCGCTGCGCACCGTCGCCCCGTACCTGCTGATCACCACGGTCCTGTCGGGCTCGGCGCTCGTCGGCCAGTTCACCGGCCCCGCCGTGGGCTACGTCTTCCTCTGCCTGCTCGGCGCCGCCTCGTACGCCGCCGTGACCTTCGCGATCGGCGTGCTGCACGTCAAGGAGACCGCCCGCGCCACCGGCGTCTCCGTGTTCCGGGCACTGCGCACGGCCGCGCTGCCGCTCTCCTGCGGCCTGCTGTGCGCGGTTCCCCTGGCGCTCGCGGTCTCCGTCTTCCCCACCTATCTCACCGGCTACTACGCCTGGTGACGACCCGGCCGGCCCGCACGGCCGGCCGAGAAATGAGGTTCCCCGTGCCCCGTACGGTCCTTGTCACCGGCGGCGCCGGTTTCATCGGCAGCCACACCTGCGTCGAACTGCTCGCGTCCGGCCACGAGGTCGTCGTCCTCGACGACCACTCCAACAGCTCCCCCGAGGCCCTCGAACGCGTCGCCAAGATCGCGGGCCGTCCGATCGCGGCGGCCCATGTCGGGGACGTACGCGACCGCCGGGCCCTGGACGCCGTCTTCACCGCCCACCCGATCGACGCGGTGATCCACTTCGCCGCGAAGAAGGCCGTCGGCGAGTCGGTGCAGATCCCGCTCACGTACTACGACATCAACGTCGGCGGCACCACGGCCCTGGTCGCGGCCATGCACGACCACGGGGTGCACCGGCTGGTGTTCTCGTCGTCCTGCTCGGTCTACGGCGACACGACGACCGTCCCGCTGACCGAGGCGTCCCCGGCCGCGCCGACGAACCCGTACGCCGCCGGCAAATGGACCTGCGAGCGGATCCTGGCGGACGTCTGCCGGCACGTGCCCGAACTGCGGGTCCTGGCACTGCGGTACTTCAACCCGGCCGGGGCCCACCCCACCGGGCTGCTCGGCGAGGACCCGCACGGCGTGCCCGGCAACATCATGCCGTACCTCGCCCAGATCGCCGTGGGCCGCCGGGAGGAGCTGAGCGTCTTCGGCGACGACTACCCGACGCCCGACGGCACCGGGATCCGCGACTACATCCACGTCGTCGACGTCGCCGAGGGGCACCGCGTGGCCCTCGACCACATCGACGACGAACCCGGCATGCGGATCCTCAACCTCGGTACCGGGCGCGGCGCGTCGGTCCTGGAACTCGTGCGCGCTTTCCAGGAGGTGTCCGGCCGGCCGATCCCGTACCGCGTCACCGGGCGCCGCCCCGGCGACGTCGCGGAGCTCGTCGCCGATCCCTCGAAGGTCGCCGCGGCCTGGGGCTGGACCGCCCGCCACGACCTGACCGCGATGTGCCGCGACGCCTGGAACTTCCAGCAGCAGAACCCGTACGGCTATGCCCCCTGAGCCTCCCCCCATCCTCAGCTCTCCCTCACCTCCCCCGCGCAGACAGGAGCACAACGCATGCGGTTGACCGTCATCGGTACGGGATATCTGGGAGCCGTGCACGCCGCTTGCATGGCCGAGATCGGACACGACGTCCTCGGTGTGGACGTCGACCCCGAGAAGGTGGCCGACCTCGCCGAAGGCCGGCCCCCCTTCTACGAGCCGGGATTCGAGGAGGTCCTGACCCGGGCACTCGACTCCGGCCGACTGCGCTTCACCACCGATCTGCGGGAGGCGGCGGCGCACGGCGAGGTCCACTTCATCTGCGTCGGCACCCCGCAGCAGGCCGGCTCCCGGGCCGCCGACCTGCGGTACGTGGACGCCGTCGTCGACGGACTGGTCCCGAACCTGTCCGCGCCCTGTCTGCTCGTCGGCAAGTCCACGGTCCCCGTGGGCACGACCACCCGGCTGGCCGCCCGCGTCGCACGGCTCGCGCCTCCGGGCGCGCGCGTGGAACTCGCCTGGAACCCCGAGTTCCTGCGCGAGGGCTTCGCCGTCGACGACACGCTGCGGCCGGACCGGATCGTCGCCGGTGTGACCGGCAAGGCGGCGGACGAGACGCTGCGCCGCGTGTACGCCCCGATGCTGGCGGCGGACGTCCCGTACCTCGTCACCGACCCGAACACGGCGGAGCTGGTCAAGTCCGCGGCCAACGCCTTCCTGGCCACGAAGATCTCCTTCATCAACGCGATGGCCGAGGTCTGCGACGCCACCGGCGCGGACGTCGCCACCCTCGCCGACGCGATCGGCCACGACACCCGGATCGGGCGGCAGTTCCTGAACGCGGGGGTCGGCTTCGGCGGCGGCTGCCTGCCCAAGGACATCCGGGCGTTCACCGCCCGCGCCCAGGAGCTCGGCGTCGGGCCCGCGGTGGCGTTCCTCGGCCAGGTCGACGAGATCAACCAGCGGCAGCGGAGCCGGACCGTCGCGCTCGCCCGGCGACTGCTCGGCGGCGACCTCACGGGCCGGCGGGTCACGGTGCTGGGCGCCACGTTCAAGCCGAACAGCGACGACGTACGGGACTCGCCGGCGCTGGCCGTCGCGGCGGAGCTGCACCGGCAGGGCGCGCGGGTCCGGGTCCACGACCCCGAGGGCGCGGCGAAGGCCGTGCTCGCTCAGCCGGAACTGCGCTGCGGAGCTGACCTGCTGACGGCGTGCCAGGACGCCGAGCTCGTGCTGCACCTCACCGAGTGGAGCGAGTACCGCGAGCTGGATCCGGTCAAGCTGGCCCGCGTGGTCCGTACCCCGGTGCTGATCGACGGGCGCAACGCGCTCCCGCACGACGCGTGGCGCGCCGCAGGCTGGACCGTGAAGGCGCTGGGCCGTCCGGCACCGCCGCCGGAGGAGCCGCGGCAGGCCGGCGACCGGCCCGTGGAGACCCTGCGCACCCTCATCGCGTCCCCGGCGGCGTCCGGTTCGCAGGCATCCGGAGTGCCGTCCCCCGCGCTTCCCGTCAGTGGGACGTAGCGAGCCGGCGGTGACCAGCGGCGCGCTGCCCGGACCGGTCTCGGCCGGCCGGGCGGCGCGCCGCACGGTACCGGGGCAGGCTCAGTCCGTGGCCCCGGGCTGGACGGCCCCGACCACCGGAGTCTGCGGAACCGGGTGGCCGAAGTAGTCGACGGGACCCGGGTCGATGCCGAGGGCCCGCGGATCCACGCCGAGGGGCACCAGGCCCTCGCAGCGGGGCGCCAGGTTCTCCGGACCGGCGGCACCGTCCGTGACCGGCGCGGTCAGGCCGCTCAGACACGGGTCGTCGCTGAGACCGGTCGGACCGCCGTCCAGCGTCTCCTGGCCGGACGCGACACGCCAGCCGTCCAGGGACGTGTAGCGGTGCACGCCCCACTCCAGGGCCCAGTCGCCGGTGCTGTAGTAGTCGTTGCCCGCGAGCCTGACGGTGCTCTGGCCGTACGCCGACTGGGTGTCGATCAGGGGGCCGCCGTCGGTCGCGAAGACGTTGTTGGCGACGCGCACGCCGACCATGCCGTCGCGCAGCCGCAGGGCAGGGGGGCGGATGCCCGCGGCCGCCGCGGAGGCGAGGCCCTCGGTGCGCATCACGACCGTGTTGTGGTGGATGTCCAGGTTCTTCATGCGGGTGCCGTAGGCGACGATGCCGCCGTACTCGGGCAGCTTCCTGGCGTCGTCCCAGCTCATGTTGAAGCGGACGACGTTGTCGTGGTGGGCGCCGGTCGGCTGACCCGAGTAGACGAGGAAGCCGGGACCGTCGTTGCCATGGGCGAGGTTGTACTGCATGACGGAGGAGGACACGTTGTTGTCGAGGCCGAACCCGCCGCCGTCGACGCGTGATCCGGTGCGGTTGCGGTACGACCTGTTGTGCTCCAGGACGACGCGGGAGGAGTCGTAGACCCAGATGCCCTCGGGGCCCTCCTCGGCGTCGGTGGCCGACCTCGTGCCGTTGTCGTGGGCCACCGAGCCCACCACCTTCGCGTCCAGCACGCTGCCGAGCGAGATGCCGCTGCCGGTGTTGCGCTGGTCGCTCTCCGGATCGCCGGTGTTGGCGTACGCTTTGACGCCTTCGATCCTGAGTCCGGAGTGCGCGTAGGCGGGGCGCGCGGCCTGGAACGCGGGTCCGTAGACGACGAGTCCGGTCTCGAGGTTGTCGTGCACGGAGACGTCGGCGATCCGTACGTCGCCGAAGCCGGCGCGCGCCTCGCCCTCGGCGCCGACGCTGATCCCGTTCTGGAATCCACTGGCCTCCACGTTCGTGATCCTGACGTGGCTGAGCCGACGGGTGCCCGGCAGGTTGTTGCGCAACGCGATGCCGACGCCCTCGCGCCGTGACTTCCTGTCGCCGACGAGGGCGATGTTCCTCACCTCCACGCCGGCGGTGTCGCGCACGGTGATGCCCGACGTCCCGCGTGGGGCGATCGTCGCGCGCCCGGAGCCGTACGACTCGATCACGACCGGCTTCGTCGCGCTGCCCGCCTCGTCCTCGTCCAGGGTGATGCTGCCGGCGAACCGCTCGCCGCCCTTGAGCCGGAGACGGTCGCCCGGCTGGAACCGCACGGTGTTCGCGTGGTCGAGGGTCCGCCACGCCGCCGCCGGCGACATGCCGTCGTTCTCGTCGTCACCGTCGCGGCTCACGTAGAACGTGAACGGACCGCCCGTGGCGGGGCGGGCCGGCCGGTAGACACCGGGTACGTCGCACCCCGTCAGCAGCAGAAGCACCACGGCCGAGGCTCCGGCGGCGGCCCTCGACGTCCGGCTTCGGTTCTCCGCGTTCACGCACACCCCTTATGGACTGTTTTCACATGACATACCCCCATGCGCGAACAGAGTGCCAGAAGGCGGACGCACGAAACGCCGACGACGCACGGAAACCGCGCCATGCACCGGGCGATCACCGACGACACCCCGGACCCGGCGCGGCAGCCGCGGAGGCCGCACGCCGGCCTTCGGCAAGCGGCCCAGGCACTTCACCCGCTTGAAACAGTGGCGCGGCATGGCGACCCGCCACGACAGGACAGCCGACCCCTACCAGGCAGCCGCCACCCTCGCGCCGCTGCCGATGCAGGCCTGAACGAGGACGCCGAGGGCGCACCGGGCGAGCTCGCGCCCAGCGTGGAAGACGGGACGTCCGGCGCGCACTGCTGCACACCGACCGCCCCCGAGGCCCTCGACCGGGGTATCTGCACACGCCGGCCTCCCAGTGCTGAAGTCCTCATGGCGGCGATGTCGACGACGCCCCTCCGTCCACAGCAGCACCGAGCAGCGGGCGTCACGCCCGGACCGGATTCACCTGCGGCCCCCGCCACCCCGAGCGCACGGACCATCCGCGCTCGCACTCCTCGCCCTGGCCGTCGGCGCCTTCGCGACGATTCCGCAGGTAGGGCACTCATCAGGCTGCCGATACGGTGCCGATAGAGCCATCGGCCGATTCCGCCATCCCGTTCCTCGAGCGCCTGCGACTTCCGGTGCCTCCGCCGGATGCGCCCGTCAGGGCCCGGAGGAAGTCGGCACGGGTCCGCAGCCGGCGGGGATGCGGACCGCAGCTCGATCGTTCCCTGGATCCAGGATCCGGGCCGTACCCGGGCCGGGTACGGGAACGCGCTGCTGGTGCAGTTCGGGGTGGCGGTGACGGGGCTGCTGAATCCGCCGCTGCCCTGGGTGGTCGGCCGAGAGCCGAGCGGGACCGAACGCGCCCAGTACGGCGGGCCGAGTCCCGATACGGAAAGGGGCCCGGACCGCGCATCGCGGTCCGGGCCCCTCTTGCGGTGCCGCCCTGCGGCGGTGCGTCAGCTCTGTGCGGTGTCGTCGCCCGTCTGCCCGGTGCTCTCGGCCACGCCTGTCTTCTCGCGCATCTTGCGCACCAGCTCCGCCTTCTTGTCGGCTGCACCCTGGCGGTCGAGGTTGCGGTGCGGACCGTTGTTCTGCCGTTCGGCGCGGGACAGCCTCTTCCGCTGGCCGCCGCCCTGGCCCACGGGGTTGTTGATGTTCTTGCTGTCGGTCACGGGTTCTCCCGGTGGTGATGTGAAGTGGTCTACGGATTCATCGGTGGGGGACGGGCGGCGACGTCGAAGGACGTCCGCAGGGGCCCGTCACTCTCTCACTCGTAAATCGGCGTCTGGAAGAACATGACAAGGACGTTACCCTGTCCCGCCGGCCTCGCACGCCAGCCTCTTCGCCGCCCCGGTGCCGACCGGGCCTTCGGCGAGCAGCCGGGGTCAGCCCTTTCCTTCTGGGCGTCTCAGCACCGTCAGTACCCGCCGGTGGTCCGCCGCCCGCCCTGGGCAGGTCCGGACGGGCGTTCCCGGGCCGCCGCGGGCGCTGTCGGAGGTCATCTCATTCGGCTGCCGGCAGCATGGATTATCGCTGGTAGAGACGTCTCGATCGTTGTTGAATGCCCTGGTGAGCGACTTCTGGACACCAGCCCATCACGCGGTCGAGCACGAGGATGCGGAAGCCCTGGCCCGCTTGCTCGCCAGCGGTTCCGATCCCGATGAGGTCTTCAGCAACATGACGCTGCTGACGCACGCGATCGACACCGAGGGGGACAGCACACTGCAGAGTGGCCGGCCGTTGACTGTGCACACCACTGCCGTGCTGCTGGCCTTTGGCGCGGATCCTGAACTCGCAGATCCCGACGGTCGCACCCCCTTGGGCGTGGCCGCTCACTACGCCCATGACCTGGCGGTACAGCTGCTGCGTGCCCACATCAGCAGGCGAGTCGGCGGTAGCAGATGAGAGTGCAGGCGATGCCGGTGAAGGCGAGGAAGTGGATGGCGTTGCGCTCGTAGCGTCGACACAGGCGCCGGCAACCGGCGAGCCAGGCCCTGGTGCGTTCGATGGTCCGGCGATGACGGCCCAACCGCTGCGAGGACTCGACGCCCTTGCGGGCGATGCGGTGCGTGATACCGCGCTCGCGTCACCATCGCCGCAGGTGGGAATGGTCGTAGCCCTTGTCGCCGTGAAGCTTTCCCGGCTTGCGCCGCCGGGGCCCGCGGCGGGACCGGATCGGAGGCATGCCCTTCACCCGCGGTATCGTCGATCGCGCAGCGCGACCAGTCCAGCTCGGCGCGGGATTTCAGCCCGTCGAGGACCAGGCGGTAGAACTTGGCCCACACCCTGGCCTTCGAGCACTCCGAGAAACGCCGGTGAGCCGTCGCTCCCGACGGCCCGAACGACGCAGACGGCAACTGCCGCCACGTGCAGCCCGACGTGGCCACGACCACGATCGCGGCCCGATCGCGGCCCTGCCGGGTCAGCTCGCGGCGCTTCGCGACTTCTTGACCTTGTTGCCGCAGGTGTTCATGGAGCACCAGCGGCGGTTGGCTCCGCGGCTGGTGTCGAGAAAAAGCCCCGCGCATCCGGGGCCTTCGCAGTTCTTGACGCGTCCGCGGTCGGGGCCCCCGAGGACGCGGATGGCATCCATGGCCAGAACCCCGAGGGCGTCAGTGACGGGGGTCGTCTCCGTCAGGTGCCATCCTGCGCGTTCGTGTTCCAGGGCAGCCTTCGCGTGCCCAGCGGCAGCGATCGTGTTGAGGGTACGGACATCCTTGGATTCCGGCTGTTCACCTGCGGCGATCGCCGACCCTATTCGGTAGATCGCCTCGCGCAGTTCGACGGCGTCTTTCAGATCGGTCGGCGACACATCTGTGACGTCGAGCTCCGTGGCCCCCAGCCACATCTTCAGTCGTGCGGGATCGGTCAGCCGCTCCCTCGGTGTCCGGCTGGCGCGATCGCTGACGGTGGCGGTGAACCGGAACGCCAGGACCTCGTTGTCCATCCGGAACACACGACGTACGTCCTCGGCCATTCCAACCTCCGCAGGGAGCAGCAACACGCACCGAACCGCTTCAGACGGTTCGCTGTGATCGTAACTCCATGGCATCCTTGAACCGCCTTAGACGGTTCAAGGAAAGGGGTGCTCGGCGTGAACAGCATTGCGGTCATCGGTCTGGGAGCCATGGGGAAACCCATGGCACGCAACCTCCTGAAGGCCGGCCACGACGTCGTGGTGTGGAACCGCTCCGACGAGCCCGCGGTCGAACTGGTCGCAGCGGGTGCCCGTCGTGCCGCCTCGGTCGCAGAGGCCATGCAGGCGCCAGTGGTCTTCTCGGTCCTGTCCGACGACCGGGCCGTCGCTGAGACGTTCATCGACTCCGGTGCCCTCGCTCAGACCCCGGACGGGACTGTTCACGTCAACCTCGCCACGGTGAGTGCGGGTCTGGCTCGCCGGATCGGCGCAGCGCACGCCGAGCATGGTGTCGGATACGTCGCGGCACCGGTCTTCGGCCGTGTTCCGGTCGCCGAGGCCGGGGAACTCGACGTCCTTGCGGCCGGTGAGCATGCACTGCTCGACCGCGTGCAGCCGTTCTTCGACGTGATCGGCTCGCGGACCTGGAGACTGGGCGACCGTCCGGAGCAGGCCAACATCGTGAAGATCCTCGGGAACTACCTGATCGCGTGCGCGATCCAGTCGCTGGGCGAGGCCGTCAGCCTCGCGGAGGGCGCCGGCGTCGACTCCGGGCAGTTGGTCGAGCTGCTGACTTCAACGCTCTTCCCGGGACCCGTCTACACCGGCTACGGGTCGATGATTGCTGAACGGCGCTACCAGCCGGCCGGATTCACCACAGTCCTGGGCCGCAAGGACCTCCACCTCGCGCTCGACGCAGCGACCGACCAAGGCATTCCTCTCCCGATCGGTCAACTGCTGCGTGCCGTCTTCGACGAGGCCATCGCCGACGGTCGCGGGGCGGATGACTGGGCGGTCATTACGGAACAGCAGCCGCGGTGACCGCCGACGACCAACGGCGCGGGTCAGGCCCCGGGCAAGCTCGCCCTCGATCCCTGGCGCCAGGGCCGCCTGTGCTTCACCGCAACGCTCCGCTGTCCCCGAGGGGCGGCTGCGCCTCGTGAGCGTTGTCAGCACCGCCCGATCGCCCATGTGGCGGCCGAGACGGGCGTCTCCCGCGCCTGCGCGTCGAAATGGGTCAACCGCTGCCGTCGGCACGGTGAACTCGGCCTCCTGGACCGTTCGTCAACACCCCGATGCCAGCCGACGGCGACGGGCTCTGACGTGGTGGCCTGGATCGAGGCACTCCGCCGTGCCGAGAAATGATCGGCAACCCGGATCGCATGCGAGCTCCAGGCCGAAGGGATCTCGCTCAGTCGCCGCACCGTGTCGCGGCATCTGCTCGCCCTCGGCCTGAACCGGCGCCGGTTCATCGGTCCCAGCGGCGACACGAACCGGGAACCGCGGAAGATCACCGCTCGCCGTCCGGGACACATGGTCCACATCGACCTGCCTGCTGCCCCCGGTCCGATACCCCGACTGCAGGTGGTACGTGAGGATGGGGCCGGCGATGCAGCCCTTCGTGAAGGAACTGCCGACGGCACGGGAGACACTCGACCGGTGCGCACGGCAGAGGGTCACACCGGCGCAGTCGGACGCCTCGCCTCGACTGTCGTCCTGGACCAGGAAGGGGACTTCCCCCTCCCGCCGGAGACGTTCGCTCCTGCCGTGGAGTCCCTGGCACGACCGGATCGCCCCTGCTGTCTGAAGCCGCCCTTCGGCCTGTGCCGAGCTCTCGGCGAGAACGCGCGTGACCGGTGGCGGCGGGACGACCCGGTCGGCCCCGCGTGGGCCCTGGCCGAGTTCCGCGATGCTGTGCAGAGGTCAGGTACGGAGCGGGAGGGTCAGGCCACGCCGTCCTGCCACCACCAGGACTGCGACCCGTAGGGGTACTCGACTCGGGAGTCGACGTGCTGCCACGAGACCGTGTAGGTCTCCAGGCCCGAGTAGCCGCAGGTCTCGGCCTTCTGGTAAACGGTCTTCGTGGACAGGCCGGAGACGGCGACATCCGCGGCGATTCCGTACAGGTGCATGGAGTTGGCGGCACCACCCACCGACGCGTTGTGGGAGATGCTGCGGAAGCCGGAGTTGACCGTGACGGCCAGGTCGCCGCACTTCTTGCGAAGCGCCTCCAGCTTGTACATGTTGCGGCGCACGTTCTCCTTGACGGTCGTGGCGCCCACCTTGCCGCCCGAGAAGCCGGAGCCGTCCTTGCTCTCGAACTCGGAGAAGTCGAAGTGCGCGGTCGATCCGTCGGAGCTCTCCAGGGCGTCCAGCCGGCTGAACGTCTGCGCCCCGGCCACACCGTCCACGGTGAGTCCGTACGCGGCCTGGAACCGGCGGAGCGCCGCCTCGGTGCCGGGACCGAAGTCGCCGTCCAGGGAGACGAAGGTCTGCTGGGCCGAGCCGGCGGCCCAGCCGGCGATCCGTATCTGGAGCTCCTTGACGGCCGCACCGCTGGAGCCCTGGGAGAGCTGTGAGGGCCAGCTGTAGGCGGCGGCCGGGCCGGCGAGGGTCAGACCGGTGCCGACGGCCAGACCGGTGGCGGCCACCGCGCCGGCACCGTAGCGCAGCAGCGAGCGTCGGGAGAGGTCGGATGTCATGGTCAAGTCCTCGTTCTCTAGTACCAGTTGTGGGACTGCCAGAAGGACCACGCGGCGCACGGGGTGCCGTACCGCGACTTGATGTAGTCGAGGCCCCACTCGATCTGGGTGGCCGGGTTGGTCTGCCAGTCCGCTCCCGCTACGGACATCTTGTCGCCGGGCAGGGCCTGCGGGATGCCGTAGGCACCGGACGAGGGATTGGTCGCGTACACCTTCCAGCTGCTCTCGCGGATCCAGAGGTTGTCCAGGCAGTCGAACTGGCTGCTCACGGACCAGCCGTGCTCAGTGATCTTCCACTGACCGGTGATCTTCACGGTGCGGGCGATGCGCATCGCGTTCATGGTCGCGGGGCCCGTGACGCCGTCGGCGGACAGGCCGTTCGCCTGCTGCCAGGCCGTCACCTTGGACTTGGTGCCGTCGCCGTAGGCGCCGTCGGCGGTGGTGCCGACCTTGCGCTGCACCTCCATCACCTTGTTGTGCAGCGCGAGTTCGGTGCGACTGCCGTAGTCGCCGTCCTCGGCCAGCCCGTTGTCGTGCTGGAAGGAACGGACCGCGGTGCTGGTCTGGGAGCCGTAGACGCCGTCGATGCCGCTGTACGGCAGGTAACCGATTCCCGCGAGATTGCGCTGGAGCCAGGTGGTGGAGTCCAGGGCGTGTGCGGGGGCAGAGAGCGCCAGCATGGCGAGCAGGGTGGCGAACAGCACGAGTGCCGCGCGGGCGACGGGCAGCCGGGGGGCCGGCACCCGGGAGGCCGGAAGGGCCGTACCGATGGGTATCACTCCGAGTCCTTGTCTTCGCGGGTCGATGCCGATGTCTCGACGGATGCACGCCGAGAGGGCCAAGTCGCATGTGTACAAGCGACTTGGTGACTGAAGCCATGGTGCCGTCGGGGTCCGCGGTACGGGAGCCCCTTGGGAGCGATGCGGGACGGGACGGGACGCGCGGGACGCGCGGTGCGCATGGGACGGGAAGGTGTGGGACGGATTCCCTCAACAGCCGCCGCCCATGGCGTACATCACTCGGGCGTGCTTCGAGGGTCTGTGACTCTTCCGTGTCGCCGGTGCGCGGGTGAGACGAAGTCCTGCCCGGCAGGTAGCGAGAAGTCGTCGGTGAACTCCCTTACTGATGGCGGGGGTTCATGACGGGATGTGCTTCGAACGGCTGCTGTCGTGAAGCAGGCCCGGGACGAGCAGGGGCGGGACGCCGAGCTCGACTCAGGGCGACCCGCTGGGCCTGCCCGCCGGACAACTGCTCCGGCCCGCGACACCCATGCGACCACCCGTCGCCGCTGCGGAGTCAGGGCGGTGACATCGGTGCCGCCGAGAGGGATCCGCGTGGGCCCCAGGAGCGCCCGCAGAAGAGTGGTCTTCCCGGCCTTGTCGGGGCCGCCGACGGCGATGGTGGTGTCGGGCTCGGCCTCACGAGTGAGCCGGGTGGAGCCGGTGACCTCGGCGTGCAGGGCCCAGCGTTCGCCGGGTGCCGCCATCGGCACGGCTCCGAAGATGTGGAACGGCAGAGTGATGCCGAAGGTGTGCTCCAGCCACGGCCCGAGGAGTCCGCGATGCCCGAAGGCGAGGAGCAGCGCGACACCACCGGCCGTCGGCGGCAGGACGAGTGAACGGACGAACGCCTTGCCGGGGAAGGGCAACCCGGGCGAGCAGCCGGGCCAGCGGGACACCGAGCAGCAGAGACAGCCCCAGCACCCGGAACGAGGGCGCAGGCTCCCTCCAGGCCGCGGCCGCACTGCGGCGTCACGCAGGGGTGTCGGCATGTGCGAACCTGGGCCGCCGATTCGACTGGCGCATATGCCCTTCGAGGCGGGAGGCCGGCCCCTGTGAGGCCGCGGCGGGTCTTCTCGACTGCTCGCTCGACCGGGCGATCGCGCGCCGGACCGCCCCGTACGCGCCGCCACCACGGGGGCGTGATTGGCCAAATGCGCTGGGACCGCGCCCCTTGACGGACGCCGTCGCAGTCCCCCTCGCGCCTCGCGACGGTGCCGCTCCGGACCCGGACGCGCAGGGGGCCGACACCGCCCGCCACCATGGCCTGCACCCGCGGCGCACCGACCGGCGGCCATCGTTCCGGCCGCGCGGCGGCGGCCTCCGGACCGGGCCGGGCACCCCCGGAATCCCGCTCGACGATTGGCCGGTTCCGGTAGATCCCGGACGGACCGCCTCCGGTGGATTCTGTAGCCCCGTGCACTTCCGACGAATCGTAGGAGGTACCGCATGTCCATCATGTCCACCACCCGCGCGGATGAGATCGTCACCGCCTGGCTCCAGGGCGCCGAGACGGCCTTCGGCGCCGACAACCCGGCCGGCCCGCTCTACGTGGGCGGTGCGGCCGGAGAGGCCGCGCTGACCGACGGCACCGAGGCGCTGCTCACCGGATGCAGCAGCTGTACGGGCTCGCTGCACAGCTACTGCTGCTGACGAACCGCCGTACGGCACCGGACGCACCACCCGGGGAGCCCTCAGGGGCTCCCCGGCCCGACGAGGCCCGACCAGGCCCGGCCACGCGCAGGCCGGCCCCCGTGTGCGGAAACCCGACCCAGGCGTCAGGAGAGGACTCAGCATGGTGGAACCGGTGGCAGCGGCCCGCGCGGCCGACGGACCGCCGCCCGAGGGATGGTTCGCGGGCCCCGTGGACGCCTTCGCGGCCCCGCTGTTCGCGGATCTGGACGACCGGATCCCAGGGATGACCGGGCTGGCCTCCGACGAGCGGGAAGTCCTGCGCGAGGCGACGCGCGAGGCTCTCCGCCGTACCCTCCAGCTCCGGCTCAACCGGGTGCTCCTGCTGGAGCTGCGGGCTGCCGCCCTCACCGGCGACCTGCCCGGCACGGACCCTTCCGCGCGATGGGACGCCTTCCTCCGGCAGGCCTCCGCGCCCGGCTTCTCCGAGACCCTGCACCGGCGCTACCCGGCGCTGCGCCGACGGGCCTTCGCCTCCGGACGCCTGCTGACCGAAGGCGCCCTGGAGCTGGGCGCGCGGCTCGCCGAGGACCGGCGGGCCGTCGCCGGCCTGCTCGGGGGCGATCCCGGACCGCTGCGCGCCCTGGAGCTCGCCCGAGGGGACACCCACCACGGTGGCCGGGCGGTGGCGCTGCTGGTCTTCGAGACCGCCTGCGTCATGTACAAGCCGCGACCGGTGGAGGTGGACGCCGCGCTGCGCTCCTTCGTCGCCGCCGTCCCCGGCGCCGAGGACCTGGGCGTGCCGAGGGTGGTGGTACGGGACGGCTACGGCTGGGCCGAGCACCTCGGTCACCGCCACTGCCAAGGCGAGGCGGAACTCGCCCGCTTCTACCGTGCCCTGGGCGGCTGGCTGGCGGTGATGCGGCTCCTCGGCGGGACCGACCTGCACGCCGAGAACCTGGTGGCCCACGGCCCGGTACCCGCCGTCGTCGACGCCGAGGCCCTGTTCACCCCCGATGTCGAGGTTCCGCCGAGCGGACGCGGCGACGCCGTGGACCGGGCGGCCCGGACGATCCGCAACACCGTGCTGCGCACCGGCATCCTCCCGCTGCGCACCGACGGCTACGCCCTCGCCGGCGTGGACCTCTCGGCCGCCGGTGGTCTGCCCGGTCAGCAGCCGCAGATCCGCGTCCCGGTCATCACGGACGGAGGACGGGACACCGCCCGAATGGAGATCGCCGCGGTGGACCTGCCGCCGGCCCGCAACCACCCCAGCCCCGAGCCGGTGCTGATCCGCCACTGGAACCAGGTGCTGACCGGCTTCGACGGGCTCACCGCGGCCCTGGCGGAGCTCGACGCGGGCGGTGGACTCGACGCACTGTTGCGGGTGTTCGAAGGCTGCCGGGTCCGCAGGATCCGGCGGCCCACGCAGACGTACACGGACATCGGCCGGATGCTCTGGCACCCGGCTTCGCTGCACGACCCCGACGCCGCCCTGGCCCGGGCCCGGGACATCCTCCACCGCAACGCCCTCGCCGCCCCGGGCGCGCCCCGCGAACCGGCCGTGATCGACCAGGAGATAGCGGACCTCCTGGTCGGAGACATCCCCGCGTTCGGCGAACGGGTGGACGGACAGCGGCTGGACGCCTTCCTCGCCGGGTGGCGGCGGGCGGACCTCACCCGTGAGCGCGACACCATCCGCAGCGCCCTGGTCGGCGCCTACCTGAACGAGCGCAGGCTTCCCGACCGGGTACGGACGCCCGCCCGAGCACCGCACGCCGAGGACCTGGACCGGCGGCGCCGCACGCTGGCGGCCGAGGCCGTGCGGACGGTCTGCGAGGCGGCCGTGCGCGGCGCCGACGCCACCGCGACCTGGATCAGTCCCGTGCTCACGGACTACGGCTGGGCCGTCCGCCCGCTGGGCGCGGACCTTTACACCGGGCAGGGCGGCGTCGCCCTCGCCCTCGCGGAGTACCAGCGGGAGCAGCGGGCCGGTCGAGCCGATCCGGTGGCCGGTGTCGAGTCCGTGCTGGCCGGCACCCTGGAGGTGCTGTCCGCCACCGAGGACACCACGCCGACCCGTCAGCTCGGCGGGTTCACCGGCATCGCCTCGCAGGTGTGGACCTGGGCCGCGCTGCACCGCCTCCTCGGTACGCCCGGGCTGCTCGACCGCGCTCGCGCCAGGGCCGCGCTGCTGACCCCGGAGGCCATCGCCGAGGACCGTGCCCTTGACGTGCTCAGCGGCGTGGCCGGCGCGGTCGTCCCACTGCTCGACCTCGCCGAACTCACCGGCGAGGAGCGGTGGTCGGAAGCTGCCGCGGAGGCCGGTCGGCATCTGGAGCGGACCGCGGTCGTCGACGACCGCGGAGCACGGTGGTCCACGGTGATGTTCCCCGAGGGCATCGGCGGATTCGCCCATGGCGCCACCGGCGCCGGGTGGGCGCTCACCAGGCTCGCCCTCTCGTCCGCCGGGAGCCCGGCCGACCGACGCCGGTGGTACGAACTCGGCACTCTGGCGCACGACTTCGAGGAGTCGCTGTACACGCCGGAGGCAGGCGCCTGGGTCGATGCGCGGATCGGAGGTGACGTCGACCATCCCACCGCATGGTGCCACGGCAGCACGGGCATCGGCCTGGCCGCCCTCGACCTCTACCGGCGCACGGGCGATCCCCGCCACCTGGACACCGCGCTCCGCTCGGGGCCGGCCGGACTGCGCGAGGGGTTCGGCTGGAGCCACACCCTCTGTCACGGCGACCTCGGACTCTGGGAGCTCCTGCACCACCTGCGCGGCCTGAAGGGGTACGAGGGACCGTCCGCCGCACAGGCCGACGCAGAGTTGATCACCGGCATCGAGCAGCGCGGTCCGGTCGGTGGCCTCGCCAAGGAGGCGTTCGCACCGGGTCTGCTCCCCGGGCTGTCCGGGGTGGTGCACCACCTGCTCCGGATGCACCCCGACGCACGCCTGAGCTCGCCTCTCCTCCTGGCCCACCCCGAGAGGCCGGACACCGCCTGACGCGATCTCCCGCCTCGGATGTCGAACGGCGGCGGACTCCGCGAGCGGGTCCGCCGCCGGCGCACGGGAGTGACCCGCTCCCGGATCGGCCGTCGTTCGACAGAGCCGTAGTCGGTCGGTGGCCTCGCCGTACCATCGGCATGGAACCCTTCCGCCGTCGGCGCGGCAGGCCGAGCTCCGTACCCTGTCCGACACTCCTGCTGCTTCGCCGAGGGAGGGGACCATGAAAGGGAGACGCTCGGCGGGGACGCGGCCCGTGGAGACGGGGCCGGTGAGGATGGGGCCGTGGCGGTTCGTGCTGTGGTTCGGCACGGTCAGCCTGCTCGCCGACGTCGTGTACGAGGGGGCCCGCTCGGTCACCGGGCCGCTGCTGGCGTCGCTGGGGGCCTCGGCGCTGGTCGTCGGCGTGGTCACGGGCGCCGGTGAGGCGGCGGCGCTCGGGCTGCGGCTGGTGTCGGGCCCGCTGGCGGACCGCACCCGCCGCTTCTGGGGCCTGACCATCGCCGGATACGCCCTGACCGTCGCCTCCGTGCCGCTGCTGGGTGCGGCCGGGGTGCTGTGGGTGGCGTGTGCCCTCGTGATCGCCGAGAGGGTCGGCAAGGCCGTCCGCTCCCCGGCGAAGGACACCCTCTTGTCCCACGCCGCGGCGGCGACGGGACGGGGGCGAGGCTTCGCCGTGCACGAGGCGATGGACCAGGTCGGCGCCCTGATCGGTCCCCTGCTCGTGGCCGGAGTGCTGGCGCTGACCGGCGGCGATTACGGTCCGGCGCTCGGCGTGCTCGCCCTGCCCGGCCTCGCGGTGCTGGGACTCCTGTATCGGCTGCGGGCCCGGGTGCCGGAGCCGGAAGCCTACGAGCGCGAGGCGGCCGCCACGGCCGTACCGGCGTCGGATCATCAGGCGGGGGACCGACGTCTGCCGAGGGAGTTCTGGACGTACGCCGCGTTCACGGCCACCACCACGACCGGGCTCGCCACCTTCGGCGTCCTCTCCTTCCACCTGGTTCAACGGCACCTGCTGTCCGCCGCGTGGGTGCCGGTGCTGTACGCGGCGGCGATGGCCGTGGACGCCCTGGCGGCGCTGGCCACCGGATGGCTGTACGACCGCCGCGGCCCCCGCGTTCTGATCGCCCTGCCGGTGCTCACGGCGGGTGTGGGGATGCTGGCGTTCACCGACACGCTGGGGATCGCGGTCGCCGGATCGCTGGCGTGGGGTGCGGCCATGGGCATCCAGGAGTCCACCCTGCGCGCCACGGTCGCGGACCTGGTGCCCAGCGGCCGGCGGGCGACCGCGTACGGCCTGTTCGCCGGTGTGGTCGGCGCTGCGAGCCTGGTCGGCGGCGCACTGATCGGCGGCTTGTACGGCTACTCGGTTCCCCTGCTGATCACCGTGGTCGTCTCCGTCCAGGTGCTCGCCGTGGTGTTGCTGATCGTCACCCGCGCTCCGCGGCGTTGACTGCGTCGACGCCGCGGGGCCCGCGTCCGCCGGGAGCCCGACAGCCGTGCTCGTCCATCCGGCACACGCCATCGCCCAGGCGGCCTCATCCGCGTCCCCCGTCACGCTGACCCTGCGGCGCGCCGCAGGGTCAGCGCCGGGCGGCACCGGTCCTAGTGAGGGGGACAGGAAGTCCCCGATCCGTCGGAGAACACCATGCATCAGCGCGGCCTCGCAGCCGTCTCGCTCGCCGCCGTCACCCTGTGCACCGCGGTGTGCGGCGGCTGCTCCAGCAGCACGAAGACCACCGGTCAGGCCAGCTCGTCCCCCGCGACCACGCAGTCCGCGAGCTCGTCGCCCAGCGCCTCCACCACGGCGGGCGGAGGGACGAGCGTCGCGGTGGCATCCGTCGGCAAGTTCGGCGACATCCTGGTCGACTCCCAGGGCAAGACCCTCTACCTCTTCGAGAAGGACACCTCGACCACCTCCACTTGCTACGACGCCTGCGCCACGGCCTGGCCACCCGCCCTCACCACGGGCGCACCCACCGCCGTCAACGGCGCCGACCAGGCCAAGCTGTCCACCACCACACGCACCGACGGCAAGACCCAGATCGTCTACAACGGACACCCGCTGTACTACTTCGAGGGCGACAAGGCCAAGGGGGACACCAACGGCGAGGAATCCAGCGCCTTCGGCGCCAAGTGGTACGTGGTCGACCCGGCCGGTGACAAGGTCGAGGGCGACTGATCCGCATGGCCGGCGACGAACGCCCGATGCGAGGAGGGACGCGGCGCGGGCAGGCGGTACGGGTCGTGCTCTGGGCGCTTCTGCCGGTCGCGACGGTGGTCGGCGTGTACTGGTTCGGACGCGCGCACACTCCGGCCTACGCCACCAGCCTCTTCGGCACCCGCTTCGGCGACGTCCAGCAGCTGAAGGCCGAGCTCGGTACCGCCCTCCTCGGCCTCGCGCTGATCCAGCTGCTGCTCGCGCTCTGGCTGTACGGCCGGCTGCCCGGCCTGGGGACGGCGCCACGACCGGTCGGACGGATCCACCGACTCGTCGGCCTCGCGGCCTTCCTGCTCTCCCTGCCGATCGCCCGGCACTGCCTGGTCGCCTACGGGGTGGAGCTGACCGATGCCCGCACCGCCCTGCACTCGCTGAGCGGCTGCTTCCTCTACGGAGCCTTCGTCGCCAAGGTGATCGTCGTCCGGCACCGTCGGCTGCCGGGCTGGGTCCTGCCCGTGACCGGCGGCGCCCTGGTCCTGACGATCGCACTGCTCTGGTACTCGGCGGCCTTCTGGTACCTCAACACCTTCAACGCGCCGGGCCTCTAGCCGGCCACCCGCCATGCCCAAGCGGGACTTCCTGCCGGGCCGTGCTTCCGAACCGTCCGGTCCCTGCGCGAACGTGGCCGGGCTCGCCCTGTTCCGCTGCACCACCCGGTGCGGCGTCGTTTTCGGCCACACCGGCAACACGCCCGGTCATACCCAGTTCGCCGCGGCCACCCCCGACGGCCGCCGAACCGTCACGGCCTCCGTGACCAGCCAGGTCCCGGTCGGGCTACGGCTGGGAAGTTTCGACGACGGTGCAGGGCGCGATTACGGCTGAAAGCAGCGCGGGCTGGGGTGAACCAGGAGATACGCGCTGGTAACTTACGTGAGTTGATCAAGGTCGAGGCCCCCTCCGCGGAGCCTTCAGCCCGAGCCACCCCCAAGCAAGGAACCGCATTGGCCCGCACCATCCGCACGACAGCCCTTCCACTCGCCCTCTCCACCCTCCTGCTGTCCGCCGTCCCGGCGTTCGCCGACGCGCCCACTCCGCACCTGGACGCGGTGGAGCAGTCCCTGCGTCAGGTCTCTCCGGGCCTGGAGGGCTCCGTCTGGGAGCGCACGGCGGGGAACAGGCTGGGCGCCTCCGCCCCCGGCGCCTCCGACTGGCTGCTCCAGACCCCCGGCTGCTGGGGCGATCCCACCTGCGCCGACCGCTCGGGCTCCCGGCGCCTGCTGGAGAAGGTGCGCGAGGACATCGCGAACGCCCGTTACAGCGTGGACATATCCACTCTGGCCCCGTTCCCCAACGGAGCCTTCCAGGACGCGATCGTGGCCGGCCTGAAGGAGGCCGCGCAGAAGGGCAACCGGCTTCAGGTCCGCATCCTGGTCGGCGCCGCACCCGTCTACCACGCCAACGTGATTCCGTCCGCCTACCGCGACGAGCTGGTGGACAAGCTCGGTCCGGCGGCCGCGAGCGTCACTCTCGACGTGGCCTCGATGACGACGTCGAAGACCGGTTTCTCCTGGAACCACTCCAAGCTGGTGGTGGTGGACGGGAACTCGGTGATCACCGGCGGCATCAACAGCTGGAAGGACGACTACCTCGACACCACCCACCCGGTGAACGACGTCGACCTCGCGCTGTCCGGCCCGGCGGCGGGCTCCGCCGGACGCTACCTCGACACGCTGTGGGACTGGACCTGCCACAACAAGAGCAGCTGGACCAGCGTCTGGTTCGCCTCCTCCAACGGCGCGGGCTGCCTGCCCACGCTGCCCCGGCCTGCCGCCCCGCCCGCCGACGGTGACATTCCCGCCCTCGCGGTGGGCGGCCTCGGCGTCGGGATCCGGCAGAGCGACCCGTCCTCGTCGTTCCGGCCCGTCCTGCCGACGGCCTCGGACACCACCTGCGGCTTCGGGGTGCACGACTACACCAACGCCGACCGCGACTACGACACGGCCAACCCGGAGGAGAGCGCGCTGCGCGCCCTGGTCGCCAGCGCGACCGAGCACGTCGAGATCTCGCAGCAGGACCTGAACGCGACCTGCCCGCCGCTGCCCCGCTACGACATCCGGCTCTACGACACCCTCGCCGCGAAACTCGCCGCCGGCGTGAAGGTGCGCATCGTCGTCAGCGACCCGGCCAACCGCGGCGCCATCGGCAGCGGCGGCTACTCGCAGATCAAGTCGCTGTCCGAGGTGAGCGACGTGCTGCGCGGCCGCCTCAAGGTCTTGACCGGCGACGAGCCGAAGGCGCGGGCCGCGATGTGCCGGAACCTGCAGCTCGCGACCTTCCGCGCCTCGGACAAGCCGACGTGGGCGGACGGCAAGCCGTACGCCCAGCACCACAAGCTGGTCTCGGTGGACGACTCGGCCTTCTACATCGGCTCGAAGAACCTGTACCCCTCCTGGCTCCAGGACTTCGGCTACGTGATCGAAAGCCCCGCCGCCGCACGCCAGCTGGCCGACGGGCTGCTCGCGCCGCAGTGGAAGTACTCGCAGGCGACGGCGACGTACGACTACACGCGCGGCGTCTGCCAGGGCTGACACCCGCCCGCCCGGCACCTGGGCGCACCTCGGGTCAGCGTGTCCGCTGACCCGAGGTGCACACCCGGCACCGCGCACGTCGTCGCTGCAGTCGCGGGCCCGGTTCCGTACAAGCTCGGGCAGTGTGCCCGTCGCCGGATTCGCGAGGGTCGCGCTCTCCCGACTCTCCATCAGCCCCGTCCGGCTCGCGTCTCCACGAAGTACTCGCCCCGGCCGCCGGTACGCCGTCGTCGTACTCGACCGCACCGAACACGGAGGCTGGTGGGACTGGGGCGCGGAGGCCATCAGGCCAATGAGTGACCGGCCGTCGCCGAGCGGGGACGGCCAAGCGGAGACGGCTTCGGCAGCAAAGTCGGCGGCAGCGTCCGGAACGGTCGCTGCGCGCCGTTTCGATGCCACTTGTGTCGGACGAGGACTGCGGCCGATTGTCTTTCGCCGGGAGGTCCGACTGTGGTCGGTCCGTTCTCCCGTACATCTCCATGGCCGTGCGATGCCGCTGGGCTTTTGTATCCGGTGCTTGGTGCTTCGGGCACACTCCACCCCCGGATACCGACCGCTTCGTCGATGCCGACCGCTGCCGTCGGTCGCGGAAGGGCTTGCCCAGGTACGGCTCGACTTCGGAGGCCGCGTGGGCGTTGAGGCCGGCGGAGCTCTACGGGCGTTCGAAGAATTGGAGGACGCCTCCCGATGGAGAAGCACAGGGCGCCGGTGAGGGTGCTCCAGTTGGCGATGTCGATGCTGACCGGGCTGCCGGTGACCGGCCGGGTATACGCGGCGAGAGCCGAGACCGTGAACAGGACGGACCCGAGCTGGTTCACCGCGTGGCGGGGCGCGTTGATCACCTGCAGTAGCGAGGCATAGCCGCCGGTGTTGAAGAACAGGACGCCGGCGAAGTAGATCGAGGCGATCTCGGTGGCGTCGCCGGAGCCGAACCGAGGCTACGCCGGCACCGGCCGCGAAGAGGGCCCCGCCGATGACGAAGGCCGTCGCGGCTACGGCGTTGAGCCTGCGCAGGCGGCGGACCGCCACCTCGTCGGCACGAGCATGGTGGCCGGCCTCCGAGCCCGGCGCCCGGACGGTGAGAACTCCGCGGCGCCGAGCGAGTCGCGACTCCCCGACCGCCTCCCCACCACCGGGCAGACGCCAGGTGACCCGGGTGGTGAACGGTCCCGCACCTTCGGTGCGTTGCTCGGCATGTCTCACGACCTGAGATCAGGTCGCCGATCAGGCCTCCTCTCGGTGCACGCCGATCCGCCCCACACGCAGAGGCACATCCCCGGGCCGGCCAAGCGGCTTTACGATTTCCGGCACGCCGGCATCTCGTTCTGGCCGTACTTCCTTTCCGGCTGCGCCAAGCTCCCGGACGGCGTCCGGGGTGGGCCAACCGCCTCGTCGAGCAGTCCGTGGAGAAGCGGCACCACGTCGCCAGGAGCACGACCCGTCCGTCTGAGTCGAAGATCGGCGTGCTCCCGGGCTCCGGTACCGCTCCTCCCGCTCGCCCGGTCGCTCTGTGGACTCCACTTCGTAGTGCTGCAGTGCCATCGCGTCGGTCGTCTAGCAGACCGACCACCTCGGCTGCGCCCACCGCCCGCGCCCTCCCGTGCTCGGCGAGGGTGGTGCGGTCAGTCGGGAGCGGTGGCGTAGCGGGTGGGGGACACGGTGACGACCGCGGGATCGAGAGCCGGGGCTGACGCGGCCCTCACCTGGTGCCACGATGGAGAGGAGGGGTTGCCAGGTGCTTCAGGGAGGCGATCATGAGCCGGGAGTATCACTTTCATTGCGAGCACGCCGGCTGCTCGGTCACCGTGGACCTGCGGATGGGGCGAACGCGGGAACTGGAGCTCCTCGTGGACGGGAAGCAGGTCGCCGCCGCCCGCGCCCATGGCCACCATGCGCAGACGACGGTGATGACCACGATCCTGCCCACCGACCCCCCTCGCGGCATCGAGGTCGAAGTGACGCTCCCTGGCGCTCTCGGCGGTGATCCGGCAAGCACCCTGCTCGCGGGTGGCGAACGCGGGCCCATGCCTGCCCGGGAGGTGCCCCGGCGGGCGCGGCCGGCGGAGGCCGACTGGTACTCCTGACCGTGTCGGGGCGCCCGTCACGGCACGTGCTCGGCCAGTTCGAAGCCGCCGTCGGGGGCGGACGGGTCGGCCTGCGGGTCGTGGACGGGCGAGGCCTGTTCTCCGGCGAACACCCGGCGGAACCAGTTCCGCTCCACCTCTGCCATGTGCTGGACGAGGCCGGTCAACGTGAAGTCGGACGGTGGCACGGACGCGACGGCGGCCTGCCCGTCGTCCAGGCCCTCGCACTTCATGGCGAGGGTGGCGCGGTGAAAGTCGAGCCGGCTTTCGAGCGTGGTGCGCTCGTCGGCGTTCAGGGGCGGCAAGGGCGTTCGATGGCGCTCATCGGCCGATCATCGCCAGCGGCCGAAGCTGTCGACAGGCAGGGCCTCCGGCAGGGTGAACGCTGCCTGATGCGGCATCAGCAGGAGTCGGTCCTACCGCGCCTCTGGTGAATCCTCGATTCCGGGGACGCGTACACCCACACCAAGCCTTGTGCGAAGGGACGTTCGTCATACCCGCATGGCCGCGCAAGACTTGCCCCGTCTGCAGGCGCCCCGTCGCGGTGAACCCGGACAGTCGGCGGATCGCCGGCCCCAAGCCCCCCGCGACCCAGCGAGCGCGCCTGGATCTCGTTCCCGTGCCACAGATCCGAACACATGTTCGAGTTGGGTGGGTGACGCTCCCGACCTGCGAGGAAGGTGGTCCGGCGAAGGAGGAGATGCTCTTCTGAGGTGCCTACCGGCATCGCGCCCCTTACGCCGGTGAAACGGAACGGTCGGACCTCCACCGTCCCCCTCACTTGAGGCGGCGACTCCATCGCCGGACCGCTGTTCCAGACCTTCGAACCTCGGGGAGCGCTCTGGGGTCCGCCTCGCTTCCGGCGGCCACCGCGTGCAACACCCGCAAGGCGACCAGGAGCACACCGATGTCGTCGAGGTAGACCGGGTCCGGGATCAGGTCGATCGGCGAGACGATGTAGACCACCGCCGCCCAGAACAGGGCCTTGGACCGCAGCGGGAGACCGGCGTCGAGCAGCAGCCTCCGAGCCTGGAAGACGCGGACGAGCAGCACGGCCGCGAATCCCGCCACGACGAGCACGAGAACCACGGCCACGATGAGCCAGAAGGAGCTGTCCATGCTTCTCTCCTGCCCAGTAACGGTCGAGGCGCGCCGGTCGTCTGCGGCTGTTACAAGGCTACGATGTCGGGCCCGCTGCTCTGCTCATCGGCCGTTCCCGTCGTCGGGACTTTCTCCCCACCGTGACCGGTGACGCCGGCCCGCTACGGGTCGGCTGCCCGAGAAGCGGCCCTCGAGTCCGGTCCATCACGTTCAGCAACAGGGCCGCGAGCACGCCGGGCCTGCGCTCTTCACGTGCCAGTGCCCCGCCACCGGCCCCGAGCGCCGCACGGCGCCCCGCCGAGGGACTGGCGCGATCACTGCTCGTCGATGGGCGGCGACTCAGCGGTACCGGGGCCGGGCTCGTCGCGCGGGGGCGGGCTTGCGGTGGCCGGGGGCGCCCACCGCGCTCCGGTGCGCAGGCGGAATGCGGCGACCGCGGCTTCCACGGTCGGGAAGAAGTGCCGGGGGTCGATGGTGCGGGTGAGCTCGTACCGCTCGATCTTGCGGCGCACGGGGTCCTTGAGCCCGGCGAACACGAGGTGGACGCCGTCCGCGTTGAGCGTCTCATCGAGCTCTTCTAGGACATCGGCGGCGGTGGTGTCCACGTCGGTCATGGGTTCAGCCGCGATCACGATCCAGCTCGGCCGCGGGTCCGCCTCGGCCAGGCGCCTGATGTCGTCGCGGAAGGCCTTGGCGTTGGCGAAGAGGAGCGGGGCGTCGAACCGGTAGATGACCAGGCCCGGAAGCTGCCGGACCTGTGGGTACGAGCGGATGTCGTGGTAGCCCTCCAGTCCCTGCACCAGCCCCAGCACGGTGTGGTAGGGCCACCAGACACGGCGGAAGACGTTCAGCACGGACAGGGCGACGGCGATGCCGATCCCGGGCAGCACACCGAGCAGGGCCACGCCGAGGAACGCCGCGCAGCACAGCAGGAAGTCCGTCCGGCGCTGCCGCCAGAGCCGCACGGCCCCCGGGATGTCGGCCAGCGACAGCGACGCGGTGATGACAACGGCTGCAAGGGCCGGTTGGGGGAGATTGCGGAACAGGCCAGGAGCCAGCACGAGCATGAGGACGATGAGTACCGCTCCGACGACCCCGGTGAGCTGGCTCCTGGCCCCCGCCCGCTCCGCCACCGCCGTACGGGAACCGCTCGTACTGACCGGGAAGCCCTGGAAGAGACCGGCCGCCAGGTTGGCCACACCGATGGCCGCCATCTCCTGGTTGCCGCGGACCTCCTGTCCGGTCCGGGCCGCGAAGGCCGACGCGTTGGAGATCGTGTCCGCCAGGGACACCAGGGCGATGCCCAGCGCACCGCCGAGCAGCGGCGGCAGGTCGGCGAGCCGCACATCGGGGATCGTGAACGGAGGAAAGCCCTCGGGCAGTTCTCCGACCAGGCCGACGCCGTGCCCGCCCAGATCGAAGACCGTGGCCGCGGCGATCGCCAGGACCACCATCACGAGCACGGCGGGGACCTTCGGCAGCAGGCGTTGCAGGACCAGGATCAAGGCGATCCCGCCGATGCCGACCGCTGCGGCGGCCGGCACCACCGCCCCGTCAGCGAGGCCCCGCACGAAGCCGACGCACTCGCCGATCAGGTCGTCCGCATCGACCTTGAAGCCGAGCAACTTGGGCAGCTGACCGACGAGAATGGTCAGGGCCAGACCGTTCATGTAGCCGATCATCGTCGGTTTGGAGATCAGGTCGGCGATGAAGCCCAGCTTCGCCACCGAGGCCAGGATCATCACGGCCGCCACCATGAGCGCGAGGACCGACGCCAGCGCGACAGCCCGGTCGGGGTCCCCGTCGGCCGCCACCAGGGGCAGCACCGTGGCGGCGATCATCGGCCCCAGCGAGGAGTCGGGGCCCAGCACCAGGATCCGGGACGGCCCGCACACCGCATAGCCGAGCAGGCAGAGAACCGTCGTGTACAGGCCGGTGATGGGCGGCAGCCCCGCCAGCTCGGCGTACGCCATCCCCTGTGGCACCAGCAGCGTGGTCAGGACG
The DNA here is from genome assembly GCF_042889835.1 of Streptomyces sp. NPDC002463. NCBI lineage: Bacteria > Bacillati > Actinomycetota > Actinomycetes > Kitasatosporales > Streptomycetaceae > Streptomyces > Streptomyces sp. NPDC002463. Next base: position 47,876 of record NZ_JBIARL010000017.1, read on the forward strand.
ACTCCTGCCACCAGGTCCTTGACCAGCCACTCGCGTCGGTACGACGACATGGCACGCACCCCGGGAACAGCACGCAGCCGACGGAGAGGCCTGCGGCTCTTGCGGTGGATGGTCACAGACCGTCCTTCCGATCAGGCCCCCCTTTTCCCGGTCCTGTCCGGCCGGGACCACTGAGAGCCGGAGCGCGCGCACGGCAGAGGCCCGCAGGTGAACGGTGAGGCCCGTGCGAGGGCGGCGAACCGTTGAGACAACGCCTGTCTCTCGCCCGGCGCGCCGGGAGCTTGCCGAGTTCCCACAGGCACAGGAGCGCGAGGGCCACCAGCAGCGCCCAGCCGAACTGCCGCGCATCGAAATCCGTCGTCCCGAGGAAGCGGCGGAAGCCGTCCCTCTGGATCGTCACCGGCACCCGCGAGCACGAGCCGGGTCGGCGCCACCCAGTTCATCTGCCTGCTGTCGACGGTGGACACGGTCGGCACCGTGTCCGTCTCGCTGTGGCACTCAGCCCGCCGATTCCTGCCGTGACCGGTACGGGCCGAGTGAGCACCGGCTCCCCGCGCGGCTGAGGTCTGCGCGGCATGAGACGGATCGTCCCCTGGTCGAAGCCCAACGCGAAGCCGAAGGAGGCGATGACCACGAAGTGGATCCACAGCGCCTGCGGCGGGGGGAACGGCTCGCCCGCCGTGATGCCGAGAACGGTGGCCCCGAGGACTGTCGGAACGAAGGTCGCCAGACGTCATGACCGCGCCATTGACGAGGCACCGGACCACCTGCCGCCCGGCGGCATCGACAGTTGAACGCAGGACTGATCGAGGAACCGGCGCCAGGCCGGAGCTCGCTGCTGCCTGGGCAGCGTGTTCGGGTCGTGCGCGGTCGGGCTCTCCACGGACCATGCCGCGGAGAGCCCGACCGCCGGATCGACGCCGAACGCGGCTGTGACATCCTCGGGGGCACGGGCGTACCACAGGCCTTCCGAATTCCGAGGCCGTTCACCCGCGGAGCCCGACCGCACCGTCATCGCTCTGCCTCCGATCCGTGGCCGCGGAGCGGCGGACAGGTCGCCCGCCGCTCCGGCAGGCCGGCCCTGTCCGCGCTTTCCGTCCGGCCGCGCGGTCTCAGTCCCTTTCCGGTCCGGGGTGAGCGCCGAGCGTCTCGGGGTTCGCCCGGCCGTCGACGACCTGGCAGAGAGCCACGCGGCAGGCGGCTTGGAGCGCCCTCCGGGACCTGCGCTCGACCAGGATCGGGACGTAGGCTCTGACCCTGGCCTGGCGGAACGACTCGTACGCTGTCCTGACTGCCGCCTCTACATCGACCGGGTCCAGCCAGGGGTAGGCAGCCCCCAATCGGGCCACCGTGTCCCGGAGGGACGCGAGTTCGTCCTGCGATCCGTGTGACAGGAGGTTCGGTGGACCTTCCGGGTCAGCGCGCTCGACCGGCCCGGAGTAGCCGGTCGAGCCCTCGACGGGAAGGTTCGCGTCGGCTTGAGGGGGTTGCTCATCGACCGTCATGGGGGGCACTGATCCCATGTTCCACGACCTCCTGACCGCAGAACCGCACATCTCGCGAACGCCACGAGAAGGTCAGCCACGGTCATTGTCTGCCCGCCCGGGCAAGATCGCCCTCCGAAGCCGGGCCCGGGAAGCGGTGGAAAGAGGCGCCGGTAGGTCCGCCGCGGCGCCGCTCGATGGAACTCGTCGTCCCGTGCAACGAACGAACAATTCCGGACGAGGCAGGGTTCAGTCCGAAAGTCGGTGGAGCGGGTGTGGCGCCGCTTCCCGGGAGTCCGTACATGCCTCGGGGGGTTCCCGCCTTCCACGGGCTTGCGATGGCCTCCCGGGTCGGTCCTGCGTCAGCCTTCTGCGTCGATCTCGGCGACGGCGATGGCGACGCCGAGCGCAGCGGTGATGTTGACCGACCTCGACTCCCGCACCCTCGCGGCCGGCGAGGCCGCCGGTTTCGGCGGCGAAGGCGTCCACGGCTACAACGCCTCGAAGGCACCTTCCTCGGTGGCGGCCTCCTCACCGGCAGCCCGGCCGGCCGCGCTGCCGCACAGGCCGTCGGATCACGACCCGTCCGGCCGGACAAGCCCGAGGCCGTCAGCCTCCTCGGCCAGGTGCTCCTCGATCCGCTCGATGATCGCTTCGGAGAGAGCCGGAGCCCGCCGTAACCGGTGATCGAGTCACTCCACGTCCGTCGTCACGCCCGGGTCAGCCTCTCTCCTCGTTTACGGAGTTTCATCAAACTCCGGACACAGTGCTTTCGGAGGAACTGACGAGTTGGTGACCTCCAGGATGTTGATCTCCACGCAGCTGCCGTGGCCGGAGCAGCTCGTAGAGATTTCGCCGGTCTCGCGGTGAACCGCGGTCGTCCAGGTTCCCGCCTTGACCGCGCCCGTGGCCTTCCCCCTTCCCTGTCGCGGGGAGCGGAGGGATCGCCGAGGCGTTGTTCGAGGGTCCAACCACCGGATGCCTGCTTGTGCTCGACGTTAGGAATGGAACCCGTTCGGGGTCCCCGAGTGCCGGTCTTGGCATCGCCACAGCGGTAACCGTGCGAACCGCACTGTGGGTCGGACGTTCCGGAGGCGCCGGTCGCAGGAGCATCCGTTCCCTTCGATAACCGCCAAGGTTCAACGGCGTCACCTCACAGCCGACCGTGGACCGGATCGGCCAGCATCAACGGCTCGCTCCGGTCCCACATTGCATCAGCGATCATTGAGCGCACACGCACCAAAGAACTCGGCCGGCAGCGTCCCCCCGTACCCTGCATGGGCCTCGCCCGCCCGCACACCACCGCAGGTGCGCAGACGGCCGTCCCACTCCCCACCTCACCTCACCTCACCTCACCTGCCAAGGGCATGGCCTGGGGCGTAGAACTCGGCGTCGTCCTCTCCCACCACGCCCACCATGTCCCCGCGGCCACAACCCTCCGCCACGTCGCCGGGTACCTCGTCGTCACACGCCTGCGCGCCGCTGACAGCCAGGCGGGACGGGCCGAGTCCGCATCGGCCCTGCTTCTCGACCCGACCCTGGTCACCCCCGACCACCTGCCCCAGGAGGACGAGTACTGACACTGACACCCCCCTCGACGGCCGACCAGTCCAGAAGGTCAACACCTCCGAGCTGTGCTTCGACGTCGCCACCCTCATCGCACACGCCAGCACCCTGATCCGCTTGAAGCCCGGCGACCTCGTCACCACCGGAAACACAGGATGACGCCCGCAACCATCCCCTCGCGCCTGGACAGAACCTCCATGTCTCCCTCAAAGGCTTGGGCAGCATCGACACCACCTCCATCACGGCTCCTATCTCGGAGAAGCGCGTGTGAGCGCACCGAACTCGACTGGCCGCGTGCGGCACCGAATCCTGAAGAAGTTCGCGGAAGAACGAGCTGCCAGAGGCCGCCCCAAGGCTCACACCGGGGGCGACCTCCCGGTTTCGACGAGTAGCGGTTCGCTCCGGCAAGCACGGCTACTGTCCAACCTCGGCTCGGCCACCACCGCCCCCATCACCAATGGGCTCCGCGCGTGATCTGGTCGGTCGGGCAAGCCCTGGCCACTGACGCAAGACCAAGATCCTGCTGGTGTCCTACTCGCCGAAGAAGCTCGGCTTCTTCCAGTGACACGAATAGAGGCGTCTGGCCTGGGATTTTGCTGGTCAGACTCCTCTCGCTTGCCCAGCAGACGCCTCACCCCGGCTGACGCGGTCCCATTCCTCCGTGGACTGCTCGACGAGACGGTTGGCCTGCCTCCGGACGCCGTCCAGGAGCTTGGCGTAGTAGCGGAAGAGGACCTCGATGCTCTGAGCCGCGTGACGAGCACATTCCGTCGGGTCCACATGGCCTGGCCCTCACCTGCGGGTGCCCGCGGCGTTGGTCGCGGAGCCTTCACGACGTGCGCGGGCAACAAGTCGATGTCATCCACCGGCTCAGGGGACACGAGCACCAAGCCGCCCGGCGATCCGGCCGAGGTCCATGGGCTGCCGGGCTGCGGGCCGGGCGGGTGCCTCCTCGGCCCGGTCCGTGCCCACCCGGGCGGATGGGCTCGTCGCCGACCGCGCCCACGGTCATGTTGCCGCTCAGCAGGAAGGACGGCCTGCCGCCCATCGGCTTTCAGTGCGGCCCGGTCGCTCGCCGAGCTGCTCCCTGATCCGCCGGGCGTCCGCAGGCCTGACGCAGCTGAAAGGACACTCCTGGCACTCGGTGACACCGTCCGTGACCTGTTCCTACGAGTCAGTGACCCGCCCTCGCGAGCGGGCAGGCGCGCTCTGTCACACGCGGAGCCCACTCGTCACATCGCTGAGCGGGCCCCTCGCGGATACTCTGGGATTCATGATCGAGTCCGGACGGCCGGAGCTCCGTCGGAGCTACGGCTACGGCAGGCTCGTGCGGCTGTCGCCGGTGATTCTGACCGTCGTGATCGCCGGCCTGGCCTACGCCACTCCGCCGGAGCTGGCCTTCAGCCGCCTCCTGCCCGCGGCTCCGGCTCTGGCCGCCGCGATGTGGCCGGTCCTACCGACCGTCCTCCTCGGGACCGTCTGCCTCCTTCTGATGATCGGCCTCAGCCTCGTCTTCCCCGATCTCGGGACGTGGTGGACGTGCGGGGGGATCATCGCGGTCACCGTGGCCGCCGCATACGGGAGCCATGTCCGGCTTCAACGGGAGCGCACCCTCTTTCAGGTACGGCTCGTGGCCGACGCAGCCCAGCAGGTGGTACTGCGGCCCCTACCGCACCGTTTCCGGAACGTCGAGATCGAATCGCTGTACCTCGCGGCCGCTGCAGAAGCCCGCATCGGCGGGGACTTCTACGAGGTCGTCGACACCGCGTACGGGGTGCGGCTGCTCATCGGCGACGTGCGGGGCAAAGGCCTGCCGGCAGTGGGGGCGGCCGCGGCGATCGTCAACGCCTTCCGAGAGGCGGCACACAGCGAGGCCTCCATGGCCGACGTCGCCCGCAGGCTCGACGCCAGCTGTGCCCGGCACAACGCCGACCATCCACCCGAGGCACCGATGGAACGCTTCGCCACCGCACTGCTCGTCGAGATCCCGCATCGGGGCAGCCGCATCACCATCGTCAACTGCGGACACCCCCCGCCCTTGATCCACAGCCTCAAGAACGTGCGCATCCTCGAGCCGTCCGTCCCATCGCCTTTGCTCAGCCTCGCGGAATTGATCGGCGACCAGTACCGTGCGGACGCCTTCGGCTTCGCTCCCGGCGAGCTCCTCCTCCTCTATACGGACGGGGTCGCCGAAACCCGCGCCCGGGACGGTGAGTTCTTCCCGTTGACAGCATGGATGCGCAGACAGCCCCCCACACCTCCCCGCGATCTGCTCACGGCCCTGCACCACGACCTCCTCCGTCACAGCAGAGGAAGCCTCGACGACGACATCGCCGCCTTGGCCGTACTCCTGCACACGCCATGAGCCGTTCCCATGGGCGAGGTGTGCCCCACGAGCCCTGGAGACTCGCACCGACTGCGCCGTCGCCGTCTTCCGAGGCGACGGCCTGGAATGCCTCGAACCCCTCCGCCCACGGTGGGCGGCGCGTGACCGTCAAGGCACGGGCAGGGCCTGTTCCGCCCAGATCGTCTTGCCTGTCGGCATGTAACGCGTACCCCAGTGCTCGGTGAGCTGGGCGACCATGAACAGTCCACGTCCGCCCTCCTCGTCGTTGCCGGCGTAACGGGCATGCGGTGAGGTGTGCTGCGAGTCGGAGACCTCACAGATGAGAGAACGGTCCCGGATCAAGCGCAGGCCGATCGGGCCGGAGGCGTGACGGATCGCGTTGGTGACCAGCTCACTGACGACCAGTTCCGTGGTGAAGGCCAGATCGTCCAGTCCCCACCGCTCAAGCTGTTCCGCAGCCATCGAACGTGCGCGTGCGACGAGCGCGGGGTCCGAGGGCAGCTCCCAGGCCGCCACCTGGCGTGCGTCCAGCGCATGGGTGCGCGCGACGAGGAGCGTCGCGTCGTCCCGCACGTGGTCCGACACCAGCTCCGCGACGATCTGGGCGCACAACAGGTCGGACGACGATCCTCGCTGCTCCCCGAGTACAGTCGCCAAGCGGCCCAACCCCACGTCGATCCCTTGCCCCCGGGCCTCCACGAGGCCGTCGGTGAACAGGACGACCAGGCTTCCCTCGGCGAGTGCCACTTCCGTTCCCTCGTACGGAAGCCGTCCCACACCCAGAGGAGGCCCCGGTGGCAGACGAAGGAAGCCGACGGGGCCGTGCGGCTGCACCACAGCGGGCGGCAAGTGTCCCGCCGCCGCCCAGGTGCTCGTCCGGGAAGCCGGATCGTAGATCCCGTAGACGCACGTCGCTCCGACGGCGCCACTGCCGTCCGAGCCTCTCACGTTCTGGTCCGACGCGTCCTTGCCGACTTGATCGTTCAGCCGGGCCAGGAGTTCGTCGGGCGCGAGGTCCAGCTCAGCCAGGGTGCGCACCATCGCGCGCAAGCGCCCCATGGTGGCAGCGGCTCCCAGCCCGTGGCCGACCACGTCCCCCACGACGAGTCCGACACGTGCGCCGGACAGCGGGATGACGTCGAACCAGTCGCCGCCGGCGCCGAGGTGGCTGTCGGCGGGCAGGTAGCGACTCGCCGCCTCGACCGCGCTCAGCCCGGGCAGCGATCGTGGCAGCAGACTGCGCTGGAGCATCAACGCGGCGGAGCGCTCTCGTCGGTACCGCCGGGCGTTGTCGATGCACACAGCGGTCCGCGACGCCAGCTCCTCTGCCACCGCCCGATCGCCGTCGTCGAAGGGTTCCGAGTCGTCGCCCCGCACGAAGGTGACAAGGCCCAATGGCGTCCCCCGCACGATCAGCGGGACGTACAGTCGTGTCGGCGCGACCACGGCGTCCACGGTTGTACGGCCCCCGGCCAGACCCTCGGCCTGCGACGATCCGGCGGCGTACGCGACCCGCTCGCCCACCCGGGAGGACTCTCCGTCGGAATCGGCCACGCGTACCAGGTCCCATGCCGTGACAGGCTTCGGTTCCTCTCCCTCGATCACCTCTGCCGCCACGTCGACCAGCACAGCATCGGCGTACTGCGGCACGGCGATCTTGGCGAGCTCCGCTGCCGTTCCGGACGGGTCGAGCGTCGCCCCGATCCGTGCACCGGCCTCCGCGAGGAGCGCGAGGCGCTGCTGCGCACGATAGTGCTCGGTGACGTCAATGGACTGTTCGCACACGCCCACGGGCTCTCCCCGGCCGTCCAGCAGTCGGAAATAGGACGAGGACCAGACACGCTCACGCCGCGGGTCGGCGGGGGCGCGCCCTCGGAAATGCACGTCGATGACCGGCTCACCGGTCTCGAGGATCTGTCGGACGAAGTCCTCGGGCGGCGCCAGATGCTGGGTGGTGAGGACATCGCCGGGAAAGAGTTCGGTCATGGAGCGGCCCAGCAATGCTGTGAGGTCGCCGCCGAGCTCCCGGACACTGGATGCGTTGGCCCACAGGAGGCGCGCACCGGGGCCGTAGATGGTCAGTGTCACCGGCGACTGGGTCACGAGCCCCTGCAGCATCGCCTGTCGGGTCTCCCACCAGCGAAGCTCCTCCAGCTCGGCCGCCATGAGGACGGCGGAGGGGGCCCGGCCGGTGGAGTCCCCGTCGAGGGCGGGGGTCAGGGGACGCAGAGTCACTGCCACACGTACGGTGTGTCCGCTGCGGTGGCGCACGTCCACGACGGCACTGCGTGTCCCGTCGAACCGCAGCCGCTGATCCGGCCGCCGTTCTTCCGATCCGTCGCGATCGGCGTGCGAGGTGACGAGCAGGTCCGCCGCCCGGCGTCCCAGTACCTGCGAAGCGGGATAGCCCAGCAGGGCCTCGGCCTCACGACTCCACCCGACGAGTACTCCATCTGCGGCAAGCAGGGCGAAAGCGGCCGGGGGCGGACCGAGGTGCCCACCTTCGTCCGCCCCGGCGGGAGGAGTGAAGGGTAGCCCTTCCATGGTCCCATCATCCTTCCGAGCGGTCGCGACCGCAGTGCACTCGGTCCAGTCCGGCGGCCACCACGCAGGGGCGGGGCGTTGCCCGCAGTGCTTTCGCTTCTGAATTCCGGTGGCACGGGGCGTGGCAGCGTTGCGAACGCTCTCGCGCTGAGGGCAGGACTTCGCGGGAGCCCTCCGGTGGCCGGTGATCAACCGGCGGTGACACGTGCCGCATCGGTGAGCGAGGCCCCCAGGTCAAACCCGTGGCGGACCAGCGGATCTCCGTCGCCGTCCCCACCGGTGGCAACGACAAGGACGCCCGGGGGCACGCGCAGTTGCGGGACGTCTCTTCCCCGGAATGGGAACCAGCGGCTGGGATCCGGACCGCGTCCGGCGGCCTCCCGCCGCTTCTGCGCGACGCGGCGGCTCCACCCCCTCACCCGGTCCCCGCCGCTCCCAGGTACCGCGCGCACCAAGATCCGGACCATTCCCGGACCGACTCCCCGCAAGATGCGGCAGATGTCATCTCTTACGCTGGTCAGCATGGGTACGGCTGCTGTACCACCATGAGACGAAGAACATTCTTCGGAGCTACTCCCCCAAGAAGCTCGGCTTCTTCTGAGGGCATGACAAGGGTGCTCGGGGAGGAGATCGCCCCGCCAGGCACCCCGGTCACTTGAGGAGGCACGAGGGCACCTACCTCGGCGATGTCACTCAGAGGGCGTTCAGCTCATCAATGCGTTCTCTTGCGCCGATATGGGCTTGCGATCGGTTGGGAGTAAGGGGGTTGGTGTGGTTGATGATGCGGGAGTGGCTGTCAGGCGGGTGTCTCGGTCTGGCTGCTCCTGTTTCATCCCAAGGCGCCGGTCTTCGCGCTGTTTGCTTCGAGCGCCGGTCCGCGCGCCGGGTCCGGCTGGGTAGCTCAGGCTCATGCCTGAACGCCGCCGATATCCCAGCGATCTGTCCGATGCCCGGTGGGAGTTGGTCGGGCCGGTCCTGACCGCCTGGCGGTCCGAGCACCGCGGCCGCGGCCTGGGCATCGGCCGACCACCGGACCACGACCTGCGGAGCCTGCTGGACGCGGTCCTCTAGGTGAACCGGACGGGCATCCCATGGCGCTATCTGCCGCACCACTAGCGGCACTTCATGTGGAATCTGACTTGTCAAGGTCATTGGCAGTCCCAGCGACTACCGGCCCGCATTCGGGGAGAAGGTGGGCGACGACCAAGGCGACTGCGTCGCGCGGATTGTCAGCCTCCCCGATGTCCGCCGGTCCTTGAGGCGAGCGAGTCTTCCACCAGGTGACGCGGTGTCTCCCGTCCACGGGATTAATCACTGGAACGTCGTGGGTGTAGGGGAATCCGGTGCAGCGGGTGAAGTTCAGTGCCCTATGACTGTGGAAAGGGAACAAGGCTCGAAGCTGTGGCTGGGCGTAAGACGCTTCGATGAGGTCGTGGTCGACGTGTGATGCCGCGGTCTGACGGTAGGTCGTCCACATGGTCTCGACCGCGGTGCCGCGCTCGTGGGCCTCGGTGAGCAGGCCGTAGCGGACGAACGGGCATGCGGATCGCAGATCTTCCAAGTTGGCGCCGGACTGCCAGACCCCGGTAGCCGTGGCAGCCTCGTTCAAACTGGTTGTCGTGCCCTTGGCCATCGCGACACCGCGTTCCCAGAAGCTCATGACGAAGCAGCGGTCCTGGATGCCCAGGTGAACGCTCGTCGTCCGGCTGTCGCTGTCCGCCCGGGCTCCTGATCGCTTCCACCCCGGAGCTCGTTCGGGCAGCACGTCGAACCGATATCCCGCCTGGCCAACGGCTTTCTGTAGGGCGATCTGGAGCGCGCCGTCCTGGCCGAGTTCAGGACAGAGACTGGCCAGGTCCGGGGCAGGTTGAGATGTCACACTTCGCCCTTCAGCTGGTGCCGCCGGTCGTGAACGGCTCTTCGCGGCTCCCCGCCGGCTGCTTGCTGTGCCGGACCTCGACGACGGGAAGCGACGTGGCTGTCGCGGGTATTCCGAACTGGCGAGGCGCCGGGCCGGCCGGGGCAGCCGATCAGTTGGGGATCGAGCAGTTCCGATCCGGCGCGCGCCCGAGGGGCCGGGCGACGGCGTCGAAGACAGCGACCTTGGCCGCCGGGTCGAGGTGGACGATGGGGACGGCCTTGTTGTTCGGGTTGCCGTACTTGTCGAGGCAGATCCACCCGCTGGCTCCCTCCACCCGAGAGGTGCCCTTCAGCTGCAGCCAGCTGTCGGTCACGTTCCTGAGCGAAGGCATCGTCACGGTGTTGGTCGTCTCGTTGCGGATTCCGGTGATGGCGGTGGTGACGGCGTCATAGGTGATGATGATGCGGCCATCGATCAGCTCGGCGGGGCCGATCGCATCGGGTGTCGTGCTGCCGCCGGTCCGGAGCAGATCGCTGAGTTCCTTCATCGCGGTCCTGGAACCGCCGGTGGCCTCGGCGCTCTGTGCGCCCCAGGCATCGGGGTGCGCGAGGGCGGAGTAGCGCACGGTGATACCGGAGCCCTTCTTCAGGGCGCCCCACTTGCCGGCGAACTTCTCGTCGACCATCAGCGTGGAGGCGTGCGAGCCGGTGATGACCGTGAGCCTTTTCCAACCTCACGCCTCGGCGTGAGGTTGGAAAAGGCTCCCTACGTTGTACACCGGGACAGGGCGAACCCTTCGTATGGTTCTCCCACCCAGGGGTGCCGGGTGTGGTTCAAAAGGCTCTGCCGCTTGTGGCTTCCACTGATTGGCCGCCCGGCGCCCCACGACGACTCGGCTGCCAATGAGGAATTGCGAATGATCGCTCCGTAGGGAATCGACAGCGAGGTCGTCCGTCGGGAGGTACCCAGCACACCCCACCACACGGAGGCATGATGGCCGTTATCCGGGCCGGCATCGACGCAGGCAAGACCCACCACCACTGCGTCGTGATCGATGAGAGTGGCCGCCGACTGCTGTCGCGGCGCGTCGCCAACGACGAGCCCGAACTCCTCGAACTCCTCACCGACGTCCTGGCCCTGGGCGACGAGGTGACCTGGGGCATCGACCTGGCCGACGGCGGAGCCGCCCTGGTCATAGGCATCCTCCTCAACCACGACCAGCTGGTGAACTACATCTCCGGCCGCGCCATCCACCGCGCCTCAGAGAGCTATCGCGGTGAAGGCAAGACCGACGCCAAGGACGCCGTCGTCATCTCCGACCAGGTCCGCATCCGCCGCGATCTGCACCCCTTGCGCCCCAGCGACGAAACCGTCATCGACCTTAAGATTCTCACCGGTCGGCGCATAGACCTGGTCGCCGACCGCACTCGCACCGTCAACCGGCTGAGGGCCCAGCTGACCGGGATCTTCCCCGGCCTGGAGCGGGCCCTGGACCTCACCAACAAGGGCCCGCTGACCCTGCTGACCGGCTACCAGACTCCCGCGGCTATCCGCCGGCTCGGTGCCAGACGCCTGGAGACCTGGCTGCGAAACCGCAAGGTCCTCCGAGCCGACCAGCTCGCCGAGGTCGCGGTCGAAGCGGCCGAGCGCCAGCACACCAGCCTGCCCGGGGAGAGGCTGACCGCCCAGATGGTGCACACCCTGGCGATGGAGGTGATGACCCTCAACGAGCAGGTCGCCGGACTGGACAAGCTCATCGAGGCCCGGTTTCGCGACCACCGCCACTTCGACGTGATCACCAGCATGCCCGGCCTCGGCATCATCCTCGGCGCTGAGTTCCTGGCCGCTACCGGCGGCGACATGTCCGTCTTCGGGACCCCCGACCGCCTCGCCGGCTTCGGCGGCGTCGCCCCGGTCCCGCGCGACTCGGGAAAGATCAGCGGCAACCTGCGACGCCCGCAACGCTACAACCGACGGCTCCAACGCGTCCTTTACACCTCCGCGCTGTTCAGCATCCGACGGAGCGACGAGTCACGCCGGTTCTACGATCGCAAAAGCGCAGAAGGCAAGCGTCACACCCAAGCCGTCCTTGCCCTCGCCCGCCGCCGGGTCAACGTCCTCTGGGCCCTCCTCCGCGACGGGCGGTGCTACGAGCTCACGCCGCCGAACACCCTCGCAGCTTGACAGACGACATGAGGAATCAGTGCAGCACAATGTCGGCATACCAACAACGGGAGACGCCGAGTAGCCGCCCGCCCGCGGAGAGCCATAGGCAAGCACCACACCCGCTTCAGCCCCGACCAATGGCGTGCCTCGCACTCAAGCTTCGGTGAAGACCTCAACCTTCGGGGCGAGATGTCACCGGCTTCGACTACTGAGCTTCTTCGAGTTGGCCACCGATCGGGTGATGGTCGTGAAGCGTAACGAACGAGGCCCCCGAGCTGTTGATCGAGATGTCTGACGTCTCAAGCACGTTGCTCGGGGGCCTCGTTGGTCATCCATCCTGCCGCATGCGCTCGTGGAGTGGGTCACCATGCTGGTGGTCACTCGTGAGGGCGACCGGCGCTGCAAGCTCCGTCCGTCCCAGCGGGCGATGGTGGCACTGGTGTACCTGCGAGAGCACACCACTCCGGCGAAGATCGCCGCCGGGTTCGGGATCAGCGAGTCCACCGCCCACGCCCACACCCGCGCGGTCGTCGACCTGCTCGCCGAACGAGCGCCGGGTCTGCTCAAGACGCTGCGCGAGCACGATCCCGACTTCATCCTGCTCGACGGCACCCTCTCCGAGTGTGACCGGGTCGGCGACGGCCGGGCCGACCACTCCCACAAACACCGGCGCCACGGAGTGAACGTGCAGGTCGTCACCGACCCGGGCGGCCGGCTGCTGTGGCTCTCGCCCGCCCTGCCGGGCCGCACCCACGACCTGACCGCCGCCCGCACCCACCGGATCATCCGGATCTGCGAGCGCCAGGGCGTCCCCATCCTGGCCGATCTCGCCTACCAAGGCGCCGGCCCGTGGCTGACGACCGGCATCAAACGCAAGCCACTCCAGGAACTCACTCCCACCGAGAAGACCCTCAACCAGGCGCCGGCCGCAGCACGAGCGCCCGTTGAACGCGGTGTCGCGAGCCTGAAAGTCCTGGCGGATCTTCCGCAGGGCCCGATGCAGCCCCAACCGCATGACGCCAATCGTCAAGGCCATCCTCACGCTGGAGCGACAGCGCTGAAGATCCTTAGTGAGCGCTTCGTCTGGCGATAACCGCCACATGAAGCGCTCACCCGGAACCGAAACCCCAGGGTTCAGTCCTGATCTTGGCTGTACTGGGCCGCGTACCAACTGGAGTCGATGGCGGGGTTGCGCAGCGCCCCCCAGAATCGGTCGTCAGGTATCGGCGGCAGGGGCTGATTGCCCAGGTCCGCATGCAGGTCCGCACGCCAGTCGAGAGTGAAGTGACTCCGGGTCTCCGCGCTCTCGCACACGGACCTGTACGGGGACCCCCAGATCCCGAGGGCTATCTTCTCCGCGGCCCACCTGCGTGTGTGGTCTCGGCTGCTGTCGGCCTGTGCGAGCACCCCGCGGAGTCGCAAGGCGAGCGGGCCGGTCTGGTCCGGCTGTGGCGGGGCCACACCGCGCTCCCACGCGTCCAGGGCTTTCTTGACCTCCGGGTAGTTGTTCAGGCCCGTTTCGACCGCCAGTCTGCGCAGCTGCTTCCGCGCGGCGTCGACCACCTGCTCATACGGCAGGACTGCGATCAGCGCACCGAGTTCCTCATGCCCATCCAGGTGGCTCACGTGGAGGAGGTCGGTGGGACTGTAGGACAGGTCCAGCTCTGGCAGCTGCTCGTCCGGTGCGGGAAGGGGCTCGTCGGCACTGTACTGCGGCCTGGCAGGCGGACGCCCCTCCCAGAACAGCCGGCCGTTGAAGGTGACGACACCGGCGTCCTGGCCGCGCTCAAGCGTGCCGGCCAGTTCGGCCAGATACTCACCCAGCGAGTCGGCCTGCCCGAAACCGGTGCCGGTCTCGTCGAAGAACCGTCCGATCGCACCGAAGGAGTCCCGCCCGGTACGGCAATCCATCAGAAGACCGTCCGACGTCACGTCGTAAGAACCGAACTTCACGTAATCGTGAAGCCAGTAGCCCTCGGTCTCCCCGTCGAGGCCCTGGTCGATGCCGCGCATGAACCCGGTGTCCCCGAGGATTCCGCTCACTCCGAGCAGCCGGTCGCCCGTGCTGAAGCGGAAAGCCTCAGGTCCCTCCAGCGCCCCGTTGTGCCGGAGGAGTGAAGCGACCAGGTCCGGAGGAAAGGTGACCCCCAGTTCCTGTTGCGCTGCTGCGATCTCCTCGCCGCCTGCGGGCGGCCGAAGCGTGGCAAACGTGCGGGGCGCGTGCTCGCGCAGCCACGCGTCGATGCGAGTCCATGAGTCCTGGACCAGGTCTGATGTCATAGGGCCGACCTTAGAACCAGCGGCTGACAACAGCTTGATCGTCGCTCACCGGCCTTGCCGCCGGGTTGGCGTTCAGGCCGGCAAGCTTCGAGTGGCCCCTTGTCCCGGCTCACCAGGCTGCTGGCACCGGACGCTGCAGCCGCCCACTCGACGCTGAAGCGCTCAGTCGCAGTCACCCGATCGGTGGCCAACTCGAAGAAGCCCATTCTTGCTGGCCAGAAGGCTGCCTCGCTCGTACCACCAGCAGACGAAGAACATATTGCAGAGTCACAAGTCCCAAGAAGCTTGGGTTCTTCTAGGAACACAGAGAGACGCCTGGCCCGGGTTCCGGCCGGGCAGGCGCCTCCCGCTGGTGGTGCGGCGGAGCCGGCCCCGCCGGCGAGACCGTCAGGATCGACCTACCGGAGGCGGGATGGACCGGTTCTCTGCGCCGGCTCGCGTATGACGGCGGTCGTTCCCGCTCACCGCTGCGGGGCAGTCCCGTATTCCCACCGGGTGCACATGCCGCTCGACCCGCGCGAATCCGTCCGACCCGTTCAGTGAGGGGTGCTCGCCCCAGACCGTGATGTCCTGGACCGTGACCTCCCGACGCCCGGGCCCGAACGCCGCGTCGAGCGCCTCGCGCAGCCGGTCGCCGGCCGTCGCACGGCACTGGGCCACCGCCGAGACGTGAGCGGAGTAGCGGCCCCCGAGTTCCCCGCCGGGGTCCCCCAGGCCAGAACGGCCCACAACTCCGCCCGGCGCAGCCGGGCCTCGGCGTGGCGCGGAGCAGTCCGATTACCTCAGGCCAAGCACTCAAGATCAGCGGCCTGCACACCGCAAAGGCCCCACGGAGGACCTCTCAGCGCTCCGGTCGGTAGGTCGCGATGATCACTCCGCTGCTCGTGGGCCGGGCACTCACCAGCTCCATCTTCTTCAGGGCGGCATCATCGGCGAACAGCTTCTTGCGCCCCTCACCGGCCACCACCGGGTGGATCAAAAGGACCAGTTCGTCCAGGAGGTCCAGCTCCAGCAGCGAGCGCACCAGCGTCGGGCTTCCCGCGACGGTGATGTTCTTCCCCTCGCCCGCCTTGAGCTCCTCGATCGCGGTCGCCAGCTCGCCACGGACGAGTGTGCTGTTCGCCCAGTCGTCGACGCTGTCCAACGTGGAGGAGACCACGTACTTGGGCGAGTCGTTGATCCACTTGGCGAAGGCCGCGTCCTCCCCGCTGGTCACCGTCGGCCAGTACCCGGCCCACTCGGTGAACGTCGCACGGCCCAGCAGGATCGCGTCGGCCGTCTCCAGCGTCTCCGCCAGCGCGGCGCCCATCTCCTCGTCGAAGGCGAACTGCCACTCGTTCGGCGACTGGGCGACACCGTCGAGCGAGACGAACAGACCGGAAACGACCTTGCGCATGATTCCTCCATGATGCGTACGGGTTTGTCGCTGCGTCAGGAAGGCTATGCGGGCGCCGAGGGCGAGGGCTTGTACAGAAGCGACAGCGGCTCGGCCGTGTCCGGGGCGCTCAGCCGAGTGGCGGTGCGGCCGATGTATCGGGTCAGGGACCGTGCCAGGTGCGGCTGGTCGAAGTACCCCAGCCGGTGTACGACGTCCTGTGCCGGAACGCCCTCCTGGATCAGTACCGCCGCCTGGCGGGCACGGTGGATCTGCCGTATGGCGCCCCGGGTGAGGCCCGTCACGGCGACGAAACGCCGCTGGAGGGTGCGTTCGGAGACGTCGGGAACCGCCCCGTCGAGGACGGCGGGCACGATCGGGTCGCGGTCCACGATGCCCTCGCGTACCAGGCGCCGTACGAACGCCTCCGCATTGTCGTAATCGGGCACGTGCCACGCCGAGCCCTTCAGCCACACGGACCGCCGTGTCACGTCGGGAATCTCCGCGCCGCTGCCGACCAGCCGACTGATCGGTACGTGCGGCATCGAAGTACCGACGGCGAAGCTGATGCCGAAGAACGTGGCGTCCTTCGGGACGGGCGCCAGGCCGGCCTTGGGCTCCGGGCCGAGTACCGCAGCCTGCACCCGGCCGTCGTGCTCCCAGAAGACGAGCTCCCAGTGCGCGTTCGCGATCGACGTCATCCGCCCCACGTCATCGCTTCGGCTGCGCCAGACCCGCTCGATGTGCGGCAGCTCCGAAGGGCGGCTCTCGATCTCCAGCCCCAACCGGATCAACCCCCGCTCACCGCTGCTGCGTGAGCCGCCAGTCTGCCACGCCGTCCGGACGTGGCAGAGACGGTCCCCGGCCGGCGGTGACCGCGTCCAGCAGCTGGGCGTCGATCCCGGAGCCCCGGGCGCGGCTCGCCACGGCAAGCTCGTCGACCTCGCGGGCGCCGCACAACCAGTCGGCTGTGCGGCGCTTGCCGAGCGCCTCCCCCACCGCCGCCAGCGCCGAGTCGTACTCCCTTCGGCGTGGCGACTCGTCCGCCGTGCCGATGGCGCTCTGCCAAGCCGCCAGAGCCAGTTGAGTGCCATCGGTACGGCCCAGGAACGTCACGTATGCCGCCCGCCGCACCGCCCTCTGGTTCGCCAGCGCCTGTTCCGTGAGCGTCCGGCGGGACACGTCGAGCTGCGCTGTGGCCTGGAGCCGACCCGCGTCCCAGGCGGCGGCCGCCTGTTGTCGGCCGGCCTCCCAGGCGGCAGCGGCCTGCCGCTCCCCCGCCGCCCACGCGGCTGCTGCCTGCCGCTTCGCGGCAGCGAGGGCGAACACCCCCGTCAGCGCTCCGCCGCCGATCGCGGCCCCCGCGGCGACGAGCGCCGTCAGCACGGCGTCGTTCACGCCGGACGCCCAGCGTCCCGCCCCGCTCCCACACCCTGCATCAACCCGCTCACCCGCAAGGCCGACGGTCGCGTAGGTCCCTCATTCTGCCCAGCCGGACCCGCGGGAACCCGCGCCGCCGCCCGGAATCGGGTACGACTCGAGCTCACACTTCCACTCCCATGACCCGTACTGGTCACATGCAAGTGGCCCCGCAAGGCCCCGATTCCGGGTCTCCGTCGTGGGACTGGGGGGTGCCCGGAAAGTCATGGGAGCCGGAGTTGGATGCCGGCGAGGGTGACCACGGCCCGGTAGTGGACGGCTTGTTTGTCGTTGCGGGTGGCCAGGGCCCGGTTCTGCTTGAGCCTGCTGAAGCATCGCTCGATGGCGTTCCTTCGCCGGTAGGCGGCCCTGTCGAGGGGCAGAGTGTCTCGCCGCGGCGAATGCGGCCGTCGATCTGGTCGATCCGCTCCGGGATCGTCGCGGCGATCCCGCGTCTGCGCAGGTAGGCACGGATCTTGCGGGCGGAGTAGCCCTTGTCCGCGACGACGCGGTCGGGCCGGGTCCGGGGCCTGCCCGGCCCCGGCCGGGCGATCTCGGTCCGGTCCATGACGGCCTCGAACTGGGTGCAGTCGTTCGCGCTCCCGCCGGTCAGGGTGAACACCAGCGGCCGGCCCTGGCCGTCGCAGGCCATCTCGCTGGTCAGCCCGCCGCGCGACCGGCCGAGGGCTTCGCCTTCCCAGGGCCCCCTTTTCGGGCCCGGCCGCGTGCTGATGGGCCCGGACCGTGGTGGAGTCGACACACGCGATCGGCCAGTCGACGGTTCCGACGGCGTCGCGGTGCTGCTGGACGTGGGCCAGCAGTCGGTCCCAGGTGCCCTCGGCGGACCAGTGCCGGAAGCGTTCGCAGACCGTCTTTCACGGTCCGTAGCGTTCGGGCAGGTCACGCCAGGCAGCCCCGGTGGACAGCTTCCACAGGATCCCGTTCTCCACCTGACGCCTGTCCCGCACCGGCCGACCCATCCGGCCTGGTGCCGGCAACGGAGCGATCAACGCCCACGATTCATCCGTCAGTTCATATCGACGCACCACGAACGGAGCAACGAGCCATCAACTTTACGGACACGCCCTAGTGGTCCCGGCGCGAGCGGGCATCTTGGGCATAAGGGGGGCAGGGCTCAGCGTCCATCGTCCTTCGGTGCGAACTGCTCCCGCCCGGCGGTCGCTCTTCGGGGCCAGGGACGGGACCGACCAAGATCCGGGCCATAAGCGGACCAGCCGCCTGCAGCTTGGCAGAATTCACAGCCGTTTCCGCTGGCCAGCGGCCCACACGGGGCGTGTACCACCAGCACACGAAGAACCCTGTTCGACGCCGGGGCCGCCGAGGGTGCCCGCAGGGATGGGGGCACGCAACCTGGCCGGGCTCACAGGGCACGGCACCCTCGCGGGGTGCCGCCTTACCCCTCGCCCCCCCTGGAGACGGTGCTGGGCGAGGCGGACAAGTGGCCGGGCCGTCCGGACGAGCCACTGAACCTGGCGATGTTCGAGGACGCCGTGCGTGAGGTCGACTGGACGGGCTTCGACGACGCCCACCCGGACACCGAGGCCGCTCGCCTCGACCTCGGCGCCCGTCTGGTGGCCGCTCCGCCTCCGATGCGGGGGACCCGACCTGTCCCCCGTCCACGGTGTTCGCGGCCTACAACCGATACCGCGGGACGAAGGACACGCAGGTGTGGCCCTTTGCGGACCACAGAGGCGGACACGGAACCGAGCGGCATACACAACTGAACCGGATCAAGGACCAGGGTCGGCTGCCGACCCGGATGTGACGCGAAGGCGGCGCGATCGCTCCGACTCCATGCAGGAGCCAGGGGACTCACTGAGCCTTCGAGTGTCGCCGCAAGCCGACCCCGCACGCCGCCAGGCATGTTCGTCGTGGACGCGGCGACATCGCGGTGCGTCAGCGCCGGCAGGACAGCCGGACGTGAAGCAGCTCGGTCCGCAGTGCGGGTGTGCCGTCGACCGGTGCCGGGTCCTCCGCCGTCGGCTCGATGCCTCCGGCGGCGACCTTGTCGAGTGTCGCCAGACCGGCGGGTCCGACCGTGCCGAACACCGTGTAGTTCGGTCGCAGCGCGGAGTCGCCGTAGACGACGAAGAACTGTGAGCCGTTCGTGTTCGGGCCGGCGTTGGCCATCGCCAGCAGGCCGCGTCCGTAGAGCCGGCGCGTGCCCGTGGGATCGGTGGCTGCGGGCGGCAGGTCCACCGGCAGTTCGTCCTTGTACTTGTACCCGGGCCCGCCCTCACCGGTGCCGGTCGGGTCGCCGCACTGCAAGACCTTCAGCGTCGGGTACGCCGTCAGGCGGTGACACACCGTACGGTCGTAGAAACCGTGCCGTGTCAGGTGCAGGAAACTCTGGACCGTGCACGGCGCCTTGGCCCGGTCCAAGCGCAGCGGAAGCGGTCCCTGATTGGTCGGAACAGCCAAGTCGACCGTGCCACGAGCAGGGGTGTGCCGCGGGTCGGGCGGCAGCGGAACACGGCGCGCCGGCGGCTCGTCCGGGGTCTGGCTGTACTGACAGGGACCGTGCGTGGTGCGCGGCGGAGCGCTGTCGGAAGCGGTGGCGACGCTCCCCCCGGACACCACTAACGCCGTGGCCGCGAATGCACTGATCAGTGCTCGTCTCATCTTGCACGCCCTCCCGATGATCTCCAGGTCTTGGAGCGGTCGCAGTCTAGGGCGTGGTGTGGCCTGCGGGAGTGGGATTTCCGGCCGATCAGCGTGACCAGAGCCCCATCATTCAGGCAACACGTCCTTGACCTTGCCGGGGCCGCTGGGGTCCGGTACCGAATCGAGGCAACGTGTAACACCCCGCGAGCGAGGGGAACATCGGTGCCCTGTCGCGGAGCCCGGGAAGGCGCCGCCGTCGGTCTGGGCCGGCACACATCCCGCGTTCGCCAAGCGGAAGCTGGAGAGAAGGAAAGCCGCTCCGCGCCCCAGACCCGTCCCCGCCGGAGCCGTGGCGCCGCCGACCCATCCCGCCGCAGGCGCAGACGCTCCTTCAGGAGCCATGCCCAGCTGTGGGTCATCCCGTTCGCCGGGCGCCGGCTGAACTTGCCAGGAGCCGGTCCCGAACGCACAACAGCGCGGGAGGCATGTCCTTCGCACAGTGCCCGGTATCGGCGTACGCGTGAACGTTCAGAGCGCCGATCATCGACCGCGCGAACGCGCTGTTGCCCTGGGCGTCGTTCCAGGGGTGGAAGCGGTCGGAGATCGCCAGTCTCGTGAATCCGGCCTGATGGGCTCGGCGGACCTGGGCGATCAGCTCGTCCGGGGTGAACTCCTCACACGACAGGAAGTAGCCGTACCCGGTCATCGCGCTTCCGCTCCTCTCGTCACCTCCTCCCCATCGGTGGGGCTACCCCAGCCCGCACGCGGGAATGACCGGGCGCCGGCCTTCGAGCGTGTGGACGAAGATCCGCGGGAGGCTGCCGCGCTACCGGCGCTGGGGCACCCCGGATCCACATGTACCGGTAGTCGTTGCTGCGCCCTGCTCGGCTCTCCGGCAGCCTGGTCGGCGCTCCGGGCAGGCTGGTCGGCGCTCCGGGCAGGCTGGTCGGCGCCGCGGCGACCATGCCGTTCCCGGAGCGGTCAGCCCGCCCCTCCGTGCTTGGCTCCGCCCATCCGGGACAGACGGCCGTCCATGGTGAAGATTCTTCCCGTGGCCCTCGCCGCGCTCGCCTCCGGTCTTCTGGCCGTCGCCGTGTCCCCCTGGTGGTGGTGCGCGGCCGGCCCCGCCCTGCTGCTCGCGGCGGTCGCCTCGTACGACCTCGTGCAGCGGCGCCACTCGATCCTGCGCAACTGCCCGATCCTGGGACACCTTCGGTTCGCGATGGAGGCGATCCGTCCCGAGGTGCAGCAGTACTTCGTCGAACGGAACGTCGACGGCGTGCCCTTCGACCGCGACACCCGCTCCATCGTGTACGAGCGCTCCAAGGGGACGGACGGCGAGGACCCCTTCGGTACGGAGCTGGAGCTGGAGCGGCCCGGCACCGAGTACCTCGTCCCGTCCATGGCCCCGCGCCCGGTGCCGACCGCGCCGCCCAAGGTCCGGACCGGCGGCCCCGGCTGCGCCCGGCCCTACGGCATGGCCCTGCTCAACGTGTCGGCGATGAGCTTCGGCGCCTTGTCCCACCGGGCGATACGCGCCCTGAACGGGGGCCCGGCGCGGCGGCTTCGCGCACGACACCGGCGAGGGCGGGATGTCGGAGCACCACCTCGCCCCCGGCGGGGACCTCGTCTGGGAGATCGGCACGGGATACTTCGGCTGCCGCAGCGAGGACGGCGGCTTCGACCCGCGCCAGTTCGCGGAGAAGGCAGCACTCGACCAGGTCGCCTGCGTCCTGCTGAAGATCAGCCAGGGCGCCAAGCCCGGCATCGGAGGCGTACTGCCCGGCTCCAAGGTCGACCGGGAGATCGCCGCGGTCCGGGGCGTCCCCGAGGGCCGCACCGTGATCTCCCCGCCGTACCACCGCGTCTACCGGTCCCCCCGGGAGCTGGTGCGGTTCCTCGACCACATGCGGGAGCTCTCCGGGGGCAAACCGGTCGGCTTCAGGCTGTGCGTGGGATCGCGCCGCGAATTCCTCGCCGTCTGCAAGGCGATGCCGGAGGAGGACATCACACCCGACTTCGTCGTC
Organism: Streptomyces sp. NPDC002463; assembly: GCF_042889835.1. Taxonomy (NCBI): domain Bacteria; kingdom Bacillati; phylum Actinomycetota; class Actinomycetes; order Kitasatosporales; family Streptomycetaceae; genus Streptomyces; species Streptomyces sp. NPDC002463. The sequence goes on from NZ_JBIARL010000017.1 coordinate 69,570, forward strand.
GTCGACGGGGCGGAGGGCGGCACCGGCGCCGCGCCCCTGGAGTTCGCGGACACCGTCGGCCTTCCCCTCACCGAAGGGCTGACGACGGTCCACCGCGCGCTCGTCGGCGCGGGCCCGCGCGACCGGATACGGATCGGCGCCTCCGGCAAGGTCGCCACCGGCAGCGACATCGTCAAGCGGCTGATCCAGGGCGCCGACTACACGAACTCCGCCCGGGCCATGATGTTCGCGCTCGGGTGCATCCAGGCACAGCGCTGCCACACCAACACCTGTCCCGTCGGGGTCGCCACCCAGGACCGCGGGCGCGCCCGGGCCCTCGACGTCGAGGACAAGGCACGGCGCGTCCAGCGCTTCCAGGAAGCGACGGTCAAGAGCGCCCTGCAGATCATGGCTGCCATGGACGTCGACGATCCGAGCGGACTCCGACCCGGCATGCTCCTGCACCGGGTGGGACCGAACGCCGTCCGGTCCCATGCCGAGTTGTACGAACCCCTCGAAACGGGCCAGCTCCTCTCCGCCGCATCGATGCCGGCCATGTGGGCAGGCGACTGGAACGCGGCTCATCCTGACCGGTTCACGCTCCTGTGAACCGGCCGATGTCCTTCCTGAAGGGAGACCCCATGACTCGTACCGTCGCGCAGGTGATCGTCGACGGTCTCGCGGACCTCGGCGTCGGCCACGTCTTCGGAGTGGTCGGCGACGCCCTCAATCCGATCACCGATGCCATCCGGACCACCGAGGGAATCGACTGGACCGGCTTTCGCCACGAGGAGGCGGCGGCCTTCGCCGCCGACGCCCGGGCCCAGCTGTCGGGCGACCTCGCGGTCTGCATGGGCACCGTGGGGCCGGGGTCGGTGCACCTGCTCAACGGGCTGTACGACGCGGCCAAGAGCGGTGCGCCGGTCCTGGCGATCTGCGGCCGGGGCCGCTGTCGGAGCTGGGCGGAGACTACTTCCAGGAGGTGGACAACGATCTCCTCTTCCGGGACGTGGCCGTGTACCGGGCCACCGTGACCTCCCCCGTCCAGATGCCGCGGCTCCTGGAGTCGGCCGTACGGGCGGCGGTGACCCGGAGGGGCGTGGCCGTACTGACCGTGCCCGGGGAGCTCGGCGACCAGAAGGTCGACGAGGACAGGCCCCCTGCGGTTCGCGCTCCCCAGCCCCGCCGTGACGCGTCCCGACGAGCCGGCGCTGGCCGAGGCGGCCGAGGCGATCGCCGCGGGCTCCCGGGTCACGCTCCTCGTGGGGAGGCGCACAGGCCGCCCGTGCGGAGGTGCTGCGCGCCGCCGAGCTCCTCACGGCCCCCATGGTGCTGACCCTGAAGGGCAAGGAGGGCTTCGAGGAGGACAATCCGTACGAGGTCGGCCAGACCGGCCTGATCGGCAACCCGGGTGCCGCCCACGCCATGGACACCTGCGACACGCTGATCATGCTGGGGACCGACTTCCCCTACCGCGACTGGTACCCGAAGGATTGCCGTGTCGTGCAGATCGACGTGCGTGAGGAGCACCTCGGCCGCCGCGTCCCGGTGGACGTCGGTCTCACCGGGGACGTGGCCGCGACACTGCGGGCGCTGCTTCCCCTGCTCACCCCCGTCTCGTCGCGGGACCACCTCGACGAGGCGCGCAAACGGTTCGCGCGCCGGGAGAAGGGCCTGGCGGACCTCGCCGACCCCGCCCACGACACACGTCTGCTCGGACGAGTGCGGGCGATGCTCGACAACCGCGTGGAACAGATCCGCCCCGGGGCGCTGGCGGCCGCGGTCGACCGGCACGCGGCCGACGACGCGGTCTTCATCTCGGACACCGGCATGACCACCGTGTGGCTCTCGCGTCTCGTACGGATGCGCGGCACCCGCCGGCTGATCGGCTCCTACAACCTGGGATCCATGGCCAACGCGATGCCCCAGGCCATCGGGGCCCAGCTGTGGGCACCCGACCGCCAGGTGGTCGCCTTCTGCGGCGACGGCGGGCTCGGCATGCTGCTGGGCGACCTGATGACCATCCGCTCCGAGCAGCTGCCGGTCAAGCTCGTCGTCTTCGACAACCGCCGTCTCGGCATGGTCAAGCTGGAGCAGGAACAGGCCGGGCTGCCCGAATTCGGAACCGTCCTCGACAACCCCGACTTCGCCGCGGTCGCCGAAGCCCTCGGACTGACCGGCATCCGCGTCACCGAACCCGGCGAGCTGGACGAAGCCGTGCGCCGGGCGCTGCCCCTTCCCGGACCGGTACTCCTGGACGTCCTGACGAATCCCGCGGAGGTGGCGGTGCCGGGCAAACCGACGGTGTCGCAGGGCTGGGGCTTCGCCATCGCCAAGATCAAGGAGAACCCGGCGTAGGTCGGGGAGGGTCGGCCCGTCGCCGGTTGGACCCGTCCAAAAAGGCAGGCGTGGATTGCGGGAGCCGGGGCACAAGAGCCCTGAGCGAAGGGACACGCTCGCGCAGCGCGATCCACGGCCCCGTGCCGTGAACGCGCCTGCAGCCGCGTGGGGCCCGCACCAGGCAAGGGTGCGGGCCCCAGGCACGCCGCTGGTCGCTGTACGGATCCAACACAGGCCGCCGCTCCCCGCCCGGGCGTCGTCCCGGACAGATCCGTAGCTGCGACCTCAGGCCGGATGGCCGGGCTTGAGGTCGCGCAGTTCCCGGTACCGGAGAAGGGGCGGCGGCCCTTCGGGCCGGGGACCCGCCGCGACGGGCCTCAGGAGGAAGCCCACGTGGTCGCCGCCCTCGATGCGTCTCTCGATCCTGCCGGTGAACCAGGATGGAGCCGGTGCACGGTGAGGTACTCGGCCCGGAGCGCGACCCGGTACGCGTGGTCGGCGGTCGACAGCCGGACCGTGAACCTCGGCGGGTCGATGGAGCACTGCGAGGCGAAGCCCACCAGGCAGCCTGCCCGCTCGCCGCCGGAAGCGTCGGCCGTGACCACGTACATCGGGCCGTCGAGAACGTCGGTGAAGGAGTCGAGCCCGATCGCAACGCCTCCCTTGCACTTCCGGGGGTTCACAGATGGAGATCGAGGAGTGCGTTCTCCACGACCTCGGTGAGCGCGGATGGATCCAGTACGCGGACCGGGCTGGGGTGACGGCGTCGAACCCCGGTGTCGCCGCCAGGACGAGGGGCTGGATGAGCGTGGAGGCCTGCGCGCCCATCAGGCGGGCGCCGAGGATACACCCCGTTGCGAGGATCGGCGCGCCGCGCCGGAGGGACGTTCTCGCCCGCCGAGTGGCGGACGTACCTGCCCGGCATCCCCTACCGGAAGGTGTTGTGCTGAGCGGCGCGCCCGCGAGACCGGCCGGCGCGCCCGGCAGCGCGTCGAGCAGGCCGGCGGCCGCGCCGGCGGCGAGGAGGGCCGGCGCAGAACTCTTCGCGCCGGGGGACGAGGGTGTGGTTCGTGTTCATGCCTGGCGTCCTTGGGGCCGCCGGTGTCTTGCGAGTCGCGCGGCGTCGGCCTGCTCGGTCCGGACGTAGGTCAGGGGCGGGGCGATGCCTTCGATCTCGCCGAACCGCTGTTCGTTTCCGTCGGTGTGGGGTGGCCCCGCTGGGATCCGCCGCGTTCTCCGCCGATGAGATGCGGACGCTGTCCCCTCCGGGCAGAGTGGGAAGGACCTGTTCGTACCGAGGTGGTCCCGTGTGGTCCCGCGTGCTGGAGACCGGGGAAGCGATGCGAGGATTGTCGTGACGTCGGAGTGATCGATGTTCCGCAGACGGCCGGCCGACAACAGCGAGGACCTTCTGGTCCGGCTCGGGTCGCTGACCGCCAGGGCGCGGGAGTTGGCCGAGACGCAGCGTTCCCGTGTCGAGCTCGCCGTGGCCCTGCAGCGCGGCATGCTGCCCTCGGACCTGCCCAGTTTTCCGGGCGTCCGGCTGGCCGTCCGCTATGAGCCCGCCAACCACGGGCTCAACGTCGGCGGTGACTGGTACGACGCTTTCTCCCTGCCCGGCGGGCAGATCGGCATGTCCATCGGTGACGTGCAGGGACACAACATCGAGGCCGCCGCCTTCATGGGACAGGTCCGCGTGGCACTGCGCGCGCTGGCCTCCGTCACCGGAGACCCGGGAGAGCTGCTCGGTCGCACCAACGACCTGCTCATCTCTCTGGGCGCCGACCTCTTCGCCACCTGCACCTTCCTGCGGCTCGACCCCGCTGCCGGCACCCTGGAGTGCGCCCGGGCCGGTCACATCCCCCACATCTGGGCCACCACCGACGGCCGCTCCGGCATCGACGACAGCGAGGGCGGGCCTCCGCTCGGTGTGCTGCGCGGCGTCGACTACCCGGCCACGCGCCACCGGCTCACCGCCGACGGTGTCTTCGTCCTCCTGACCGACGGGGTGGTGGAGGGGCCCTCGCTCCACATCGACGAGGGTCTGGACCGGGTGACGAGGCTCGCCGGGATCACCGCCGTCGCCGGACTGGACGTCGACGCGCTCGCCACCGCCGTCATGAAGCTGGCGGCCACGGTGGGGCACGAGGACGACGCGGCCGTCCTGGTCGTCGGCCATGACGGCGGTCCGGCCCGGCCGGCGGCCAAGGAGTGAGGGGAGGTGGCTCGCCTCGGGCCGGGTCGGTCCTCGGACCCGCCCGGGCCCGTGCCGGACGGCGGCGCCCGACACGCAGGGGTCTTGCCCGGTCGTGGCGGCCCGGCCGGTGTCTGATGGCTGACGTGTTGGATATTCGGCAGTTCCGGTCCTCTACGGAGGCGGCTCTGGTGTCGCTGGCCGTGGCGGTTTGCTACTACGCGGCCGGACGACTCGGCCTGATGGGCCGCCTCGTCGTCGAAGGCGTGGTGGTCACCCCCATCTGGCCTCCCACCGGCGTCGCCGTCGCCGCCCTGCTGCTGCTCGGCGCGCGGGTCTGGCCTGGGATCGCCCTCGGCTCCTTCCTCGTCATCGCCTCCCTCACCACTCCGGGGCCCACCACAGTGGTCACCGTAGTCAGCAACACCGTCGCGCCACTCTGCGCCTTCCTGCTGCTGAGACGGGCCGGCTTCCGGCGCGACATGGCGCGGCTGCGGGACGGACTCTCCCTGGTCTTCCTCGGCGGGTTCGGCGCCATGATGATCAGCGCGACCGCGGGGGTCGGACTGCAGGTGGCGAAGAGCTCCCTGGACAAGAGCGAGTTCTGGCCCGTCTGGCTGGCCTGGTGGGTGGGCGACACGATGGGGGTGCTGCTCGTCGCCCCGCTCATGCTCGTCCTCGCGGGGCCGGCCGGACGGTTCCGGCTAGGGCGCTGGAAGGAGGCGGCCTTTCTGGGGCTGACGACCCTGATCCTCATGCCCATGATCGTGCTCAGCCCGATGAGCATGCTCTTCCTCGTCTTCCCCCTGCTGATCTGGACAGCGCTCCGCTTCCAGCTCGCCGGAAGCATGCTGTGCGCGCTCTTCGCCTCAGTGCTCGCCACCTTCGAGGCGACCTCCGGACGGGGCGCGTTCCTCCACCTGACGGACGTCGAGATCATGGCCAAGCTCCAGGCGTTCAACGGTTCCGCCGCCCTGACCGCCCTGCTTCTCGCCTCCGTCATCACCGAGCAGCGTGCGACCCGCCGGTCGGTGCGCCGCGCCTGCCAGGAACTGGCGGAGGTCCTGGAGCACCTCGCGGCGGGCGAGCCCTCACCGGGTCCACCCGGCACCGCCGAGAGCCGGGCAGCCCCACCCGGCGGGCACCGGAATCCGTGATCCCCGCCCCGGAGCCGGCGCAGGGATCAGGAGCCGTACAACGACTGCAAGGCATGGGAACTGTCCGGCGCCAACAAGCTGGTTCGTGATGGCGTCGGAGATGCACGGTCCTGAGCTGGCGGTTTTGTCAGGTGGCGGTGTTGTGGTCGGAAACGAGGCAGGCGATGGCCCGGTAGGTGTCGGGCAGGACCTCTCGACGGTGGGTCCAGCGGGTCAGCTGCTTCCAGCGTTTGTGGTCGGCGAGCGCGCGCTCGACGGTGATGCTTTTCGATGAGTGTCTGTGCCGGTCCTCTTCTCTGGCAGCGTGGACCTGCGGCAAAGCGATCCTGCGGCACCCGGCCCGGGGAGACCTGTAGGCCGCCCCTTCATCTGTGTCCCGACTCGCCGCCGCCACGGACCATCCGGTCAGGGGCCCACTCCAGGCCGACCAAGATCCGGGCCATACGCGGACCAGCCGCCTGCAGGTTGGCCGAATCGTGGCCGTTTCCGCTGGTCATCGGCCACGCGAGGCGTGTACGACCAGCACACGAAGAACCTGCTGGTCAGCTGCTCGCCGAAGAAGCTCGGACCGCGCCACTCGCCGAGCGCGCGCACGGCGGCCTCGGACTGGCCGGCCTCACCGACCGCGTCACGGCCCTCGGCGGCACACTGACCGCGGGGCCGCACGGCGCCGCGGTCCGGCGGGTCGCGGCTACGTTCCCCTGGCCCGACGGCGCGGTTCCGATCACGACCAGGGCAGCGGCCATGGCCACCGGCCGGCCCGGGCACACCGCCCCCGCGCCTCCCACGGCACACCAGGAGACCCCCGTATGAGCGGCCCCGACACCATCCGGATCCTGCTGGCGGACGATCAGGAGACCATCCGCGCGGGCTTCCGCCTCGTCCAGGACGCCCAGCCCGACATGACCGTGATCGGCGAGGCGGCGGACGGCGTCACCGCGCCGGCCGCCGCCCTTCGCCTCCGCCCTGACGTGCTCCTCGCCGACATCCGGATGCCGGGCCTCGACGGCCTGGAGCTGGCCCGTCGGCTCGCCGGACCCGGCGCGGACCCGCTCCTCCGTGTCGTCGTCACCACCTTCGACCTCGACGAGTACGTCCACACCGCTCTGCGCGCCGGGGCCTCGGGCTTCCTGCTGAAACGCTCCGGACCGGCACTCCTGGTCGAAGCGGTGCGCGCCGCGATGTCGGGCGACGCCCTCATCAGCCCCCAGATCGCCGCACGCGTGCTGCGCCGGCTCGTCCCACCGGCTCGCCCGGAGACGACGAGACCGCCCGCCGAACCGCTGACCCCGCGCGAGGAGGAGGTCGCGACGCTGGTGGCCGGCGGAATGTCGAACGCCGACATCGGCGAGGAACTGTTCATCTCGCTCGCCACCGTCAAGTCCCACGTGGCCGGCCTCCGGCGCAAGTTGAGCGTACGCAACCGGGTCGGCATCGCCGCCTGGGCCTGGGAGAGCGGCCTGGCGCCCACCGAGCAGGCGTACCGGCGCGGTCGAACGCACCGGCCCCTCGCGCGTGCTCGTGTCCGCGGATCCCGATCTCGGGGACCAGGCGAAGTCTCCCCTGGCACTCCTGCAAGTCCGCACCCGAGGCCCGTGTGCCGACGGGATCGGCGTACGGCGGAGCAGCTCCGAGCCGACCTCAGGGTGTCCAGCCGGTGACCGCCCGGGCGTACGCGTGAATGGCGGCGATCACCTGGGCGCGGGAGCGGCGGCCCGCGAGGACCTCCGTCTGGAAGCCGTCCTCCAGGGCGATGAAGGTGGCCGCGAGCTGGAGCGGCGGGTCCTGGAGGGTGAAGTGCCCCTGGGCCTGGCCGAGCAACAGAATGCCGTAGTAGATCGCGACCTGACGCTCGGTGAGGGAGCTGTCGAGCGTGGCGGCCTTGACGTCTCGCAGGCAGCGCGGCCAGTACTCGAACAGCAGCCGCGTGAGCGTGTCGTCCGGTCCGGTCGCCACCCCCTTGTCGATGCAGGCGCGCAGCCGGTCCCGTGCGTCGGGGTGAGCCTCGACGGCTTCTTCGCGTTCGCGCGCGAAGCGCTCGATGGCCCGCTGGTAGGTCTCGTGGACCAGGGTGTCCAGATCGCCGTAGTACAGCAGCGCGGCCGGGGTGACGCCCGCTTCCTCCGCGACGTCCCGCAGCCGGAGCGATTCGAGCCCCCGCGTGAACAGGGCTCGCTCCACCGCCTCGGCCAGTTCCGCCATGCGGGCTTCCTTGCCCTTGCCCCTGCCGCTTCCCACGAGCACCGCCCCTCGATCGCCTAGCGAAGTTCACTTCCATTAAAACAGGGAGATCCTTCTGTTGACAGCCTTGACGAACACTTCTTAAATTCCGATTCAATTAACGGGTCAAGCCTCTTGGAGGGCTCGATGGCAGTCGTCCGTCGCCGCTCCGCGTCTGGCGGTCCTGGCGGTAGCCCGCTGTGATCTCCGTCTTCGCCCTGCTCGGCTCCTCCTCCCCCGCTTTCCCGCTTCCCCGCGAAGGCCGACGCACGGTCGGCGACGCGCTCGTCACCCACGCACTCCTCACGAACCAGTGAACCCACCCGGTCGATCCCTCCGGCAGAGACGTACCATCCACCCCTCGCACAGAGAGTCCCGCGTCATGACCCTCAGCAGCGCCTCACGCATCATCGAGACCCTCCCCGCCCACCACACGCCCTCCGGTCGTCCCCGGGCGCGTGCCCTCGGCATCCCGCTCGACGGCACGCCCGGACCCTGGAACGCGATCACGGACGTCCCCGGCGTCGAGGTCGGGCACGTCACCCTGATCGAGGGCGAAGGCGTCCGTACCGGCGTCACCGCCCTGCTGCCGAGAGGTCGTGACGGGGTCGGCTCGGCCTGCGCAGCCGGCTGGTACTCGCTCAACGGCAACGGCGAGATGACCGGCACCACCTGGATCGAAGAGTCCGGCGGCTTCAACCTGCCGATCGCTCTCACCAACACCCACGCGGTCGGCGCGGTCCACACCGGTGTGGACCGGTGGGTCGCCGAACACCATCCACGTCTCGCCGCGCAGTGGATGCTTCCCGTGGTCGCCGAGACCTGGGACGGCTACCTCAACGACATCAACGGCCGTCACGTCCACCCCGAACACGCCGTAGCCGCCATCGAAGCGGCCGCATCCGGCCCACTGGAGGAAGGCTCGGTCGGCGGCGGCACCGGCATGAACTGCTACGGCTTCAAGGGCGGTTCGGGCACCTCCTCCCGTACCGTCGGCTACGGACCGCACACCTGGACCGTCGGCGCCCTCGTCCAGGCCAACTTCGGCGAGCGTCGAGAGCTCGTCATCGCCGGCGTGCCCGCAGGCCGCTCCCTGCTCGACGACAACCCGCTGGACGACGACGACTGGCTCCAGCGGGACCTGGCAGGTGCACCCGGCCGCGCACCGGGCGGGGCGGGCTCCGTCATCGTGGTCCTGGCGACCGACGCACCCCTGCTCCCCGGACAGTGCAAGGCCCTGGCCCGCCGGGCCGCCCTCGGCCTGGGCCGCACCGGCACCAACGGCGGTCACTTCTCCGGCGACATCTTCCTCGCCTTCTCCACCGCCAACGACGGCGCCCTGAACAGCACCTTCCCCGAGGGCGAACCCACCGAGGACGACTACGACACCCTCCGCTTCGTCCCCTGGGGCCGGATCGACCGCTTCTACGAGGCGGCCGTCCAGTGCGTCGAGGAAGCCGTTCTCAACGCCCTCGTCGCCAACGAGCCCATGACCGGCCGACAGGGGCACCGCACTCCCGCCCTCCCCCACGACCGCGTCCGCGCCCTTCTCGGTCTCGCCTGACACGAGATCACGGACACGAGAACACGGACACCCCCATGAGGCGAACCTCACGGGGGTGTCGGTGCACCCGGGACAGGCCGGTGAACCGCCCCTGCGCGTGTTCACCAGCCGCAGGGGAGGGTGAACTTCTCGACGGAACGGACCCAGAGGCCTTCGCGGTCCGCGGAGTGACGCCGGCCCACGGCGGCTCACACCGAAAAGGGCCGACGGCCCCCGGGGTGTGCTGTCCAGCACCCCGGGGGCCGTCGGCCGTTTCCGCGGATCAGTGGTTGCGCGGGAAGCCCAGGTCGACGCCGGACGGGGCCTCGGACGGGTCCGGCCAGCGGGTCGTGACGACCTTGCCGCGGGTGTAGAAGTGGATGCCGTCGTTGCCGTAGATGTGGTGGTCGCCGAAGAGCGAGTCCTTCCAGCCACCGAAGGAGTGGTAGCCCACCGGCACCGGGATCGGCACGTTCACGCCGACCATGCCGGCCTGGACCTCCGGCTGGAAGCGGCGGGCGGCGCCGGCTGTCCGCCGGCCTCGCCGGCGCCGACCTCGACCGCGCGGGGTCCGGCGCCGCCCGCCCCAGGGCGGAGGCGGGGCGGGCGGCGCCGGCGGGAGACCCGCCTGGGACCGCACCCAGTGGGTTCCCGGCTCAGTGCCCTTCTGTCTCCTTGAGCCAGTCGGGCGTGCGGAACGTACCGCCGTACATGGGCAGTTCGATGGTCGATCCGTAGCGGGCGAGCTGGCTCCAGGGGCGGTTGATGCCCGCGGAGCCGTACTGGCGGACGCGTGTGACGGCGTCGAGGTCGAGGACGTCGACGAGGACCTCCTCTCCGCTCCCTGCCTGCTGGCGGACCGTGCCCTCGGGGTCGACGATGGTGCTTGCGCCGACACCGGCCGGATCGGCGCCGTTGACGTTGACCACGTACACCTGGTTCGTCCAGGCGTTGGCGCGGGCGCAGACCAGTTCCATGTCCCGGTCACGGGTGGTGGTCAGGGTGGGCTGGATGACGACCTCGGCGCCGAGCCAGGCGAGCTGGCGCATGGTCTCGGGGAAGGAGCCGTCGTAACAGATGGCCAGGCCCACGCGGCCCACTTGGGGGATGTCGAACACGGTGAAGCGGTTCCCGGGCGTGGCCTGTTCGTACGGCTGCCAGGGGAAGACCTTGCGGTAGGCGGCGGCGATGTCCCCCTCGGGCGAGATCGCGAGTGCGGTGTTGTGGATCGTGCCGTCCGCGGTGCGCTCGAACACGGTGCCGGGCACGAGCCACAGCCCGGTCTCCATCGCCAGTCCCGCGAGGCGGTCGGTGAGCGGTCCGGGGATGGTGACCGCGGCCTTCTCCATCCACTCCTCGGGGCGCTCGGCGAGCAGCGGCCCTTCGGCTGCGAGGAACAGTTCCGGGACGACGACCAGTTGGACGTGGGGGAAGAGTTCGCGGACCGTCCTCACCTGGTGGGCGAAGCGGGACCAGGTGGCTTCGAGGTCGTACGGTACGGGGGCGGTCTGGACGGCGGCGATGGCCAGGGTACGCATCGGCGGGATCAGCTTTCGTTCCGGGCGGATTCGGTGGCGGTCGGCGGGGCGACGGAGTCTTTGCCCTCGCGGAAGAAGCGGGGGAAGTTGGCGCGGATCGGCAGGACGACGAGGACCCCGAGAGCCACGGCGCCGACGCCGAGGAGGAAGACGCCGCCGATGCCGTGGAAGGAGGTGCTGCCGTAGTCGGGGGCGATCGTGTCGTAGGCGCTGCGGGCGAGTGCGGCGAGCATCATCAGTCCACCGAGTGCCGGCAGCACGCCCATGAACAACAGGTCGCGTGCGGAGTCGCGCAGGCGGTGGCGGAAGTGCCAGACGCAGGCGAAGGCGGTGGCTCCGTAGTAGCAGGCGATGAGGAGACCTATGCAGAGGATGGCGTCTCCCAGGAAGCGGGGCGAGGCCAGTTTGAGGATGACCAGGGTCACGGCCGTGGCGATGCCGAAGAAGACGGTGCCGGCAGTGGGCGTCTGGTAGCGGGGGTGGATGCGGGCGAACCTCCTCGGCAGGGCCCCGTGGGTGGTCATCGACAGAAAGCCGCGGCCGCTGCCGACCAGACTGGTGAGCATCGCGGACAGGGCGCTGACGCAGACGGCGAGCTGGACGACGGTCGCCAGTGTCTTCCCGAGCAGCGGCGGAGCGAGGGCCGCCAGGAAGTCCGTGGCGTTGTCGGGGTTGCCTAGGCCGATGCCGGTGGTGCCGGTTCCGGCATAGCCGACCGCCGCGAACGCGGTGAACAGGTAGGTGACGAGGAGGACGAAGGTGGAGATCAGCACGGCGCGACCGGGGACACGGTCGGCGTCGCTGCTCTCCTCGTTCACGGTGATCAGCGCGTCCCAGCCCCAGTAGATGAAGAGGCACAGCAGCACCGCCTCGGCGAACGGACCGACGCCGTCGAAGGCGAAGGGGTTGAGCCAGGACAGCGACGGGGTGGCGGCGCCGGGCCGGGTGAAGGCCGCGAGCCCGAGCCCGAACAGCGCCACGAGCTGCAGTCCGAGCAGCGCGTACTGGATGCCAGTGGCGATCTGCAGTCCACGGCGGGCCAGTACGGTCGCGCCGGCAAGCAGGAGCAGAGCCGTGACGGTCACGGCGGCGTCGTTGCCGGCCAGGCTGTCGAGGCCGAGGACGGATAGCAGGTAGGTGGCGCTGACCTGTGCGAGCGCGGTCATGGCGAAGAGTGTGGCCACGGTGGGCACCCAGCTTCCGACGAGCCAGCCCGTCCAGGGGCCGAAGGCCCGGGTGTTCCACACGAAGGTGGTGCCGCAGTCCGGCATGTCCCGGTTGAGCTCACGGAAGGCGAACGCCGTCAGCAGGATCGGTACGAAGCCGATCAGCAGCGCGGCGGGAGCGAGGTGCCCCACGGTCATGGTGACCAGGCCGAGCGTGACGGCGATGGAGTAGGCCGGGGCGGTGGAGGAGAGCCCGAGGGCGACGACTCCCAGGAGACCCACACTGCCACGGCGAAGCCCCTTGCCGATGGGGCTGGGGGATGCGCCGGCTCTTGGTCCGGCGCTGGTGTCTTTCGAGTCGAGCGTCACGGCGGGGCTCCTCACGTGGGACGCTTTGTTAAAACCAGATTTAAGAACTGGCCATCTCTCCCAGTCAAGACCTACGGCTCTGTAGCTAAATATGAATACGGAACACGCCTGAGCCACTGGGTGAACGCGGCACGACTCGGGCGCCACCCCACTGCCGGGCAGGACGGAGGGCGCGATCGAGACGAGGCGCGGCGACATGGGCGCGGGGCACGGCGACCCGTCGGGCGGAGCCGAACTCAGCCGTGCAGCGCGCACCGCCCGCGCGCGGCCTGGAGGGGGTGCGCCTGCACGACGTCACCGACAAGGCCGGGGTGAGACCCGCCGCCGCGCTCCGTCACGGCGGCCTCGGCGCACTCGCCCACGCGACCTACCCGGCCACCAACCCCGAGGACACGCCGACGGAACGTCGAATGCCCCTCCCCACGCCGCCATGGCGTGGGGAGGGGCACCTTCGGCGGGCCTCCCTCAGAGAGCGCCGCGTGCGGTCGGGCGCGGGACCCTCACCGTCTGCGCCGGCGGCGGGGCGGTGCTCTTCCTGACGACGAGGCTGGTCGCGAGTTCCATGCGCGTCACCGAGGGCTCACCGGCGCGCAGGCGGAGCAGCATCTGGACGGCTTCCTCGCCCATCTCCCGCAGTGGCTGGTGGATCGTGGTGAGGGGTGGGCTCGACCATCGCGCGATCATCACGTCGTCGTAGCCGACGACGGACAGGTCCTCCGGGACGCGCAGCCCGCACGCCCGGGCCGCCTCCATGACGCCGATCGCCTGCAGGTCGCTTCCGGCGAAGACGGCGGTGGGTCGTTCCGGCACCTGCAGCAGCTCCATGGCCCGCGCGTATCCGCCCTCGACGTGGAAGTCGCCGAACCGGACGAGGGTGGCGTCATGGTCCAGGCCGGCCATGTTCAGGGCGGACCGGTAGCCGTCGAGCCGGGCCAGGGAGCACAGCATGTCCTCGGGGCCGGTGATGATGCCGATGCGCTGGTGCCCGAGGTCGATGAGGTGGCGGGTCGCGGCGACGCCGCCGGACCAGTTCGCGGAGCCGACGGACGGCACGTCCGGTTCGGGGTCTCCCGCCGGGTCGACGATCACGAAGGGGATCGACCGCGCGTCGAGCTGCCGCTTGACGGCGTCGGGGAGGGAGGAGAACACCAGGACCACGCCGATCGGCCGGCGCTGCAGCACTCCTTCGAGCCAGTCCGGCGCCGGGGCGTGGCGGGTGCCGCTCTCGGTGAGCACGACGCTCGCCTGGTGGGCCTTGGCGAGGTTCTCCACGCCTCGGATCAGCTCCATCGACCACACGCTGTCGAGCTCGTGGAAGACGAGTTCGATGAGGGGCGCTTCCCTGGTGACGCGAGTGGTGCGGCGATACGCGTGCTCCTCGAGGAGCCGCTCCACTTTGACGCGCGTGGCGGGCGAGACGTCCTGCCGGCCGTTGAGGACTTTCGAAACTGTCGACAGTGAGACCCCGGCCTGCTGCGCCACCTCCGCCAGCGTGATTCGCCTGCTCTCCTCGCCATCTCGCATCTGAGCAGCATAAAGCACCACTCCACGCGGCGACATAGTCACGCTTTGATAACTGCCCACCGGAGGGTTGACCGGCTCACCACGCCATCCTTAGCGTCCGACGTCAGGAAGTTTCGACGTCATGATCGAAACTCTTTCGAAAGGTGGGGCGATGAAGCGACACGTACGGCTCCTCAGAACCGCTGTCATCGGTGGGGCGTCGCTGGCCATGACCCTCTCCCTGGCGGCCTGCGGCGGCTCGGGGGATTCCGCCGGAGGCGGCTCGGACGAGATCCACGTCCTGGTGTACGGCGATGCCACCAACAAGGTGGAGAAGCAGCTCGTCGACACCTTCAACAAGACGTCGAAGGTCAAGGCGGTCCTCGACACCATCCCCGGCGCCGACTACCAGTCCAAGCTGCAGACGATCATCAGCGGCAAGCAGGCGCCGGACGTGTTCTTCAACTGGGGCGGCGGCAGCATCAAGCCCTTCGTCGACGCGGGCCTCCTCATGCCGCTCGACGACTTCATCGCCAAGGACCCCGGCCTCAAGTCCAACTTCCTGCCGTCCGTCTTCGACACCGCGGTCGTCGACGGCAAGCCGTACGGCATACCCATGCGCGGCACCCAGCCCGTCCTGCTGTTCAGCAACAAGAAGGTCCTGGCGGACGCCGGCGTCACCGCACCGCGGACCTGGGACGAGCTCCTGACCGCGGTCAAGGCCCTCAAGGCCAAGGGCGTCACGCCCATCGCCCTCGGCGGCGGCGACAAGTGGCCCACCCAGATGTGGTTCCAGTACGTCTACGACCGGGTGGCCGGCCCCGATCTCTTCCAGAAGGCGGTGAACGGGGACAAGAGCGTCTGGGCGAGTGCCGACAGCAAGAAGGCCCTCGGCATGCTCAAGGAACTGATCGACGCCGGCGCGTTCGGCACCAACTACGACTCGGTCAAGTTCACCGACGGCGGCTCCCCCGCCCTCCTCGCCACCGGCAAGGCCGCCTTCGAGCTCATGGGCTCCTGGGAGTACTCCACGCTCCAGGACGCCCACCCGGACTTCGTCAAGAGCGACCTCGGCTACGGCACCTTCCCGACCGTCGAGGGCGGCAAGGGCGGCCCGGACAACCTCGCCGGCAACACCAACAACTTCTACTCGGTCCTGAAGAACACCGAACACCCCGAGGCCGTGGCCGAGTTCCTGAAGCTCATGTACTCGGACGAGTTCGTCAAGGGCCAGCTGGGCATCGGCAACCTGCCCACCACCACCAACACCCCCCGGTTCCTGGACGGCTCCGCCAACCCCGCCTACTCGACGTACCAGTACGACCTGGTGAAGAAGGCCCCCCACTTCCAGCTCTCCTGGGACCAGGCCTATCCCCCGGCGGCCAGCACCGCCATCTACCAGGCCGTCCAGCAGTTCTTCAACGGCCAGACCGGTCCCGACGCCTTCATCGCCGCCATGCAGAGCCTGCCCGCTGCCTGACCCGCGGCCCGACCTCCGGAACGCCTGACATGACCACTGCCGCAGTCCCCACCGCGGACCGAACCGAGAAGAGCGTCCGGCGCGGGCGGTCCAGCCGCCCCGCGACCGGTGTGGGCCGCCCGGGCTTCGCCTGGGCGGCGCCCGCCGCCGCCTTCTTCGGCCTGTTCGCCCTCGTCCCGCTCGTCCTCGTCGTCGTGCTGTCCTTCACCCGCTGGAACGGCCTCGGCTCCCCGGAGTTCGCGGGACTCGACAACTGGAGCCGGCTCCTCGACGACCCCGTGATGGTGAAGAGCCTCTGGCTGAGCCTGCTCCTCACCGTCCTCGGCGTCGTCGTCCAGACCCCGATCAGCATCCTGCTCGGCGTCTGGGCCGCCGGCCGCCAGCGCAACCGTGCCGTCCTGTCCGCGATCTACTTCGTCCCGCTCCTGCTGTCCATCACCGCCGTCTCCGTCCTGTGGCGCGCGGTGCTCGACCCCAACTTCGGGGTCCCCTCACAGGCGAAGTGGCTCTTCGGCGACGGCAACCTCTTCGGCACGCAGGCCGGTGCCCTCGGTGTCCTCGTCTTCGTCAGCACCTGGCAGTTCACCCCCCTGCACACCCTGATCTACCAGGGTGCCGCGCGGGCCGTCCCCGGGGTCCTCTACGAGGCCGCCCGGCTCGACGGAGCCGGCACGGTCCGCCAGTTCTTCCACATCACGCTGCCGCAGCTGCGCAACACCGTCGTGACCTCGATGATCCTGATGGTGGTCGGCGGGCTCACGACCTTCGACACCGTACTGATCCTCACCCAGGGCGGGCCGGGCACCGACACCACCAACAGCGCCTACTACATGTACCAGAAGGCCTTCAAGAGCTTCGACTTCGGCTCCGCCTCCGCGATCGCGCTGCTCCTCGTCCTCGTCGCCACCCTCGTCTCCCTGGTCATGGTGCGCCTGACCGGCTACGACAGGATGCGCAGCACCATGGAGGGCGTGTGATGAAGCCCCGGCCCAACCACCTCGCCGGTTTCGGCTCGTTGATCTGGCTGTTCGTGGTCGGCCTGCCGCTGTACGCCATGCTGATCGCCACCTTCCAGTCCCGTGCGGACTACGCGGCGAACGGCCCGCTCGCCTTTCCCGAGCACTTCACCCTCGACAACTACGTCAACGACCTCGACGGCGGCTTCGCCCAGTACTTCCTCAACACGGTCGTCGTCACGGCGGCGGTCGTCGGGATCGTCCTGCTCCTCGTGCCGCCGCTCGCGTACGCCATCGTGCGCAGCGACGGCAAGGCCACCGGCCGGGTCTTCCGGCTCTTCCTGCTCGGCCTCGCCATCCCGTCCCAGGCCGTGATCGTCCCGATGTTCTACCTGATCAACGAGGCCGGTCTCTACGACAACCTCCTCGGCGTCATCCTCCCGACCGCCGCCTTCGCCATGCCCGTGTGCGCCCTGATCCTCACCGGCGTCATGCGGGACATCACGCCCGAGCTGTACGAGGCCATGACCGTCGACGGGGCCTCCCCCTGGATGATCTTCCGCCGACTGGTGCTGCCCCTGTCGAAGAGCGGTCTGTCCACCATCGTGGTGTTCTCCTCGCTCCAGGCCTGGAACGGCTTCCTGTTCCCGCTCGTCCTCACCCAGTCCTCGGAGAACAAGGTCATCACCATGGGCCTCTACGACTTCCAGACGGAACACGGCGTCGACATTCCCGGCCTCCTCGCGGCCGTCGTCCTGTCCATGCTCCCCATCCTGCTCGTCTATCTGTTCGCCCGTCGCGCCCTGGTCCAGGGCCTGATGGGCGTCGGAGGAAAGTGACCGACACCGTGGCCACCAAGACCCAAGCCCCGTACCACGCCTGGCGCGACCCCGCGCTGAGCCCGGAAGCCCGAGTCGACGCGCTGATGCGTGAGATGACCCTGAAGGAGAAGACGGCCCAGCTGTACGGCGTGTGGGTCGGCGCCTCCGACGAGGGTGCCGAAGTCGCCCCGCACCAGCACGACATGGAGGAGCCGGTCGATCTCGACGACCTGCTGCCCGACGGCCTCGGCCAGCTCACCCGGCCCTTCGGAACCGTCCCCGTCGATCCCGCGCTCGGCGCCCTCTCCCTGATGCGGACACAGGCGCGGATCACCGGCGCGAACCGCTTCGGCATCCCGGCCGTCGCCCACGAGGAGTGCCTCGCGGGCTTCGCGGCCTGGGGCGCCACCGCCTATCCCGTCCCGCTCTCCTGGGGGGCGACCTTCGACCCGGCGCTCGTACGGGAGATGTCCGCCGCCATCGGTCGCGACATGCGCGCGGTCGGCGTGCACCAGGGGCTCGCCCCCGTCCTCGACGTCGTCCGCGACGCCCGCTGGGGGCGCGTCGAGGAGACCATCGGCGAGGACCCGTACCTCGTCGGAACGATCGCCACCGCCTACGTCCAGGGCCTCGAGTCCACCGGCATCGTCGCCACCCTCAAACACTTCGCCGGTTACTCCGCCTCCCGGGCCGGCCGCAACCTCGCCCCGGTCGGCATGGGCGCCAGAGAGCTGGCCGACGTGGTCCTGCCACCGTTCGAGATGGCGGTCCGGGAGAGCGGCGTCCGCTCGGTGATGCACGCCTACACCGACACCGACGGCATCCCCTCGGCCGCCGACGAACGCCTGCTCACCGGACTCCTCCGGGACACCTGGGGCTTCACCGGCACCGTCGTGGCCGACTACTTCGGCATCGCGTTCCTGAAGACCCTGCACGGTGTCGCCGGCACGTTCGGCGAGGCGGCCGGGGCGGCCCTCGCCGCCGGCGTCGACGTGGAGCTGCCCACCGTGAAGACCTTCGGCGACCCGCTCCTGGACGCGGTCCGGCAGGGACACGTGCCCGAAGAGCTGGTGGACCGCGCGGTCCGGCGGGTCCTCCTGCAGAAGACCCGCCTCGGGCTGCTCGACCCCGACTGGAGCCCGGTCCCCCCGGCACTGCGCGACGCCGACACCACAGCGGACCCGGACCGCCTGCGCGGCACGGTCAACCTGGACCCGGCCGCCAACCGCGAGCTGGCCGGCCGCATCGCCGAACAGGCCGTCGTCCTGCTCCGCAACGACGGCACGCTGCCGCTCGACCCGCGCACCCCGCGGCGGATCGCCCTGATCGGCCCCAACTCCGAGGTCTCCACGGCAGTCCTGGGCTGCTACTCCTTCCCCGTCCACGTCGGCGGACAGCACCCCCACATCCCTCTGGGCATCGACCTGCCCACCCTGTACGAGGCCCTCGTGGCGGAGTTTCCCAGCGCCGAGATCCTCGTGGCGCAAGGAACGGGCATCGACGACGCCGGGACCGAGGGCTTCACCGAGGCCCTGGCACTCGCCCGCCGCGCCGACGTCGTCGTGGCGGCCCTCGGCGACCGCGCCGGGCTCTTCGGGCGGGGCACCAGCGGCGAGGGCTGCGACGCCGAGTCCCTCGTCCTCCCCGGGGCGCAGCAGCAGCTCCTTGACGCGCTCCTCGACACCGGGACACCGGTCGTGACGACCCTGCTGGCCGGCCGGCCCTACGCGCTCGGCCGCGCGGCCGACGAGTCCGCAGCGATCCTGCAGGCCTTCTTCCCCGGCGAGGCCGGGACCGCGGCCATCGCCTCGGTCCTCAGCGGACGGACCGGCCCGAGCGGCCGGCTGCCGGTCAGCGTGCCCCGCCACCCGGGCGCCCAGCCGTCCACGTACCTGGCCGCCCGGCTCGGCCACAGCAGCGACGTCTCCAGCATCGACCCGACGCCGGCCTTCGGCTTCGGCCACGGCCTCACCTACACCACCTTCGAATGGAGCGACCTGGCCGTGGAGGCCACCGAGGTCCCCACGGACGGAGCCGTACGGCTCGCCCTCACCGTCGCGAACACCGGCGACCGCCCCGGCACCGAGCTCGTCCAGCTGTATCTGCACGATCCGGTGGCCTCCGTGGTCCAGCCCGTGCAGAGGCTCATCGGATACGTACGTCTCGACCTGGCCCCCGGTGAGAGGAAGCGGATCCACACGGCCGTACCCGCGGACCTCGCGTCCTTCACCGGCCGGACGGGGACACGCATCGTGGAGCCCGGCGAGCTGGAGCTGAGGCTCGGCGCCTCCAGCACGGATCCGCGGCTGACCACCCGGGTGCATCTCACCGGCCCGGTGCGGCAGGTGGACCACGGCCGGCGTCTGCACGCCGACTTCGAGGTCCTCCCGCGGGCCTTCAGCTGAACCGGAAGGCCCGCGCTTCGCCGGCAGCGACGAAACTTTCGAAGCCCCTCAGAGGCCCGGAACCGAGTTCGCGCCGATGGTCCTTGCGTACCAGCGGGCACTGCGCTTCGGGGTACGCAGTTGGGTGGCGTAGTCGACGTGGACGGCTCCGAAGCGCTTCTCGTATCCGTACGCCCACTCGAAGTTGTCGAGGAGGGACCAGAGGAAGTAGCCGCGCACGTCGGCGCCGTCCGCGATGGCCCGGTGGACGGCGGCGAGGTGGCGGTGGAGGTAGTCGATCCGGTCGTGGTCGTGGATCTGGCCGTCCGCCGTGGGGATGTCGGGGAAGGCGGCGCCGTTCTCGGTGACCGCCAGGGGGAGGCCGGGGTGGGCGCGGGAGGTGGCCATGAGGAGGTCGTAGAGGCCGGTGGGGTCGATGGTCCAGCCCATGTCGGTGGTGTCGCCGGGCGGGAGGTGGAAGTCGACGTCCTCGGAGCCGGGCCACGGGGAGTGGTCGCTCTCGCCGTGGGCGTGGTTGACCGCTGCGGCTCCGGGGGTGGGAGCGGAGACGACGGCAGGGGTGTAGTAGTTGATGCCGAGGAGGTCGATGGGGGCGCCGATGGCGGCCTCGTCTCCCGGCCTGACGAGGCTGTTCCAGTCGACGACGTGGGCGGTGTCGGCGAGGAGGTCGGCCGGATAGCCGCCGGAGAGCATCGGTCCGGTGAAGATCCGGTTGCCGACGGCGTCGATGCGGCGGGCCGCGTCGAGGTCGGCGGGTTCCGTGGTGAGCGAGCGGACCTGGTGCAGGTTGAGGGAGGCCGCGACCTGGGCGTGGGCGGGCAGCGCCGCACGCAGGGCGGCGGTGGCACGGCCGTGCGCGAGGTTGAGGTGGTGGGCGGCGCGCAGGGCGTGGGCGGGGTCGGTGCGGCCGGGGGCGTGGACGCCGGAGCCGTAGCCGAGGAAGGCCGAGCACCAGGGTTCGTTGAGGGTCGTCCACAGCGCGACCCGGTCGCCGAGGGCCTCGGCCGCCAGGGCGGCGTACTCGCCGAAGCGCTCGGCGGTCTCGCGTACCGTCCAGCCGCCATCGTCCTCCAGCGCCTGGGGGAGGTCCCAGTGGTAGAGGGTGGCCACCGGCTGGATGCCGGCGTCGAGGAGTTCGTCGACGAGCCGGTGGTAGAAGTCGAGGCCGGCGGGGTTGGCGGGGCCCCGGCCGCCGGGCTGGATGCGGGGCCAGGACAGGGAGAAGCGGTAGGCCCGGAGGCCGAGGTGGGACATCAGGGTGACGTCGGTCCGGTAGCGGTGGTAGTGGTCGCAGGCGATGTCGCCGGTGTCGCCGTTCGCGATCCTGCCGGGGGTGTGGGAGAAGGTATCCCAGATGGAGGGGGTGCGACCGTCCTCGGCGACGGCGCCCTCGATCTGGTACGCGGCGGTGGCCGCGCCCCACAGGAAGCCGGGCGGGAAGTGCAGTCGGCCGACGGCGGCGGGGGCGGTGACGGGGGTTGCGGGCATGACGAAGTCTCCCTTTGGCAGAGGTTGTCGGACGAGGAGGGAAGAAGAGGAAGGAGGTCAGCCCTTGATGGCGCCCTGGGTGATGCCGCCGACGATGTGACGACCGAAGACCGCGAAGACCAGGAGCAGGGGCAGGGTGCCCATGAGCGCTCCGGCGGTGATGACGGACCAGTCGGTGGACCAGCCGGTGCCCAGTCCGGCGAGGGCGACCTGGACGGTGGGGTTGGTGGAGCCGTTCATGACGATGATCGGCCAGAGGAAGTCGTTCCAGGACTGGACGAAGGTGAGCATGCCCAGGACCGCCATCGCCGGGCGGGCGACGGGGAAGACGACGTGCCAGATGACGCGCAGGGAGTTGGCGCCGTCGACGCGGGCGGCTTCCAGGAGTTCGGTGGGCAGCGCCTGCGAGAGGAACTGGCGCATGAAGAACACTCCGAAGGCGGTGACCAGTACGGGCAGGACCAGCGCCCCGAGGTGATTGCTCAGCCCCAGGTTCTTGGTGAGGATGAACAGCGGTACGACGCTGAGCTGCGCGGGCACGGCGAGGGTGGACAGGACCAGGCCGAGCAGGACCTTCTTCCCCCGGAAGCGGAGTTTGGCGAAGGCGAAGCCCGCGAGGACGGAGAAGGTCACCGTGCTGACGGTGACGGCCCCGGCGACGAGCGTGGAGTTGAGCAGGGCGACGCCCATGCCGCGCCCGCCGGCGTTGTGCCACACGTAGCCGAGGTTGTCGAAGAGGTTGCCGCCGGGCAGCATCGGCGGCGGGCTGGAGACGACGGCGTGGCTGTCGGTGGAGGCGGCGACCAGCGTCCAGTACAGCGGGAACAGCGAGGCCAGGGCCGCGAGCCCGAGGACGATGTGGGCGAGTCGCCCGGCCCGGTGCTGGCCACCGGCCCGGCCGGCTCGGGCGGACGGCCTCGCCGGTGCGTGATGACGGGGGGCGGGGAGGGATGTGGTGGTGGTCATGTCGTACTCCACGTCACTGGGAGGCGCGCAGGCGGCGGGTGATCAGCGCGTTGACGAGCCCGATGAGCAGCAGCAGGCCGAACATGATCCAGGCGACCGCGCTGGCGCGCCCGAGCATGCTGGAGTGGAAGCCCTGGTCGTACATGAGGATCCCGAGGGTCTCGTACTGGTGGTCGGTGCCGCCCTGGTGGCCGCTCTGGCCGCCGAACAGGTAGGGCTCGCCGAAGAGCTGGGTGGCGCCGATGGTCGAGACGATCACCGTGAAGAGGATCGTGGGGCGCAGGGCGGGGATCGTGACGTGCAGGAACTGCTGCCAGCGGTTGGCGCCGTCCAGGGCGGCGGCCTCGTACAGCTCGCGCGGCACGGCCTGCATGGCCGCGAGGTAGATGAGGGCGTTGTAGCCGGTCCAGCGCCAGGTGACGATCACGGAGATCGCGAACTGCGAGCTCCAGCGGCCTGCCTCCCAGTGCACGGGACCGGCGCCGAACAGGCCGAGGAGCCAGTTGGCCATGCCGCCCTCGGGGCTGAAGATCAGGGCGAAGACGAGGGTGGCGGCGGCGACGGACGTCGCGTACGGGGCGAGGAGCGCCGTACGCAGGAACCCGCGGGCGCGGAGCCGGTAGTTGAGCAGGTGGGCGAGGCCCAGCGCCATCAGCAGCTGGGGGACGGTGGACAGGACGCCGAGGGTGAAGGTGTTGAGGAGCGCGTTCCAGAAGTAGTGGCTGACCTGCCCGGTGAACAGGTCCGTGTAGTTGCCGAGGCCGACCCATTCGGCACGGTCCACGTTGTACAGGCTCACCCGGTGGAAGGAGAGCCACCCGGTGTAGAGCAGCGGGAAGAGGCCGAAGGCGGCGAAGACGAGGAAGAAGGGCGCGACGAGGGCGTACGGCGTGCCTTTGGTGTCCCAGCGGTGCAGGCGGCTGCGCCAGGCCGGGGATCCGGCGGGGCGGGCCGAAGGCGGCTGGGTGTCCTGACGGCCTGCGGGGCCGGTGCGGCTGGGTGCGGTCGTGGAGGCCACGGGCGGGTTCCTTCGGTGGTCACGGCCGGTCGCGTCGGTACGGGGAAGGGGCGGCCGGCCCCCCGGTGACCGGCCGGCCCTCCCCCGCGAGCGACGGCCGGGGAGGGCGGGAAGGGTTACTGGATGGTGCTGTCGATCTGGCGGACGGTGGCGTTCCAGGCCTCTTCCGGGCTCTTGCCGTTCTGCTCCATGAGCTGGACGCCGGTGCCGAACGCCCCGGTGAGGTCCTGTGCGTGCGGGCCGATCTCGGCGGGCCGGATGCCCTTGGCGGCGGTGGAGAAGATCTGGCCGGTGGCGGCGTCGGGGCCGATGTAGGCGTTCTTGTAGTCGACGAGGCCCGGCAGGTCGTAGGCGGCCTGGTTGGCGGGGATGTTGCCGACCTTCTGGAAGACCTTCGCCTGCTGCTCGGGCGCGGTGAGCCAGGCCACGAGCTTCTTGGCCTCGTCGACGTGCTTGCCGGAGGCGGGCACGGCCAGGAAGGAGCCGCCCCAGTTGCCGGCGGCCGGAGGCTGGGCGATGTTCCACTTGCCCTTGTTGGCGGGGCCGGAGAACTGCTGGATGTTGGCCTGCTGCCAGGAGGGGCAGACGGTGGTGGCGAAGGTGGACTTGGAGAAGGCGGTCTGCCACGGGGTGTCGAACATCTTCAGGCCCTGGCTGGTCCTGCCCCGGACGGCCTTGACGGCCAGGTCCCAGGCGGTTCTGACACTGGCCGAGTCCTTGTAGGCGAGCTTGCCGTCCTTGTAGTACTGGACGGGGCTGCTGGAGACGACGGCGTTGAACAGTCCGCTGGCGCTGTCCATGAAGGAGGTGCCCTGGGGCGCCTTGGCCTGGTACCGCTTGCCCGTCTCGACGTACTTCGCCCAGTCGCCCGCCCACAGCTTGCCGACCGAGGCGGGGTCGGAGGGCAGGCCCGCGGCCTTGAACAGGTCCTGGCGGTAGCAGATGGCCATCGGGCCGACGTCGGTGCCGAGGCCGATCGTTCTGCCGTCGGCGGTGGTGGCCTGGTCCCACTTCCAGGGCAGGTAGTCCTTCTTGTCGACGCCGGGGGCGTCGGACAGGTCGGCGAAGGCGCCGGCGAGGTCCTCGGAGGTGGCCAGGGACATGCGGCCGACTTCGAGGGCCTGGACGTCGTCGAGGCCTCCGCCGGAGAGCCGGGTCTGCAGGGCGGTCCAGTAGTTGCCCTCGACGGTCGTCGGGTTCTCCTTGACGGTGATCCCGGGATGCTGCTTCATGTACGCGTCGTACAGACCGGCCTCCTTGTATCCGAAGGTCCCGAAGGTGCCGACGGTCAGGGTGATCTTCCCGTCGGCGGAGACGGAGTCGCCGCCGGAGGACGAACAGCCGGTGAGGGCGAACGCCAGGGCCGTGGCCGCGGAGAGGACGACGGCGGAGCGGATGCGGACACGCTGCACGGAAGAACGGGACATGGCATCTCCTCGATGCGTTGAGGTGGAGGGGTGCGGCACGGCCTCGCCTCGACGGCGGTCGGCGCAGGGGGGCCTTCCAAGGCCTGGGGAGAACACGCTCTGTGGGCTGCTTCCCAGACTGGGAGCGCTCCCAAAAGACGGTGAACGGAACCCTGCCGCCCCTTTGACGACCTGTCAAGGCCGGTGGGCCGGCTGGCTGCCGGACACTTCTCGCGGTGGCGTCCGTCAGGCGCTGGCGCGGGTGACCAGGCGTGTGGGCAGGATCAGCGGGGTGGGGTCCTGTCCGTTGATGAGCGCGACGAGCATGCGCGCCATCTCCCGTCCGAGACCCTCTATGGGTTGATGCACCGTGGTCAGCGGCGGGTCGGCGATCCGGGCCACGGCCAGGTCGTCGAAACCGACCACGGCGATGTCGCCGGGGACCGACCGGCCGGCCTCGCGCAGCGTGCGCAGCGCGCCGACGCCCATGTTGTCGCTGGCGGCGAACACCCCGTCCACATCAGGGTGGTTCGCCAGCAGGGCGGCCATGGCGTCGGCTCCGCTGCACTCGGTGAAGTCGCCGGCTTCCGGCGGGTACGGTTCCAGACCCGCCGCCAGCATGGCATCCCGGTAGCCGCGGTACCGTGCGCGCCCGACCTCGGTGTCCAGACGTCCGCAGATCGTGGCCACGCGGGTCCGGCCGACCGAGATCAAGTGCTCGGTCGCCGCGCGTGCTCCGCCGACGTTGTCGACGTCCACGTACCACCGGGGGTCCAACCCGACCGGGCGCCCACCGAACACGACGGGCATCTCCGCCTCCTGGGCCATGCGGGCCAGCGGATCGTCCTCGCGCAGCGCCATCAGCATCACGCCGTCGGCACCCTTGGACCGCAGAAGCTGCTCCACTCGTCTGCGCCCCCGATCGGAGGCGGCCAGGCACAGCATCAGATGCAGATCGGCGTCTTCGAGGGCGGCCGAGGCCCCCACGATCACCTGGGCGAAGAACGGATCCGCGAAGATCGACGGATCCTCTCCCGAGACGACCAGGGCGGCCGCGCCGGTCTGACGGGTCGCCAGGGCGCGCGCGGTCGGGTTCGGCACGTAGCCGAGTTGATGGACGGCCCGTTCGACGGCCTCGCGTTTGGCGCGACTGACGTGCGGGGCGTTGTTGAGTACCCGCGAGGCCACCGACCGTGAGACGCCGGCCAGTTCGGCCACCTCGTCGAGTGTCGACTGCCGGCGTGACACACCTTCGGCCATGAGCTGCCTTCCCGTCGCGACCTGAACGCACGGAAGCCTGGAAGCGCTTCCAGTTCCAGGACTGTAAAGCCTTCTTGCCGTCGTGTGAAGTGCCGGTTAAACGAGACCACTTGACAGGCCGAACAGCGCATCACACGATACGGGCCACAACCCCAAGCGTACGGAGTGCGCATTGGGACCGCTTCCAGTGGGAGCGCTCCCAATCGCTCCATGGTCCGAGGTCCCGTGCGCCGCCCGCTCTGGACGAGAGCGTGCGGCGCGTCCGCCGTCAGGAAACCGAGGTACATTCATGCGCCGCAGAATCCGCACCCTCGTGGCAGCCCTTTCCGCGCTGCCGTTGGCGCTCGCCGTCGCGCCGTCCGCCCATGCGGCGGATCCGACCACCATGACCAGCGGGTTCTATGTGGACCCGAACTCCAGCGCGAAGCAGTGGGTCGCCGCCAACCCCGGCGACGGCCGGGCGCCCGCGATCAACGCGTCCCTCGCGAACACCCCCATGGCCCGCTGGTTCGGCTCCTGGAGCGGCACCATCGGCACCGCCACCGGTGCGTACGTGGGGGCGGCGGACTACTCGGACAAGCTGCCCGTCCTCGTCGCCTACAACATCTACAACCGCGACACCTGTGGCGGGCACTCCGGAGGCGGCGCCGCCTCCCCGTCCGCCTACGCGACCTGGATCGCGCAGTTCGCCGGCGGGATCGCGGGCCGTCCGGCCGCCGTCATCCTCGAACCCGACTCCCTCGCGGACTACGGCTGCATGAACCAGACGCAGATCCGCGAACGCCAGGGCATGATCAGCGGCGCCGTCGCCGAGTTCAACCGCCAGGCGCCCAACACCTGGGTCTATCTCGATGCCGGGAACCCGGGCTGGGTGAGCCCGGCGACGATGGCCCAGCGTCTCCACGAAGCCGGCCTCCGGCAGGCCCACGGCTTCTCCCTCAACATCTCCAACTACTTCACCACCGCGCAGAACACCGCGTACGGCAACTCCGTCAACAGCGAACTGGCCGCCCGCTACGGCTACACCAAGCCGTTCGTCGTCGACACCAGCCGCAACGGCAACGGCTCCAACGGCGAGTGGTGCAACGCGGCGGGCCGCCGCATCGGCACCCCCACCCAGCTGGGAGGCGGCGCCGAGATGCTGCTGTGGATCAAGACCCCGGGCGAGTCCGACGGCAACTGCGGCGTCGGAACGGGGTCCACGGCCGGACAGTTCCTCCCCGAAGTCGCCTACAAGATGATCTACGGCTACTGACCTCGGACTCCTGTGGCCCGGTACCTCCCCGCCCCGCGACCGGGCCACAGGCACCACCTACCGTCTGTCCCTCCCCCCTCGACCAGGAGCAAGCATGAAGCCACTCAGCCCGAGACGCCGCGTGACAGCCGCCCTCGCGGCGCTCACGGCCTGTGCCGCCCTCACCGCGACGCAGGGGCAGGCGCAGGCCGCCCCCGCCGGCGACGGGATCGCCCCGACCACCCGGTTCTACGTGGACCCGCACAGCAAGGCCGCCAAGCAGGCGCTCGCCGACCTCGGGAACGGCGACTTCGCGAACGCCGTGAACATGGCCAAGCTCGCGAGCTGGCCACAGGCCGAGTGGTTCACCGAGGGCACGCCCGACGAGGTACGGGTCAAGGTCAAGGGTCTCGTCCGCAGGGCCCGGGCGGTGAACCGGACCCCCGTCCTGGTCGCCTACAACGTGCCGGGCCGGGACTGCTCCCAGTACTCCAGCGGCGGAGCCGCGTCCTCGGCCGCCTACCGGCAGTGGATCGACGCCTTCGCCGCCGGTATCGGCGACAGCAAGGCCGTCGTCGTGGTCGAGCCCGACGGCCTCGCCCTCCTCCCCGGCGACTGCGGGCCGGCCGTGGACCCGACCGGCGAACTCACGGCGACCCGTATCGCCGATCTCGCGTACGCGGTCAAGACCATCAAGTCCAAGGCCCGCACCGCGGTCTACCTCGACGCGGGCAACGTCCTGTGGCGGCCCGTCGGCGACATGGCGCGGCGGCTGCTCGACGCCGGCGTCCAGGACGGCGACGGCTTCTCCCTCAACGTGTCCAACACCCACCCCACCGACCACAACGCGCGCTACGGCACCTGGATAGCGAAGTGCATGTGGTACGCCACCGAGGGACCCGAGCCCGCCCGCGGCCACACCGACTGGTGCGCCACGCAGTACTACTCGTCCGCCGCACCCAACGACGGCGCCCCCGGCAACGCCGTCGACTCCGCCGACCCCGCCACCTGGCACTGGACCGACGCCTGGTTCGACCGGAACGTGGGCACCCCGTCGAGCGACGCGCTGCACCACTTCGTCATCGACACCAGCCGCAACGGTCTGGGCGCCTGGAGCCCGGAACCCGGCAAGTACAGCGGGGACCCGGAGATCTGGTGCAACGCGCCCGGCCGCGGCCTCGGCCCCCGTCCCACCGCCGACACCGGCGTCCCGCTCGTCGACGCCTACCTGTGGATCAAGATCCCCGGTGAGTCCGACGGCAGCTGCACCCGCAACACCGGCGGCGAGATCGACCCCGAGTACGGCATCGTCGACCCGCCCGCCGGCACGTGGTGGCCGGACCAGGCCCACTCGCTCGCCCGCAACGCGGCACCGCGGCTGACGTTCGACCGCTGAGCTCTCACCCCTGCCCCGTCCACCTCCGGCCACGAGCAGCCACTCGCTCGTGGCCGGACGTTGCGGCCGCCCGTCCCCTCCCGAGTCACCGGGCGGCGCGGGGCCTCGGCTCCGTACGGCTCAGAGCTCCGGCGCGAGCCCGCGCTCGCGCAGCCAGGACAGCTGGACCGGCGGGTTGGAGCCACAGCCGCCGCCGTGGTCGCCGAAGGGCCAGACGGTCATGGTTCGGTCCTGCCCCCCGTAGCGGTTGAAAGCGGCGTACACCGTCGACGGCGGGCAGACCGGGTCCATCAGAGCGACGCTGAACAGCGCCGGCGCGGAGGCCCGCTGGGCGAAGTGGACGCCGTCGAAGTGGTCGAGGGTGGCGAAGGTCTGCTCCACGCGGTCGCGGCTGTGCCAGCGCAGGTACTCGACGATCTCCGGGTACGGGCCTTCGCCGGTGATCTGTACGGCCCGTCGGAAGTGGCACAGGAACGGGACGTCCGGCAGCGCCGCCGCCACGCGGTCCCCGGCGAGACCGGCGACGGCGAGGGCCAGACCGCCCCCCTGGCTGCCTCCGGCCACGACGACCCTCCGGGTGTCGAGCCCGGGCAGTTCCGCGACGGCGTCCACGGCGCGCACGCAGTCGGTGATCAGGCGCCTGTAGTAGTAGTTCTCGGGCGAGTCGATGCCGCGGGTCATGAATCCCCCGGCCCATTGCGTGCCGTCGCCCGCCGTGCGGTCCGGGGTGTCGTGGCCCTGGCCCCGGCTGTCGACGACGAGCTGGGCGTAACCGGCGGCGGACCAGAACAGATGGTCGGTGGGCAGACCACGACCGCCGCTGTAACCGATGTACGTGACGACGACCGGCAGCGGTCCGTCCGCGCCGCGTGGGCGCAGCAACCAGGCGGCCACCGGCTCGCCGTTCCAGCCCGGGAAGCGCACGTCGTCGACCTCGACGGTGTGCAGCAGGTGCGCGGACGTGACGCGTTCGGACTTGACGGTCCCGTCGTAGGACCTGGCTTCGGCGAGAGTGCGCGACCAGAACGCGTCGAAGTCCCTCGGGTCGGGCAGTTGCGGCCGGTAGCCGACGAGTTCGTCGATCCCGAAGTCGGTGAGCGGCATGAGGCTTCCTCCGGTCGGAGTGTGGACGAGGTGACGGGGCGATGGGGTTCACGTGGCACCGGGACCGCGGGCCCGGCGGGCCCGGGCGTATGGCCGGACACGGGGTGGCGGCCCGTCCCTCCCCCCCTCTCGGACGGGCCGCCGGTCCACGGGGCGTGGGCGGTCAGTCGGCCCGGCCGGGTCCGCCGAAGCGGAAGGCGGCGAGGCGGAAGTCGCCGTGCAGAGTCAGGCGCAGATCGTGGACGCCCTCGGGCAGGGCGGCCAGGTCGGCGGCGACGGCCGTCCACGCGTAGCGGTCGCCGGTGACGGGGACGTCGAGCTCGGCCAGCACCTGGTCGGCCGTTCCGAGGACGAGCCGCGCCTCACCCGGTCCGGCGTCCTCGCGGGCGGTCTCGGCCTCGACCCGGACGGCCCCCGAGAGGTCGGTGTCGCGGAAGAGGAGCGTCGCGGGCCGAGCGGGGTCGGTG
Source organism: Streptomyces sp. NPDC002463 (assembly GCF_042889835.1). Taxonomy (NCBI): domain Bacteria; kingdom Bacillati; phylum Actinomycetota; class Actinomycetes; order Kitasatosporales; family Streptomycetaceae; genus Streptomyces; species Streptomyces sp. NPDC002463. Next base: position 99,580 of record NZ_JBIARL010000017.1, read on the forward strand.
GGCGTGACCGCGTCACCGTCGGCGCGGGTGGCGTCGACGAGGGTGGCGTCCGCACAGTCGTCGAAGTCGACCGCCAGGGTCCGCCGTTCCACGACGTCCCGGGGCGCCGGGGCCGTCCCGGTCACCGTCAGCGGCACACTGAGGACGGGGTGATCGGCCGAGCGGGCGACGATGATCTCGTAGCCGCCGGGATCGACGGTGAAGGCCGAGGTGGCGACGGACCAGTGGGCGAGCTGCTCGGCGGCCAGCCGGAACGTCACCTCGCGGCTCTCCCCCGGCTCCAGGCGTACCTTGCGGAAGTCCGCCAGGCGGAGCCTGGGCGCCTCGTGACGGGCGTCCAGCGCTCGGACGTAGAGCTGCACCACCTCGCTGCCGAACCGGGCACCGCTGTTGGCCAGGGTCACCGAGACGTCGACCGAGTCGTCCTGACCGATCGACGACCGCGACAGGCGCAGGTCACGGTGGGCGAAGTCGGTGTAGGACAGCCCGTGGCCGAAGGGGTAGCGGGGTGCGGTCGGGTGGTACTGATAGGTCCAGCCCGCCGTGATGATGTCGTAGTCGAGCGGGGCCGGCAGCGGATCGTCGCCCCGGTACCAGGTCTGCGGGAGGCGGCCGGCGGGCTCGGTCTCGCCGATGAGTACGGCGGCCAGCGCGTGGCCTGTCTCCTGCCCGCCGTGGGAGGTCCACACCACGGCGGGCAGGTGCTCGTCGGCCCAGTCGACGGCGTACGGGTAACTGCTCATCACCACGAGCGCCGTCTCCGGGCGTACGGCCGCGACCGCACGCAGCAACTCCTCCTGCGTCTCGGGCAGGTGGATGTCCGCGCGGTCCTCGGTCTCGCGGCCGTGGATCAGGGGGTGGTTGCCGAGGACGACGACCGCCACGTCGGCGGCCCCGGCGGCTGCCCGGGCCTCGGCCACGCCGTCGAGCAACAGCTCCCGCTCCCAGCGTTCGGCGGAGTCCGGGGCATCGGCGGTCAGGGCGACCCGGCCGTCGGCGGGGTCCACGGCGGCGTAGCGACCGGTGAGCACGGAGCGCAGCAGCACCGTGTCGCCCCCGGCGGGTTCGAGGCGGAAGGTCTCGTGGATCTCCCAGCTCTTGAACACCTCCTGGTCGGCGATCACGGTGCCGTCCTCCTTGAGGCTCAGGTAGTGGCCGGTGTCGGCGGCGCGGAGGGTGAGGACACCGCGACCCCAGCCGGTCACGTCGAAGGCGGTCCCGCCGAGGAGTTCGCCGGTGGTGCGCGAGCGCAGGGAGATCCGGTCGGCGCCCTCGACGCGTACCACCTCGCCGTCGTGGGCGCGGAGTGCGGCGGCGAGGCCTTCGGCGACGGTCACCCGGTAGGGCATGGTGCCGCTGTACCAGTCCTCGCAGAGGGTGTCGGCGAGGGGGCCGATGACGGCGATCCGCGGGGTCCGGGCCGGCTCCAGCGGCAGCAGAGCGTCGTTCTTGAGCAGCACGACCGACTCGGTCGCCGCCTGTCGCGCCAGGGCACGGTGCTCGGGGCAGTCGATCACCTCCGGTCCGATCCCGGCATACGGGTCAAGCTCGGGGTCGAACTCTCCCAGCCTGAGCTGGATTTCCAGCTGCCGCCGCACGGCGCGGTCCACGTCGCACTGGTCGATGAGACCGCGCTCCAGCGCCTCGCGCAGCCGGCCGATCGGTGTGGCGCTGTCCTCCCAGTGGTCGGTGAAGCTGTCGATGCCGGCCTTGAGGGCAGCCGCGTGGGACTCCGCGTGGTCGTCGAAGTAGTGCTCCGGGTCGACCGGGTTGGAGGGGGCATCGGCGTCACTGACCACGAACAGCTCGTGGCCGGTCGGCTGTGCCCACCGCCGCAGCTCCGTCTCGATCAGTGGACTGACGTGGCAGGGACGGCCGTTGACCAGGTTGTAGGCGGCCATGGCTCCGGTCGCGGCGCCGGAGGCGACGACGGGGCGGAAGGCGGCGAGATCGTACTCGTGAAGGACGCGCGGGCGCAGTCCGGAGGAGGTGGTGCAGCGGTCGTTCTCGTTGTTGTAGGCGAGGAAGTGCTTGAGCACCGGGGCCGCCCGCAGGTAGGTCGGGTGATCGCCGGCCAGCCCCTTGCAGAACGCCTCGCCGAGCCGGGCGGTGTGTACGGGGTCCTCGGAGTAGCCCTCCTCGTTGCGCCCCCATCGGGGATCGCGCAGCAGGTTCAGGACGGGGGACCAGGCGTGCAGGCTGTCGGCGCCGGTGCCGGTGACGGGCGGGCGGTGGCGGTGAAAGGCGCGCAGCTCGACCGATGTCGCCTCGGCGACCCTGTGCACCAGGGCGTCGTCCCAGGTGGCGCCGAGGCCGACGGCCTGGGAAAAGACCGTCGCCACGCCCATCCAGGAGACCCCGTGCAGGACTTCGCTGCCGGTACGGAAGGCGGCGAGGCCGAGCCGTGGGACGGCCGGAACGTGCTGGTGCAGCATCACGATCCGCTCGTCGGGCGTGAGCCGTGAGAGCAGGTCGTCGACACGCTTCTGCGGTGAAAGTGCGGGATCACGGAAATCGGGCCGCTCGGATGCGGACGCGGGCACGGAACTCACGTGGAAACCCCTCAGGCGAGCTGGGCACGATGACGATCGTCGAAGCGCATCGACAGTCCCATCCACCTCAACTACCTGTCAACGGAACCAGAAAAGAAAGTTTCTTCCTGTCGACCCCTTTGTTTCGCACAAAGCACGTGCGTTACCTTCCCTTGCAAGTGAAGCGTTTCGACAGCTGTTTGTCGCCGGCGAGACGAGGATGTTCGCCCACATCGGCCCGGTGGTCCTCGGCGTCGCGACCCCGCATCCGCCGGTGGCGGTGCGGACCGCAGCGGACCCGCCCACTCGCCGACAGGGACCGTCCGCTTCGACGGGTTCGACTGCGAGCCGCTCAGCGGCCGGCCCCCCGACCACCACGTCGACCATCCTCCGCACGACCGACCGAAAGTGACACACGTGAACGAAATGCAGCAACCGTTCGCCCACCACCGCAGTCGCGGCCCCGGACGCCTGGCCCCCCTGCTCCTGGCAGTGGTCGTCATGCTGGGGCTGTCCGGCTTCACGGCCTTCGCGGCGCCCGGCGGCGGCAAGGTTTCGTCGGGGCCGGCCGTCGTGGTCCCGGCCTCCGCCATGGACGCCGTCGCGGCGATGCAGCCGAGCTGGAACCTGGGCAACACCCTGGACGCCATCCCCGGCGAGACGTCCTGGGGCAACCCGCCTGCCTCCAGGGAACTGCTGGCTGCCATCCACACCCAGGGCTACCGCAGCGTGCGCATACCGGTGACCTGGACCGACCACCAGTCGGCCACCGCGCCCTACACCGTCGACGCCACGTACATGGCCCGCGTCAAGCAGGTCGTCGACTGGGCGCTGGCCGAGGGCCTGTACGTCGTGCTCAACGTGCACCACGACTCGTGGCAGTGGATCTCGAAGATGTCCACCGACCACGACCGGGTGCTGGCCCGGTACAACTCCTCCTGGACACAGATCGCCGCCACGTTCCGGGACGAGCCGCGCACCCTGCTCTACGAGAGCGTCAACGAGCCGCAGTTCGACGACATCACGGACGCGCAGAAGACCGAGTTCCTGAACGAGCTGAACCTCTCCTTCCACAGGATCGTCCGCGCCTCGGGCGGCGGTAACGCGGACCGCCTGCTGGTTCTGCCCACGCAGTTCTGCACGCCCTCCCAACCCCTCATGGACGACCTGTACGCCACGATCCGCGGCCTGAACGACGGCAATCTGGTCGCCACCGTGCACTACTACAGCTACTACCCGTTCAGCGTGAACGTCGCGGGCGGAACCCACTACGACGACGCCGCACGGAAGGACCTGGACGACGCCTTCGCCCGTATGCACGACACGTTCGTCGCCAAGGGCATCCCCGTCTACCTCGGCGAGTACGGACTGCTCAGCTGGCCCGACCACAACCACCCGTCCCGCATCGAGCGCGGCGAGGCACTGAAGTACATCGAGCACCTCGGGTACAAGGCGCGCGTCGCCGGCGTCACCACCGCACTGTGGGACCCCTTCGCCTACCTCGACCGAGCCACCCTGCAGTGGCGGGACCCCGCCCTGTTCGACTGGATCAAGTCGAGCTGGACCACCCGCTCCGGCACCGCCTCCTTCGACAAGGTCTACGTACGCAAGTCGAGCCCCGTCACCGCCCAGACGCTCACCCTGAACCGGAACGGCACGAGCTTCCAGGGCCTGTGGCAGGGCGGCACCAAGCTGGCCCACGGCCGGGACTACACGCTGTCCGGCGATCAACTGACCCTCACGACCGGCGCGCTGACCCGGCTGGCCGGTGATCGCACCTACGGGGTGAGGGCGACGCTCCAGGCCCGGTTCTCCAGCGGGCTGCCCTGGCAGATCGACGTGGTCAGCCAGGACCCCCCGGTGCTGTCGAACACCACGGGCAAGACGGCCGGGTTCACCGTCCCCACGCAGTTCCGCGGTGACCAGCTGGCGACCGTGCACGCCACCTACGTCGACGGCACCAACGCAGGCCAGACCAGCTGGACCCCGTACCAGGAGTTCAACAAGGCCTTCTCGCCGGACTACCCGGGCGGCGGGATCATCCTCACCCCCGAGTTCCTGAACGCGCTCCGCGACGGCGAACAGGCGACGCTGACCTTCCACTTCTACAGCGGCGCCACGTTCACCTACCGGGTGACCAGGTCGGGCACCTCGGTGACCGGAACCACCCCCTGACCGAAGTCCGCCTCGCCCCGGCTGCCGGAACCCGGCGGCCGGGGCCTTCGTGCGTCAGGGGATCTGATGAGCGGGAGGCGGCGGCATGGTGGGCAGCCCCGGCGGCGGTTCGGGCCATACGAGCAGCACCGGGCAGGGGGCGTGGTCCACGACGAAGCGCGCTGCCGGACCGAGACTGTGCGGTCCGAGGTGGGTGCGGTCGCCGTCCCTTGCCAGGATCAGCAGGTCGCTGCCCTCGGCTTCGGCGACGACCTCCCGTTCGACACGCCCGGTGCGCTCGGTACGGGTGCAGGGGCGGTCCAGGCGGTCGGCGGCGTCGTGGAGCAGCTGCTGTGCGGAGGCGGCGGCGAGGTGTTCCAGGCGCGTGCCGGGGTCCCTCCCCCAGCCTTCGGCCGGGCGGTTCCCCGCGGGGTGGCCCCGCCCGAGGAGTCCGGCGAAGGCACCGTGGGCCGCGCCCGGTACGTCGGCCGGGGTGACGTGCAGCAGGACGATGTCGGCGTCCGGCGGGGTGTGTGCGCGGGCGGCGTCCACGCAGGCGCGCCAGGTGCCCTCGACGATCCAGACGACCACGGCCATGGGGTCAGCCTCCTCCGATGACGGTCAGGGAAAGCCACAGTGCCAGTACGGCGACTGCCAGGCTCGCGGGGACCGCGTACACGCCGAGCCGGGTGAACTCCTTGAGTTCCACCTCGCTGTCGTGGGCGTGGACGATGCGTCTCCACAGCAGAGTGGCCAGCGAGCCGGCGTAGGTGAGGTTGGGTCCGATGTTGACGCCGAGCAGGACGGCGAGAACGGCGCCGGGCCCCGAAGGGGCGGTCAGCGGCAGCAGCACGAGGACCGCCGGCAGGTTGTTGATGACGTTCGCGAGGACGGCGGCCAGCCCGGCGAGGGCAAGCAGTTCCGGCAGCCCCGTACCCTCGGGGATCACGTGCCCCAGCGCGTCGTCGAGACCGTTGTCCACCACGGCCAGGACCACGATCCCGAGGGCCAGGACGAAGGCGAGGAAGGGCACGGAGGCGGCACGCACCAGCGCCCGGGGCGTGGTGCGGCGCCGGATCAGGGCCCGGACGGCGAGGGCCAGCGCGCCTGCCAGGGCGGCCCAGGCCGGGTCGATCCCGATCACCGACGTCAGCACGAAGCCGGCCAGCGTGCATCCCACGGTCACCAGGGCGAACAGCGGCAGCGGCGGCTGCTCGGCCTCCACGGGGGCCTGGGCTCCGGCGTCCAGGTCGGTGGCGAAGAAGCGCCGGAAGACCAGGTACTCGACGCCGATCGCCGCCGCCCACGGCAGGGCCATCAACGCGGCGAACCGGGTGAAGGTGAGCCCGCTCGCCGTGAAGGCCAGCAGGTTGGTGAGGTTGGACACGGGCAGCAGCAGGGAGGCCGTGTTCGACAGGTGGGTGCAGGCGTACACGTGCGGTTTGGGGCGGGCGCCGATCCGGGCCGCGGTGGCGAACACCACCGGGGTCAGCAGCACGACGGTGGCGTCCAGGCTGAGCACGGCGGTGATCGCCGACGCGGCCAGGAACACCTGGGCGAGCAGCCGGCGCGGCCGGCCCGCCGCCGTACGCGCCATCCACGCCCCGCACGCCTGGAACAGCCCTTCGTCGTCGCAGAGCTGAGCCAGCACCAGGACGGCGGCCAGGAAGCCGATCACCGGTCCGAGCCGTTCCGCCTCGGCCAGGGCGTCGTCGAGGGAGATGGCCCCGGTGGCCACCACGAGGGCGGCGGCCGGGACGGCCACGACCGCCTCCGGCCATCCGAAGGGACGGATGACCGCGCAGGCCAGCACGAGGACGAGCAGGGCCGCGGACAGCGTCTCCGCGAGCTGGGGGTTCAGGTTCCGGTCCTTCCGTAGCGGCGGCGAGGCGTCCATGCAGTCGCCCCGAACGCTACCCCTCGGGACCTCGCACTCCGCGATGCGCCGCGGGTCGGCCGGCTTGTGTCTCCGTTGCCGCGTCCGTTGACGGTGGCGAGCCCGCGTCACTACTGTGCGCTCCAGATCCCGACCCGTCGACCAGTGTTCGACACTTCACAATGGGAGCGCTCCCAATACAGACCTACCGACGGATCGAACCCGTCGAGAAGGAGATGTGATTGGCATGCCCACTTCATCGCGATGGCGCGGGCGAGGACGCTCGTTACGCCTCTCCGCCTCCCTCCTGACGGCGACGCTCCTCCTGGGCGGCCTCGCGATCGCACCGGCCGCCGCGGGCGTCCCCACCACCGTGGTGGCGACCACGGCTGTACGGGTCAACCAGGTCGGTTACCTGCCGGACGGCCCCAAGCGCGCCACCGTCGTCACCACCGCCACGCAGGCGCTCGCCTGGCAGCTGCGGAACGCGTCCGGGACCGTGGTCGCCTCCGGCTCGACCATCCCGCGCGGCGCCGACACTCCCTCGGGGCAGTCGGTCCAGGTGGCCGACTTCTCCTCGTACCGGAGCACCGGCTCGGGATACGTCCTGGCGGTGGACGGCAGCGACAGCGCACCCTTCGACATCCGCGCGGACCTCTACGACGCCCTGCGTTCCGACTCCATGGCGTTCTTCCACCACCAACGCAGCGGCATCGCCATCGACGCCTCGCTCGTGGGCACCGCGTACGCCCGCCCGGCCGGCCACCTCGGGGTCGCGCCCAACCAGGGCGACACGTCCGTCCCGTGCCAGGCCGGCGTGTGCGACTACGCCCAGGACGTCAGGGGCGGCTGGTACGACGCGGGTGACCACGGCAAGTACGTGGTGAACGGGGGCATCTCCACCTGGCTGGTCGTCAACTCCTTCGAGCGGGCCGAGCGGGCGGGCAAGGACGCGGCGCTCGGCGACTCGACCCTGCGCGTCCCCGAGCGCGGCAACGGCATACCGGACGTCCTGGACGAGGCGCGCTGGGAGCTCGACTTCCTCATGCGGATGCAGGTGCCCGAGGGCAAGTCGTACGCCGGCATGGCCTTCCACAAGGTCCATGACGCGGCCTGGACCGGCATGCCCATGCGCCCCGACCAGGATGCGCAGCCCCGCGAACTGCACCGCCCGTCCACGGCGGCGACCCTCAACCTCGCAGCGGCCGCGGCCCAATGCGCCCGGGTCTTCCGCCCGTACGACTCCGCCTTCGCCGACCGCTGCCTGTCGGCCGCCCGCCGGGCCTGGACGGCGGCGCAGGCCAACCCGGCCCTGTACGCACCGGCCTCGGACAGCACGGGCGGCGGTGCCTACGAGGACACGCAGGTCACCGACGAGTTCTACTGGGCGGCCGCCGAGCTGTACGCGACGACCGGCGAGAGCACCTACCGGGACGCGGTCACCTCCTCGCCCTGGCACACCTCCGCCGACGCCCTCGGCCCGTACGGCTTCGGCTGGGCAGACACGGCCGCGCTCGGCCGGCTCACCCTGGCCACGGTGCCCAACGGGCTGCCCGCCACCGACCTGGCTCGCGTCCGCGCCTCGGTGGTGTCGGCCGCGGACGGCCACCTGTCCCGCATGGCCGCCCAGGGCTACGCGGTGCCGGCTCCTGCGGACGGCTACTTCTGGGGCTCCAACAGCGAGGTCGCCGACAACGCGATCGTCATGGCCGTCGCCGGGGAGCTGACGGGCGAGGGACGCTACCGGGCCGGCGCGCTGGAGGCGATGGACTACCTGCTCGGCCGCAACGCCCTCGGCCGGTCCTACGTGACCGGCTACGGAGAGACGTCCTCGCAGAACCAGCACCACCGTTTCTGGGCACACCAGTTGGACGCCTCGCTGCCCCACCCGCCGGCGGGCTCGCTCGCGGGCGGCCCCAACAGCGGCCTCCAGGACCCGGTAGCGCAGGAGAAGCTGACCGGCTGCGCCCCCTCGGCCTGCTACATCGACGACATCGGCTCCTACTCGACCAACGAGGTGGCGATCAACTGGAACGCCCCGCTGGCATGGCTCGCCGCCTATGTCGCCGAGCGGACCACCACCGGCGGCGAACCGCCCACCGCCGCCTGTGCGGTGACGTACGCCGTGAACGACATCTGGAGCACCGGCTTCACCGCGACCGTCACCGTCAAGAACACCGGCCCGGCCGCCGTCGACGGCTGGCAGGTGACCTGGACCTACCCGGGCGGGCAGCGCGTCACGAGCGCCTGGAACGCCACCGTCACCCAGAACGGCATCGCCGTCAACGCCCGCAACGCCGACTGGAACAGATCGATCGCCCCGGGTGCGACCGCAAGTTTCGGAGTCCAGGGAACGCACAGCGGGACCAATCCCCCGCCCACCGTCTTCGCTCTCGACGGGAACACCTGCGCCTGATCCGCTGCCGGCCGGGCCCGGGCGGACGCTGCCGCCCGAGCCCGGCCGGCGCCACACCACTGTCACCAGGAGAAACCCATGCGCCGGCTCCTCGTCCACCTGACAGCCGCGGCAGCCGTACTCGCCGGACTCACCGCGACGGCGCCACCGGCCACGGCCGCCGACTCGGGCACGTTCAGCGTGCTCACGTACAACGTGGCCGGGCTACCCGAGGGCCTCTCCAGCGCCCCGACGCCACGCGAACCCGCCACAACGGAGCTCGGCAGGCGGATCGCGCCGTACGACATCGTCCACGTCCAGGAGGACTTCAACTACCACGCCCGTCTGTACGCAGCCGACACCACCCATCCGTACCGCACCCCCACCAGCGGTGGGGCGGGCATCGGCAGCGGCCTGAACACCCTGTCGAAGTCCCTGTACGACGTCGACGACTTCGAGCGGGTCCGCTGGAACTCCTGCCAGTACGACTCCGGCGACTGCCTGACTCCCAAGGGCTTCACGTTCGCCCGGCAGCGCCTCGCCGAGGGCGTCTACATCGACTTCTACAACCTCCACACCAACGCGGGCACGAACGCCGGGGACCTGTCGGCACGCTCCGACAACCTGAACCAACTCACCGCCTTCATCGAGACCCACTCGGCCGGCAACGCGGTCGTCGTCATGGGCGACACCAATACCCGCTACACGCGCACCGGCGACACCATCGCCGAGTTCGCCACCGCCAACGGCCTGACCGACGCCTGGGTCGAGCTCATCCGCGGCGGCACCCCGCCCGCGAAGGGCAGCGACGCCCTGGTGTGCGATCAGTCCCTGCCGACCGTGCCCAACACCTGCGAGGTCGTCGACAAGATCCTGTACCGCGGCAGCACACTCGTTTCCCTGGACGCCACCTCGTACGCCAACCAGCACGCCGGGTTCCTCACCGGCGACGGGCTCATGCTCTCCGACCACGACCCCATCGCGGTCGGCTTCTCCTGGTCGCGCAACCCTGCCTTCCAGCTGAGCGAGCAGTTCGGCGGACCGCACGGCGACCCCTTCAACGACATCGACCGCGTCCCCGCCGGTGCCCGCGCCACCACCATCGCCCTCCGTGCCGGCTCCCGCATCGACCGGCTGAGCATCACCCTGGACAACGGCACGGCACTCGCCCACGGCGGCAGTGGAGGCACCGCGGCCGCCCTCACGCTCGGCAGCGGCGAATACGTGACCACCGCCCACCTGTGCCGGGCCCAGAAGGACGGCCGCACCCGGATCTTCCATGCCAGATTCACCACCAACCTCGGCCGCACCCTGGCCGGCGGCACGCCGACCCCCGACTGCGTCGCCCACACCGCTCCCCCGGGCCGGCAGATCACCGGCTTCCACGGGCGCTCGGGCGACGAGGTCGACAAGATCGGCTTCATCTACACCCAACGCTGACACGGCAACCTTCTGCCCGTCGGCGGCAACCGACAGGAGACACGAGCTCGGTCTTCCGGAACGGATGAGCAACGAGAAAGCAGCACGGCCCACAGCACCGCCGACGCCGTCTTCGGCTGACTGTGGGGGTGCCGGCGGCGCTGATCGCCTCGGGCGTTCTCGCCTACGGCGCGGCCTTCGGGACCTTCGGTGACCGTGATGATCGACGTCCGTCACGACTCCTGGCAGTGGGCCGGGCATGGTGTCCACCGAGCACGACGCGGCCCTGTCCCGCTTCAACGCGACCTGGGCCCAGATCGCCACCGCCTTACGGAACGAGCCCGCCCAGCTCGTCTTCGAGAGCGTCGACGAGCCGCAGTTCGACAACGCCGACAACGCGCGCAAGGCCGAGCTGCTCAACGAGCTGAACAGGTCCTTCCACAAGGTCACGACCGTCCTGTGGGACAACGGCTCCTTCTACGACCGGGGCCGGCTCCGGTGGAAGGACGCCGGGCTGTTCGGACAGATCAGGTCGAGCTGGACGACACGCTCGGCCACCGCCTCCTCGGACGACGTCTTCGTACCCGCGTCCGGCCCCGTCAAGGACCGCACCCTCACCCGGCTGGCCGGCAATCGGGCCTACGGAGTCAGGGCAACGCTCCAGGCCGAGTTCTCGCGGGGCGACAGGCTGGCGACGATGAAGGCCGAGTACGCCGACGGCAGCAGCGCCGGCAGGACGTCCTGAGCAGCCGGGGTGGTGTGCTCACGGCACACCACCCCGGGGCGCTCAGCCGATCTTGGTCAGGTTCCAGTTCTGGGCGGGGCCGCCGTTGGCGGACCACTGGACGACCGGGTTTCCGTCCCCGCTCGCGTAGGCGTTGTCCAGCACCTTTCCGGAGTGCCGGTTGGTGAGCCGGAACGCGTCCCTGCCCAGCGCGGTGATCGCCCACTGCTGCCCCTGACCGCCGCTGTCGGTGCGCTGCACCGTCACCGCGCCGTCGGAGGTACTGCCGTTGTCGTCGAGGGCCTTGCCGCTGCGGACGCAGAGCAGCTTGTAGTAGCCGTGTCCCAGGTCGGTGACAGTCCACTGCTGCGCGGTGCCTCCGTTGGGGGTCCACTGGATGACCTGGCCGCCCTCGGTGGTGGTGTTGGCGTTGTCGAGGGCCTTGCCGTTCTGGGCGCTGACCAGCCGGTAGACGCCGCCTGCGAGGACCGCCGGCATGCCACTGACCTCCACGCAGACCACGGAGTCGTTCGGGTCGGGCGCCGTGGACGGCACGCTGACATTGATCTGGCCGCCGCTGACCGTGTAGGAGAGCGAAACCGAGGGGTTGTTCATCAAGTAGACGCGGCTGATCGTGTTGTGGACCGCCGGGATCTGCAGGGTGCCGCCCGTCGGCCACGTGAAGACGTGGGCGAAGAGCTTGCCGTTCTTCTTGGTGATCCTGCCCCAGGACGGCTCGTCGGCGAAGGGGCTGCCGCTGGTGCCGTGGACGCTGTCGGCGTGGACGGCCGTCCAGGAGGCGAGCCCGCCCAGCACCGTGGTCGCTCCGGCGGTCACGGTGCCGTCGCCCTTGGGGCCGATGTTGAGCAGGTAGTTGCCGTCCCGGGAGACGACCGTGACCATCTCCTGGACGATGTCCTTCACAGACCTGTAGCTGTTCTCGGCCCAGTCGGTGTAGCCCCACTGGCCGTTCATGGTGGCGCAGGTCTCCCACGGCCGGTCCATCGGGCGGGCGGGCACGGTCTGCTCCGGGCAGGCGAAGTCGCCCAGACCGAGGTCGCGCTTGACGCGTTCGTTGACGACGAGTCCGGGCTTGCGGACCGTCAGCCAGCGGTAGAGGTCCTCGCCGTCGGTCTTGGTCCACCAGTCGGCGAGCGTGGGGCTGGACGGGTTGCCGCACCAGTCGCCGTCGAACCACAGGACGGCGGGGTCGTAGCGGTCGAGCAGTTCCTGCAGCTGGGCCTTCATGTCGTTGATGTAGGCGGTGCGGGCGGTCTGCGACGACATGTCGGAGTAGAGGGTGTTCCGGTTGATGGTCTGGGAGGGGTGGCTCCAGTCCAGGATCGAGTAGTAGAGCCCGAACCTGACACCCCGCTTCTCGCACTCGGTCTTCAGCTGGGCCAGCAGGTCGGGCTGGTGGCCGTTGTAGTCGTGCAGGTTGTACTGCTTGGTGCCGGTGGCGTCGGTGAAGCCCGCGACGTCGGAGTCCCACATCGCGTAGCCCTCGTGGTGCTTGGCGGTGATCACGAGGTACTTCATTCCGGCGTTCTTGGCCAGTTCGGCGATGGTGGCGGCGTTGAAGCCGACCGGATCGAACGGGGTGGTCACCTGGGCCTGGTAGTCGGCCTTGTTCCAGTTCTCGCTGGAGAACGCCCACTCGCCGTGGCCGCGGTAGGAGTAGGACCCGAAGTGGACGAACATGCCGAACCTGGCCTGGTACCACCAGTCCAGCTTCGAGGGGACGGCGTAGGCCTGGGCGGTGGCGGGCCACAGGACCTGCGGCAGACCGAACGCCACCGCACCGCCGGCGAGGGCGGCTGCCTTGATCAGGGAGCGCCGGCTGAGGGGGAGGAGGACATCGTTCGACTCCTTGAGTGTGGGGGAAGGGAGGGCGGAACGTGTTCGGACGTCGGATGGGTGTATCGGTCTGTTCAGTGAGTGACGGGGCGCGGCGCGGGGCGCTCCGGCTCGACCACGACGATGTCCAGGGTCCGGGGCCCGTGCACGCCCTCGACACGGTCCAGCTCGATGTCGCTGGTGGCCGAGGGGCCGGAGATGAGCGTGAGCGGCCTGCGGGGGTCGAGCCGGCTCAGCGCCTCTGGCACGTCGGGGACGATCTGGTCCGCCCGGACCACGCAGACGTGCTGGTCCGGCAGCAAGGTGAGGGCCCTGCGCCCCTGACCGGGCCTGTGGTCGAGGATCACGGTGCCGGTGACGGCGATCGCGGTGACGACCGTGGTCACCACGGCGTCCACCCTGTCGAGTTGTCCCGTCGTCAGCGGCGGAGCGTCTTCCAGCCGCGACCAAGGCCCCTCCGGGACCAGGTCCTCGGGAAGGCCGGGTGGCACCACCAGGGACCGTGCTCCGGTACGGGCCAGCGCGTGTGCCACGGCCGCCGCCGCGTCGGCCGCCGGAACTCGGACCACCGTGGCGCGGTACTCGGCTGCACGCTCGGCGAACAGCCCGACGACGTCCGGCCCCGCATGGTCGGCACGTCGAGTGGCCGGGAGCGGTAGGTCGCCGGGGTTCTCCGATCCGGGCACACCTGCCAGGGCTCCCCGCACCGCGTCCAGGATGGTCTCGCGGCCGTTCATCGTCGTCCCTTCCTCTCCGCCGTCGCAGGGCTGTCCTCATGGGTGGGTGTTCTGGTCCGGCGCCACCAGGCACGGAGCGTCTCCCGGGGTGGCAGGGGCGTGTCACGACTGTCGGACCAACGGGCGAGCGGACCCGGCAGGGCGCCGATCCGGCCGTTGCGGGCCACGAGCCGGGCCCCGAAGGCGGCGAGCTTCTGGGCCGTTGCCAGTCGTCGCGGGGAGGACATGACGGCGCCCGCGGCCTTCATGGCGAGCGCCTCGGTGGTGGGCAGGAGTCTGTTCCGTCGCCCCGCCTCCACGACCTCCGCGCGCAGATGGACCAGCACCTCGGGAATATCGATCTTCACGGGGCAGGCCTCGTAGCAGGCGCCGCAGAGGGTCGAGGCGAAGGGCAGGGAGGCCGCCCCGCTTTTGATGTCACCGTCGATGCCGACGAGCTGCGGGGTCAGTACGGCCCCGATCGGGCCGGGGTAGACGGATCCGTAGGCGTGACCGCCGGTGCGCTCGTACACCGGGCAGACGTTCAGGCACGCCGAGCAGCGGATGCAGGCGAGGGCCTGGCGGCCCACCTCGTCGGCCAGCGTCGCGGTGCGGCCGTTGTCGAGGAGGACCAGATGGAAGTTCTGTGGGCCGTCGCCCTCGGTGATGCCGCTCCAGAGGGAGGTGTACGGGTTCATGCGCTCGCCCGTCGACGAGCGGGGCAGGAGCTGGAGGAAGACCTCCAGGTCGGCGAAGGACGGCAGGACCTTCTCGATGCCCATCACGGTGATCAGCGTCTCGGGCAGGGTCAGGCACATCCGCCCGTTGCCCTCCGACTCCACCACCACGACCGTTCCGGTGTCGGCGGCGGCGAAGTTGGCGCCCGAGACCGCCACCTTGGCCCGCAGGAACTTCTCCCGCAGATGGAGCCGGGCCGCCTCGGCGAGGTCGCGGGGATCGTCGGAGAGCCCTTCGGGAGCCGGTCTTCCCCACTCCCCCATCTCCCGCTGGAAGATCTCCCGGATCTCGGAGCGATTGCGGTGGATGGCCGGCACCAGGATGTGTGAGGGGCGGTCGCGGCCCAACTGCACGATGAGTTCGGCGAGATCGGTCTCGTAGGCGCGTATGCCGGCATCGGCGAGCGCCTCGTTGAGGCCGATCTCCTGGGTCGCCATCGACTTGACCTTGACGACCTCGCCCGCGCCGGTCGCCCGCACCAGCTCGGTGACGATGCGGTTGGCCTCGGCGGCGTCCGCCGCCCAGTGGACCACTCCGCCCGCGGCGGTCACCGCCTCCTCCAGGCGGAGGAGATGGTGGTCGAGGTGGCGCAGGGTGTGGCGTTTGACGGCTGCGGCCGTCTCCCGCAGTTCCTCCCAGTCGTCCAGTTCGGCGGCGACGGCCAGCCGCTTGTCCCGGATGGTGCCGGTCGCCCTGCGCAGGTTCGCCCGCAGTTGGGTGTCCCCGAGCGCGGTACGCGCCGCCTGCGGGAAGGCCGGCGTGCCCAGCCATACGACGTTGTCCGCGCCGCTCACCGTACGTCCCCTTCCGTGGAGGCCAGGATCTCGGCCAGGTGCATCGTGCCGACGCCGGTACGGAGGCGGGACAGGCCGCCGCCGATGTGCGTCAGACAGGAGTTGTCGCCCGCGCACAGGAACTCGGCCCCGGTGCCGAGGACATGGCGCATCTTGTCGGCGAGCATGGCGTTGGACACCTCCGCGTTCTTCAGCGCGAAAGTGCCGCCGAAGCCGCAGCAGGACTCGGCGGCGGGCAGTTCGACGAGGTCGATGCCCTTCACCGCGCGCAGCAGCGTGAGCGGCCGGTCACCGACGCGGAGCATGCGCAGCGAGTGGCAGGTCGGGTGGTAGGTGACGCGGTGCGGGAAGTACGCGCCGACGTCGGTGACGCCGAGGACGTCGACGAGAAGCTCCGACAGCTCGTACACCGTCGGTGCCACTCGCTCGACCGCCTCGGTGAGGGCGGCGTCCCCGTACTGGGCGGCGACCACCCGATGGTGGTCGCGCACCATGCCCGCGCAGGACCCGGAGGGAGCGACCACGGCGTCGTAGCCCGCGAACACCTCGGCGAAGCGGCGCACCATGGGCAGGGTCTCGGGCCGGTAGCCGGTGTTGAAGTGCATCTGGCCACAGCACGTCTGGCCTGGCGGAAACTCCACGGTGTGGCCGAGGCGTTCGAGCAGTGAAGTCACCGCCTGGCCGGTGCGGGGGAACATCGTGTCGTTGAAGCACGTGATGAAAAGGGCTATGCGCATGGGGTGTCCTGGGGCGGGACCGGGGGTGTCATGACGGTCAGGCCGTAGGTCCGCACGGCCGTGCCGGTGAAGACGTCACGGCGCTCGGCCGGGCTGAGCTCGGCGGTCACGGCGCCGGCGACGGCGACGACTTCGGCGTAGGTGGCGGCGAGTCGGCAGACGGGCCAGTCGGAGCCGAACATCAGCCGCCCGGGTCCGAAGGCGTCCAGGACGGTGTCGGCGTACGGCCTCAGGTCATCGACCGTCCAGGAGCCCCAGTCGGCCTCGGTGACCATGCCCGAGAGTTTGCAGACGGTGTTGGGAAGGGCGGCGAGGCGTCGGATCTGCTCCGCCCAGGGGACGAGCTCGCCGGACGCGATGGGCGGTTTGCCGAGGTGGTCGAGGACGAAGGTGAGGCCGGGCACCCGCTGCGCGGCCTCGACGGTGGCGGCGAGTTGGGAGGGCTTCACCACGAGGTCGTAGGCCAGTCCCGCTTCGGCGATCGCGGTCAGGCCGCGCAGTGCGTCCGGGCGCAGGAGCCAGCGGGGGTCCGGCTCGCTCTGCACCTGGTGGCGCATTCCCACCAGGTGCTTCCCACCGAGGCCTGCCCGCAGCCCGGCGAGGGTGTCGGCGACGTCGGGTGCGGTCAGGTCGGTCCAGCCGACGACCCCGGCGACCAGGTCGCTGCGCGCGGCCAGGGCCAGGAATTCCGGGGTCTCTTCCGGCACCGTGATCGTCTGCACCAGCACGGTGGCTCCGACGCCGGCCGCGCGGGCCTCGGGCGTCAGGTCGGCGAGGGAGAAGTTCCGGCGCAGCGGGGCGAGTTCGGGTCCGGTGATCCAGTCCTGGTCGCGGACGGACAGGTCCCACACGTGGTGGTGGGCGTCCACGATTCCCGGCCCGTGGTCCGGCCCGGTCACAGCTCCCACACCACCGGCAGCGAGGCGTCGGCGCCCTGTGCGGAGTAGTCGTGGACGACGTCGAGGAGTTCGGCCATCCGCGCCTGCCAGGCGATGTTGACCGGCAGCTTCTCGAGTGCGGCGATCATCGCCTGGTAGTCCTGGACCTCCAGTACGTGGAACAGGTCGGTGCCGCTGCGCCAGATCGTCCACTCGCTCACCCCCGCGGCTCGGATGGCGGCGGTCAGCTCTTCGGGCACCTGCCGGTGCGCGGCGTCGTACTCCTCGATGCGGTCGGCGCGGACTCTGGTGTGCAGGGCGACCTTCATGACGGCTCCTTCGGCGACGGGGTTTCCCCTACGGGTGCGGTGACGGGGACGGGGGTTCCCGGGTCCAGCAGGCCCTCGGCGCGCAGCTCGTCCCACAGGGCGTCCGGGATCGGGCGCCGCAGTCGCTCCACGGTGTCGCGCACCTCCTCGGGGGAACGGGCACCGGTCAGGACACTCGCCACGGTCGGGTGGCCGAACGGGAAGCGCAGCGCGGCGGCACGCAACGGCACGCCGTGGCGCTCGGTGACCGCAAGGAGTCGCAGTGCCCGGTCGAGCACCGGCTGCGGAACCGGCGCGTAGTCGTAGGTGGTGCCCGGCCGGGGGGCGGTCAACAGCCCGGAGTTGAACACTCCGCCGATGACGACGCTGCGGCCGCGGGCGGCCGCCTCCGGGAGCAGTTCGCTGAGCCCGTCCTGTTCCAGGAGGGTGTAACGGCCGGCCAGGAGCACCACGTCGATGTCGGTCTCGCGGAGGAAGCGGGCGGGCAGGGCGGACTGGTTCATGCCGATGCCGATGGCCCCGACCACACCTTCGCCACGCAGCCGCTCCAGCGCCGGATACGCCTCGCGCAGCGCCTGCTCGGCGTGGTCGTCCGGGTCGTGCAGCAGGGCGATGTCGACGCGGTCGAGGCCGAGGCGTTTCAGGCTCGCCTCGAGGGAGCGCAGCACTCCGTCGGCGCTGAAGTCCCAGACCCGGCGGTGGGTGGCCGGGACGGCGAAGCCGTGGGCGAGGTCGTCCCCGGTGCTGCCCGGCGGGCTCGGGACGAGGAGCCGGCCCACCTTCGTGGAGACGGCGTAGGTGTCGCGGGGGCGGTCGCGCAGGGCGGCACCGAGCCGGCGTTCCGACAGGCCGAGTCCGTAGTGCGGGGCGGTGTCGAAGGTGCGGACGCCGGCGTCCCAGGCCGCGTCCACCGTGGCGTGGGCGGCCTCGTCGGTGACCGGGTGGTACAGGTTGCCGAGGGCGGCGCAGCCCAGGGCGAGCTCCGAGACCGGTACCGCGCTGCTGCCCAGCTCCGTGGTCCTCACGACTGGGCCGCCGGCCGCAGCCGCAGTCCCTGCATGCCGCCGTCCACCGCGAGCGCGGTGCCGGTGACGGAGGCCGCGGCCGGACCGGCCAGGTAGACGATGGCGGCCGCCACCTCGTCGGCGGTCACCAGACGGCCCATGGGCTGGCGGGCGTTGAGCGCGGCCCGTTCGGCGTCGGGGTCGTCGGCGGCGTCGAGCAGCCGGGCCACCCACGGGGTGTCGGCGGTGCCGGGGTTGACGCAGTTGACGCGGATGCCGTCACCGACGTGGTCGGCGGCCATGGCCAGGGTGAGGGACAGCACGGCGCCCTTGCTGGCGGAGTACAGGGCGCGCTGCGGCAGTCCGGCGGTGGCCGCGATGGAGCAGGTGTTGACCACGGACGCGGTGCCCGGACGGGCGATGGCAGCGCAACGCAGGTGGGGCAGGGCGGCGCGGGTGGTGCGGACCATGCCGAGGACGTTGACGTCCAGGACGCGGTGCCACTGCTCGTCGGGGTTGTCCTCGACGGTGCCGGCAGCACCGATGCCCGCGTTGTTGACGAGGATGTCGATGCCGCCGAGCTGCGCGGCCGCCTCCGCCACGGCGGCGCGTACGGAGGCGTCGTCGCTCACGTCGGCCTTGAGGCCGAGCAGCGGTTCCCGTACGCCTTCCGGATCGAGGTCGAGTACGGCGACGGCCGCGCCCCGCACCGCCAGAGCGCGGGCCGTGGCGAGCCCGATGCCGGACGCGCCGCCCGTGACGAGAGCCTTGAGGCCGGTCAGTTCGGTCATGCCATCTCCTCCTGCGCGGCGCGGTCGGCCACCCAGAACGTGCCGTCCGGGTAGAGGTACTCGGCGATGGACTCCGCGCGCATGGTGGCGGAGAAGCCGGGGGCGAGCGGCGCGGTGTAGTGGCCGTCCCGGATCACCACCGGCTCGACGAAGTGCTGGTGGAGGTGATCGACGTACTCGATGACGCGGTTCTCGGTGGTTCCGGAGAGGGCCAGGTAGTCGAACATCGACAGGTGCTGCACCAGCTCGCACAGCCCCACTCCGCCGGCGTGCGGGCACACCGGCACCCCGAACTTCGCGGCGAGCAGCAGGATCGCGAGGTTCTCGTTCACCCCGCCGACCCGCGCCGCATCGATCTGGAGGACATCGATGGCGCCGGCCTGGAGCAGCTGCTTGAAGACGATCCGGTTCTGCACGTGCTCGCCGGTGGCCACCTGCACAGGAGCGACGGCCTGCCGTACGGCCGCGTGGCCGAGGACGTCGTCGGGGCTGGTGGGCTCCTCGATCCAGTGCGGGTCGAACTCGGCGAGCGCGTTGGTCCACCTGATCGCCTCGGCCACGTTCCACCGCTGGTTGGCGTCGATGGCGATGCGGATGCCGTCGCCGACGGCGGCACGGGCGGCACGCAGCCGCCGGACGTCGTCGCTCAGGTCGGCGCCGACCTTGAGCTTGATCTGCGTGAAGCCGTCGGCCACGGCCTGCTTGGCCAGCCGGGTGAGCTTTTCGTCGGTGTAGCCGAGCCACCCCGGGGAGGTGGTGTAGCCGGGGTATCCGCGCTCCAGCAGGGTCGCCTCACGTTCCGCGAGGCCCGTGCGGCCCTCACGGAGGAGCGTGAGGGCGTCCTCGGGGGTGAGGGCGTCGGCGATGTAACGGAAGTCGACCTGGGAGACCAGCCACTCCGGCGAGGCATCGGCGAGCAGCCGCCACAGCGGCTTGCCCTCCCGCTTGGCCGCCAGGTCCCACACGGCGTTGACCACGGCGCCGATCGCCATGTGCATCACGCCCTTCTCGGGGCCGAGCCAGCGCAGCTGACTGTCGCCGACCAGTGCCCGGCTGACCGATCCCGGATCTGCGCACAGCTCCGACACGGAGCGGCCCATGACATGGGGCCGCAGTGCGTCGATGGCGGCGACCTGGACGTCGTTGCCACGTCCGATGGTGAAGGTGAAGCCGTGTCCTTCGTGGCCGTCGCCGGCATCGGTGCGCAGGACGACATAGGCGGCGGAGTAGTCGGGATCCGGGTTCATCGCGTCGGAGCCGTCCAGTTCCCGCGAGGTGGGGAAGCGGACGTCGTATGTGTCGACGGCGGTGATCCGAGCGGAGGTCTCAGTCAAGGTGGTGCTGCCTTTCACGCTGGGGCGAAGGTCTGGCGCTGGCTGCCGAGGCCGTCGATGGAGAGCTCGACCGTGTCGCCGGGGCGCAGGAAGGGAGTACCGGGGAGGCCCAGAGCCACGCCCGCGGGCGTACCGGTGTTGATCACGTCGCCCGGCTCCAGGACCATGTACTGGCTCAGGTACCACACGATGTGGTCGACCGAGAAGATCATGTCGCTGGTGTGACCGTCCTGCCGCTCGGCGCCGTTGACGCTCAGGTGCAGTCCGAGGTCCTGCGGGTCGCCGGCCTCGTCGGCGGTGACCAGCCACGGGCCGAGCGGGTTGAAGGTCTCGCACGATTTGCCCAGGTCCCACTGGAGCGAGTACTCCAGCTGGAATTCCCGCTCCGACACGTCGTGGCTGATCGTGTACCCGGCGATCACGGCCCGCGCGGCGTCCGGTCCGTCCAGGTAGCGCGCCCGGCGGCCGATGACGATCGCGAGTTCGACCTCCCAGTCGGTCTTCACGGATCCACGGGGGACCAGCACCTCGTCGTACGGGCCGACGACCGTGCCCGGGTCCTTCATGAACACCACCGGTCGCGCGGGAATCGCAGCGCCGGTCTCGGCGGCGTGATCGCGGTAGTTCAGTCCGATGCAGACGATCTTGCCGGGGCGGGTGACGGGCGCCCCGATCCGCAGCCCGTCGCTGTCCAGTTCGGGCAGCTCGCCCGCCGAGACCGCTGCGCGGGCCCGGTCGATCCCTCCGGAGGCGAGGAAGGCACCGTCGATGTCTCGGGTCACGGAGGACAGGTCGAGGAGCCGGCCGTCGTCGGCGCGTACCGCGGGCCGCTCTTCACCTGGGGATCCGACTCGTAGCAGTTTCACCGGGCAACTCCCTTGCCGAGTGTCGGTTTCGTCTTTGGGGTCGGGCTGTACGGGCCGGGCGGCCTGAGGTGCGCCGGTCCGGGCCGCCGCCAGGGCTCCGGTCATCCGCCTGGTCAGTCATCGGATGTATCGCGGGCCACAGCGAACATAGACGCAGAGATCGTCACTGACAATGGATTCCTCGGATGTATTTCCCCGCCGTCATGTGTCGACGCTCCCCAAGGGCAGCTCTTCCCGAGTCGCCCCCGCCACCCCGCCCAAGGCATCGCCTTTCACCCACAGTCGGGGACATCGAGCCCGGTCAGACGGCATCCGGTGATACCGCGACGCCTCCGGCGCGATGACCCGGTACATCAAGCCAGGTCCGCACTCTTGTCAACCTCGGCAACGTCGTCGTAACGTCCCGTCCGAGATACATCGGAGGAATGGCTGGATCACTCGGTGCGCTCGTCCAGCGCCTCCGCCGTCTTCCGTACGGCGCGTACGCCCCCCCTCCCACCGTCGCCCCGCGCCCCTGGCTAAGGAGAGAACACGGCCATGAAGCCCACTCGCACCCGCTCCACCGCCGCAGCCGCCACCGCCGTCCTCGCCGTGCTGGCCCTCGCCACCGCGTGCAACCGCGAGAGTCCGGGATCGGCCGGGGCCGGGGCCGCCATCGGCATCGACCTGCCCCGCTCCGACTCCGACTTCTGGAACTCCTACGCGCAGTACCTGAAGACCGGGATCAAGACCGACGGCGTCAACGCCCTGCCGCTGAGCAACTCGCAGAACGACGTCACCAAGCTGGTGGCGAACGTGCAGGTGTTCCAGAACACGGGCGCCAAGGCCGTCGTCATGGCACCCCAGGACACCGGTGCGATCGCCTCCACCCTGGAGACCCTCGCGTCGAAGAAGATCCCGGTGGTCAGCGTCGACACCCGACCCGACAAGGGCTCTGTCTACATGGTCGTCCGAGCCGACAACAGGGCGTACGGCACCAAGGCGTGCGAGTTCCTCGGCAAGCAGCTGGGTGGCCAGGGCAAGGTCGCCGAGTTCCAGGGCACCCTTGACTCCATCAACGGTCGCGACCGCTCCGAGGCGTTCGCGGAGTGCATGAAGACGAAGTTCCCGAAGATCGAGGTCTTCGAGCTGCCCACCGACTGGAAGGGCGACGTGGCCTCCGCCAAGCTGCAGAGCCTGCTCGCGCAGCATCCGGACCTGAACGGCATCTACATGCAGGCGGGCGGTGTCTTCCTCCAGCCCACTCTTGCCCTCCTCGAGCAGAAGGGCCTGCTCAAGCCCGCCGGGCAGAAGGGCCACATCAGCATCGTCTCCAACGACGGCATCCCGCAGGAGTTCGACGCCATCCGCAAGGGCCAGATCGACGCCACCATCTCCCAGCCCGCCGACCTCTACGCCAGGTATGCGCTGCACTACGCCAAGGCCGCCGCCGAGGGCAAGACCTTCCAGCCGGGTGCGACCGACCACGACTCCACCATCGTCAAGCTGCCCAACGGCCTGGAGGACCAGCTCCCCGCTCCGCTGGTCACCAAGGACAACGTCGACGACAAGACCCTGTGGGGCAACAACATCAGCCGATGACCGGCGGGCCCCCGCCCCCGCGCGGTCGGGAACGTACCAACCCCGGTCCCCCGATCGCGGCCTCTCCCCGCAGCCCCGGGCGCACACCCGCGCACCCCGGCGCCCCAGCCTCCGCACACGAAGGACGGTATCCACCATGGCGGACACCCCGACCGCCCCGGCGACCGGCCCCGGCACCCCGGCCCCCGTGGCCGAGGCGACCGGCATCGGCAAACGGTTCGGCGCGACCGTCGCGCTGCGCGACGCCCGCATCACCATCGCCCCGGGCGAGTCGCACGCCCTGGTCGGACGCAACGGCGCCGGCAAGTCGACGCTCGTCTCCATCCTCACCGGCCTTCAGCAGCCCGACACCGGAGCGCTGCGCTTCTCGGGCGAGCCGGCCCCCGCCTTCGGCGACATCGACGCCTGGCGCGCCCGCGTCGCATGCGTCTACCAGCGCTCCACGATCATCGGTGACCTCACCGTCGCCGAGAACCTCTTCCTGAACCGGCAGAGCGGCGGCTCGCTGCGTCCCATCCGCTGGAAGCAGCTGCGCCACCGCGCCGAGGAGCTCCTCGGCGAGTACGGCGTGGAGGTCGACCCCGCTGCCCGGGCGAAAGACCTCACCGTCGAGCAGCGACAGTTCGTGGAGATCGCCCGGGCCCTGTCGTTCGGCGCCCGCTTCATCATCCTCGACGAGCCGACCGCGAAGCTCGACGGCCGGGGCATCGCCCGCCTCTTCGGCAAACTCCGCGACCTCCAGCGCCAGGGTGTCGCCTTCCTCTTCATCTCCCACCACCTGCAAGAGGTGTACGACCTCTGCACCACGGTCACGGTCTACCGCGACGCGGCCCACATCCTCACCGCGCCCGTCGCCGGGCTCGGCCACGCGGCGCTGGTGGAGGCCATGACCGGCGAGTCCGCCTCCACGGTCGTCGCCGGCCGCCCCCCGGCCACCCGGACCGACTCGACGGAACTGCTGACGCTCGACGGCCTGACGCTGCCCGGCGCCTGCGAGGACATCTCCCTCTCCGTACGCTCCGGCGAGGTGGTCGGGCTCGCCGGCGCCACAGCCAGCGGCAACGTGCAGGTGGGTGAGGCGGTCGCCGGTCTGCACCGCGCCGAGGCCGGCCGGATCTCGGTCGGCGGCAGAACCGTACGCACCGGCAGCGTGCCGTCCGCGCTCACCGCCGGCGTCGGGCTGGTCCCCGAGGACCGCCACCACCAGGGCCTGGTCGGCAACCGCAGCGTGGCGGAGAACGCGACGCTCACCGTCACCGACCAGCTCGGCCCGTTCGGCATCGTGTTGCCCGCCCGTACCAGGGCCTTCGCACAGCGCGTGATCCGGGACCTCGACATCAAGACTCCCGCAGCCGCCACCCCGGTCTCCGCCCTCTCGGGCGGCAACCAGCAGAAGGTCGTAATCGCCCGGGCCCTGGCCACCGATCCGCACGTGCTCGTGGCCATCCGCCCCACCAACGGTGTGGACGTCAGATCCAAGGAGTTCCTGCTGGGCAGGATCCGGCAGGTCGCGGACGACGGCAAGGCCGCGCTGATCGTCTCCGACGAACTGGACGACCTCAAGGTCTGCGACCGGGTCGTCGTCATGTTCCACGGGCGGGTCGTGGCCGAGTTCGACCACGGATGGAGGGACGAGGACGTCGTCGCCGCCATCGAGGGCGTCGCCGGCGACCCGGCTCCCGCCACCACGTCTCCCACAGCCGTCATCCCCGCCTCATCCGGCGCGGACGAGCACGGAAGGTAGTCATGCCCGCCACCACAGATCTCACCGAGCCCGCACCGAGGACGGCGACGCCGGCCGCGGCCGACACCGCCCGCCGCCGGGTCGGTCTCGGGCACCTCCGTGAACTGTCGCTGGTCCCAGCGATCCTCGTCCTGGGCCTGATCGGGTTCATCGTCTCGCCGGCCTTCCTCACCGCCGACAACCTGATCGGTGTGGCCCAGCAGTCCACCGAACTGAGCCTGCTGGTGCTCGCCACGACCTTCGTCCTGATCGCCGGCCGGATGGACCTGTCGCTGGAGTCCACCATCGGCGTGGCCCCCGTCATCGCCGTGTGGTTGATCCTGCCCACCACGGGTGGCCGGTTCACCGGACTCGGCCTCTTCCCCGAGTGGACGGCCGTCCCGCTCTGCCTGCTGGTCGGGGCGCTGATCGGAGCCGTCAACGGCTTCCTCATCCTCAAGCTGCGCCTCAACGGCTTCATCGTCACCCTCGGCGCGCTGACCATGCTCCGCGGACTGCAAGTCGCCCTCTCCGAAGGCCAGTCCATCGTCGAGCTGCCCTCGTCCTTCACCTACCTGGGCAGGGCGTCCTGGCTCGGCGTGCCCGCCGCCATCTGGGTGTGCGCGCTGCTCTTCGCGATCGGCGGGAGTGCGCTGGCCTGGCTCCGGCACGGCCGGGCACTGTACGCGATCGGCGGCAACGCCGAGGCCGCCCGCACCGCGGGCATCCGCGTCGACCGCGTCGTGTGGGTCGTCCTCGTCCTCGGCAGCGTCCTCGCCGCGTTCGCCGGTATACTTTACAGCGGGCACTACGGCTCCATCTCCGCCACACAGGGCAGCGGCTGGATCTTCCAGGTCTTCGCCGCGACCGTCATCGGCGGAGTCAGCCTCAACGGCGGCAAGGGTTCTGTTTTCGGCGCCCTCACCGGCGTCCTCACCCTCCAGCTCGTCGTCAACGTCATGACGCTGGCGGGCGTACCACCCCTGTGGAACCAGTTCCTCAATGGCGCCATCATCATCGTCGCCCTGATCATCTCCCGGTTCGCGTCCGGCGAGAAGCAGGAGTAGCCCCGTCCCGCAAGCGGCTCCGCAGACCCCGATCCGGGACCGGCGGAGCCACCGCCCCGCACATACCCGGCACTGAGAGGCACGTTAGTGGCACTGACGGACGAGGCGATCGACAAGATCAAGGCGATGATCCTCGACGGTGAACTCGCTCCTGGCTCCCGCCTGCCCAAGGAGGAGATCCTCGCCGCGCAACTCGGCTTGTCACGGAATTCGCTGCGCGAGGCCGTCCGGGCGCTGACGGCCATGCGCATCCTGATCACCCGTCAGGGCGACGGCACCTACGTGTCCAGCCTGGAACCTCATCTCCTGCTGGAGAGTCTTTCCTTCGCCGCCGATGTCTCCCAGGGCCGCACGGCACTGCAACTGGTCCAGGTACGTCGCCTCCTCGAACCGCAGGCGACCGGGCTGGCCGCCACCCTGCTGACGCCGGAGGACCACCAGGAGCTGCGCGAGATCCTCGACAGGTCCCGGGCAGCCGGCTCCGTGGAGGAGTTCGTCGCCCACGACATCGCCTTCCACCTCAGGATCGTCGAAGCCGTCGGCAACCCCGTGCTGTCGATGCTTCTGCGGGTGCTCTCCACACGCACCCAGCGCGTCCGCATCGTCCGCGGCAGCCGGAACCGTCACGCGCTGGACAACGCCCACCGGGACCACGAGCAGATCCTCGGCGCGCTCCGGTCGCGCGACGCCCTGCTGGCAGCCTCCGCCGCGACGGTCCACATCACGGCCGTGGAGCAGTGGCTGGCCGCCGGCCTGGGCGACGACGACCCTCTACGAGAGATCGACGACTGACCGTACGTCGACGATCCGTTCGAAGAAGAACTCGTGCTTGAGGAAGGAGACGTCGTACTCGTGACCCGGGTACGGCGGGATCAGCTGGGCGGCCTGGAACAGCCGCCAGCCGTCCCGGAGCGCGGCCACCCCCGACTCGTACGGCGGCTCGTCGCTGTCGCCCGTGGTGGGCGAGGTGCGGCCGGTGCCGTCGTAGCGCGACCAGCCGACGACGTACGAGTCCAGCGACGAGTCCGCCAGGTACAGCACGAGCACCTGCTGCCGCAGCACCGGAGCGGTGGCGTCCGCGATGTCGGCCCGCGCGGGAAGAATCGCTTCGGTCGTCATGCCACGGTTCCCTTCGGGCGGTTGGAGACCCTGGTCACCCAGTGGTCGAGGTCGAAGCCGTCGTCGCCGGTCAGCTCCCGCCACAGCAGGATGCGGTTGTACCGCTCCAGGCGGCCGGTCGCTCCCTCGTACCAGGGGAACATCGCGTCCAGCTCCGTGGTCACCTGCGGGTCGTGGAGATCCGAGGTGTCCCACAGACGTCGTTGGCGCACCCTGGGATTGAAGCGGATCTTGAACATGTAGCGGAGGGTGTCGCTGTCATTGCGCCGGCCACCGTGCCAGATGCCGTGGTGCAGAAACACCACAGTGCCGGCAGGGCAGACCAACCGGTCCTGACCGCGCAGGTTCTGGTAGCGGCCGGTGTCCGATTCGTTGGTCCGCCGCAGATGACTGCCCGGCACGCTGAGCGTTCCGCCCATCTCCAGCGTCACGGCCTGCGGGTAGTACATCAACTGGACGTCGAAGGCGTCCGGCCGGACGTCGATGATGGCATCCCCGTGCAACGACTGCGCGGTGCCTCCGTGAGGCTCGCGGGTGTGCACGAAGTGGTGGTCCACCCACGGCTCCGGCCCCACCAGGCTGCTCAGGGCCCCTGCCACCTGCGGCAGTTCCAGCAGCCTGCGGACGAAGGAGCCGTTCGCGTACGCATCGGACAGCGGCGTCCCGTACGGCACAGGCGGCACTCCGTCCGCCAGTACCGCCATGCCCTCGGCGTTCATCTCCGCCGGGACCACCGCGTCCAGCCGTAGCGACCCGGACGCCACGAAGCGCGCCATCTGCACCGAGTTCAGCAGTTCTTGCCTGTTCTCCATGACCGCCACGCTAGGTCCCGCCCACGCGTACCGCGTGGGCCGCGTTCACCCTCCACTGGTCGATTCTCACCATGCCGTCCGACGCGTACATCGAACCGAGCCCCAGGAATGAGCAACGTAGGCCGTGGTAGAACACGTGACCATGCAGACGGTCCTCGCCCATCTCGACGAGCCTCCCACGGTCGCCGCCCTCGGTATCGGCGTCCACGGTCCGGCCGGCCAGGTGGACGTGTTCTCGCTGCCGGACCTCTGGCAACTCCATCTGTACGGCTACGAAGCCGACTTGACGGTCGACGGAACCGAGCACGCGATCCGCCCCGGGCGGGTCAGCCTCGTACCCCCCGGAACCGAGGTGCGCTACCGCTATCGGGGCCGCTCCGAGCACCTCTACGCCCACTTCCGTCTGGGCACGGGCGGAACACCCCACAGCATTCCCGTGATCCAGCCCACCGGACACGAGCTCGACCTGCTCACCACACAGTTGCGGCAGGCACTGGCCGCCTGGCCGAACACCCCGGCCGGGGCCACCGCCGAGGTGTGGGCCGCCCTCTGGCGGATCGCCCGCCTCACCCCCGTGCGGGAGCAGAGCGCCCGGGCCGTTCATCCGGCGGTGGCGGCCGCGACGGCCCTGATCGAGGCACGGCTGACGGAGGCCCTGACGGTGCCGGAGATCGCGAAGGCGGCCGGCGTCTCCCACAACCACCTGACCCGGCTCTTCCGCGCCGCCACCGGGGAAACCGTCGTCGGCTACATCCGGGCTCGCCGGATGGAACGCGCCCGCCATTTCCTGCGGGCCACCACGCTCTCCATCCCCGCCGTCGCCGCTTCGGTCGGCATCCCCGACCTCCAGGCGTTCAACAAGGCCTGCCGCCGGGAACTCGGCGCGTCACCACGCGGCATCCGCTGCGCGGCGCGGACGGCCGAGAGCTAGGACCCTGAGCTGCGGTTCCTGTGGGTCAACGCCTCCGCGTGCCGGGTGATGGAGCACTCCGACAGTGGCTGAAGGTGGACCCGGGCTCGGAGAGGTCGCTCACCGGCACCCGTATCGCCCGGTAGTCCGCGGGCGCGAACTACCGGTACCGGATCGAGGGTTCCACCGACGACGCCCGCTGGACCACCCTGGCCGACCTCACCGCCACCACCGGCACCAGTCAGGTACAGGTCTCCGTCTTCCGTGCGCGGGCACGCTACGTGCGGGTGACCGTCACCGCGCTTCCCAGCGGCGTCTGGGCTTCGATCCGCAGCCTGGAGGTCTACGACCGGCCCTTCGCCGCGGATGCCGTCGCCTTCGGCTCGGGAGACCAGAGCGGCAAGGGCGCCGTGCGGGTAGCGCCCGCCCGTCACTTCCGCGCTGTCGTCCCGGAGGGGAGGGGTTCGCCCGAGCGCAGGTGTTCCTTCAGCCACTGCTCGGTGCTGCTCACGTGCAGCAGCGCGGCGGCCTGACTGAGGCCGGCGTCACGGGTGGACAGCGCGTTGAAGATCGCCTCGTGCTCGGAGAGAGTGCGGTCCGCGGCCTTGTCGTCGACCAGACCGCGCCAGATGCGGGCGCGCAGGGTGCGGCCGGAGATCCCCTCCAGGAGGGTGAGGAGGGTCTCGTTGCCCGTGGCCGCGACGACTGCGCGGTGGAAGGCGGCGTCGTGGGCGTTGAGCTGTTCGACGTCGTCGCGAGCCTCGCGCATGGCATCCAGGTGATGCTCCAGCTCGGCGAGTCGGGCGTCGGAGATGCGGGTCGCGGCCAGTGCCGTGGCGACCGGTTCCAGGAGCCGTCGCACCTCCATGAGGTCCTGCAGTGCGATCGCGTCGCCCTGCAGCAGTTCCACTGCGCCGCCGAGCCCCTCAAGCAGCAGGCTCGGCCGGAGGCTGGTCACATACGTGCCGTCGCCCCGCCGGATCTCCAGGATCCGCGCGACGGCCAGCGCCTTGACCGCTTCCCGGGCGAGGTTGCGGGAGAGTCCCAACTGCGCGGCCAGGTCCTTCTCCGGTGGGAGCTTCGAGCCCGGCGGCAGGTCGCCGCCCCGGATCAGCTCACGGATCTGCCCGATGGCCTTGTCCGTCAGAGACACCGCTCATCCCTCCCCCACCGTGCCCGGTGAGCACGTGGCGTTGATGATACTGGGACGCACAACGCCGCCGGCGGCCTCACTCCGGACAGCGGTGGTGACGTCGACTCGGGCTCCAGCACCAAGCAGTGGACCGAGGCTATTGGACCTCCATCACCACCGTTCAGTGCAGACGTCGAAGCGCTTCAACAGCGTCAGGCTCTTGTTTCACACGAAACAAGTCCGTTAGCTTGCACCTGTAGGTGAAGCGCTTCGACATCTGCTTCCCGGCCAACGGAGCGATGGCCCGTCGCCGAGCGACACTCACCCGCCTTCATCCCCTCTCCGGCCCCGCACAGGTCCGTCAGAGCGCATCGCGACTCTCCGTCTCCAAGGAACCGTCATGACGACTCCCAGCATCACCGACCGCCTGGGCGGCCTGGCCTTCGGCGGGGACTACAACCCCGAGCAGTGGGACGAGCCGGTCTGGAAGGAGGACGACGAGCTCATGCGCCGCGCCAGGGTCAACCTGGCCACCGTGGGCGTCTTCTCGTGGGCCCTGCTCGAACCGGAGGAGGGGCAGTACGACTTCGCCTGCCTCGACGCCCACATCGACCGCCTTCACGCGAACGGCGTGGCCGTCGACCTCGCCACCCCGACGGCCTCTCCTCCGCCCTGGTTCACCCTGGCCCACCCCGACGCACTGGCGGTCCGGCCCGACGGCACCCGCCTCGTCCACGGCAGCCGCGACACGTACTGCCTCGCCGCCCCCGCCTACCGCAGCGCGGCACGCCGGATCGCCTCCGCGCTCGCCCAGCGATACGGCGACCACCCCGCCCTCGCGCTGTGGCACGTGCACAACGAATACGGCACGCTCTGCTACTGCGACCACACGGCCGCAGCCTTCCGAGTGTGGCTGCGTGCCCGCCACAGCTCGCTGGACGCCCTCAACGAGGCCTGGGGAACCGCCTTCTGGAGCCAGCGCTACACCTCCTGGGAGCAGGTGCTGCCGCCCCGCGCGACGCAGTGGCACAAGAACCCCGGCCAGGCACTGGACTTCCACCGCTTCTGGTCCGACGAGATCATCACCGCCTACCGCGAGCAGCGCGACGCGATCCGCGCGCACAGCGACCGGCCGGTGACGACCAATCTGATGCTCCCCGAGTACCAGAACGTGGACCTGTGGGCCTTCGCCCGCGAGCTCGACATCGTCACCTCCGACCAGTATCCGACCTCGCCCGGTCTGGACGCCGCCGCCTCCGCCGCGTTCCACGCCGACCGCACCCGCTCCCTGGGCGGTGGGCACCCCTGGCTGCTCATGGAACAGGGCACCAACACCGTCTACGACGGCGGCCAGATACTCGGCAAGGACCCCGGCGAGATTCTGCGCCACACCCTCGGTCACATCGCCCGCGGTTCGGAGGGTGCGCTGTTCTTCCAGTGGCGGCAGTCCCGGGCCGGCGCCGAGACCTGGCACTCGGCGATGGTCCCGCACGCGGGTCCGGACAGCCGTATCTTCCGCGAGGTCACGCAGGTGGGCGAGGCGGTCACCCGGCTGGGCGAGCTGGCGGGGTCGACGGTCACCGCTTCGGTGGCCGTCCTCGACGACCCGGACGCCTGGTGGGCGCTCGACGTGGACGGGCTGCCCTCCTCCCGCCTCGACTACCACGCGGCCCTCGTCCGGGCGCACCGCGCGCTGTGGGACGCGGGAGCCACCGTCGACTTCTCCCAGCCGGAGCACGAGTTGAGCCGCTACCGGCTCGTCATCGCCCCGGCCCTGTTCCTGCTGTCGGACAAGGGCGCCGAGAACCTGCGCCGCTACATCGCCGGTGGCGGGACGCTCCTGGTCCAGCACGCGACCGGTTTCGTCGACGACCGGCTGCACGCAAGGCTCGGCGGCTATCCCGCCGCGCCGCTGCGCGAGGCGCTGGGCATCCGCGTCGAGGAGTACCGGCCGCTGCGGCAGGACGAGCGGATCACCCTGTCGGACGGATCGCACGGCACGGTCTGGAGCGAGTCCCTGCGCACCGAGGGCGCGGAGACGCTCACCACCTACACCCACGGCATGCTCACGGGCGGCCCGGCCCTCACCCGGCACCGCTCCGGCACCGGACAGGGCTGGTATCTCTCCACCCGCCTGGACGACGCCGACTACGCCGCCCTGGTCGGTCGCCTGCTGAAGGAGGCCGGCGTCGCACCGGACGTGCCGGGCCTGCCGGCGGGTGTCGAAGCCGTCACCCGACACGCACCCGACGGACGCGTCTGGCAAGTCCTGCTCAACCACAACCCCGAGGCCGTGCCCCTGCCGGACCCCGCCCACGACCTGCTCACCGATGCTCTCTCGCACGAACTGCCGCCCGGCGGTTGCGCGGTGCTGCGCGGAAACTGACCTCGAAAGGGTCGCCATGACCAAGGAACAGACAACCATCCACTGGGGGCACGAGGCCCTTCACCTCGCGATCGCCGTCGATGACGACGGCAGCGCGCGCCTCACGCACCTCGGACTGCCCGAGGAAGCGCAGGGCCCCGGTGCGTCCCTGCCGCTGGTGGAGGTGACGGCCTCGGGTCACGGCCGCGACTGGTCGGGCGACCGTCTGATCGGGACCGATCTCGGCAGGCGTATGCGCCACCGGGGCCACCGCGCGACCCGCGACGGCGACTGGCACACACTGACCGTGCATCTCCACGATCCGGGGACCGGGCTGGTCGCGGAGGTGACCTACCGATCACCGGACGGCATCCCCGTGCTCCGCGGCGAGGTGACCCTGCGCAACGAAGGCCGGACCGCGTTGCACCTGGAGTCGGTCAGCTCGCTCGCGGTGGGCTGCCTCACCCCGCAGGCCCCGGCGGCCATCGACGCCGCGGACCTGCTGTGGGCGGAGAACGACTGGCTCGCCGAATGCCGCTGGCGGCGACAGCCGATGCGCCTGACCACAGCTGCCCACGGCGGGCGGGTGAGCTACGCGAACGGCAGGGCCGGCTTCACCCTCAACGGGCAGGGCGCCTGGTCCAGCTGCGGACGCCTCCCCATGGGCGGCCTGACGGACCGGCATACCGGCCGCACCTGGGTGTGGCAGATCGAGCACAACGGCGGGGGCTGGCGCTGGGAGTGCGCAGAGCACGACCGGGCGACCTACGCGGTGCTGTTCGGCCCCACCGACACCCATCACGGCTGGCGGCACCCCCTCGAACCCGGCGGCGTCTTCCGCACCGTACCCGCAGCCCTGTCCTTCAGCGCCGACGGCGGTCCCGACGCCGCGTTCGCCGCGCTGACCCGCTACCGCCGCGCCCAGCGGCGGCCCCATGCCGACCACCAGCACCTGCCCGTCATCTTCAACGACTACATGAACTGCCTGATGGGCGACCCCACGACCGAGAAGCTGCTGCCGCTCATCGACGCGGCGGCCGACACGGGCGCGGAGTACTTCGTGATCGACGCGGGCTGGTACGACGGCGACAACGGCGGCTGGTGGGACGGCGTCGGCGCGTGGGAGCCTGCCGCCTCCCGGTTCCCCGGGCCGCGCGGGATCCACGGGGTGCTGGACCGCATCCGGGAGCGCGGCATGGTTCCCGGCCTGTGGCTGGAGCCGGAGGTGATCGGCGTACGCAGCCCCATGGCCAAGTCCCTGCCCGACGAAGCGTTCTTCCGCCGCGACGGCGTCCGCGTCACGGAGGCCGGCCGGCACCACCTGGATCTGCGCCACCCGGCCGCCCGTGCCCACCTGGACCAGGTCGTCGACCGCCTGGTCGGCGAGTGGGGCGTCGGCTACCTCAAACTCGACCACAACATCGACCCCGGCTCCGGCACCAGCGCCCGCCCCGGCGAGACCCCGGGCGCCGGCCTGCTCGGCCACAACCGGGCGCACCTCGACCGGCTCGAAGGCGTCCTCGACCGGTACCCGCACCTGGTGCTGGAGAACTGCTCCTCCGGTGGTATGCGCTGGGACCACTCCCTGCTCTCCCGGATGCAGCTGCAGTCCACCAGCGACCAGCAGAACCTGCACCTCTACGCGCCCATCGCGGCCTCCGCGCCCACCGCCGTCACCCCCGAACAGGGTGCCGTCTGGGCGTACCCCCCAGCCGGAGGACTCCCTCGACGAGGTGGCCTTCACGATGGCCAACGCACTCCTCGGCCGGATCCATCTCTCCGGCCGCATCCCCGAACTCGAACCGGAGGCCCGCGCCCTGGTCCACGAGGCGGTGGCGGTGTACAAGGCCATCCGCGCCGACCTGCCGCAGGCCGTGCCGTCCTGGCCGCTGGACCTTCCTTCCTGGGACGACCCCTGGACCGCCCTGGCCCTGCGCACTCCCGCCACCACCTACCTCACCGCCTGGCGCCGCCCCGGAACCGAGGCCACGGCGAGGCTCCACCTGCCCCACCTGCGGGACAAGGCCGCCCGTGTCGACCTGCTCTACCCCTCGGTCAGCCGGGCCGTCTCCGCCTGGACGCCCGACACCGCCGAGCTGAGCCTGACCCTGCCCACCGCGCCGTCCGCCGTCCTGCTCCGCGTCACGCCCACGGACCCCGGCGCTCCCTGATCCACCCCACGCGCATCACGAATCGACGAAAGGACCTGTCAGGTGCCCCCTCTGCGCCGGCCGGACGAACGCATCACCAACCCTGTGATCCCCGGCTTCCACCCCGACCCCAGCGTCTGCCGCGTCGGCGACGACTACTACCTGGTGTGCTCCACCTTCGAGTACTTCCCCGGCATCCCCGTCTTCCACAGCCGTGACCTCGTCCACTGGACGCAGATCGGCAACGCCCTGGACCGGCCCGAGCAGTTGCGCCTGCCGGCGGACATGCCGTCCTCCGGCGGGATCTACGCCCCCACCCTGCGCCACCACGACGGCCGCTTCTGGCTGATCGTCACCAACTGCAGCGAGGGCGGCGGCAACTTCATCGTCACGGCCACCGACCCCGCCGGACCGTGGTCGGACCCCATCCGGGCGCCGGGTGTCCCCGGCATCGATCCCGATCTGGTCTGGGACGAGGACGGCACCTGCTGGTGCACGGTCGCCGGGGTCTCGCAGGTCCGTATCGACCCGTCCACCGGGCAGACGTACGGAACACCGCACAGGCTCTGGTCCGGCGGGCCCGGCGCCAAGGCCCCGGAGGCGCCGCACCTGTACCGGATCGGCGACTACTGGTACCTGCTCATCGCCGAGGGCGGCACCGAGCGCGGCCACGGTGTCTCGATCGCCCGCGGCCTTTCGCCTGCCGGCCCGTTCGAGCCGTGCCCGGCCAACCCGGTCCTCACCCACCGCGGCACCGACCACCCCGTCCAGAACACCGGGCACGCCGACCTGGTCCAAGGCCCCGACGGCTCCTGGTGGATGGTGCTGCTCGGTGTCCGGCCGGGCGGCGGAACTCCGGGCTGGCACGTGCTCGGCCGGGAGACCTTCCTGTCCCCCGTGACCTGGGTGGACGGCTGGCCGGTCGTCGGCGAGGTCGCGCTGGAGCTGCCCGAGCTCCCGTGGCCGCTCTTCCCCGTCCCGGTCGAGGAGCAGCGGGACGACTTCGAGCTCGCAGAGCTGCGACCGTCCTGGATCTCCCTGCGCGACCGGGCCGCCGAACACTGCACCACCAAGGAGCGCCCCGGCTGGCTGACCCTCCGCGCGCGGGGCAGCTCCCTGGACGCACCCGACGTGGTGTTCACCGGCCGACGCCAGCAGCACCTCGCGTGCCGGGCGCGCACGCTGGTCGACCCCTCCGAGGGGCGCGGCGGCCTCGCCGTGCGGCTCGACGAGCAGCACCATTACGCGATCGAGGCGTCCGGTACGAAGGTGCGGGTCATCGCGCACGTCGGTTCCCTGCGCACGGTCGTGGCCGCGCGGTCCGTGCCGGCCGGGCCGGTGGTCCTCACCGTCACGATCGCGGAACCGCCGTCTCCGCACGGACCGTGCACCGGACCCGACGTCGTCTCCCTCGGTGTCGAGCAGCCCGACGGCACGTACAGCGAGCTCGCGACCCTCGACGGCCGCTACCTGTCGACCGAGGTCGCCGGCGGCTTCACGGGCCGGGTCATCGGCATGTACGCCGCGACAGGCACCGTCCACTTCGACTGGTTCGACTACGAACCCCTCGGCGACTGAACCAGGCCCGTTCCGCCGCCGGCCGGCGGTGCGCCTGGTCGCCACCCGACCACGGACCGGATCACCCTTACGACCCACCGAAAGGCATGACGCATGAAGGACATACGGCCACCCGCGCATCACCGCAACCGCGGTCCCGGGCGCCTGGCCGGGCTGCTGATGGCGCTGCTCGTCGTCCTGGGACTGGCCGGCAGCACCGCGTTCGCCGCGCCCGACGGCACGGCGCGGCAGGCGCGCGCCACGGCCAAGGTTCCGGCCCGGGCCATGGACGCCCTCGCCGCGATGCAGCCCAGCTGGAACCTGGGCAACACCCTGGACGCGGTTCCGGACGAGACGTCCTGGGGCAACCCCAAGGCCACCAGGGAACTGTTCGGGACCATCCGGGCGGAGGGCTTCCGGAGCGTCCGCATCCCGGTGTCCTGGCATGACCACATGTCCGCCACCGCGCCGTACACCGTCGACGCCGCGTACATGAGCCGCGTCAAGCAGGTGGTCGACTGGGCGATCGCCGAGGACCTCTACGTCGTGCTCAACGTCCACCACGACTCATGGCAGTGGATCTGGAAGATCTCCACGGACCACGACACCGTGCTCGCCCGCTACGAGGCCCTGTGGACCCAGATCTCGGCGGCGTTCCGGGACGAGCCGCGCAGCCTGCTCTTCGAGAGCGTCAACGAACCGGGCTTCGGCGACGCCACGGACGCGCAGAAGACCACGTTCATGGACGAGCTGAACACCTCGTTCCACAAGATCGTCCGCGCTTCGGGCGGCGGGAACAAGAGCCGCCTGCTCGTCCTGACCACACAAGGCGGCACCCCCTCCCAGGACCTCATGGACGACCTGTACACCACCATCAGTGGGCTGCACGACAGCGACCTGGTCGCCACCGTGCACTACTACAGCTACTACCCGTTCAGCGTGAACGTCGCGGGCGGCACCCGGTACGACGACAACGCCCGCAACGACGCCGAGGACGTCTTCTCCCGCATCCACCACACCTTCGTCGCCAGGGGCATCCCGGTCTACCTCGGCGAGTACGGCCTGCTCGCCTACCCCGACGACAACCACCCCTCCCGCATCGAGCGGGGCGAGGCGCTGAAGTACTACGAGCACGTCGGACACCTGGCGCGCCTCTCGGGTGCCACCACCGCCTTGTGGGACCCCGGCTTCGCCTACCTGAACCGCGCGACCCTCAAGTGGCGCGACCCCGCCCTCTTCGCCTGGATCAAGTCGAGCTGGACCACCCGCTCGGGTACCGCCTCCTTCGACAAGGTCCACCTGGCGAAGTCGAGCCGGATCACGGCCCAGTCGCTCACCCTGAACCCGAACGGCACCAAGTTCCGCGGGCTGTGGCACGGTGACACCAAGCTGGCCGAGGGCCGGGACTACACCCTCTTCGAGAACCGGCTCACCCTCACGGCATCGGCGCTGACCCGACTGAGCGGCGATCGCGCCCACGGCGTCGACGCGACGCTCCAGGCCCGGTTCTCCAAGGGGCTGCCCTGGCAGATCGACGTGGTGACCTACGACACTCCGGTGCTGTCGGACGCCACGGGCACGGACGAGGAGTTCGCCGTTCCCACGAAGTACCGGGGAGACGAGCTGGCGACCATGGAGTCCACGTACTCCGACGGCACCAACGCCGGCCCGACGAGCTGGACCCCGTACCAGGAGTTCAACAAGGCCTTCTCCCCGATCTACCCGAACGGCACCATCCTCCTGACCGCCGAGTACCTCAAGTCGCTGCGTGACGGCGACACGGCGACGCTGACCTTCCACTTCCACAGCGGCGCCAAGGTGAAGTACAAGGTCACGAAGTCCGGGGGCTCCGTCACCGGCAAGGCCGTCAAGGCGTCCTGACCGACCGGCCCCTCGCCCTGGTCGCCCACCTCCCCGGGCAACCAGGGCACCGGCGTCTCTGCGCGTCGCTTCACAAGCGCGACAGTCGAAGCGCATCGACGTACAATGGACACACGCTTAGGACGACGCTAAGGTCAGCATGTATTTCCTGCATATACGATCCGAAGGCGCTGTCGAAGCGCTTCAAAAGGCTGGGAGAGCAGGATGGTAACCCTCGCCGAGGTCGCCCGGCACGCCGGAGTGTCGGCAAGCACGGTGAGCTATGTCCTCAGCGGCAAGCGCTCCATCTCCGCGACCACCCGGCTGCGGGTCGAGCAGAGCATCCGCGAGCTGGGGTACCACCCGAACGCAGGCGCGCGGGCCCTGGCCAGCAGCAGGTCGAACATCATCGCGCTGATGATTCCGTTGCGCACCGACCTGTACGTGCCGGTGATGATGGAGATCGCCATCGCCGTCGCCACGACGGCCCGGACGCACGGGTACGACGTGCTGCTGCTGACCGGCGAGGAGGGCCCCGACGCCGTCCGCCGCGTCGCCGGCAGCGGGCTGGCCGACGCGATGATCCTCATGGATGTCGAACTCGACGACGAGCGGCTGCCCTTGCTGCGCGGCGCCGCCCAGCCGTCCGTGCTGATCGGGCTGCCCGCCGACACCACAGGGCTGACCTGCGTCGACCTCGACTTCAAGGAGGCCGGCGCGTTGTGCGTCGAGCATCTGGCGATGCTGGGCCACCGCGACATCGCCGTCATCGGCGAGGCCCCCGCGGTCTACGAACGGCACACCGGCTTCGCCGAGCGCACCCTCGACGGACTTCGTTCCCGGGCACGCGAGTTGGGTGTCAGGGTGTTGCACCGGCCGTGCGGGGGCGGCTACGACACCACGGCCGGAACCCTCGCCCGCATCCTCGACGAGCGCCCGGGCACCACGGGGTTCGTCGTACAGAACGAGCAGGCGGTCGAGCCGCTGCTCGCCCTGTTGCGCCAGCAGGGCCGCGCCGTGCCCGAGGACGTGTCGGTGGTCGCGGTCTGCCCGGACCAGCTGGCGCTCCAGGCCTCGGTGCGTCTGACGTCGGTCTCCATCCCCGCGCAGGAGATGGGCAGGCACGCGGTGGAGCGTCTGGTCGCCAAGCTCGACGGCCGCGCCACGGACGAAATCATGCTCATCGCACCCGAGTTGACGGTGCGCGCGAGTACCGGGCCGGCGCCCTCCGCAGCCGCCTGACCCCGGCAGCTCTGTCCGGCACTCTGACGACCGGGCGGCCCGGCCCGAACGCACCGCGGGCCGAGGTCGGCCGCGTCCGGGAAGGACGCGACCGGCCTCGGCCCTGATGTCGGATCAGCCGCCGTTGACGGTCAGGTTGTTGGTGTTGAAGTTGAGTCCGCCCGACGACGAGGTGATCTCGTAGCCGAACTGGACGTCACCGATGGTCTCGCTGCCGGGCATCCAGCCCTTGGTGTGGGCGATCCAGTCGAGGATCGGCTTGATGTCCACGGTGCCGGACTTGGAGTCGGACGTCCGCAGGAACGAGAACACCTGGTTCGACCCGTTGGTGCCCTTGTAGACGTTCCAGCCGTGGCCGCCGAGCGTGACGCTGTCCTGCCAGGTGCCGATCGGGCCGACGGCACCGTTGTCGTTGACCCAGAGCATGATCTCGTACTGGTGGTCGGTGTCCCAGATGTCGTACGAGGTGTTGTACGCGCCGGACGACGGGACGCTGACGTTGTAGTCGCTGGTGAGCCGGCCGAGCGAGTCGATCGTCTTGTTGATCGATTTCGTCGAGTTGGGGTAGGACTTGATGCCGCCGGTGTCGGGGTGGTCGGCCCAGACTCCCCAGCCGGTTCCGGAGTTGGCCCAGGTGCACTGGCTGCCCGCGCCGGAGCCCCAGATGTTGTTGTAGAGCGTGTAACCGTCGAGGCGGGTGCTGCCCCACTGGTCGCAGGAGTTCCAGACTGCTGCCGAAGCGGGCGCGGAGGCGAGGCCGACGGTGGCACCGAGAGCCATCGCCGGCGCCAGTATCGCCATGGTGATCCTGCGAATCGTGCTGTTGGCCATGGTGTCCCTTCCACGGGTGGGGGGAATTGTGGGGGTGTCACCACGTCTCCGTGCCGAGGACGTGGTCCTCTCCGGCGACGAGATCGATCGGCTGCGCGTCACCGGAAGAAGTCCTGACTTCGATACGGACCGTACGAGTCGGCTTGAGAACCGCCGTCGCCCGGCCGGGCGCCCAGGTCAGCTCGACCTCGGCGCCGAACCGCGTGCGTACGCCCGCCAGCCGGCCCGTGGGGAGAGCCGGCGGCAGCGCCGGCAGGAGGACCAGTCGGTCGGGGGTCGACTGGACGAGCATCTCGATCAGTACGCCGGGCAGGGTGTGCGCGGCGTCGGCGTTGTAGACGTGACGGTTCGGGTAGTGGGCGCTCATCAGGGAGTCGTGGAAGAAGTCGCCGTCCAGGACCCGGTCGAGGGCATGGGCCACGCGTTCGCCGTCCCGGAGCCGGGCTGCGATGAGCGCGTGGTGGAGGTGGCCGTGCGCGGAGTCGTTCTCGGCGCCGCGCAGTTCGAGGGCGCGGTGGGCGGCCGCGGCGAGGTCGGGGATGTCGTACGGGGTGATCTCGTCGAGCGGCCAGACACCGTACAGATGGCTGAGGTGGCGGTGGTCGTAGGAGTCCCGCAGGCCCGGCCAGGCCCATTCGGCCAGTGCGCCGTCGTCGTTGATCCGGTGCGGCGGCAGCCGGTCGGCGAGAGCGCGCCAGCGGTCGGCGTGCTCCGGGTGATAGTGGGCGGCCGTGAGCAGCGCGTGCCGGGCCGCCGAAAGGTCCATGGCCGCGTTGACCGTGACCCAGCTCGCGTTCGCCGGGCGGTTCTCGGGTGAGTAGGAGGGAACGACGACGACATGACCGTCGTCGTCGGTCCGGGTGAGGAAGTCCTCGTAGAAGCAGGCCACTTCGGCGAGGGCGGCAGCGGTGCGCGGGTCGCGGCTGCCGTGGGTCTCGTCGTGGTCGACGAGCGGTTTGAGCAGCCAGTCGGCGCCGGCGGTCCACAGGTGCATGGGGTATTCGCGGTTGAAATGGTACGAGTGGCCCGACTCGCCGTCGGTGTGAACGGGGGCGACCACGCCCCGGGTCCCGAAGATCACGCGGGCGTTGTCGCGCCAGTCGGGCAGCTGACGCTGGATCAGCGCGGCCTGGGCCTCGGTGACCTCGGGGAGGGCGGCGGCCGGGGCGGAGGCGGTCTGGAGGTTGAGGTTGGCGTCATTGGTGAACGCCCCCGACCAGGCCGTGTTCCAGTCGCCGGTCCACAGGCCGGTCAGCCGGGGCGGGAAGAGACCGCTGGCGGACAGCAGGTGGTAGCGGCCGGCCGCGAACAGCCGCTCCAGCAGGGCGGGGTCACGCGGGCGCTTCAGCAGCTCGGAGCCGGGCAGCGCCCGCTCGGCCGGGGCGGCGGCAAGGTCGAGGGTGACGCGCTCGTACGCGGTGCGGTGGAGGGCGGCATGGCGCTCGAGGAGCCGGTCGTACTCGGTGGCCAGCTCGCGCAGGGCGCGGCCCTCCGCGGTCACGTCGAGTTCGCCGGTGTGGCGCCGGACCCGGGTGAGGAGCAGGACGGACCGGGCTCCCTCGATGTGCGCGCCCGGAGGAGCGAGGGTCGTCGTACCGCCGGTGACGGTGATCAGCGTGACTCCGGTGAAGGCACGGTCGCTGTCGGGGTAGCAGGCGCGCAGGCTCAGCAGGGCGCCCTCGGGGGTGAGGACGGCTCCGTGGCCGACGGCCAGTCCGGAGGGAACGCCGGGGAGCCGGTCGTCGAGGGAGACGTCGAGGGTGAGGCCGCGCGCGGTCACCTGCTGGACGATCACGTCGTCGGCGCGGGAGACGAAGACCTGGCTGGTCCAGTCGGCGCGCTCGGCGCGGACGACGCCGGTGGCGAAGTCGAGGGACCGACGGTAGCCGGGCCCCTCGCCCGGCGGCCGGCTCAGCCGGATCTGGAAGGCGGGATGGAAGGGGCTCACCCAGTTGAGCGGGCGGCCGTCGGTGAAGCGCTCCGCGGCCGCGTGGTCGCCGGCCAGGAGGCGGTCCTGGAGGGCGGGGAGTTCGGCGGCGAGCTGCGGGGGCCGGGTGTCGATGCCGTTGGGGCGGACCAGGGCGTGATGCGTGACGATGACGCGGTCGTCGTCCGGGTCACCGAACACGAGGGTGCCGTGGCGGCCGTTGCCGCTGAGGAAGGCGTCCTCCCAGCGGGCGGCCGGCTGGGGTTCCCAGGTTCCGTGGACGGGTGTTCGGGTCATGGCCGCAGCACCGCCCCGTCGTAGCGGCCGAGGGTGAGCCGGTCGGTCACGGCCGTCCCTGTCAGGAGGTCGTGGTGGATGCCGGGCACCTCGACGGTCACCGGCTCGCGGCCGTGGTTGAACACGAAGAGCGCCTCGCCGCGGCGGACGGCCTCGACCTGCTCGGGGAGGCCGTCGAGCACCGGCCGGACGCCGGCGCCGGTGGCGATCCTGCCGAGCAGCTCGCGCATCGCGTCCGGCTCCGGGAGTGTGGAGACGTACCAGGCCCGGCCCTTGCGCAGGACGGCGGGCAGTCCGTCGAGTTCACCGCCCTTGTACGGAACGGTCTCGTCGGCGGTGCCGTCGGCCTCCAGTTCCTCGGACCACAGGGTTCCCCGGAAGCCCTCGCAGGCGGCGGTCTCCCCCGCGTCCAGCGGCCACCACTCGTGCAGGGTGCGGATGCCGAACAGCTCGCGCAGCCGGGCGTCCGTGCCGCCGGGGCGCACCCGGTCGTCCTCGTCGGCGACGCCGGTCTGGAAACCGCAGACGAGGGTGCCGCCCCGGCGGACATGGGCGAGGAGATTGTCGATCGCCGCGTCGGAGAGCGCGTACAGCTGGGGTACGACGACCACGGTGTACGGTGTCAGGTCGTGCTCGGGGTGGGCGAAGTCGGTGGTGAGGTGCTCTTGCCAGAGGGCGCGGTGCCAGGCGCGCAGGACGTCCGGGTACTCCACCTGGTTCGACAGGCGGCCGTCCTGGGCGCCGGCCCACCAGGCGTGCCAGTCGTGCAGGACCGCGATGTCCGCGGTGACGTTCCGGCCGGTCACCTCGGAGGCGATGCGCTCCAGCTCCGCGCCGAGCCGCTTGACCTCCTGGTAGGTCCGGCCCTCTTCCCCGGCATGGCTGACCATGCCGGAGTGGAACTTCTCCGCGCCCTGGCGGGACTGCCGCCACTGGAAGTAGCAGACGGCGTCGGCGCCCCGGGCGACGGCCTGGAGGGACCAGAGCCGGTTGAGGCCGCGGGGCTTGGGGTGGTTCACGCCCCGCCAGTTGACGGGCCCGGCCGCCTGTTCCATGAGCATCCACGGCCCGCGCGCCTGGGAGCGGGTCATGTCCTGGACGAGGGCGCCGCCCTGGGCGCCCAGCGGGTCGTGCGGATCCGGGTAGATGTCGACGGAGACGACGTCCTCCTCCTCGGCCCAGCGCCAGGCGTCCTGACCGATCCACAACGGCATGAAGTTGCTGGTGACCGGCAGGTGCGGGGTGTGGCGGCGGACGATGTCCCGTTCCGCGACGTAGCACTCCAGGAGCATGTCGGAGGTGAAGCGCCGGAAGTCCAGGACCTGGCCGGGGTTGCGCATGTAGTGCGGCAGGCGCGGCGGCAGGATGCCGTCCCAGGTGTCGTAGCCCTGGCTCCAGAAGGCCGTGCCCCAGGCCTCGTTGAGGGCGTCGAGGGTGCCGTACTTCTCGCGCAGCCAGCGGCGGAAGGCGGTCGCGGCCTCGTCGCCGTAGTCGAAGGTGCAGTACTCGTTGTTGATGTGCCACATCGTCAGGGCCGGGTGGCCGCCGTAGCGGGCTGCGAGGTCCTCGGTGATGGCGGCGGCGTAGCGCCGGTAGGTGGCGCTGGAGTGCGAGAAGTGCTGCCGGCCGCCCCACCACTCGGTGCGGCCGTCCTCGGTGACGGGCAGGGTGTCGGGGTGCAGCCGGCCCATCCAGGGCGGGGGCGAGGAGGTGGGGGTGGCGAGGACGACGCCGATGCCGTTCGCGTGCATCAGGTCCATCAGCGTGTCCAGCCGGCCGAACTCCCGTACACCCGGCTCCGGTTCCAGCGTCGACCAGGAGAAGACGCCGAGGGTGACCGAGTTGACCGCGGCCGCCTTCATCAGCCGGACGTCCTTGTGCCAGGTCTCTTCGGGCCACTGTTCCGGGTTGTAGTCGCCGCCGAAGAGCAGACGGCCTCGTGTCGCGTCACTCAGGTCGGGCATCAGACGGGCTCCCCGTACCGCACGCCGCGCCCGTTGGTGGCGAGGTGGACCCGGCGGTGGACGCGCGGATCGGCGGAACCGGCGAGAACGGAGCGTCGGCTGAGGTGAAATGTGCTCATGACATACCTCGGTCAGTGCGAAGGGGAGGTCGAGCCGGAATCAGGGGCATGGGGTCCCGCGCGACGAGCCGGGCGCAGCCGCGGACGGCGCACGGCAGGAGGCACGGCGGCGGTAGGCACGGCGGAGGGACCCGGACCACAGGGCGTCAGCCCTTGATGGCTCCGGTGAGCATGCCCTTCTTGAAGTGCCGCTGGACGAAGGGGGAGGCGACCGCGACGGGGACCAGCGCGAGGACCATGACGGCCATCTGCAGTCCCAGGCCGGAGAGTTCCCCGGTGCGGACAGCCTGCTGGAGGCCGGTCGGCGCCTCGGTGTTCTTCTGGACCAGTTGGATGAGCACGTTCTGCAGCGGCATCATCTCCTGGTCGGTGAGGTAGATGGAGGCGTTGAACCAGGCACTCCAGTAGCCGACCGCGTAGAACAGCGAGATGACGGCCAGCACCGCGCGCGACAGCGGCAGGACGATGGTCAGCAGGATGCGCAGGTCGCTGGCCCCGTCGATGCGGGCGGACTCGGTGAGTTCGGGTGAGATCCCCATGAAGAAGGCCCGCAGGACGAGGATGTTGAAGACA
Source organism: Streptomyces sp. NPDC002463 (assembly GCF_042889835.1). Classification (NCBI taxonomy): domain Bacteria; kingdom Bacillati; phylum Actinomycetota; class Actinomycetes; order Kitasatosporales; family Streptomycetaceae; genus Streptomyces; species Streptomyces sp. NPDC002463. The sequence continues at coordinate 143,952 of NZ_JBIARL010000017.1, forward strand.
CTGACCGCGCTCGGCAGGATGAGCGACAGATAGCTGTCGGTGAGGCCCAGCGACTGCACCAGGAGGTACGTCGGAATGAGCCCGGCCCCGAAGAACATGGTCGCCATCATGGCCATCAGGAAGAACCGATGGCCCAGACTCCCCGGCCGGGACAGGCCATAGGCCGCGAGCACCGACACCGTCATCGAGAACAGCGTGCCGAAGAGCGTGACACCGACCGAGACCATGATCGCCCGGCTGACCTGGCCACCACCGAGCAGCTCGGTGTAGTTGACGAAGGTGATGCCCTCGGGGATCAGGACGAGGCCGCCGGCCCGGTCGATCACGGGTTTGGGAGAGAGGCTGGTGACGATCACGATCCACAGCGGACCGAGCACCCCCAGGCAGCTGAGCAGGAGGAAGCCGCTCTTGGCGGTGATTCCCGCCTTGCTGGGCGGCTCCTCCCACGCAGGGCGGGCGGGCGCCTTGAGACTGCGGATGAGCTGCGTGTCGAGGCTCATTTCTTGTACACCCCCTGCTCGCCCAGCAGGTGCGCGAACTTGTTCGCACCCAGGACGAGACACACTCCGATGAGTCCCTTGGCCAGGCCGACCGCGGCCGCGTAGCTGAAGTCGCCGTTCTGAATGCCCATGTTCCACACGTACGTGTCGAGGACCTCGCTGGCCCCCACTCCGACCGCGTCCCGCTGGAGCAGGAACTGCTCGAATCCGACGCTCAGCGCGTCGCCCACCCTGAGTACCAGCAGCAGGGCGATCACCGGGCGCAGCGCGGGCAGCGTCACATGCCACATGCGTCGCCAGCGCCCCGCGCCGTCCATGGCGGCGGCCTCGTAGAGGTCGGTGCTGACGGCGGCCAGGGCCGCGAGGAAGACGATGATCCCCCAGCCGGCGTCCTTCCACACGGCCTGCGCGGTGACCAGATACTTGAAGAGGTCCGCGTTGGTCATCAGGTCGAAGCCGCTCCACCCGTGCTTCTCCAGGGTCTGGGCGATGACGCCCGCGCCGCCGAAGATCTGCTGGAAGACGGTGACCACGAGGACCCAGGAGAAGAAGTGCGGCAGATACATGATCGCCTGCGCCACGGCCCGCACCCGGGGCCGGATCACGCTGTTGATGACCAGCGCCAGGGCGATGGGGACCGGGAAGAACAGCACCAGTTGGAGCACGAAGAGGACGAGGGTGTTCTTCGCGGCACTCCAGAACAGCGGGTCGTCGAGCGTCCGCGCGAACTGCTCCACGCCGACCCAGGGGCTGTGGAAGATCGCCGTGATGCCGTTGCTGGAGGCGTACGGGTCGTAGTCCTGGAAGGCGATGACGTTGCCGAGCAGCGGGAGGTAGTTGAAGAGCAGGAGCAGGGCGATGACGGGCAGGACCATCAGGATGAGGGCGCGGTCGCGGCGCAGCCGGATCCGCAGGGGAACCTTGCCGGCCTTGCTCGTCCCGCGCGGCGGCCGCACCTTCGTCCCGGCTGCGGCGACCGCGGCCGTCGGCTTCTCGACGGCCGCGGGGGGACGGGTCCCGTCGGGCCGGCTCCCGGCCGTGATGGCCATCAGTTGCCGCTGCCGTTCTTGTCGAGGAGTTCCTTGTACCAGTCGCGCAGCTGGTCGCCACCGGAGGACCTCCAGGTGGAGATGGCGGCCTGCACGTCGGACAGCTTCTTGTTGCCCCGGACGTAGTCGATCTCCAGCTGCTCGAACTGGCTGGAGAGGTTCGCGTAGCGGGTCGGCTCGACGATGTTCATGCCGTACGTGGACGTCTTCTTCATGAAGGCACCCATCCGTTGCTGCCACTCGACCTGCTTGCGGGCGACATCGGGGAAGTCGGGGTGGGCGCTGTAGGCGGCCGGTGCGGCCAGCATCACCCAGGCGTTGATCACCTCGGCGTTGCCCTGGTCGTTCTTGACCGGGACGCCGTCCTTGACCGCGTAGTGGGTGCCCTCGACGCCGTAGTCGACGAGCATCCGCTCCTTGGTGCCGTAGGGCGCGGCCGCGAAGTTGGCCGCGGCCAGCGCGTTCTCAACCGTCTCCTTCGAGGCGCCCTTGCGGATCATCGACCAGATACCGGCGGGCTCGTTCGCGAACAGCGTCGGGTTGCCCCCGTCGGCGCCGAAGATGTCCATGCCCTCGATCTGGAAGTCCGGGTTGGACGCGGCCTGTTCGGCGGTCTTGGTGTACCAGCCGGACATGTCGCTGTTGAAGACCAGGATCTCGCCGGCGGTGAACCGCTGGCCCGCGTCGCCCGAGTTCGCCTTGTCGTCGGGGTGGACCACGCCCGCGTCGAACAGCTTGCGGGTCCACTCCAAGGCTTCAAGGTACTCGGGATGCTCGATGCGGTACGTCAGCTTGCCGTTGTCCCCCATGTCCCAGCCGTGCGTGCCGGAGGGGCGGACGCCGAAGATGCCCGCCGCGACCCAGCGCATGTCACCGCAGGCGTACACCTTCGCCTTGGCGCTGGTGGCCTCCTTGGCCCAGCTGAGGAACTCGTCGGCCGACTTGGGGACCGAGTAGCCCTTCTTGTCGAAGATGTCCTTGCGGTAGTAGGGCACGATGGAGGCCGCGGGGGCGCCGGGCATCGGGATGCCGCGCAGCGCACCGCCGAAGATGCCCGTGCGCCAGGCGTCGGAGGGGATCGCGGCCAGGTTCGGGTACTTCTTGACCTTGTCGCCCGCCAGGTAGGGGCCCAGGTCCATGAACTTCGCGGTGACCGCGTTCGCGATCTTGCCGACCAGTTCCCAGGCAGGCACGACCACCATGTCGGGTACGGAGCTGGAGGCGAGGACGGCGCCGAGCTTCTGGCCGTAGGTGGTGCCGTCCTGGTTCTGCCAGGTGATCTTGGTGCCCGCCGCCGCGTCGACCGCCGTGTAGTACGCGCATCCGGCCTTCGGCGGGGTGCCCCAGAACGGGGACATGATCTTGACGGGAGCGCCCGTGCCGAGCTTCTTCGGAACCGACGTGGACAGGGCCGCGAGATCGACCTTGCCGGTATAGCCGTCCGCCGAACCGTTCTTCGACGGAAGGTCCGGCTTGGCGACCGCGCTGGCGACGTACGTCGGGAGCAGCTTGTCGGCGGCCTTGCCCGACGTGGCGCCCTCTCGCGACTCGCTGTCCGAACCGCCGCTACAGGCGCTGAGCAGCGGTATCCCCCCGGCCACCGCTGCGGTGGCGACTGCCGTGGTGGCGAGAAAGCTTCTCCGGCTCGGTCCGGAGGAGGCGGCATTCGACGTCATTGCGTCAACCCTTCATGGCGCAGCTGGACACCCGGCGATGGGCCGTCGGCTGCGGTGTCGTGACTGGAACTGGCTGAGCTGAAGCGAACATCCAACCACCGTGGTGCTGCCCACAGTCGAAGCGCTTCGATGTTGCTGCGAGGTTAAGTGAACGCCCATGGGCGCACAAGAGTCGCTTCCAAGATTCCTCCGAGGTATCAGCCGGATGACACTCTCCATACCTCCCTCTTCATGCAACAGCGTCAATCTCTTGACACCCACCCTCGCAGGTGACAAGCATCGAAGCGCTTCGAAAGTACTGAATGCTCCACTCCGAGGAGATCCCACGTGTCCGCACCCACTCCGCACACGCCCCCGCCCTTCCGCGATCCGAAGCTGCCTTTCGCGAAGCGCGTCGACGACCTCCTGTCGCGGCTCACCCTCGACGAGAAGATCGGATTCCTGCACCAGTTCGCGCCCGCTGTGGAGCGGCTCGGCGTCGCCGCCTTCCGCACCGGCCAGGAGGCCCTGCACGGTGTGGCCTGGATGGGCCCGGCCACCGTCTTTCCCCAGGCAGTCGGCCTGGGCGCGACCTGGAACACGGATCTCGTACGACGGGTCGGCGAGGCGGTGTCCAAGGAGGTCCGCGCGATGCGCGCCCGCGACGACCGCGTGGGGCTGAACGTCTGGGCCCCGACCGTGAACCTGCTGCGCCACCCCCTGTGGGGCCGCAACGAGGAGGGCTACTCGGAGGACCCGAAGCTCACCTCGGCCATCGCCACCGCCTATACGCACGGCCTGCGCGGCGAGCACCCCACGTACTGGCGCACCGCGCCCGTCCTCAAGCACTGGCTGGCCCACAACAACGAGACGGGCCGCGACGTCCTGTCCTCCTCGGTCCGCCCGCGCGTCCTGCACGAATACGACCTGCGTGCCTTCCGCGAGACGGTCGAGGCGGGCGCCGTGGCCGGTGTGATGCCGGCGTACAACCTGGTCAACGGCCGCCCGAACCATGTCTCGCCGTATCTGCGCGAGCATCTGCGCACCTGGATCGACGAGGATCTCCTTGTCTGCTCGGACGCGGGCGCGCCCTCCAACCTGGTCGACTCCGAGCACTACTTCGACACCCACGAGGAGGCGACGGCCGCCTCGCTGCTGGCCGGCGTCGACAGCTTCACCGACCACGGCACCGACAGTTCGAAGATCACCGCACGGCTCCGTGGTGCCCTGGAGCAGGACCTGCTGACCGAGGCGGACATCGACGCAGCGGTCCGCCGCCAGCTCTCGGTCCGTTTCCGCCTCGGCGAGTTCGATCCGGAGCACGACCCGCACGAGCTCACCACGGACTTCGACACCCCGGCCCACCGGGCCCTCGCCGAGGAGGCGGCCGAGCAGGCGGTCGTGCTGCTCAAGAACAGCGGTGGCCTGCTGCCGCTCGCGCCCGGCACCCGGCTCGCGGTGGTCGGCCTGCTCGCCGACGAGTGCAAGGGCGACTGGTACAGCGGCACGTTCCTCCACCGCTCCACGCCGCTGGCGGCCCTGTCCGAGCGGTTCGGCCCGGAGCACGTGCAGTTCGCGGAGGGCGTGGACCGGATCCTCCTGAAGACCTCGGACGGAGCGTTCCTGCACGTCCCCGAGGCGGACGCCGACGACCAGGTGCGCGGCGCCGAAGGCGCCCTCGACCCGGCGCTGCTCGCGGGCCGGACGGACCTGCCCCCGCTGACCACCGACGCGACGGGCACCGAGCTCTCCCTCGTCGACTGGGGCGAGGGCGTGCTGACCCTGCGCGCCCCCGACGGCCGCTACCTCTCCGTCGCCGAGGACGGCCTTGTCCGCGCCTCCGCCGACCAGCCCGGAGGCTGGGTCGTCCAGGAGACGTTCCGCCTGGAACCGCACGAGAACGGGCACCTTCTTCGGCACATAGGGACGGGTCACCCCGTCTCTGTCGCCACCGACGGCCTGAAGGTTGCCGCCGGGAGCGGAGAGATCTTCGAGGTCGTCGTCGTCGAGAGCGGCGAGGACGCGGTGGGCAAGGTCGCCTCGCAGGCGGACGTGGTCCTGGTGGTCGCGGGCAACGACCCGCACATCAACGGACGCGAGACCGAGGACCGTACGACCCTGGCCCTCCCCGCCCACCAGGAGCGCCTCCTGCGCGCGGCCCGCACGGCCAACCCGAACACGGTGCTGGCGCTGGTGTCGGCGTACCCCTACGCGATCGACCACGCGGAGCTGCCGGCACTGCTGTGGACGGCCCACGGCGGCCAGGCGGCCGGCAGCGCCCTGGCCCGGATCCTGGCCGGCGACGCCTCCCCCGCCGGCCGCCTCCCGCAGACCTGGTACGCCGACGACTCCGACCTGCCCGACCTCCTCGACTACGACGTGATCGGCGGCCGCCAGACCTACCTCTACTTCGAGGGCACGCCTCTCTTCCCGTTCGGTCACGGCCTGTCGTACGCCTCCTTCTCCTACGAGAACCTCACGACGCGCGTCGAGGACGGGACACTGCACGTGTCCTTCACGGTCGGAAACACCGGTGACGTCACCGCTGACGAGGTCGCCCAGCTCTACACCCGGGCCGTGGAACCGTCGATGCCACGGCCCCGCAGGGAACTGGCCGCGCACCGGCGCGTGACGCTCGCGCCCGGTGAGGTCACGGAGATCGCCTTCCGGGTGCCGATGCCGGCCTTCGCGTTCTGGGACGTGGCGCAGGGACGTCAGCGGGTGGCACCGGGCCTCTACGAGATCCTCGTCGGTGGGTCCAGCGAGGACATCCGTCTGGCCCGGACCGTCGAACTCGACGGCGAGCCGTCCGTCCCCCGGCCGGTCATGACGGGCGGCCTGGAGGCGGTGGACTTCGACGAGCAGAGCGACACGGAGATCGTGGACCGCACGAAGACATCGGGCGACTCCGTGGCCCCGGTGGCCGGCGGGAGGGGCGAGCTGGTGTTCCGTGACTGTGACTTCGGAAAGGGGGCTGCCGGGATCACGGTGGAGGCCGCGGGCGAGGGCACGGTCGAGCTCTCGCTGGGTGACGGTCCGGTACTGGCAGTGCTCACGCTCGACCCGGGTACGGCCGGGCCCTACGACTACGCCACGGTGAGCGCGCCCGTCGTCGCGGCTGCCGGTCTGCACGACGTCCGCCTCGGGCTTCGTGGTCCGGTGCGTCTCGCGCGCGTCGTCTTCTCCCTCTGAGGCCCTCATCGCCCCCGTGCGGGGGAGTCGCCACGCAGAAGTCCGGCACCGGAAGGCTTCGGTGCCGGACTCGGCTTCTCCGGGTCGGCACTTCGGGATGGTCTTCAGACACGATCCTCTACGGCAGACCCCGGTGCGGCGGCGAGGACGCGGACGTCCCAGGCACCGAGCCGCACGGGCGTACCGGCCGGGAGCACACTGCCGTCCAGGGCGTCGGTCAGTTCCACCGGGGCCTGGGCGGTGACCGGCTGCCAGCTCCAGTTGTGGACGACATGGACGCGCCGGCCGTCGGGGGCGGTGCCGGTGGAGACCGTGACCGAGTCCGGCAGGCCCTGCCAGCCGCTGCACGGGGAGGGAGCGAGCCACGCGGCGAGCTCGCGGGCCAGATCACGGCCGGGCACGGTGCCCACGCACGTGACGCGGCCCGCGCCGTGGCGGCGGGTGGTGACGGCGGGCCAGCGCCCGAAGTGCGGGTGGTCGTACTCGGCCAGGACGTCGGCGTCCTCGACGGCCAGACCCTCCACCCAACGGGTGGCCACCGCGTCGGCGGGCAGCTGGAGCGGGCTGTGCGGTGCGGTGCGCAGCGGCACGTCGGCGTGCAGGTTGCTGAACTCGTCGTACCGGACGCCCGCGGCACCCACCAGTCGCGCCGGTGTCACCTCGTGGCGGGCCCGCGCCTCATGGTCGCCGTAGCCGGTGCGGGGGCCGAGGACGAGGTGGCCGCCCGCCTCCGCGTAGGCGCCGAGCCAGTCGAGCATCCCGTCGTCCGCCACGTACAGCGCGGGAGCGATGAGCACGGGGTGCAGCTCCGCCGCCGACTCCGGCGTCGTCCCCGGGCGTTCGCCGCGCGGATCGTGCAACTGACGGGCGTGCAGGATCCGTACCTGGCGCCGCGCCTCGAACGCGCCCCGGTAGAAAGGCTCGAAGATGCCCTCGTACGCACCCGCGTCCGGGCCGCCGTCGGGGCCCGCGAGCGGCGGATACCTCTGCATCAGCCACCGGCTCGGCGCCGAGTACACCATCGCGATGTCCGCGTCCGGTGTGATCCCGGCGACCAGGTCCCCGGCCCGCTCGAACTCGACGCCCAGGCGGGCGATTTCGCGGTAGGCGCGCCCCGGTTGCCCGCTGTGCGGGAGGACCCCGCCCCAGTACGTCTCGGCGCCGAAGTGCAGCGTGTGCCAGTGCCAGTACTCGATCATGCGGGCCCCGCGCGCGACCAGCGCCCACGCGGCCTGCCGCCACTGCCCGTCGAAGGCGGGCCGATTGTCGGAAGTGCCGCCGATGGCCTGGGCGTTGGTCTCCGTGATCAGGAAAGGCTCCTGGCGCGAGGAGTAGATCCGGTCGGCGCTGTGGTGCAGCGCCCACGCCCCGTACGCCATCCACTGCTGCGGCAGCTTCTCGCGCGGCGGCTCGGGCATCGTGAGGCTGTCCTGCATGTCGTAGTACGGGTTGCCCGCGGTGATGTCCAGGCTGTCGGTGAGCTCGTCGTCCTCCAGGCCGGGAGAGCCGTAGGCGAGGCACGTGGTGACGAACTGGCCGGGCCGCGCGTACTCGCGCACGATGCCGGCCTGCCAGGCGATGAACTCGGTGGTCCGGCGCGCCTGGAACGCCCGCCAGGCCAGGTCGTACTGCGGCTGCGCGTTGCCCTCCGGGGTCCACAGGTCGGCCCAGGTGGACAGCCGGTGCGACCAGTACACCAGCCCCCACTCGCGGTTGAGGGTCTCCACATCGCCGTACCGCTGCCGCAGGTCGTCCACGAACCGCTGGAAGACACCGTGGTTGTGCGGCAGTCGCGGACCGGGTTCGTTGTCGACCTGGAAGCCGATGACGGCGGGGTGGACGGCGTAACGGGCCGTGATCGCGCGGATCACTCGCTCCGCGTGGAAACGGAAGGCTGGGTGCGTGAAGTCGACCTCCTGCCGGGCGCCCCACGCGGCGCGGCGCCCGGTGGCGTCCTCGGCGGCGATCTCCGGGTACAGCCGGGCCAGCCACGGCGGCACGGCGTAGGTGGGAGTTCCGAGGACGACGGCGATGCCGCGCTCGTGGGCGCCGTCGAGGACGGGTTGCAGCCAGTCGAGTTCGAACCGCCCGTTCTCCGGCTCCCAGGTGGACCAGACCGACTCGCCGACGCGGATGACGGTGAACTTCGCCTCCGCCATGAGATCGAGGTCGGTCTTGAGCCGCTCGTGCGGCTGGTACTCGTGGTAGTAGGCGGCGCCGAACAGGACGCGTGCGGGCAGATCAGTCATGCGGGGCCCTTCAGAGACGGTGTGGGTTCCGGCCGCCGTAGCCGAACCGGGTCGGAAGATCACAGATCGTCGAAGCGCTTCACCTCAGGATGCAAGGTATTGAGGAACTTATGGCGAAACAAGAGCCCGAAGGAAAGGGAATCTTCTTCGCTGCCAGGCATTGACATCGTAACTTGGGCGATGGGAGCGTCGAAGCGCTTCACCAACCGATCTCTCTCGTCGAGGTGGCCCTCCCGTGGGCTCTGTTCTCCTACCCGCCCGCCCGACTGGCCTGGCCGCACCGGCGCAGGCTCCGGAGCTCTGAAACACCGTGTCCGACGCATCCGGGCCCACCGTGCGCCCGTTCCCCCGCCTGCCCGCCGGGTTCCGGCTCGGAGCCGCGACCGCGGCCTACCAGATCGAGGGTGCCCATGACGAGGACGGCCGTGGACCGTCCATCTGGGACACCTTCAGCCACACCCCTGGTCGGACCCTCGACGGCGCCACGGGCGACACCGCCTGCGACCACTATCACCGCTACCGCGAGGACATCGCCCTGCTGCGCGGGCTCGGCGTCGACGGCTACCGCTTCTCGATCGCCTGGCCCCGCCTGCTGCCCCGGGGCACCGGGCCGGTCAACGCCAAGGGCCTGGACTTCTACGACCGCCTGATCGACGAGCTGCCGGCCGCCGGGATCGCGCCCGCCGTCACCCTCTACCACTGGGACCTGCCGCAGGCCCTGGAGGACCGCGGTGGCTGGCGCGTCAGGGAGACCGCCGAGGCGTTCGCGCAGTACGCGGCCCTCGCCGCCGAGCGCTACGGGGACCGGGTCGAGCGCTGGATCACCCTCAACGAGCCGTACTGTTCCGCGTTCGTGGGTTACGCCGAAGGCCGGCACGCGCCCGGCGCCGAAGAGGGCCGCGGTGCGCTGGCGGCCGCCCACCACCTGCTGGTCGCCCACGGCCTCGCGGTACGGGAACTGCGCGCCACGGGCGCCCGGGAGGTCGGGATCACGCTCAACCTCGACCGGCTCCACGCCGCCTCCGACCGCCCCGAGGACCTCGACGCGCTACGCCGTGCCGACGTTCTCCACAACGAGGTCTGGAGCGATCCGCTCCTCGCCGGGCGCTACCCCGAGCACGAGGCCGAAACCTGGGGCGGCCTCGCCGACGGCCCCTGGCGGCGGCCCGGCGACCTGGGGGTGATCGGTGAGCCGTTGGACTTCCTCGGCATCAACTACTACCGCCCCGTGACCATCGCCGCCGCACCCCACCGTACGGACGACCCCGAACTCCGCACCGCCGTCGACATCGGCGTCACCGAGCCGGACCCGTACGGGACCCGGCACACCACCATGGGATGGCCCGTCGCCCCGGCCGCGCTCAAGGAACTGCTCCTGGACCTCCACGCCCGCTACCCGCGGCTCCCAGCGGTCTGGATCACCGAGAACGGCTCCGCCGAGGACGACACCGTCGGCCCCGACGGCCGGGTCCACGACCCGGACCGGATCGCCTACCTCGCCGACCATCTGACCGCCGTCGCCGACGCCATCGCGGCCGGGGTGGACGTACGCGGCTACTACGTGTGGTCGCTGCTGGACAACTTCGAGTGGGCGCGCGGCTACGGCCGGCGCTTCGGCCTCGTCCACGTCGACTACGACACTCTGACCCGAACGCCCAAGGACAGCTACCACTGGTACCGGGGCCTGATCACCGCGCACCGCGCGCGGACGGAGGAATCCACCCCATGAAGTTCACCGACGGCTACTGGCTGATGCGTCCGGGCGTCACCACCCGCTACGCCACCGAGGTCGCCGACGTCCGGGCCGACGAGCACCGGATGACCCTCTACGCTCCGGTGAAGCACGTGCGCAGCCGCGGCGGCATGCTCAACAGTCCGCTGCTGACCATCGAGTGCTGGTCGCCGGCCGAGGGCGTGATCGGGGTACGTGCCACCCACCACGCCGGTTCGGTGAACCGGGGGCCGGAGTTCGCGCTGCCCGGCGGGCAACCGGATGCGGGAAAGGTGCACCGGGACGGCACGGTGGTCGAGCTCAGTGCGGGTGAACTGTCGCTGCGCGTGGACACCTCCCAGCCGTGGCGCCTGGAGTTCACCGCCGGTGGTCGGGTGCTGACCTCCGTGGGTGAGCGTGGGACCGGCTTCGCCACCGACGCCGACGGCCGGCACTTCATGCTCGGGCAACTCGCTCTGGGGGTCGGCGAGCTGGTCTACGGACTCGGGGAGCGGTTCACTCCGTTCGTCAGGAACGGGCAGGTCGTGGACATCTGGCAGGCGGACGGCGGCACCAGCAGCGAGCAGGCGTACAAGAACGTTCCCTTCCACCTGACCAACCGCGGCTACGGCGTCTTCGTCAACCACCCCGGCAAGGTCAGTTACGAGGTCGGCTCCGAGTCCGTCGGCCAGGTCCAGTTCAGCGTCGAGGACCAGTCGCTGGAGTTCTTCGTCGTCCACGGCCCGACCCCGAAGCAGGTCCTTCAGCGCTACACCGCGCTCACCGGCCGCCCCGCCCTGCCCCCGGCCTGGGCGCTGGGCCTGTGGCTCACCACCTCCTTCACCACCGACTACGACGAGGCCACCGTCAACCGCTTCGTCGACGGCATGGCCGAACGCGGCATCCCGCTGAGCGTCTTCCACTTCGACTGCTTCTGGATGCGCGGCTACCAGTGGAGCGACTTCGTCTGGGACTCCGACACCTTCCCCGACCCGGCCGGCATGCTGGCGCGCCTCAGGGAACGGGAGCTGCGGGTCTCCGCCTGGATCAACCCCTACATCGCGCAGAAGTCGGAGCTGTTCGAGGAGGGTATGCGCGACGGCTACCTCGTGCGGCGCCCGGACGGCAGCGTCTGGCAGTGGGACCTCTGGCAGCCCGGCATGGCCCTGGTGGACTTCACCAACCCCGCCGCCCGCGCCTGGTACACCGGCAAGCTCAGGACACTGCTCGACCAGGGCGTGGACTGCTTCAAGACCGACTTCGGCGAGCGCATCCCCACCGACGTCGTCTGGCACGACGGCTCCGACCCGGAACGGATGCACAACTACTACACCCACCTCTACAACCAGGCCGTCTTCGACCTCCTGCGCGCCGAGCGCGGCGAGGGCGAGGCACTGCTCTTCGCCCGCTCCGCCACCGCCGGAGGCCAGCAGTACCCGGTCCACTGGGGCGGCGACTGCGAGTCCCACTTCAACGCCATGGCCGAGTCGCTGCGTGGCGGCCTCTCCCTCGGCCTGTCCGGCTTCGGCTTCTGGAGCCACGACATCGGCGGCTTCGAGGGCACCCCGACCCCCACCGTCTTCAAGCGCTGGGTGCAGTTCGGCCTGCTCTCCTCGCACAGCCGCCTGCACGGCAGCAAGTCGTACCGCGTCCCCTGGGACTACGGCGAGGAGGCCGTCGAGGTCACCCGCGAATTCACCCTGCTCAAGCACCGCCTCGCCCCGTACCTCCAGCGCGCCGCCCAGCAGGCGCATGCCACCGGCGTCCCGGTGATGCGTGCCATGGTGCTCGAGTTCCCCGACGACCCGGCCGCCGCCACGGTCGACCGGCAGTACATGCTCGGCGACGACCTGCTCGTCGCCCCGGTCTTCACCGACGACGGCACCGTCGAGTACTACGTGCCGGAAGGCACATGGACCAATGTGCTGACAGGTGCTCAGGTCACCGGTCCGCGCTGGGCCCGTGAGCAGCACGGCTTCCACACCCTGCCGCTGCTGGCCCGCCCCGACTCGGTCATCGCGCTGGCCGCCGACGACCAGCACCCGGTCTCGGCCTGGGCGGACGGCGTCGAACTGCGGGTCCACGCCTTCGCGGACGGCGCGGAGCGCACCCTCGTGATCCCGCGCACCGACGGCCCGGGCGAGGCCGCCCGCTTCCACCTGCACCGTACGGGCGACCGCCTCCGGGTGACCACCGACAGTCCGTACGCCTGGCAGGTGCGGATCGGCAACCCGAACGCGACCGCGCACACCCGGCCGGCCGGCACCTCGGAGGCCGACCTGCCGTACCCGGCCTGAACCCGGCAGTCAGGACGGGGCCCTGCGGGCCCCGTCTTCGACGCGGTTCTCCACCGGCGCCGACGTCGGACGCCGGGTGGAGAGCGAACTGTCCGACGGCCGGTTCAGTGGCGTCTGCCGAGTCCGGCTCGACGACGGCCGACCCGCCACCGTCACACTCGCCCCGCCGGGCGGAGCCGTACTGCGGTACGAACGAGGCAGCCTCGGGACGGAGGCCATGGTCTGCCGGCGCGGATCGCACGTGTTCCCCGCAGCCGGGTGCCGATCCCTGAACCACTACACGCGCACGAGGAGTTCCCCGTCCTCTCGGTCGTCGAGGACACGGCGTGGGACAAGGCCGCCGACCACCCGCCCCACCCGGCCGAGGCTGCGGCACGCCGCGAACCGGGCGCGATCACCGCACGTCTGCACGCCCTGACACCCGAGGACGGCCGGTTCGGCTACCCTGCGGCCCGGACGGCCGCCTCGTCGCCGACTGCACCGAGGCGTGCGGAAGCCTCCGCTTCTGCCCGGCGTTCCGACACCGGCCGGCCCGGTGAACAGCGCTCCGGCCGACTTCGCGCCGCCCGTGGTGGCGGCGCCTCGGACTTCGACGGCCGGGTCGGATCCCGCCCTGCCCAGGCCGGCACCGACGTGGAGCGCGTTCAGCGGGCGACGTCGGTGACGAGCACATCCGCGCTTTCGGTGTCCGGCGGGACCACCGCGCCCTCTCCGTCGGAGAGGGCGCGGGCCGTGGCGGACCCTGCCGTGCACCGGGTCCGCCACGGCGGCTGCGCACCGGAGCCGGGGCAGTGCCGCGTCGTCAGCGCTGCAGCGTCAGCAGACCCGGTCGGTAGGGCCACTGCCCGTAGTCGCCGCCGGAGTTGGGATCGCGTCCCTGGTAGAGGAACCGCAGGTTGCAGGGGTCGACCGTGAAGGTCTGGTCGGCGCCGGTGCGGATCAGTTCGCCATGGCTGACGTCGTTGGTCCAGGTGGCGCCGCTGTTGGCCTTGCCGGCGAAGGGGTTGCTCTCGGTCGCGGCCTGGGGCGTCCAGGAACCGTTCAGGCTGGTGGCCGTGAACGAGCGGAAGTACCGGCCCTGCGAACCTATCGCCTCGACGATCATGAGGTAGCGGTCCTGGCCCTGGAGCTTGTAGACCTGCGGAGCTTCGAACAGGTTGTTCGTCGTGTCGCTCATGACCACCGTCGAGGTCGTGCCGAAACTGCCCGGGAAGTTCCCGATCGGCATGCTCGCCCGGTAGATCTTGCCGTTGTCGCCGGCGAAGAACAGGTACATGTTCGTGCCGTCACCGATGAGCGTCTGGTCGATGGGCCCGGTTCCGGAGTCGGCGATGCTGCCGGAGAAGAGCTCCTGCTCCGCCGACCAGCCGTTCGGGTTGGTGGGGTCGGTCGACGTCCGGTAGGAGAAGGCGGTCCTGCCCCACTGGTAGGTGAGCACCCAGATGTTCTTCGGCGCGAAGTAGAAGAGCGTGGGCGCGACGGCGGAGCTCGACATCGCGTTCTGGCCGGCCGAGGCCATCTCCGACCAGTCGGTGAACGGGGTGAAGTTCATCGAACCCCAGCCCGCTCCCGTTCCGGCGGCGCCGTGCGTCGTCGCGTAGACGAGCTGCTTGCCGTTGTAGGGGGCGACGGTGAAGTCCTTGAGCGAGGCCCATCCCGCCTTGGGCTGGGCCAGCGCACCCGTCGACGACCAGCGGTACGTCGAGGGAAGCGCACAGGTGCCGGGATTGCCACCGGCGACCTTGACGAGCTGCCACTGCTGGTTGGCGCCGCCCCAGTCGTCGTACTGGACGATGTTCGCGCCGTCGGCGGTGGAGGCGCCCTGCACTTCGAGGGCCTTGTTGCTGTGGCGGGCGATGAACCGCACGTAGCCGTCCGCGCTGTCGGCCAGCCGCCACTGCTGGTTGGTGCCGGTCAGGTCGGTCCACTGGACGACCGGGGCGCCGTTGGCGGTGGACCCGTTCTGGACGTCCAGCACCTTGCCGGAGTGGCGGGACTTGACGCGGTAGTAGCCGTCGCCTGAGGCGACGAACTGCCACTGCTGCTGGTTCTGGTCGTTCCTGGTCCACTGGGTGATGCGGGCGCCGTCATTGGTCGCCAGGTTGTAGACGTCCAGGGCCTTGCCGCTGTTGCGGTTGACCAGCACGTACCAGGCGTTGGTGTCGACGGTCGCCGCGGCGGCGGGCGGGGCACTGAGGAGAGTGGCCCCGAGCAGCAAGGACGACAGGACCGCGAGGACGAGACCCAGGACCAGAGGTGGATGGCGAAATCTCATCAGAAGAGCTCCTTCGAGGGGACGGGGACGGGATAGGGACGGAGAAGGCCGCACATGCCGAAGAGCGGGTCCTCCGGGCACTCCAGTCGCGACACTTGGCCGTGATCGAGGTGGGAGAGGTCTCCGGTCCTCAGCGCTGCCAGTTGACCGCCGGTCGCGAGGGTCGCCGCCAGCGGGCCGTCACGCCAGCGGATCCACCAGGCGTCAAGGAGATCGCGCTTCAGGCGGTGGGCCGCGGTGTGGAACTCCCGCAGCCCGCCTTCTCGCAGGGCCAGGAAGCCCTCGAGTGCCAGGTCGCGGCGGCGGCGCGCCGCCGCGGCGTGGTCGCCGGTCAGGGCGGCCGCCGCCTGATAGGCGCCGGGATCGGACAGTACGGTCGCGGGGAAGGTGAAGACGGCGTCGCCCGCCTCGGGGAGTCCGCTGTTCTGCATGAGCACCACGAGGCGCAGGCCGCCGGCGTTGACGAGACGGTGGATCGTTCCCGGGGTGAACCAGACGACGTCGCCGGGCCGCAGCGGCGTGTCGGCGAAACCGGAGGTGGTGAGGGTCTGGACGCTGCCCTCACCGCCGATCACGACGTACGCCTCGGAGCAGACGAGGTGCATGTGGGGGCTGCCGCCGCACAGCCCGTCGGCGGCCTCCCAGTCGTACACGGCCAACCCGGAGATCCCCACACCGCCGGGGAGCGGGGTCACCACGGGTGTTCCTCGACGTGGCGGTACAGGCGTGCGGGGGTCCACGCGCCGTCGGCCACGACGATCCGGTAGCGGCGCGACAGGGTGT
This sequence comes from Streptomyces sp. NPDC002463, assembly GCF_042889835.1. NCBI lineage: Bacteria > Bacillati > Actinomycetota > Actinomycetes > Kitasatosporales > Streptomycetaceae > Streptomyces > Streptomyces sp. NPDC002463. Next base: position 159,663 of record NZ_JBIARL010000017.1, read on the forward strand.
CCCCCGGGGCCAGCGGCACTTCCTCGTCGAACGCCAGGGAGGGGTTGACGGCGGGGATGGGCTCGCTGCGGACGAACCAGCGGCCGGGGGCGTCCGGGTCGTCCAGGAACAGGAGCGTGGAGGCACGATCGACCTCGTCGTGGGTGCCGACGAAGGCCAGCCAGTCGCCCTTCTCGCCCATCGCGGGGCCGATCACGTGGCCGCCGGTGAAGTCGCGTGGGCCGCGCCAGAAAAGGCCGGAGTATCCGGCGAGCTCTCGGCCCTGTGTGCCGGGGCTGCCGAACATCAGGGCGGTGTCGTGGACGTTGGTCAGCCTGGTGGTGACGTCCAGGGTCCAGGAGTCGGCCTCGACGTCGCGTGCGGTCAGCGTGCGGTGCTCGTCGATCCAGTGCTCCCCCGCCATCGTGTGCCAGGCCAGGTCCTCGGTGATCAGGGCGCGGCCGTGGTCCGTCTCGGCGGAGAGGGCGCGGCTGCGCATCGTGCCGAGGTTCGGCAGGTCGACGTAGCCCTGCCCGCGCAGGTAGGTGCCGCCGCCCCAGAAGTTCTGCCCCGACACCCATGACGCCGTGAACTGGATGCCTTTGTGCCAGCGGTGGTCGTGCGGCCGGTATCCGGTGACCACGTCGCCGGCGAGCGTGCGCACCGGATGCAGGTAGGGCTTCGGCGCCTCGAAGGGATCCATGACCGGCCGGTGCGCATAGCGGAAGAGGTCGACGTCGCGAGCCCGGACGATCAGCGAGTCCTCGTTCTCGAGGAGTTCGAACGTCATCGGAACACCTCCGGGCGCCCCCCGTGGAGTGAGCCGTAGAAGCGGTCGACCGGGTCGATCTCTCCGCGCCGGACCGGCAGGCCGGTGATCGCGGCCTTGTACAGGGCGGTGACCAGCTCCATGGTGGCTCTGCCGAGGTCGGGCCGGACCCCGGCCTCGTAGCCGTCCAGGAAGGCCGCGAGCTGGGCGGTGTGCGAGCTGGGCAGGTCGTCCGGCGGCTCCCACTTCGCGCGGGACGACCTGGCGGTGAACGTCCAGTCCGCGTTGGAGTAGCCGTACAGGTGCCGCAGTTCGACCGTGGCGTCGGCGAGGTCGAACCGCAGGTAGCTCTCCTCGCGTGGGGAGAGGACGCTGTTGACGACCGTCGCGATGGCTCCGTTCTCGAACCGGACCAGGGCCGCGGACACGTCCTCGGTCTGGACGTCGCGGTCGAGGCGGCCGGCCATCGCGCGCACCTCGGCCCATTCGCCGAGCACCTGGAGCAACAGGTCCATCTGGTGGATGCCGTGGCCCAGCGTCGGGCCGCCGCCCTCGCTCTGCCAGGTGCCGCGCCAGGGCACCCCGTAGTAGGCGTCGTCGCGGTACCACGCCGTGACGCACTGTGCGACCAGGGGGCGGCCCAGGGTCCCGGCCGCGATCCGGTCGCGGAGGTACCGGGCCCCCGAGCCGTACCGGTGCTGGAACACCGCGCCGGCGACGGCGGTCCCTTCGGCGGCTTGGATCCGGTCGAGCTCGGCCAGCGACAGGGCCACCGGCTTCTCGCACCACACCCATGCCCCCGACTCCAGGCAGGCCACGGCCTGTTCGGCGTGCAGGAACGGCGGCGTGCACAGGTGCACGAGGTCCGGCCTCTGCTCCCCGAGCATCGTGCGCAGGTCGGTGTAGACCGCGGGGATTCCGTGCTCGGCCGCGAACGCCTCGGCGCGCGTGGCGTCCACGTCGACGGCGGCCACGATCTCGGCCCGGTGCGCCTGTGCCCGGAGGGCGGGTACGTGGCAGATGCCGGCGATCCCGCCGGTTCCGACGATCGCCGTTCTGATCATCCGCCCAGCACCTTCCTGATCGCGTGGTACGCGGGCTTGGGCGTCAGGTTCTCGTCGTAGGGCAGCGCGGCGCCCTCGCCGGGGAAGACGGAGGGGATCCACGAGTACTTGTCCGTGTAGTCCCAGATGGTGACGCCGACGCACTTCTCGACCTCCAGGCAGGCCTTGACGTAGTCGGCGTACCAGGTGGCCTGGGTGGCGAGCTTTTCCGGGGTCGCCGGGAGGTTCATCCGGATGTCGAGCTCGGTGACCGCGACCTCGACCCCGAGGTCGGCGAAGCGCTGCATGTTCTGCCGGACGTCGGCGGGGAAGCCGTACTGGAGCGCCAGATGGCCCTGGATGCCGAAGCCGTCCACCGGGACGCCGTCGGCCTTCAGCTGCTTGATCAGGTTGTAGTAGGCGTCGCTCTTGGGGCCGATCCCGTCGACGTTGTAGTCGTTGAGGTACAGCTTGGCGTGCGGATCGGTCTCGTGGGCCCAGCGCAGGGCGTCGGCGATGTAGCCGGGGCCGAGCGTCTTGTAGAAGAGCGACTCGCGGTAGGTGCCGTCCTCGTTGAAGGCCTCGTTGACGACGTCCCAGTGGATCACCCGGCCCTTGAAGTGCCGGACCTCCGTCTGGATGTGGTTCTTGAGGACGGCGCGCAGTTCGTCGGCGGTCCAGGTGCCCTGGGTGAGCCAGGCGGGGAGCTGGTTGTGCCAGACGAGGGTGTGGGCGCGGACCTTCTGGTGGTGCTCCTTGGCGAAGGTCATGACCTCTTCGGCGGCGGTGAAGTCGAAGACGCCGCGCCGGGGTTCTGTGGTCTCCCACTTCATGGCGTTGCCGGGGGTGGTCTGGTCGAACTCGCTGCCGAGGAGCTTCAGATAGGCGGCGTCGGTGAACTCGGGGTTGTCGGTGGCCGAGCCGAAGTACTTGTGGTGCTTCTCGGCCAGTTCGGCGAGCGTTCCGGGGCGGGGCTCGGCGGTGGCGGGCGCGGCGGCGAGGCCGGCCGCGAGGCAGACGACGGCGGACAGGGCGATGAGATGCCGGGACTTGGACATGGATGACTCCTCGGGTGCGGGACGGTTCAGTCGAGGACGATCGTGGTCAGCGCGCGCGGGGCGAGCGTGGCCGTGAGGGTCGTACCGTGCGTGGAGACGAGGTCGGCCGGGGTGATCGAGCGGGTTTCGTCGGTGACGTAGCCGTCGGGGTGGCGGTCGTGTCCGCCTCGGAGAGCGAACTCGGCGGACTTCTCGGTGGTCGCGGTGTTGAGGATCTCGATGACGCGGCTGCCGTCGGTGTTACGGAAGGCCGTGATGCGCAGTGCCGGGTCGGCGTTCGTGACCGGAACGCGGACGGCGCCGGGGCGGATGAACCGGCTGAAGGCGGCCAGTGCCCAGTACCGCTTGGAGACCCGGTAGTCGTCGCCGGGGTCGGCGAGCTGGATGAGCCCCCGGGTCGCGCCGAGGGACGCGCCGGTCCAGTAGACGTAGGCGTTGGCGTTGCCGACGGTCAGGGTGTTCTGGATGTCGGCCGCGACGGTGAGACCGTCGTAGCCGCTGCCGTCGTCCCAGTGCTCGTTCCAGGTGGTGCCGTCCGGCGACCATTCCGACATCCACACGTGCTTGCCGGTGGGCTGCGGGACCGTGGTCGGACCGCTGTAGCGGTGGCCGGTGATGGTCCGCACGGCCTTGCCGGCCGCCGGGTCCGCCTCGATGGCCTCGGTGTAGCCGACCTGCCGGTCCCAGCCCGCGGCGTCACAGCAGACGAGCTCCGTCTTCAGTCCGGACGCGCGGACGGTCGGCCCGAGCACCTTGAGGAAGTCGACGGCCTGCTGCGGGGTGAAGCGCATCGAGGCGTACGCAGCCGTCCAGTCGGGTTCGTTGGTGAACCCCAGGTCGGTGATCCTGATGCCTTCCCGCTGGTAGAACTTCGCGTATTGGACGAGGTAGTTCGCGTAGGCCTGACGCCATGCGGGCAGGAGCTCGCCGCCGCCGTTCTCGCTGCCGTTGGTCTTCATGAAGGCCGGCGCGCTCCAGGCGTCGGCGAAGAACCGTTCGACGCCGTACGCCTTGGCCTCCTTGGCGAGCCGGACCTGGCCGCCGTCCCAGCCGTCCCACACGTACTTCGGCGTGGCGTCCGGCCCGCCGGGATCGGTCGGCAGGATCGTCGGCATGTGGTCGTAGACCCGGTCGGTCGACGACCCGATGCCCAGGCGCAGGATCGACAGGCCCGCGCCCTTCTCCTTGCTGAGCAGCAGGTCGAGCACCTCGCGCTGCTTGGCAGGGCTGAGGCCGCGCGCGCCGTGCAGCAGGTCGGCCCGCTGGAAGGCCATGGAGAAGCCGAATCCGTCGATGGGCTGGAGTTCGGCCCGGAAGTCGATGCCGGCGCGCACGGGGTCGACGGACGGTCGCGCGAGGTCGGCCACGACTGGCGATGTTAGCGCTAACATTATGACGGCTGTCAGGACGGTCAGGCGTTTCACAGGGTCTCCTCGGGGGTGGAGGTCACGCGGGACGGGTCAGCCCTTGGTGGCGCCCGCGGTGAGGCCGCCGATCAGCTGGCGCTCGGCGACCGCGTAGAAGGCGAGGGCGGGGACCATGGCGAGCACGATGTAGGCGAGGACGAGTGCGTAGTCGGTCGAGTACTGGCCCTGGAACTGCTGGACGCCGACCGGGATCGTCTGCCATTTCGGGTCGTTGAACACCAGCAGCGGCAGGAAGAAGTTGTTCCAGCTCGCGACGATCGCCAGTACCGAGACCGTACCGAGTGCCGGACGCGCCATCGGCAGCAGGATCTTCCAGAAGAAGCGGAACTTGCCGCAGCCGTCCATGGTGGCGGCTTCCTCGATCTCCGCCGGGACGGTCCGGAAGAAACCGCGCAGGATCACGATCGTCATGGGGAGCCCGAAAGCCGCCTGCGGGAGGATCACTCCGAGCGGATTGTCGAGCAGGCCGAAGGTGCGCAGCATGAGGAAGAGCGGCAGGACGGCCACCGCGAACGGGAACATCAGCCCGATCGTGAAGAGTGTGTAGAACAACTCCCTGCCCCGGAAGGCATAACGGGCCAGCACGAACGCCGCCATCGCGGAGGCCGCCACCGTGCAGACCGTCGTGCCGATCGCGATGCCCGCGCTGTTGGCGATCTGCCGCCAGAACATTCCGTCGCCGAGAATGCCGGTGTAGTTGCCGGCCCTCCACTGTTCCGGCAGCCCGAACGGATTCGTCGTGAGCTCGCCGGTGCTCTTGAACCCGGAGATCACCGCGTAGATCAGCGGCACGGCGACGAACGCGGCGATCAGCCAGACCACGGCGTGCAGCGAAAGACCGCGTGCCGTCCGGCGGGCGTTCATCGGTCGCCTCCCGAGGTGACGGCCCCGCTCAGATCGCGGCGGAGCACGTAACGCTGGTAGAAGAGGGAGAAGACCAGACTGATCATGAACAGCACCACGCTGATCGCACTGGCGTAGCCGACCTGGTACCGCTTGAACCCGAACTGGAACATCGCGATCGCCATCGTCTCGGAGGAGTGGTTGGGCCCGCCCGCGGTCATGACCCAGACGAGATCGAAGAGCTGGATGGATCCGATGACCGAAAGGAAGACGCTGATCCGGATCGTCGGGCCGAGCAGCGGCAGCGTCACGTGCCGGAAGCGCTGCCAGGGGCCGGCGCCGTCGATGGAGGCGGCCTCGATGATCTCGGACGGGATGCTCTGCAGTCCGGCGAGGAAGAGCATCATGTGGAAGCCGAAGTACTTCCAGATCATGACCACGAACAGGGTCGGCATCACCGTCGAGGGATCGGCGAGCCACTTGCCCCGCAGCCCCTCCAGACCCAGGAGGCCGGCGAGGTGATCGGCCATGCCGGCGCCGGGCAGGAAGATCATCGTGAAGAGGACCGCCGTGACCACCTCGGACAGGATGTACGGCGCGAAGAACAGCATCCGGTACACGGCCCGGCCGCGGAGCCTCTGGTTGAGCAGGACCGCGGTGAACAGGGCGAACGGCAGCTGCACCGTGATCGACAGGACGATCAGGTACAGCCCGCGCCCCAGATCGCCGAGGAAGACCTGGTCGTCGAAGAGCTTGGTGTAGTTCGCGAAGCCGACGAAGTCGTCCATGGGGCCGATCCCGCCCCATTTGAAGAAGCCGGTGCAGACGGCGACGACGATCGGGGCGAGGACGAAGACGAGGAAGAGGACCAGGGCCGGGACGAGGAACCAGGCGACCGACGCCCAGTCTCCCCACCCGCGCAGGAGCGACCGGGCCGGGGCCGGCGGGCTCACCGGCACGGCCTCCTCCGTCCGCTCCCCGGTCAGGGTGGACACGGAGCTAGGCACTCTTCGCAGCCTCGGTGATCGACGTGGTGACCTGCTCGGACGTCTTCTTGCCGGCCATGAGGTCGGCGACGCTGTCGTTGACCTCCTGGCCGACCGCCGGCGGGTAGGCCTGGTCGAGGAAGAGCTGGAAGCCCGTCGCCTTGGACAGGCTCTCGGCCACGACCTTCTTGTTGGCGTCGGTGAGCTGCTTCTCCGCGCCCCTGACCACGGGCAGGTAGCCGTTGGAGGCCAGCAGCTTGGACTCGTTCTCCAGGACGAAGAACTTCAGGAAGTCCAGCGCCTCCTTCGGGGCGCCCTTGCGCAGGGCGAAACCGCCGCCACCTCCGAACGCCTCGGTGATCTGGCCGACACCGCCGTCGACCGTCGGGAAGGGGAAGAAGCCCAGGTCCGCTCCGAGGTCTGCGCCCGCGTCCTTCTGCACCGACGGTGCCCACTGCCCCATCAGCTCCATGGCGGCCTTGCCGTTGCCCATGGTCGCGGCCTGGCCGCCGGGGGTGGCGTAGCCGGCGCCGAGGAAGCCCGTCTGGAACGGCTGGAGGTCGACCAGCTCCTTGAGGTGGGCACCTGCCTGGACGAAACCGGCGCCGGTGAAGTCCTTGGTGGTCGCGGCCTGCTGCAGCGCGGGGAGGCCGGCGACGCGCATCGCGAGGTAGGCCCAGTAGTAATGGCCCGGCCATTTCTCCTTGCCCGCGAGGGCGATCGGAGTGACGCCCGCCGCCTTGAGCTTCCTGACGTCTTCGAGGAGCTCGGCCCAGGTGGCCGGCGGGGCGGTGACCCCGGCCTTGGCGAAGAGCTTCTTGTTGTACCAGAAGCCGACCATGCCGATGTCGTAGGGCACCCCGTAGGTCCGGCCCCCGAACTGATAGGCCTGCAGCGAGACCGGGGTGAGCTCGGACGACCAGTCCAGGACGTCGGTGAGGTCCTCGACCAACCCCGCGTCGACCTGCTGCTGCAGCACGCCGCCGCCCCAGGTCTGGAAGACGTCGGGGAGCTTGCCCGAAGAGGTGGTGGCGGTCAGCTTGGACTTGAACGCCTCGTTCTCCAACGAGGTCGTGCTGATCGCGATGTTCGGGTGAGCGGCCGTGAACGCCGCGGAGATCTGCGGGAAGAGGGACTTGCCCGGTTCCGTCGTGGCGATGTTCCACCACGCGAAGGACACCTTGCCGTCGGCCGCCGGCTTGCCGCCGGATCCGCAGGCCGCGGTCATGGAGACGGACAGGGCGGTCAAGCCCGAGAGCGCCAGGAAGTTTCGTCGGCTCGGGAGGGTGCTGACCATGGGACCTCCGGGGTGGGGAATGCCGGTTTCGTGCCCGAAAACTTTTCGAAATACTCTCGAATTCTGCGCTGCCACAAACTAGGAACACGAGCCTTCCCGGTCAAGACCTCGCGTCAATTTATCTACGGGCAGCGGCTGTTCGCGGGCTTGACAAGCATGTCGGCCACCCAGAAACTCATCGAAAGTTTGCGATAGCTGTCGCCGGCCGTAGGCATCTGCGCAGAGGAGAGAAGTTGAGCGAGCAACGCCCGACCCTGGCCGTCATCGCCGCGGAGGCAGGGGTCTCCCAGGCCACCGTGTCCAAGGTGATCAACGGCCGCTCCGATGTCGCGCCCTCGACACGCGAACGGATCGAGGGCCTGCTGCAGGCTCACAACTACCTGCCACCCGGCCGGCAGGGCAGAGCCCGCAGATCGGGCCTCGTCGACCTGATCATCGGCGGACTGGACAGCGCGTGGGCCGTGGAGATACTGCGCGGCGTCGAGGCCGAGTGCGCCCGGCGGAGCGTCGCCACCGTCGTGTCGCTCGTCCCGCCGGGCGAGGCCACACCGTCCAGTTGGGCCGCACTGCCGGTCCTGCACCACAGCGACGGCGTCATCCTCGTCACCGCCTCGGTCACCCAGGCCCAGCGCGCCCAGGTCGAACGGGCCGGGGTGGCACTGGTCGTCATCGACCCGATCGACCTGCCGGGCAACGGCGTGCCGAGCGTCGGAGCGACCAACTGGGCCGGTGGCCTCGCGGCCACCGAGCACCTGCTGGAGCTGGGGCACCGCCGGATCGCCACGATCGGCGGACGCAAGGAGATGCTCTGCAGCCAGGCCCGCATCGACGGGTACCGGGCCGCCCTGGAGCGGGCCGGGATCGAGGTCGACCGCGACCTGATCCGGTTCGGCGACTTCCAGCACGAGAGCGGGTTCCGGTGCGCCCAGGAGCTGCTCGCCCTCCCCGAACCGCCGACGGCCGTCTTCGCCGGCAGCGACCAGCAGGCGATGGGCGTCTACGAAGCCGCCCGGCAGGGCGGGCTGAGCATCCCTCAGGACCTCAGCGTGGTCGGCTTCGACGACCTGCCGATGTGCGATTGGCTGTCACCGCCGCTGACGACGGTGCGCCAGCCGCTGGAGGAGATGGGCCGGGTCGCCGCGCGCACACTGTTCCAGCTTCTGGAGGACCAGCCCCTGGTCAGCCCCCGGATGGAGCTCTCGACCGAGCTCAAGGTCCGGCTCTCCACCGCCCCGCCTCGTCCCTAGGAGATCACCTTGAACGAGCCCTGGCGTGACCCCCTCCTGCCCTCGTCCGTACGCGTCGCAGATCTGCCGAGACGGACGACCGGATCCGACCGGGTGCCGTCCGTGCCGGTCGAGATCGTCCCGGCCTCATGAGCACGCCGTTCGGTGATCCCGTGCTGCCCGGGTTCCGGCCCGACCCGTCCGTCTGCCGGGTGGGGGCGGACTACTACCTGGTGACGTCCAGCTTCGAATGGTTCCCGGGCCTTCCCGTGTTCCACAGCCGCGATCTCGTGAACTGGCGGCGCCTCGGCTCCGCGCTCGACCGGCCGTCTCAGCTCGACCTCGACGCGTGCGAGCCCTCACGCGGCCTGTTCGCACCGACGATCCGGCACCATGACGGGGTCTTCCATCTCGTCTGCACGCTGATGGACGGCCCCGGCCATTTCGTCGCCACGGCGACCGACCCGGCGGGACCGTGGTCGGAGCCGCACTGGCTGGAGGGCGAGGGCTTCGACCCGTCGCTGTTCTTCGACGACGGGCCGGACGACGGCGACGGCCGTGCCTGGTTCACCGCCGCCCGTGTGGTGGACGAGGCCGCCGGCCACACCGAGATCTGGATGCGTGAGTACCTTCCCCTCGAGCGACGGCTCACGGGACCCGAGTACGTCCTGTGGTCAGGAAGCCGGCCGGGCGCCCGTTGGTCGGAGGCCCCGCACCTCTACAAGATCGACGGTACCTATCTCCTGCTCACCGCGGAGGGCGGCACCGATGTGGACCACAGCGTGGTGGCCGCCCGCGCCGACCGCGTGACCGGCCCGTACGAGGGCGCCCCCGGCAACCCGGTGCTCCCTCCCGCCACGGGCCCGGTCACCTGCACCGGGCACGCCGACCTCGTCCAGACCCCGTACGGAGACTGGCGGGCCGTCCTCCTGGGCATCCGCCCGGGCTCCGCCATCGGCCGCGAGACCTTCCTCAGCCGGGTCACCTGGAGCGACGGCTGGCCGGTCTTCTCCCCTGTCGGCCACACGAGCCCTCGCCGCCGTCTCCACGACGACCTGGCCGCCCTCTCCGCCGACTGGAGCACCCTGCGCACCCCGCGCGCGCCGTTCTGGACCACCGGCGACGGGCTCCGCCTCGAGCTCCGCCCCGAACGCCTCGGCGAACGCACCACCCCGTCCCTCCTGGTCCGCCCCCAGGAACAGCCCGACTGCGACGTCTCCACCGAACTGCACTTCGCCCCCGCCGCACCGGACGAAGAGGCCGGCCTCGCCGTCGTGATCGACGACGACACCCATGTCCTCCTCCTTCGCACCACGGAAGGACTCAGCCTCCGCCGCGGACCTGACGTCCTGGCCCGCGTCGTCGTACCCCCGGGCCCCGTTCGCCTGGGGGTCCGCATCCGCGGCTTCCGCCACACCTTCGTCTACGCGGCACCCGACGGCACCCGGCAGGACCTGACCACCGTCGAAGCCACCTTCCTCACCCCGCTGTTCACCAGCGTCCAGCTCGGCCTCTACGCCACCTCCAACGGCCGCCCGTCCACCAACCGAGCCCACTTCGCGTGGTTCGACATCACGTATCCGCACCAGCCCTCCGGGGTGAGGGACACCGACGACCCGCACATGTGACCCGAGGCGAACACTCGCTCATGAAGGAAGCGGCCCTTATCGAAAGAGTTTCGATAGCGGCCGCTTCGTCATGCGTTCCCGAAATTCCCTGACGGACCGTTTCGAAGGCCATACCCGGCATCATCACCAGGCCGCATCCCCGAAAGCCCTTCGAAACTCTTGACATGCCCCTGTCGGGTTTCCAGACTGATTCCCGAGGCGGCGGCGCCCCCTTTATCTGCGTGCGGTTGCGCCGGTCTCGAATCATTACGCCTTGATGGTCCGCGTCATTTTTCGACGGCTCCGGACATCACCGTCGCGGATTCTTTCTGCCGCGCTCACATCCATCCGAGATTTCCGTCCTGGAGGTTCAGCCATGCGTTCCCCCACCTTTTCCCCGTCCACCGTCCGCCGGAAAATCAGCGGCCTGTGTGCGGCGCTGATCGTCGGCGCCCTCGGCTCCGCCACCGTGCTGATGGCGCCGCTGACCTCACACGCCGCCGAGAGCACGCTCGGCAGCGCGGCGGCGCAGAGCGGCCGGTACTTCGGCACCGCCATCGCCTCGGGCAGGCTCAACGACTCGGCGTACACGACGATCGCGGCCCGCGAGTTCAACTCGGTGACGCCCGAGAACGAGATGAAGATCGACGCCACCGAACCCCAGCAGGGCCGGTTCGACTTCACCGCCGGCGACCGCGTCTACAACTGGGCCGTGCAGAACGGCAAGCAGGTGCGCGGACACACCCTGGCCTGGCACTCCCAGCAGCCCGGCTGGATGCAGAACCTCAGCGGCAGCGCGCTGCGCCAGGCGATGACCAACCACATCAACGGCGTGATGGCCCACTACAAGGGCAAGATCGCCCAGTGGGACGTCGTGAACGAGGCCTTCGCCGACGGCAGTTCGGGAGCACGGCGCGACTCCAACCTGCAGCGCAGCGGCAACGACTGGATCGAGGTCGCCTTCCGCACCGCACGCGCCGCCGACCCGGCCGCCAAGCTCTGCTACAACGACTACAACGTGGAGAACTGGACCTGGGCCAAGACCCAGGCCGTGTACGCCATGGTCCGGGACTTCAAGCAGCGCGGCGTGCCGATCGACTGCGTCGGCTTCCAGTCGCACTTCAACAGCGACAGCGCCTACAACAGCAACTTCCGCACCACCCTGCAGAGCTTCGCCGCCCTCGGCGTCGACGTGGCCGTCACGGAACTCGACATCCAGGGCGCCTCGGGCACCACCTACGCCAACGTGACCAACGACTGCCTGGCCGTCCCGCGCTGCCTCGGCATCACCGTCTGGGGTGTGCGCGACACCGACTCCTGGCGAGCCGACCAGACGCCGCTGCTGTTCAACGGCGACGGCAGCAAGAAGCCCGCCTACACCTCCGTCCTCAACGCTCTCAACGCCGTCTCCCCCACCCCCACTCCGACCCCCTCCCCCGGCTCCGGACCGATCAAGGGAGTCGCTTCGGGCCGTTGCCTGGACGTGCCCGGCGCCGGCACGACCGACGGCACCCAGCTCCAGCTGTGGGACTGCAACAACCGCACCAACCAGCAGTGGACCCTCACCGCCGCCGGTGAGCTCAGGGTCTACGGCGACAAGTGCCTGGACGCCGCCGGCACCGGCAACGGCGCCAAGGTGCAGATCTACAGCTGCTGGGGCGGCGACAACCAGAAGTGGCGCCTCGACTCCGACGGGACCATCGTCGGAGTCCAGTCCGGCCTCTGCCTCGACGCCGCCGCCGGCGACACCGCCAACGGCACGCTGATCCAGCTGTACCAGTGCTGGAACGGCACCAACCAGCGCTGGACCCGCGCCTGACCTGCCACAGTGACACCCGCACCATGGAGGGGAGCCAGGATGATCCCGGCTCCCCTCCTCGGTGCGGTCAGGCAGGGGAAGAGTTGCCGTAGTAGGCGTTGGGGCCGTGCTTGCGCGTGAAGTGGCGGTCCAGGACGTGCTGCGGGGGTTCGACCGGGCCCAGGGCGATGGTGTGGAGGGCCATCTCGGCCACCGCCTCGCAGATGATGGCGTGCTCCAGGGACGCGGTGGCGTCGGCGCCCCACGTGAAGGGGCCGTGGTGGGCGACCAGGGCGCCGGGGACCTCCCTGGCCCGGCTGTCGTCACGGCCCAGCAGGTCCACGATGACCTGACCGGTGTTGTACTCGTAGTCCGTGGCGCACTGCTGGGGGGTGAGGGCCGTGGTGACGGGGACGGGGCCGTTGAAGGTGTCCGCGTGGGTCGTACCGAGCACCGGTATCGGCCGCCGGGCCTGGGCGAAGGCGACGGCGTGGGTGGAGTGCGTGTGGGTCACGCCTCCGATGGAGGGGAAGGCCAGGTAGAGGCTCCGGTGCGTCTCCGTGTCGGTGGACGGTCGCAGGTGGCCTTCCACGACGCTTCCGTCGGACAGGGAGACGACGACCAGGTCGTCTTCGGTCAGTACGTCGTAGGCCACCCCCGAGGGCTTGATGACGAAGACGCCGGCATGTCGGTCCACCCCGCTCACGTTGCCCCAGGTGAGGGTCGCGAGGCCGGCTCGGGGAATGCGGAGGTTGGCCTCCAGTACCTCTCGGCGCAGCTCCTTGGAAACGGTCGTGCTCACGGAGGACTCCGTCCTGGTGGGGGTGGAGGCGGTGGCGGCAGGGGTGTTCACAGGCTCTGGGCCAGACGGTGGTAGGCCTGGTTCCAGCGCAGCTCGCGCGTGAAGCGCCGGACGGTGGTGTCCTCGTCGATGACGGCGAGTTCGGTCCGCAGCATCTCGGCGAGGTCTTCGAGCTCCTCGCCGCCGAGAGCGGTGGTCAGGACGGTGTGGTGCGGTGCTCCGGCCGTCAGCCATGCCTCGGTGGAGGTGCGCAGGTCGGGACGGGGCTGCCAGACGGCTCGGGCGACGGGGAGCCGGGGCAGTGGCTCGGGCGGGGCGACGACATCGATGTGGTTGGCGACGAGACGGAACCGGTCACCCATGTCGGCGAGGCCGACGACGACGGCCGGGCCGGGGTCCGCGTCGAAGACGAGGCGGACCGGGTCCTCGCGTCCGCCGATGCCGAGCGGGTGGATCTCGCAGGTGGGCGTCGCCGACGTGAGCGAGGGGCAGACCTCCAGCATGTGGGCGCCGAGGATGAGTTCCTGGCCGGGCGTGAGGTCGTAGGTGTAGTCCTCCATGAAGGAGGTGCCGCCGGGCAGGCCGTGGGCCATCGCCTTCAGTGTGCGCAGCAGGGTGGAGGTCTTCCAGTCTCCTTCGCCGCCGAAGCCGTAGCCGTCCGCCATCAGGCGCTGCACGGCGAGCCCGGGCAGCTGACGCAGGCCCCCGAGGTCCTCGAAGTTGGTGGTGAAGGCGCGGAACCCCCCTTCCGTGAGGAAGGTGCGCAGACCGGCTTCGATCCGGGCGGCGTAGCGCAGTGAGTCGTGACGCTCGCCGCCGGGCCGCAGCTCGGGCGCGAGGGCGTAGAGGTCCTGGTACTCCTTGACGAGGGCGGTGACGGTGTCGTCGGGGGTGGCGTCGACCGCGGCGACGAGGTCGTTGACGCCGTACGTGTTGACCGAGACCCCGAACCGCAGCTGTGCCTCGACCTTGTCGCCCTCGGTGACGGCGACGTCGCGCATGTTGTCGCCGAACCGGGCGAGTCTGAGGGTGGTGAGTTCGGAGCGGCCGACGGCGGCGCGGGCCCATCCGGCGATGCGGTCGACGACGTCGGGGGTGGAGACGTGGCCGGCCACGGTCTTGCGCGGGACACCGAGGCGGGTCTGGACGAAGCCGAACTCGCGGTCGCCGTGGGCGGCCTGGTTCAGGTTCATGAAGTCCATGTCGATGGTGGACCAGGGCAGTCGGCGGTTGGCCTGGGTGTGCAGGTGCAGCAGGGGCTTGCTGAGGGCGTCGAGGCCGGCAATCCACATCTTGGCCGGGGAGAAGGTGTGCATCCAGGCGATCAGGCCGATGCAGCGGTCGTCGGCGTTGGCCTCCAGGCAGACCGCGCGGATGGCGGCCGCGTCGGTGAGGACCGGCTTCCACACCAGGCGGACGGTCATCTGGGGCTGACCGGCGAGGGTGTCGCAGATGGCGCGGGACTGGTCGGCGACCTGGGCCAGGGTGTCCTCGCCGTAGAGGGCCTGGCTGCCGGTGAGAAACCAGATCTCGCGGTCGGGCTGGGCGAGCTTCATGTCGGGTGTGCTCCTCGGAGGTGCTCGGGCGGAGAGGTCGGGCCGATGGAGAGGCTGAGGGCGGGGAGGTCGGGCCGATGGAGAGGCTGGCGGCGGGGAGGCGTCCTGGTCAGCCGGTGGTGGCGACGCGTGCGGTGTTGCGGATCCGTCGCAGGCGGTGCAGGAGGAGGTCCGCGCCGGTGCCGAAGTGCTCGTGCAGGGCGCGGTACTCGCCGAACAGCGCGTCGTAGGCGTCCGCCCGTGCGGGGTCGGGCAGGTACGCGTGGCGCTGGACGCTTCCCATGACGGAGGCGGCGGATCGGACGTCGGGGTGGGCGCCCGCGGCGACGGCGGCGTGGATGGCCGAGCCGAGCGCCGGCCCCTGTTCGGAGGTGCCGAGGGAGACGGGGCGGCGGAGCACGTCGGCGTAGATCTGCATGAGCAGGGCGTTCTTCTTCAGTCCGCCGGTGACGATGAACTCCTCGACGGGGATCCCGCCGTCCTCGAAGGCCTCGACGATCAGCCGGGTGCCGTAGGCGGTGGCTTCGAGCAGGGCCCGGTAGACGTCTTCGGTCCGGGTGTCGAGGGTGAGGCCGGCGATGACTCCGGAGAGGTGGTGGTCGACCAGGGGGGAACGGTTGCCGTTCATCCAGTCCAGGGCGACCAGGCCGTGCGCGCCGACCGGCTGGTCGGCGGCCTTGCGGGTCAGGAGCTGGTGGAGGTCCTCGCCCGAGGCCTCGGCCTCGGCACGGTAGTGGTCCGGTACGCCCTGCCGGAGCCACCAGGCGAAGATGTCACCGACCGCGCTCTGGCCGGCCTCGTAGCCGTAGGCGCCCTCGACGATGCCGCCGTCGACGACCCCGCAGATGCCGGGGACTTCGGCGAGGGCGGCGCCGTTGAGGACGTGGCAGGTGGAGGTGCCCATGATGGCGAGCATCCGGCCGTTCTCGACCGCGCCCGCCGCGGGTGCGGCCACGTGGGCGTCGACGTTGCCGACGGCGACGGCGATGCCCTCGGGGAGGCCGGTCCAGTGGGCGGCCAGGGAGCTCAGCCCACCGGCCCGGGAGCCCAGGGGGGAGAGCGGGTGCTCCAGGCGCGTGGCGGGGAAGTCGGCGAAGTCCGGGTGGAGCCCGGCGAGGAAGCCCGGCGAGGGGTAGGCGCCGTCCTGGTGGATGCCCTTGTAGCCGGCGGTGCAGGTGTTGCGGGACTCGCTGCCGGTGAGCTGCCAGACGATCCAGTCGGCGGCCTCGATCCAGCGGCTGCAGGCGGCGTAGACGGCGGGGTCCTCCTCCAGGACCTGCAGGGCCTTCGCGTACTGCCACTCGGCGGAGATCTTGCCGCCGTACCGTGCGATCCACTTCTCGCCGCGGGCGTGGGCGAGGGCGTTGATGCGGTCGGCCTGTTCCTGGGCCGCGTGGTGCTTCCACAGTTTGGGCCAGGCGTGCGGGCGGGCGGCCCACTCGGTCGTCAGGGCGAGCGGGGTGCCGTCCGGAGTGGTCGGCAGGACCGTGCAGGCGGTGAAGTCGGTGGCGATGCCGATGACACGGGCAGGGTCGACCCCGGCGTCGGCGAGCGCCGCCGGAACGGCGGTGCGCAGGACGTCACGCCAGTCCTCGGGGTGCTGCAGGGCCCAGTCGGGGGGCAGGGGGGCTCCGGTGGAGGGGAGGCGGTCCTCGATGACGGCGTGGCGGTACTCGTGGACCGCCGAACCGAGTTCTGCGCCGTCCCGGACCCTGACCACGACGGCGCGCCCGGAGAGGGTGCCGAAGTCGACTCCGACGGTGCAGGCCTCGGGATGGTGACGGGCTGCGGCGTGTGTGGTCACGATGCGGTCTCTCTCGTCATGAGCAGGGGCAGAGGAGCACCCTGATTGTTAACGCTCACAATCCGGTTGGACAAGAGCGGTGTGCGGTTCTGTCGGACATTCGGCAAGAGATGAAGCCGACGAAGTGAGCGCTCACTTGCACGCCGGGAAGCTCCGGAGCCGCGACCGGTCCGGCAGGAGGTGGGGCGCTCACGGAGAGGGGCTCGGTGGCCGATGGGACGAAACGGTCGGCGGGCGCGCTTGCGCGGGCGGACCGACACGCGCACCGCCGGACGCCGGACGGACCGACGCGCACCGCCGGACGCCGGACGGACCGACGCGCACCGCCGGACGCCGGACGGCCGGCAGGAGGCCCGCCACCGCGGCCAGGAGGCTGCGGCGAGAGCCGCCCTCCGTGTCAGGCTTCGCTCAGAGGGCGCGTGCTCGCGCGCATGATGAGCTGCGGCTCCACCAAGAGGTGCTCGGCCTTCCGGGCGCGACCCTCGATGTGGTCCACCAGGAGCCCGATGCTCCGGCGCCCGATCGCGGCGAAGTCCTGGCGGACCGTCGTCAGCGGCGGAGGGAAGAACTCGGCCTCGGGGATGTCGTCGAAGCCGGCGACGGCCACCTGCGCGGGGGTGCGGATCCCGCCCTCGCGCAGCGCCCGCAGGACGCCGAGCGCCATCTGGTCGTTGGCGACGAAGACGGCTGTGACCGGTGTCGCCCCGCGGCGGGCCAGGGCGAGTCCCGCGAGTTCCTGCCCGGCTCGGTACCCGGACAACGGACTCCAGTCCCCCGTCAGTACGCGCGGAGGCCGGATGCCGCTCTCCTCCAGGACGGCGCGCCATCCCGCGGTGCGGGCCTCGCTCTCCAGCCAGTCGTCGGGCCCCGCCACGTGCCAGACGTTGCTGTGCCCGGCGGCGAGCAGGTGCTCGGTGACCATGCGGGCCCCGAGTTCCTGGTCGAGGGAGACTCCGGGCAGGTCGAGCTGATGACCGCCTTCCACGGTGACCACGGGGAAGGGCGCGTCCAGTTCGGCGAGCGCCTGCACGTGCGAGCGCTGCGGGGTGATGGCGACGACACCCTCCACGCCCCAGGCCGCGAGGTGGTCGATGGCGTCCTTCAGCCCCTGCCCCTCTCCGGTGCGCAGACTGACGGTCGAGACGAGGTAGCCCTCCTCCCGGGCCGCTTCCTCCAGGCCGGTCAGAGTGCTGGCAGGGCCGTACAGGGCGGTGTTGACGGCAATGACACCCAGCGTCCTCGTACGGCGTGTCACCAGGGCGCGTGCGGCGGAGTTGCGGCGGTAGCCGAGCCGTTCGATGGCCAGGGTGACCTGCTCCCGGGTGACCGCGCGCACGTTGGGGTGACCGCTCAGCACCCGGGAGACGGTCTGATGGGAGACCCCCGCCTCCCGTGCGACGTCGGCCATCGTCGGCGGGCGGACGCCTTCCGCGGGATGCGCCACGTTCGCTTCCCTTCTCCCTGCTTACGGCTGTGTATCGATACGAGAAAAACCATAGCGCCTCTTGTATCACGCCGTTGTGAGCGCTAACAATCTAGCTCGACCGGGGCGCCGACGCCCCGGTCACCCAGCCGGAACGGTGCCGTCCCGGTGGTGCGAGGACACGCGCTGCCGTCGAACCCGTCCCCGGTCGGAGCCGCCCTCGACGACGGGATGGGTAACGCCCATGAAGAAGTTCCGATCCGTATCCGCCCTCCTGGCCGTGACCACCGGCTGTGCCCTGCTCCTGACCGCCTGCGGCCAGAACAGTGAGGGCGGCAGCCAGGAGTCGAAGGACAAGAAGGACCTCACCATCGGCATCGCCATGCCCACCAAGTCCTCCGAGCGGTGGATCGCCGACGGCCGCAACATGACCGCGAGCCTGGAGAAGGCCGGTTTCTCCACGACCCTGCAGTACGGCGAGGACGACCCCGACCAGCAGGTCGCCCAGATCGAGAACATGATCACCCAGGGCGTCGACGCCCTGGTCGTGGCCGCGATCAACGGCGAGGCGCTGTCCAACGTCCTGCAGCAGGCAGCGGACGCCCACATCCCGGTGATCTCCTACGACCGGCTCATCCTGGGCTCCCCGCACGTCGACTACTACGCCTCCTTCGACAACGAGAAGGTCGGCGAGCTCCAGGCCACGTACATCGTCGAGAAGCTGGGACTGAAGGCCGGCTCGAAGAAGGGCCCCTTCAACATCGAGCTGTTCGCCGGGTCCAACGACGACAACAACACCAAGTACTTCTTCAACGGCGCCATGAAGGTGCTGAAGCCCTACCTCGACAAGAAGCAGCTGGTCGTGCGCTCCGGCCAGACCCGGCTCAACCAGGTCACCACGCTGCGCTGGGACGGCGGGACGGCGCAGAAGCGCATGGACGACCTGCTGACCTCCTCGTACGCCACGACCCGGGTCGACGCCGTGCTGTCCCCCTACGACGGCATCTCCATCGGCATCCTCTCCGCCCTGAAGTCCGACGACTACGGAAGCGCCGCCAAGCCGCTGCCGGTCGTCACCGGCCAGGACGCGGAGGTCGCCTCCGTGAAGTCGATCATCGCGGGCCAGCAGACGCAGACCGTCTACAAGGACACCCGCGCACTCGCGCAGGTCGCCGCCGACATGGTGACCGCCGTCCTCGCCGGCAAGAAGCCCGAGATCAACGACGACACCACCTACGACAACGGCAAGAAGGTGGTCCCGGCCTTCCTGCTCGACCCGGTCAGCGTCGACAAGTCGAACTACCGGAAGGTCCTGGTCGACTCCGGCTACATCGACGCCGGGGCACTGCGATGACGCCGCCCATCCTCCAGATGCGGTCCATCGTCAAGACCTTCCCCGGGGTCAGGGCGCTCTCCGAGGTGACCTTGTCCGTGGAGCGCGGCGAGGTGCACGCCCTGTGCGGAGAGAACGGTGCCGGAAAGTCGACCCTCATGAAGGTCCTGTCCGGAGTCCACGCGCACGGCAGCTACGAGGGCGAGATCCTCTTCGACGGCGAGCCGTGCCGCTTCAAGGACATCAGAGCCAGTGAGCAGCGCGGAATCGTCATCATCCATCAGGAGCTCGCGCTCGTTCCCTACCTGTCGATCGCCGAGAACATCTTCCTCGGCAACGAGCCGTCCCGACGGGGGGTCATCGACTGGCACGAGGCGCTGCGCCGTGCTTCCGAACTGCTCAGGCGGGTCGGGCTCGACGAACACCCCGAGACCCGGGTCGCCGACATCGGGGTCGGCAAGCAGCAGCTCGTGGAGATCGCGAAGGCGCTGGCCAAGAACGTGCGTCTACTGATCCTCGACGAGCCCACCGCGGCACTCAACGACGAGGACAGCGCGAAGCTGCTGCTGCTGATGCGGGAGCTGAAGGATCAGGGCATCACGTCGATCATCATCTCGCACAAGCTCAACGAGATCGCCCGGATCGCCGACTCCGTCACCATCCTGCGCGACGGGCGCTCCATCGAGACCCTCGACGTCAGGGACCCGGCCACCACCGAGGAGCGCATCATCCGCGGCATGGTGGGACGGGACCTCGACAGCCGGTTCCCCGACCGCACGCCGTACGAGGGCCCGACAGACGCCGAACCCGTACTGGAGATCCGGGACTGGACCGTACGGCATCCGCTCGACCGCGGCCGCAAGGTCGTCGACGGCGTGTCGCTCCGGGTCCGCCGCGGGGAGATCGTCGGCGTCGCGGGGCTCATGGGGGCCGGCCGCACCGAACTCGCCATGAGCGTCTTCGGCCGTTCCTACGGCCGGTACGAGCGGGGCACGGTACTCAAGGACGGCCGCGAGGTGAGGACCCGCACGGTTCCCGAGGCGGTCGCCCACGGCATCGCGTACGTCACCGAGGACCGCAAGCACTACGGGCTCGACCTCGGGGACTCGGTGAGCCGGAACATCTCGCTCGCGTCGCTCGGCGCCCTCGCCCGCCGCGGGGTCGTCGACGGGCACGAGGAGCGCAGGGTGGCCGAACGGTACCGGCGAACCATGAACATCAAGACACCGAACGTGCTCGAACCGGTCGGCCGCCTTTCCGGCGGCAACCAGCAGAAGGTCGTGCTCAGCAAGTGGATCCTCGCCGGTCCTGACGTCCTCGTCCTCGACGAGCCGACGCGCGGAGTCGACGTGGGAGCCAAGTTCGAGATCTACACCGTGATCGACCGGCTCGCCGCCGAGGGCAAGGCGATTCTCTTCATCTCCTCCGAGCTGCCCGAACTGCTCGGCATGTGCGACCGCATCTACACCATGGCCGCGGGACGGCTGACCGGCGAGGTCCACCGCGAGGACGCCACTCAGGAGGTCCTGATGCGGCACATGACCCAGGACACCCCCACACCGACGGCCCGAACCACGAGCACCGCCCCCGACGAAGGACACCAGGCATGAGCACCGACATCAGCATGGACAAGAGCGCCCCGGCGCCCCCGGGCGGCGCCCCGACGACGCGTGGAACACCGCTGACCCAGGTGCTCCTGGACGGTGTCCGGCGCAACATGCGCCAGTACGGGATGCTCTTCGCGCTCGGCCTGATCGTGCTGCTGTTCCAGATCTGGACGGGCGGCGACCTGCTGCTGCCGCGCAACGTCTCCAACCTGGTGCTGCAGAACAGCTACATCCTCATCCTGGCCATCGGCATGATGATCGTCATCATCTCCGGACACATCGACCTGTCGGTGGGCTCCCTGATGGCCCTGGTCGGTGGCATCGGGGCGGTGCTCATGGTCCAGCACCACGTCGCCTGGCCCGTCGCGGTGCTCCTCACCCTGCTGCTCGGCGCCGTCGCCGGCGCGCTGCAGGGATTCTTCATCGCGTACGTCGGCATACCGTCGTTCATCGTGACCCTCGCCGGCATGCTGCTGTTCCGCGGGCTCACGGAGATCTTCCTGAAGGGGCAGACGCTCGGTCCGTTCCCGGACGGACTGCAGAAGATCGCCAACGGCTTCCTGCCGGAGGTGGGGCCGCAGACCAACTACCACAACGTGACCCTGCTGCTCGGCCTGGCGCTGATCGCCTACGTGGTGTTCCAGGAGATACGGGACCGCCGCCGCCAGCGGGAGTTCGCCCTGGAGACGCTCCCCACGGGCCTGTTCGCGCTGAAGGTGACGGCGCTGGTCGCCGCGGTCCTGGTCACGACCCTGCTGCTCGCCAGCTACAAGGGCGCCCCGGTGGTCCTCCTGATCCTGGCCGCGCTGCTGGTCGGCTTCGGCTACGTGATGCGCAACGCGGTCATCGGCCGCCACGTGTACGCGATCGGCGGAAACCTGCCCGCCGCGAAGCTGTCCGGGGTCAAGGACAGGAAGGTGACCTTCGCGGTGTTCCTCAACATGGGAATGCTCGCGGCGCTCGCCGGGCTCGTCTTCGCGGCGCGCTTCAACGCGGCCTCGCCGAAGGCGGGCGTGAACTTCGAACTGGAGGCCATCGCCGCCGCGTTCATCGGCGGGGCGTCGATGAGCGGTGGAGTCGGGACCGTCCTGGGAGCCATCATCGGCGGCCTGGTCCTCGGCGTGCTCAACAACGGCATGAACCTGGTCGGGGTGGGCACCGACTGGCAGCAGGTCATCAAGGGCCTCGTGCTGCTCGCGGCAGTCGGCTTCGACGTGTGGAACAAGCGCAGGGCAGGCGCCTGACGCCGCTCCGGACATGGCTGTGCCCGCCGGTTCCTCCACCGGCGGGCACAGCCATGTCGGCGTGTTCGTACGCGGTCAGTCGCGGGTACTGAACCGCAGGACCGTCCTCGACCGGTACTCCTCGCCGGGGCGCAGCACCGGGGACGGGTCACCGGGGCGGTTCGGGGAGTCGGGGAAGTGCTGAGTCTCCAGCGCGATGCCGGCGCCCGCCCGGTAGGGCGTACCGCTCTTGCCGAGGACTGTTCCGTCGAATTGCCCCGCGGTATAGACCTGCAGGCCGGGCTCCGTGGTCAGCACCTCCATGCAGCGGCCGGTGACCGGTGCGTGGAGGAAGGCGGCCCGGCGCGGCGTCTCGCCGCCGTGCGGGCGCAGGACGAAGTTGTGGTCGTACCCGCCGTCAACGCCGGGGCGGGCCAGGGCCTCGGCGATCCTGAGCGGCCGGCGGAGGTCGAACGCGGTGCCGGAGACGGGGCGGTGGTCCCCGTGAGGGATCAGATCCTCGTCGACCGGCGTGTAGTGGGTGGCCTCGACGGCCAGTTCATGGTCGAGGATGTCGCCGGCGCCTTCTCCCTCCAGGTTGAAGTAGGCGTGGTTGGTCAGGTTGACCAGGGTGGTCGCGTCGGTGACCGCGGCACAGGAGAAGGAGAGTTCGCTGTCGCGCCCGATGAGACAGCTGACGGTGACGTCCAGGTTTCCCGGGAACCCCTGGTCGCCGTCCGGGCTGCGGAGGTGCAGGAGCACGCCGGTCCACTCCGGGGTGTGCACGCTCTCGGCTTCCCAGAGACGGGTGTCGAAGCCGTCGGTTCCGCCGTGCAGGGAGTGGCCGTCCTCCTGCGTGGTCAGCTGGTACGGCTTCCCGTCCAGGGAGAACCGGCCGTGTGCGATGCGGTTGGCGTAGCGGCCGACGGTGGCACCGAAGTACCGGGCGGCGGTGGCCGTCTGAGCCGGATCGCGGGGAGCGAGGACGACGTCGGCCGGGGTGCCGTGCCGGTCCGGCACCCACAGCCCGTGAAGCCGGGCGCCGCGGGTGTGCACCTCCGCCGTGAGTCCGTCGGGAAAGCCGAAGATCCATCGTTGCCCGGAGTCCGTGCCGGGGTGGCAGACCGGTGGGCCTCCGGTGAAAGGAGGGCGGGAGGACGGGTTCATGGGAGTTCCTTGTCCGGAGTGGGGTACCGCCAGGAGAGGGGGCAGGGAGTCCCTGCCCCCTCTCCGGGCGCGGTCGTACTCAGGTGGGCTCGGCCGGGAGGTCATCCCGCCGGGCGGGATCCGCCGAAGAGCCGTTGGAGGAGGATGAAGACGAACAACAGGCCGCCGATGACGATGCGCGTCCACCACGAGCTGAGCGTGCCCTGGAAGTTGATGACGGTCTGGATCAGACCGAGGACCATCACGCCCAGGGCGGTGCCCAGGACGAAACCGGAGCCCCCGGTCAGCAGCGTCCCTCCGATGACGGCGGCCGCGATGGCGTCGAGTTCCATGCCGACGGCGTGCAGGGCGTAGCCGGACAGCATGTAGAAGGTCAGCAGCAGACCGCCGAGGGCGGAGCACAGACCGCTCACGGCGTACACCGCGACCTTGGTGCGTCCCACGGGCAGACCCATGAGACGGGCCGAGGACTCGTTGCCGCCCAGGGCGTAGACGGTGCGGCCGAAGCGGGTGTGGTGCAGGACGACGAAGGCGAGCGCCAGCACGACCAGGGCGATGACCACGGCGGGTGAGACGAAGAGGCCCCCGGGCAGGAGCACCCGGGTCTGGGCGATCCGCGTGGTCGTCGGGTCGGTGAGGGAGATGGACTCGGTGCTGATCATGTAGCAGAGGCCGCGGGCGAGGAACATGCCCGCGAGGGTGACGATGAAGGGCTGGATCTCGAA
Source organism: Streptomyces sp. NPDC002463 (assembly GCF_042889835.1). Classification (NCBI taxonomy): domain Bacteria; kingdom Bacillati; phylum Actinomycetota; class Actinomycetes; order Kitasatosporales; family Streptomycetaceae; genus Streptomyces; species Streptomyces sp. NPDC002463. The sequence goes on from NZ_JBIARL010000017.1 coordinate 183,336, forward strand.
GGCGTGGATCACCCAGCCCATGAGGGCGCCGCCTCCTGCTCCCGCCAGCAGGACCACCGGCACCGCCAGGGCGAGCGGCACGCCGTTCTGTTCGACGAGCCAGGCCGTCAGCATGGTCGACAAGGCCACCGTGGAGCCGACGGACAGGTCGATTCCGCCGGTGAGGATGACGAACGTCATGCCGATCGCCACGACGAGCAGGAAGCCGTTGTCGATCAGGACGTTGAGCAGGACCTGCGCGGAGAAGAAGCCTTCGTACTGCAGGGAGCCGATCGAGAACATCGCGATCAGCAGCGTGCCCGTCACCATGAGCGGCAGGCGGGTGGCATGCCGTACCGAGAACCGGTGGAGCGGCCTGGTGAGGGAGCTGAGGGTGGTGCTCACGGGTGGACCTCCTGCTGGCGGGCTCCCACGTCGCCGGCCGCGGGGGCCAGGTCCGGGGCGGCCGGTCGGCGGCGGCGTGAGAGTCGCGCGCGGAACGCGGGCGACTGGACGAGACACACGACGATGACGACCAGGGCCTTGAAGACGAGGGTGGTCTCCGGCGGTACGCCGAGGGTGTAGATCGTGGTCGAGAGGGTCTGGATGATCAGCGCGCCCAGGACCGTCCCGCCGAGGGAGAAACGGCCGCCCGTGAGAGCGGTGCCGCCGATGACCACGGCGAGGATCGCGTCCAGCTCGATCCACAGGCCCGCGTTGTTGCCGTCGGCGCTGGACACGTTGGAGCTGATCATCAGGCCGGCCACCGCGGCGCACACGGCGCTGACGACGTAGACCATGACCAGGAGCCCGCCGGCCCGGATGCCGACGAGTCGGCTCGCGACCGGGTTGCCGCCCACCGATTCGATGAGCATGCCGAGCGCGGTCCGCCGGGTGACGAGGGAGGTGACGGCGACGAGGGCCGCGGCCAGCAGGACGGCGAAGGGGAGGGTGAGCCAGTAGCCGCCGCCGATCATCTTGTAGGCGCTGCTGGACACGCTGATGATCTGGCCGTCGGTGATCAGCTGGGCCACGCCCCGCCCCGCGACCATGAGGACCAGGGTGGCGACGATGGGCTGGACGCCGAGCCGGGCGACGAGGAAGCCGTTCAGCAGTCCGATCGCGCCGGCCACGCCGACCGCCAGCGCGATCGCGGACGTCACGGTGGGCAGGCTTGCGGGGTCCTTCGCGGTGGCGATGTGTTCGCATGCGAGGGCGCCGGCGATGGCGACCGTCGAGCCGACCGAGAGGTCGATGCCCCGGGTGGCGATGACGAGCGTCATGCCGAGCGACACCAGGATCAGGGGGGCGCCGAACTGGAGGATGTCGATCAGGCTGCCGTACAGGTGTCCGTTCTGGACGCGGACGGCGAAGAAGTCATGGGTGAACGCGACGTTGCCCAGCAGCAGGGCGGCCAGGACGGCGGCGGGCCAGAAGAGGCGGTGTTCGGTGAGCCGCCGGGCGCCGGGCGCCCGGGCGGGACGCCCCCCGGCGCCCGTGTCGTCGGGTGGTGTCATGAGATGGCTCCGGTCGCGATGGTGCCCAGGATCCGGTCGGGCGTCAGAGTCGTGTCGTTGGGGAGGGTGGCGACGAGCCGGTGGTCGCGCAGCACGCCGATCCTGTGGCTCAGCCGCAGCACTTCCTCGAGTTCGGCGGAGATGTACAGGACCGCGGTGCCCTCTGCGGCAAGGCGGGTGACGAGTCTCTGGATCTCCGTCTTGGCGCCGATGTCGATGCCCCGGGTGGGTTCGTCCAGGATCAGCAGCTCGGGGTCGGTGAGCAGCCACCGCGCGAGCAGCACCTTCTGCTGGTTGCCTCCGCTGAGGTTGCGGACCTGGGCCTCGGGGTCGGCCGGGCGGATGTCGAGGGCCTCGGTCCACCGGGCGGCGATCTCGTCCTGCCGGGTACGGGAGAGGGGTCTGGTCCAGCCGCGTGCGGCTTGGAGGGCGAGCACGATGTTCTCGCGGACCGTGAGTTCGCCGATCAGGCCCTCCGCCTTGCGGTTCTCCGAGCAGAAGGCGATCTTGTGGGCGATCGCGGCGCGTGGCGAGCGCAGGACGGCGCGTTCGCCGTCGATCCGGAGCTCTCCTCCGTCGGTGTGGTCGGCGCCGAAGAGCAGCCGGGCCGCCTCGGTGCGTCCGGAGCCGAGGAGCCCGGCCAGGCCGATGACCTCGCCGCGGTGGATGTCCAGGTCGTACGGCTGGATGGAGCCGGTCCGGGCGAGCCCGCGGGCGCTCAGGAAGGGGGCGTCCGCGGACTCGGAGGTGGCCGCGGTGCCGGTGTGGGACGTCTCGGCCAGTTCGTCGAGGGTGCGAAGTTCGCTGCCGACCATGCGGTGTACGAGGGTGACGGGGGTCAGCTCGTCGATCCGGTACTCGCCCTCGAGGCGGCCGTTGCGCAGGACGGTCACCCGGTCGCACAGGTCGAAGACCTGGTCGAGGAAGTGGGTGACGAAGAGGATCGCGACCCCCCGGTCCCTGAGGCGGCGCACCAGGGTGAACAGTTGGGCGACTTCGTCCCGGTCGAGGCTGGAGGTGGGCTCGTCGAGGACGAGCACCTTCGCCTGAATGTCCACGGCGCGTACGATCGCCACGAGTTGCTGGACGGCGAGGGAGTGCACGCTCAGCGGCCGGCGGACGTCGAGGTCGAGTTCCAGCTCGGTGATGAGCTGTGCCGCGCGCCTGTGGAGGGCCGACCAGTGGACCAGTCCCAGGCGTCGGGGTTCACGGCCGATGAGGATGTTCTCGGCGACCGAGAGGTTGGGGCACAGGTTCACCTCCTGGTAGACCGTGCTGATTCCGGCGTGCTGTGCTTCCAGGGGTTCGGCGAACCGCTGGGGGCTGCCGTCGACGGAGACCGTTCCCGCGTCGGGCGGGTGGACCCCGGTGAGCACCTTGATGAGGGTCGACTTGCCGGCGCCGTTCTCGCCCATCAGCGCATGGACCTCGCCCGGGAAGAGGCGCAGGTCCACACCGTCGAGGGCGACGACGCCGGGGAATGCCTTGCGGATGCCGTGGGCCTCCAGCACCGTCCGGTCGGTGCGCGGGGGTGTGCGGGGGGTGGGTGGGGCTGCCATCCGCCCTCCTCTCCTGAGGGATCGGAGGCGGCGCGAGGGCCGCCTCCGGGTCTGGTGCGGGCGGTAGGTCAGTACTGGCGGCCGGGCAGGGCGGCCGCGGCCTGGTCCTGGGTGAAGACGCCCTCCTTGACCTCGACCCGTCGCGGGACGCTCTCCCCCGCCGCGACCTTCTTGGCGAGTTCCATGAGCTGGTCGCCGAGGAGCGGGTTGCACTCGACCACCACGTTGATCTTCTTCTCCTGCATGGCGACGAAGGCGTCCTTGATGCCGTCGACGGAGATCACCTTGATGTCGACGCCCGGCTTCTTGCCCGCCTCCTCGATGGCCTGGATGGCGCCCAGGGCCATGTCGTCGTTGTGGGCGTACAGGACGTCGATGTCCTCGTGGGACTTGAGGAAGGCCTGCATGACCTCCTTGCCCTTGGCGCGGGTGAAGTCCCCGGTCTGGGAGGCGACGACCTTGAACTTGGGGTCGCCCTTGATGACCTCGGCGAAGCCGGCCTTGCGGTCGTTGGCGGGGGCGGAGCCGGTGGTGCCCTGGAGTTCGACGAGGTTGACCGGCGCGGAGGTGCCCTCGTACTCCTTCACGAGCCACTTGCCGGCCTCCTGTCCCTCCTTGACGAAGTCGGAGCCGAGGAAGGTCCGGTAGAGGGAGGTGTCCTGCGAGTCGACCGCGCGGTCGGTGAGGATCACCGGGATGCCGGCGTTCTTGGCCTCCTTCAGGACGGTGTCCCAGCCGGACTCCACCACCGGCGAGAAGGCGATGACGTCCACCTTCTGTTGGATGAAGGTGCGGATCGCCTTGATCTGGTTCTCCTGCTTCTGCTGCGCGTCGGAGAACTTCAGCGTGATGCCGGCCTTCTCGGCCGCCTCGCGTACGGACTTGGTGTTGGCGGTGCGCCAGCCGCTCTCGGCTCCTACCTGGGCGAACCCGAGTACCAGCTTTCCGTCGGAGGAGCCCTTTCCGGTGCCGCCTGTGGTGCCGGTGGTCACGGGCTCGGTGGTGCAGGCGGTCAGCACACCACCGGCCAGGGCGGCGGCGACGATGATGCGGAGGGCTCTGTGGGCCATGTCGTGGTTCCTCTCGGGACGTGCGTCGTACCAGGCGGAGCTCTGAAGGAGATGGGCCCGGCGAAGGCATGTGTGCGCAGCGGTGGTTGAACCGGGCGGAGACAGAGTGAGGTGTCGGCCCCCCGGCGACCGGTGAGCTGACGAACGCGACACATTGTGAGCGCTAACAGACTTGTAACTCAAGGGTTCGTGCGGCCGTTACTCGTTCTTGATGCGCAGGAGTGGGTCGGCTGCGGAGCGCGGGAACACCCTGACGTCGGGAGCAGCACGCAGTTGTCGAGAGCGCCCTGCCCCTCGGAGCAGGCCATACGACCTCCACCGACTCAAGCCTTCCCCCGCTGTCCGCGGACCCGTTACGGCGACCCGCCAAGGAGCCGTCGACCCGAAGATTGTGAGCGTTAACACTCGGTACCGGATTCTTGGTTTCCCCGGGCCCACCGTTCCGAGCTCCGGACCGTTCCGGACCAGGCCCTCCACGGCGAGCTGTTCGCCGACCCCCGACGAGCCGGATTGCCGGTACTACGGCCGGCCGCACATGCGAGGGCGGCCGGGCTCTCGCGCCCGGCCGCCATCCCTGCGTCCCCTGCCGCCGTCCCTGTTTCAGGGATCGTCAGCGCACACGCCAGGTCAGCGAGTTGCTCGTCGCCGCGCGGACCCCGGGGTCGCGGACGGCCGCCGTGATGTCGGTGACCGTGGCCGTGACCCGCTGGCCGCTGCGGACCGCGCCGAGTTCGGCGGGGGTCACCGACAGGTCGCCGGTAGCCCGGGTGACCTGCTTCCCATCGACGTACCAGGTCAGGACCGGGCTCGCCAGGCCGGACACCGGGGCGAGCTGGACGCTGAGCGCCTGGGTCGCGCGGACCCTCGTCCCGGTCGGCACGGTCGAGGTCACGGCGTCCGCGTAGGTGTAGAAGCCCTTGATCATCGCCTCGCGTCCGACGTGGTTGAACTGCGTGGCGGCCAGGGTCCGCATGAGGGAGGTGCCGGTCGGGCGGTAGACGCCCGTCTCGTAGTAGTCGCCGCCCTCGTAGGTGCCGATCACGGAGCCGGTCGGGTCCTGCTCGCCCAGCCAGCGGTACCACTTGCCCGTGCCGAGGTCGGCGGTGACGGAGATGTTGGCGCTGTCGGACGAGGGGTACGGGTAGGCGCCGTAGCCGGCGTACTGGTACTCGTCGGCCAGCAGGCCTATCGAGTGGCCGAGTTCATGGGCGCCTATGAGGTACGACTGCGGGTTGTCGGAGGACATGGTCGCGACGCCGTGGTACGACGCCCCGGCCGGCGGGGTGGAGAAGCTGTAGCCCGCGCCGCCGTATTTGGTGGAGTTGGCGATGACGAAGACGATGTCGGAGGCGGGCGCCTGATCGGCGTAGGTGGTGACCTTCGACGTGTCGACGCAGAGGAGCCGCTCCGTGTCCTCGCAGAAGAAGTAGGAGCTGAGGGCCGTGTTCTTCACGACCCCTGCGGTCGGGTCGCCGGAGACGCCGGACTCGGCGGAGGCAGCGTCCACCAGCCAGATGTTGAACAGGCCGCGGTAACTGGCGTACGGCTCGATGGCGAAGACCGCGTCGAGTGTGGCCTGCGCGTCCGCATGGAAGTCGGCCTGCTGCCCGGCGGTGTAGCCGTCACCCATGACGACCAGGTCGAGCCGCCCGGAGACCGGCCCGGTCTCCTGGACGGGCGTGACCGCGGCGGCGGTCGGGGCGGGCGCGGTCGCCGACCGGTGGCCGGTGACCCTCGCCGGGGCCTGGGCCGGGACCCTCTTGTGCCGGGGCTCGGCTCCGGGGCCGTCGAAGTATTCGACCTCGTGCGTCACCGCCGTGCCGGAGCCGGCGACGGAGACGGGCTCCGCGCCGGCCGCGTTCGCGCCGGCGAGCAGGGCGGCGACAGTGGCAGCGGCACCGACGGAGACGATCCAGCGGGTGCGGGTAGATCCGTGTCTGGGCACGACGACCTCTCTCAAGCAATGACTTAACTGTGCTTAACTGGCCGCTTAAGTTAGAGGGTTGAGATTCGGGGAGACAAGGCCCCGGGCGGGACGAGCAAGGTGAGCGAGCAACGTGGAAGCCGTCACGGCCGCGCTCTCACCGGCAGTGGCAAGGGGAGGCACTGGCATGATGGAGCGCATGGCGAAGCGGGACGCCCCCGAGACCATCGGCCGAAGGGTGCAGCGGCTGCGGCACGAGCGCGGGCTGACACAGCGACAGCTGGCCGAGCCCTCCTACACGCCCGCCTACATCTCCACGCTCGAGGCCGGCCGGGTGCGCCCCTCCGACGAGGCACTGCACCATGTCGCCGACCGGCTCGGCGTCGCCTTCGAGGAACTCGCCACCGGACGGCCCGCCCACCTCGCCACCGACCTGCGGCTCCGGCTCACCGAGGCGCAACGCGTCCTCGCAGACGGCGAGGCCGAACAGGCCTCCCTCCAGTACGCCGAGCTGCTCGCGGAGGCCGTGACGCACGGGCTCGTCGAGGAACAGGCCACCGCGCTGCTCGGACTGGGCGAATGCGGTCTCGACACCGGCGACCTCACGGCCGCCCGCGAGCACTTCGAGCACGCCGAACATGCCCTGGCCGAGGCCTCACTGCCCGCCCGCGTCCCGGCCCGACGCGGCCGCGCCGTCACCCACTACCTGGCCGGCGAACTCCGCTACGCCGTCTACCTCCTGGAGTCCACGCTCGACGAGATCAACCGCGCCGGACTGCACGACCCCGACGCCCTGCTCCTGCTCCACACCGCCCTGATCAGCCCCTACATGGACATGGGCGCGCAGGCCCGCGCCGCCCAGGCCGCAGAGCTGGCGCTCGCCCTCGCCCCCCAGGCCGGGGACCCGGCGCTGATCGCGCGGATGCACCGCTCGGTCGCCCGCACCTTGCTCGCCGAGGGCAGGGTCGCCGAAGCCGACGCCTCGCTCGCCAAGGCCGCCGAGATGTACCACCAGCTGAAGATCCGTACGGAGCTCGCCAACTGCCGCTGGATGCGGGGGTACGTGTACGCCCAGAACGGCGAACTCTCCAGCGCCGAGGAGGAGTTGCGTGCCGCCCTGGCCATGCTCACCTCCCACCGCGCCACCCTCTACAGCAGTCAGGTCGCCGTCGAACTCGCCGACGTGCTGCACCGGCGCGGCGAGTCCGAGGAGGCGTCGAACCTCCTCCGGGAGGTGCTCGATGGCCTCTCCTCGGAACGCGGCGCGGTCCACGCGGCCGCCGCCCACCGGCTGCTGGGCATCATCGCCGAGGATGCCCACCGCACCGAGGCGGCCGAGGAACACTACGTCCGTGCACTGGGCCTCCTGGAACGGGCGGGCGCCGCGGGCGACCTCGCCGACCTGTGTCGGCTCCTCGGCGACCTGCTGTGCCGCACCGGCCGGGTGGAAGCGGCCCTCGACGCGTACCGCACGGGCCTCGGCCACCGCACGGCCGGCACCACCACGCTCGGTCCGGCACCCGCGCAGCCACTCCTGTAGAGCGGCACCGGGCCCGGCGTCCGTCGCGAGAAGACCAGGGTGACGACTCTCCGTCTCACCCGGTTCCGGAGGCACCGCTTGCTGTGCCGTCCGACGGGCACGGCGCCCCCGTGCTCGTCGGTCCGCGCGGCAGCGCGGTGCGTGCGGGGGCATGCGAGTGACGTTACCCGCCTGAGGGTCGCCTGCCCCTGAGCTCAAGGGACAGCGGGACTCGAAATCGCTGCGCCTCCTACGAGCTCAGCGGCAGCACGCGGGGGCGGCCGACTGCGCCTGGCCAGGCCGGGATCACTTCCTGGAGCTCCGCACCGGGCCTCGCGGAGCGGCCCCGGGAAGGGGAGGCCGACACCACGCAGGACTCCGGGTCTTCGCGGCCTCGCACGTGATCGGGCCGGCGTCACCGGCGGAGGTCAGGCCGGGGTGCTTCTGCTGAACCAGCCGCTGAAGCCCTGCGTCCCGGCACCGCCCGTGCCCGTGCCGGGGGTGCGCCGCGCCGCCCTCGCGAGGGCCCGTTCCGCTTCGGCCTGCCAAGTCGCCGCCGTCGCGCGGGGCGGCGGCAGGAACGGGCCCCGCTCCGGTGCGTCGGTGGCCGCTCCGAAGAAGTCTCCGCCCTTGCGTCTGACGTCGTCCGTTCCCCAGGAGCGGCCTGTGCCGCGCGCGGGGGCCTTCTGCAGGTGCGGGATGTGCTTGGCGCAGTGGATGTACGCCTCCTCCACCGTGATCACCACCCATGTGCGGGCCCGTCGGCCGGGCACGGGGTCGATCGCGAGCGTGGCGTGGGCCTGGCGCATGTCCTCGTCGGACACGATCCCGGCCCTGCCGTTGACGTGGAGCCCGATGCGGTCGCGGAGGAAGTCCACCATGAGCACTCCGACGTGCGGGTTCTCCTCGATGTTGCCCAGGCTGGCATGGACGCCGTTGCCCCGGTACTCGGGGTAGGCGAGCGTCATGTCGTCCAGGACATGGAGGAAGCCGGGCGGGCCGGCCCGGAAGGTGTTGTCGCACTCGCCGTGCCGGTCGGCGGTGGCGAGGAAGAACATCTCCTGCCGGGCCACGAACTCCCGCATCCGCGGATTGAGTCGATCGAGGACCTGCTCGGCGTAGAAACGGTCGGCGCGCTCCGTGGTGCCCATGCGCTGCTGGACCAGGTGTTCGCCGTCACTGCCTGGGCGAGTGGTGCGCAGGGGAGCCGCCTGTTCGACAGCGCTCTCGAAAGTGCTCACGTCGTTGCCCCGACCAGTCCCTCGATGGAGTCGTGCCGTATGCGGCGGGAAGGGACGCCCATGCCGAGCAGGGTGTCGACGCCGCGTCGGATCATGCCGGGCGGGCCGGACAGGTACACGTCGTGGGTGTGCCACGAGCCGTACTCGCGTACCGCCTCGGGGAGTCCGCCGGACAGGCCGACGGGACCGCCGTCGACGACCGGCCTGACCGAGAGCCAGGAGTGCGACTGCTGCAGCCGCAGCAGGGTGTCGAAGTCGTACAGGTCGTCGTTGCGGCGGGCACCGTAGAACACGTCGACGGAGCGGTGCCGGCCGTGCTGCACCACGTCCTCCACCAGGGCCCTGATGGGCGCGATTCCGGTACCGCCGCCGAGGCAGAGCAGCCCGTTGTCGGTGGTGTGGTCGACCGTCATGGAACCGGTGGGGGGACCGAGTCGGACGACGTCTCCGGGACGGGCGCGGTGGACGAGGGCGTTGGAGACCCAGCCCGCCGGTACGGCCTTGACGTGGAAGGAGAGCAGGCCGTCGGAGCGCGGGGCCGAGGCGAAGGAGTAGTGCCTCCACACCCGCGGCCACCAGGGCGTCTCCAGGGCGGTGTACTGCCCGGCGAGGAAGGGGTACGGCTGCTCGGGCCGGACCGTGACGACCGCGATGTCGTTCGTACGCATGTCGTGCGCGACCACCTCCGCCTGCCACCAGGCAGGCGCGCGCAGCTCGTCCGCGGTGGCCGCGTCGATCATGATCTGGGAGATCGTCGTGTAGGCGCTGACCCAGGCGCCTTCGGCCCTGGGCCCCCAGGTCGACGGCGCGTAACGGGCGAGGGCGCCGATCAGGGCCTCGCCGACGGCCGGATAGTGCTCGGGGCGGGTGCCGTACTTGCGGTGGCCCCGGCCGAGGTGGGTCAGGTACGCGGTCAGGGTGACGGGGTCGTCGGCGTGGGTGGCGGCGGTGAGCAGCGCTTTGAAGAGCCGGTCGCGCTGAGTGTCCATGGCCGCGGGGAAGAGAGCCCGGAGGGCGGGATGGCGGAGGAAGAGCAGTGCGTAGAAGTACGAGGTGACCGTGTCGGCGATCGGCTCGATCTCGGCCATCGTCCGGCGCAGCAGCGCCGTGTCGGACGTGTCCGTGTCCACGCCGCGCGGCTCCGAGTGCACCCGCTGCGGCGGTACGGAGCGGGACACGGGCTCGTGGCCGTTCGGCGGTACGGATCGGGGGCCGTGCCCCTGGCCGTTCGGGGGTGTGGGTGTGGAGGTGACCCCGCCCGGGCTCCGCGTGAACCAACCTCCGTTGCCCACTCTCCCATCGGCCCGGTCGCCGTCGGCCGAAGCGGTGGCCGGAACTTCCATCGGTCTGCCTCGCCTCGAACGTCTGCGGTCGGTCTTTCGTCTTCCCCATTCACCCGGTCAGGCGAACGCGGCCGACCATACCCCGGTCGTTCGAACACACCACGGGCCGTGCACCAAGCCGGGCAGATCTACGTTTCCGCTGGTCATACTGGGGTTACTGGTGAGTCGGGTCACTGCGGCAGGCCTTCCGACCCGATTCCGCGCGCGATTCGCCGACGGAAGACTCACGGACTTCCCCGACCTCCTCCACATTTACGGGGTGGTCTTCACGAGCGCGCCGGCCCGCCTGGTCACGGCGCGAGGAGCACGACCCCAGGCCAGAACCCTGTCGCGAGAGGGGAGTGCGTGCAGCACGCCTGACGCACGCGAATCCCGCACGGCAGTCGAGCGTCGGCTTTTCCGGGCGCGTGTCGCGCCGTTCAGGAGGCGCGCTCCCGTGCGCCAAGCGACTCGGCACCGCCCGCCTCTTCACTACTCCTCACCAAGATCCGGCCCCTACGTGGTCCGGTTCTCTGCCGATGGCGTACCGAATCACCGTTTCTGCCGGCCGGCAGGACGGCTCGCCTGTACCACCAGCAGACGAAGAATCTTCTCGTGTCGTACTCGCCGAAGAAGCTCGGCTTCTTCTAGGGGCACAAGAAAGGGCGCCTGACCTGGGCTTTTACCCAGGCAGGCGCCCACCGGTCGCGTCGGCCAGCGCGAGATAGGTTATGCGGTGTAACTCCCAGTTTCTCCCACTGCCATCCCACTCCTGACCAGCTCTTCCGGTCTATTTCCGGTCCAAGTCCGGTCCGGCTGAGGGGGTGACACCCCGGCTGACACGGTCCCATTCCTCCATGGACTGCTCGATGAGACGGTTCGCCTGCTCTCGAACGCCGTCCAGGAACTTGGCGTAGAAGCGGAAGAGGACCTCGATGCTCTGACCGGCTCTGCGAGCGCATTCGGCCGGATCCACACCGGAGTACAGCCAGAAGGAGATGCCGGCATGGCGGAGGTCATACGGCCGCTTGGCCAGGCCTGAGGCAAGCTCCATGCGCGTCAAAGCATGCTTCCTGGCCCGCGCCCACGTCAGGCCGTAGGCCGATGCCTCCACATAGTTCCCTTCCCGGTTCCGGAACAGGCGGCCGTCCGGCTCCACGCCGAACCTCTCTATGTGGGCGGTAAGCATGCGGACGAACTGCGGCGGGATCGGGACAGGACGCGTCGCGGTGGCTGCGCGTCGCTTGAGGGAGTGAACCTCGTACACACTGCCGTCATCCGTCCACTCCTTGCCGGCGGTGACGACACCCCCGGACAGATTCAGCATCCCCCATCCCGACTTGGGCAGGTGGCACTGAGGATTTTCAGCGTTGACGCTCCAGAGTGAGGACGGCGGCGGCGATGGCCGTCATGCGGTTGGGGCTGCAGCGGGCTTTGCGGAAGATGCGCC